>DAHUZK010000030.1 GCA_027306605.1 Acidimicrobiaceae bacterium
CCTGGCCATCTGGGGCTGGATCCTGCGGATCACGGTCGCCCTCTCCTTCCTGGTGCTGCCCTACGTGGTGACGACCTCGACCGTGCTCGTCGACAATCAGAACGCCGGGGCGACGTTGCAGACCATCGAGGCGGCGCAGCCCTACGCGCCGTCGACGAGCCCACCGGCCTGCGGAGCGAAGGCCACCCCGGCCTCGGTCATCGCGGACCTCCAGGGCACGGACCAACCCGGTCCGCAGACCCTGGCCAAGCTGCTGGCCGCCTGCAACGCGACGCACAATCTCGGCACGGCCTTGAACGCCGCCGGTGGTCTCAGCAATCCCCAGGTGCAGGGATTGCTGGCCTACCAGCCCCTCGCCACCGCCATTCAGAAGGGGACGCCGGTGAGCAGGGCGCAGATCGAGTCCAAGGTGGGCGTCCACTCGCAGGACCTCGCCAACCTGCTCGTGGCCGAACAGAAGCTGGTGCCGGCCCAGAAGACCTCGCCGGGAGAGTGGAAGCGATGGTGGACCGTCTGCATGGTCGGGATGTTCGTGTTCGCCGTGCTGGTGTTCTTCATGCGCGGGCGCTGGAGCCCGCGCGCGGCGCGCCGGGACCTCGACGAGCACGACCGCCTGGTCTCCGAAGAGCTGGCCAAGCTGGGGGCGGGGGAGTCTGCCCAGGTGGCCTGAACGAGATGGGATGATCGGTCCATGCGGGAGCTCGAGCACTGGATCGGAGGCAAGTCCGTGGCGGGGGCTTCGGGCCGGCGCGGGCCGGTGTACGACCCGGCCCAGGGCGTGCAGACGGCGAGCGTGCCGCTGGCCTCAGCCGAAGAGGTCGGCGGCGCGGTCGAGGTGGCAGCGGAGGCGGCGGCAGAGTGGGGCGCCGGGTCGCTGAGTGCGCGGGCGGGGGTGCTCTTCCGCCTGCGCGACCTCGTGGCCCGGGCGGCCCCCGATCTGGCTGCCGCCGTGACGGCCGAGCACGGGAAGGTGCTCGACGACGCTGCCGGTGAAGTCGCCCGCGGCCTCGAGAACATCGAGTTCGCCTGCGGGATCCCGCACCTGCTCAAGGGTGCGCACTCGACGGAGGTCTCGAGCGGCGTTGACGTGCACACCGTGCTCGAGCCACTCGGCGTCGTGGCGGGGATCACGCCCTTCAACTTCCCGGTCATGGTCCCGCTCTGGATGCTCTCCAACGCCATCGCCTGCGGCAACGCCTTCGTCCTGAAACCTTCGGAGAAGGACCCGTCCGTCTCGCTCCTCCTGGCCGAACTGGCGAAGGAGGCGGGCCTTCCCGACGGCGTGCTCAACGTCGTCCACGGCGACGCCGTGGCCGTGGACGCTCTGCTCGGTCACCCCGGCGTCGCCGGCGTGTCCTTCGTGGGCAGCACCCCGATCGCACGAAGCGTGTACGAGGCGGGAGCGCGTCACGGCAAGCGAGTCCAGGCACTCGGAGGAGCGAAGAACCACATGGTGGTGCTGCCCGACGCCGACGTCGATGCGGCCGCCGACGCCGCCATCTCCGCCGGTTTCGGCTCGGCGGGAGAGCGCTGCATGGCCATCTCGGTGGTGGTGGCCGTCGGCGCGGTAGGGGACGCTCTCGTCGACGCCATCGCGGCACGGGTGCCGTCCGTGGTCGTCGGGCCCGGGAGCGACCCGGACTCGCAGATGGGACCGCTCGTCACCGCCGAGCACCGCGACCGGGTGCGCGGCTACGTGGAAGGCGCCGAGTCGGAGGGGGCGCGCCTGGTGGTGGACGGTCGGTCCGGCGAGCGGCCGCAGGGCTTCTTCCTCGGCTGCACGTTGCTCGACCGGGTCCGACCGGGCATGCGCGTCTACGACGACGAGATCTTCGGCCCGGTGCTCAGCGTCGTGCGCGCCGACAGCTACGAGGAGGCGGTGAACCTCGTCAACGAGAGCCCCTACGGCAACGGTGTGGCCGTCTTCACCCGGGACGGCGGCGCGGCGCGGCGGTTCGAGCGTGACGTCACCGCAGGGATGGTGGGTGTCAACGTGGCCATCCCGGTGCCGGTGGGCTTCCACTCCTTCGGGGGCTGGAAGTCGTCGTTGTTCGGCGACAGTGCCATGTACGGGCCCGAGGGCATCCGCTTCTACACCCGGCCCAAGGTCGTCACGACCCGCTGGCCGGATCCGGCCACCAGCGAGATCGATCTGGGATTCCCCCGGACACGCTGAGGGTCTGTGGCGGGCTCGCACCCGTCAGGGCCCCTCACGGGCGCTCACGGGGCGATGCCGGGACCCGGTCGGGTACATTCGACGTCGACGTCGATAACGAAGTCGAGGGCCGAGCCCGGGGGAGGGACGATGACGCTGGCACTTGAGGGTCTGCGGGTGGTCGACGCCGACACCCATCTGACCGAGGCCCACGACCTGTGGACCAAGCGGGCCCCGGCCGAGTTCGCCGACCGCGTGCCGCACGTCGTCGAGGTCGACGGGAGGCCGATGTGGTACGTCGACGGAGCCGAGCTGGGCTTCGCCGGCGGGGGAGGGGTGATCGACCGCCAGGGTGGGAAGGGCCGCGCCGCCGAGGCGCTCTTCGAGTGGACCCAGGACCAGATCCACCTCGGCGCGTTCGACATCGAGGCGCGCATCGGCGTCATGGACGACTCCGGCGTGTGGGCGCAGGTCTGTTTCCCCAACTCCATCGGCCTCGGTGGGCAGGGCATCTCCGACATCGTCAAGGACCCCGAGCTGCGCCTGCTGTGCCTGCAGATCTACAACGACGCCATGGCCGAGGTGCAGGCGGACTCCGGCCGCCGCCTGCTCCCGATGCCGGTGCTGCCGGCGTGGGACGTGGACGCCGCCGTGGCCGAGGCCAGGCGTGTCGCCGCGCTCGACCTGCGCGGCGTGAACATCACATCGGACCCCAACGACGTGGGAGGGCCGGACCTGGCCAACCGGGCCTGGGATCCTCTGTGGGAGGCCTGCTCCGAGCTGCAGCTGCCCGTGCACTTCCACATCGGCGCCAGCCTCACCACCATGACCTACTTCGGCACGTACCCCTGGGAGTCCCAGGACGAGGACACCAAGCTGGCCATCGGTGGGACGCTGCTGTTCATCGGGAACGCGCGGGTGGTGACGAACATCATCCTCAGCGGCATGCTCGACCGGCACCCGCACCTCAAGATGGTGTCGGTGGAGAGCGGCGTGGGCTGGATCCCCTTCATCCTCGAAGCGCTCGACTACGAGATGTCGGAGAACGCGCCCGAACAGCTGGCCGCCCTCGAGATGCTGCCCTCGGAGTACTTCAAGAGGAACCTCTACGCCACCTTCTGGTTCGAGAAGAACAACCTGCCCGCGCTCGTCGACGCCGTCGGTGCCGACAGCATCCTCTTCGAGACGGACTTCCCGCACCCGACGTGCCTCTATCCCAAGCCGCTGGACACCGTGGCCGCCAAGATGTCGACCTTGGCCCCCGAGGTGCAGCGCAAGATCCTCGGCGAGAACGCCCAGAGGCTCTACCGGCTCTAGGTCCGCAGCGCGGCGCGCGCTCGCGGCTCCGAACGCAAGGCCCTCGCGGGCCGGGCGGTCGCCATGGCCGCCCTCGGTGCCCGGGGGGCGCACCCTATGGTTGTCCGACGGCGGGAACGGGAGGGCGACGTGACGGTGGACCATTCCCTGCGGGGCGACGGGACCTGGAGCGGCCGCGTCCGTGTCCCCCGCAGCGGCAGCGGTAGCGCGAGCGAGTAGCCCCCGACAGCCGTGGCCGATCCTCCCCCCGCCCGTGGTGCCGGCCGCGCCCGGGCGGTGTGGCAGCTGCTGGTGGGGCCGCCGCGTCCGGTCGGCCGGGGCACGGCGAAGGACCGGATCACACCGATCGAGGGCCTTTCCGCGCTCTCCCTCGACGCACTGACCTCGGTCGCCTACGGGCCCGAGGCGATCATCCTCGTCCTGGCCGTCGCCGGTGCGGGCGCCTTGCACCTCGTGCTGCCGGTCACGGTGGCCATCGTGGGCCTCCTGGCCATCCTGGTCTTCTCCTATCGCCAGGTGATCGACGCGTACCCGATGGGGGGCGGCGCCTACGCGGTCTCCCGGGCCAATTTCGGGGCGCACACCAGCCTCGTGGCCGCGGCGGCCCTCGTGGTCGACTACACGCTCACCGTGGCTGTTTCGATCGCGGCAGGTGTGGCGTCCCTGCAATCGGCCTTCCCGGGCCTGGCCGGGGCCACCGTGCCGCTGTGCCTGGGGATCCTGCTCCTGATCACGGTGCTGAACCTCCGGGGCCTGGGCGAGACCGCCCGCGCCTTCCTCCTGCCCACGATGGTGTTCATCGTGGGCCTCCTGGCCATCATCGCGGTCGGCCTGGTCCATCCCCTCGGTCTGGGCCAGGCGCCGTTGGGCACCTCGCAGCTGCCGACCACAGGCGTGAAGGCAGTGACGTTCCTCCTCGTCCTCAAGGCCTTCTCGGCGGGCTGCAGCGCCCTGACCGGGGTGGAGGCCATCGCCAACGGGGTCCCACTCTTCCGGGAGCCCCGGGTCGTGCGGGCCAAGCGCACCGAGATGCTGCTCGGTCTGATCCTCGGCGCCATGCTGCTCGGCTTGGCCGTCCTGGCCACACGCTGGAACATCGGTCCCCGCACCGGGCAGACCGTGCTGAGCCAGATCATGGCGATGGCCGTCGGGCGGAGCTGGGCCTACTACCTCGTGTCCGTCACCATCACCATCGTCCTGGCCCTGGCCGCCAACACCTCGTTCGGAGGCCTTCCCGTCCTGGCCAGTCTGGTGGCCCGCGACAACTACCTGCCCCACTTCTTCAGCATGCGGGGCGACCGCCAGGTGTTCTCCAACGGGATCGCGGTGCTGGCGGTCCTGGCCGGCGTCCTCCTCGTCGTCGTCGGGGGAAACACCAACACCCTGATCCCGCTCTTCGCCATCGGGGTGTTCATCGGGTTCACCCTGTCCCAGGCCGGCCTGGTGGTGCACTGGCGCCGCCAACGGCCGCCGGGATGGCGCCGGCGGGCCGCCGTCAACGGCCTCGGCGCCTGCATCACGGCCGTGGCCACGGTCGTCTTCTTGATCTCCAAGTTCACCGAGGGGGCGTGGGTCGTGGTCATCGCCATCCCGGCCTTCATCGTCTTGTTCCTGCGCATCCACGCCTACTACGAGCGGGCCCGGGCCCTCCTCGCCTTCGACAGGACCCCGCCCAAGCCCGAGCCGAAGCACACGCTGGTCATCGTGCCGGTCAACCGGGTCTCACGTCTGACGGAGCACGCCCTGTGCGAGGCGGAGTCGCTCGGTCAGGAGGTCGTCGCGGTGACGGTCGTCCTGCGCGACGGGGACGAGGGGAACCGGTGGGCCGAGCGATTCCGCCGGCAGTGGAGGCGGTGGGACCCCGGGGTCCCGCTCACGGTGCTTCGCACCGAGTACGCCTCGGTGGTGCATCCGATCGTCGAGTTCATCGACCAGATGCGGGCCGAGCGCCCCGACGACCAACTCGTCGTGCTGATCCCGGTCGTGCGGCCCGACAAGCTCCGCTACCGCGTCCTCCACAACCAGACGGACCTGGTCCTCTCGACCGCGCTCCGCTCGCGCGACGACGTCGTCGTGGCCCGGGTCTCCACGCCGCTCGAACCCGTCGGTGGCATGACCGGATCCCCTCGGGAACGCCGGACCGAGCGGACCCGGCCCGGCAACCGGTGATGCGCCGGGACCGAGCGTGGGCGAGGCGGGACTTGAACCCGCACATCCTTTCGGACACAGGAACCTGAATCCTGCGCGTCTGCCAATTCCGCCACTCGCCCGAGCGACCGGACAACAGTAGTCGCTGCGGGGTCGGCCCAAGGCCGCCTGCCGCCTGAACCTTGAGAGAGGTGACCAGGTCAGACGCCATCTCGCCCCCAGTCGGCCCCGGGGGACCGGTAGTCTCTGGAAGACCATGGGACTCCAGCAGTTTGAGGAGCGACTCGAGCGTCTGGTGGAGGGAACGTTGGCCAAGCCGTTTCGAAGCAACCTCCAGCCGGTCGAGATCGGGCGGAGGCTGACGCGCGAGATGGACCTGCACCGCCGCGTGGGGGTGCGAGGGCTCATCGCGCCCAACGCCTTCGCCGTCACGCTCTCGCCGGCGGACGTGACGCGCTTCGCCAATTTCATCGACGCCCTCTCCCGCGAGCTGTCCGACGCCGCCCGAGAGCACGCCCGCATCGAGGGGTACTCGTTCGTGGGCCCGGTCGAGGTCGAGATCTTCGAAGGGTCGAACCTGAAGGCGGGACGGTTCACCGTGACCGCCGAGGTGCTCGAGAGCGAGGACGGCGGGTTCCTGGCGGAGATCGTCCTGTCCGACGGCCGGCGGGTGGCCGTCGGTGCCGGTCCTCTGGTCATCGGGCGGCTGCCCGAGTGTGATGTCGTCCTGCCGGACTCCAACGTGAGCCGCCGGCACGCCGAGCTGCGGCGGAAGGAAGACGGAGTGTTCATCGCCGACCTGGGTTCCACCAACGGGACCAGGGTCAACGGCGCGCCGATCCGGGAACAGCTGCTCGCCAGCGGGGACGAGATCAGCGTGGGGTCGACGACGCTCATCTTCGAAATGTCGTGACGTCAAGCCCGGTGGCCGTCCTGGTCGCCACCCAGAACCTCACCGCGGTCCTGCGCATCATGCAATGGGGGGTGATCGCGTTGATCTTCCTCTTCTTCCTGCGCGTGATCCGGGCCGTGTGGGTGGAGATGAGCCCGGCCACCATCCGCAAGTCACGCTCGCAGCGCCGCCAGGAGCGCCGGGAGGTTCGTGCCGCCGAGCGGCCGCGCGACCAGCCGAAGCCGACCCGGCGCCGGCACCTCTACCTCAAGGTCGTGCAGCCCGACACCCAGGCGGGCCGCACCTACGACCTCGACGACGAGCTGACCATCGGTCGCTCGCCGGGCTGCGGTGTCGCCATGCCCCAGGACATCTACACCTCGACGCTCCACGCGCGCCTGTTCCGGCGGAGCGAGCAGCTGTGGGTCGAGGACCTCGGCTCGACCAACGGCACCTACGTCAACTCGGAGCAGATCAAACAGGCGGTACGGCTCGGCAAGGGCGATCTCCTGCAGGTGGGGTCGACCGTCTTCGAGGTCTCGCGGTGACGGTGCTGCGTTCGGGTTCGGCCACCGACGTCGGGCGCGTCCGCACCGTCAACCAGGACATGCCGCTCGAGCGGCCCAACCTCTACGCCGTGGCCGACGGCATGGGCGGCCACGTCGGTGGTGAGGTCGCGGCGAAGGTGGCCGTCGAGACGCTGGCGCGGACCTTCGAGCGCACGCCCAGCGTCGAAGGGCTGCGTGTCGCCTTCTCCGAGGCCAACGCGGCGGTCTGGCAGGAGAGCCAGCAGAACCTGGACCTCCGCGGCATGGGCACCACGCTGACGGCCGTGGCCCTGGTCGGCGGTCCCGAGGGCGGCGACGTGCTGGCCCTGGCGAACGTGGGCGACTCGCGGGCCTACGTCTTCTCCGGAGGCGAGCTGATACAGATCACCGACGATCACAGCCTGGCCGAAGAGCGGATGCGCCATGGCGAGATGACCGAGGCCGAGGCGGCGGTCCACCCGCAGCGGCACATCTTGACGCGCGCGCTCGGCGTGTCCTCCGAGGTCGACGCGGACATGTGGGAGCTGGAGCTGCGCACGGGGGACCGGATCCTGTTGTGCTCGGACGGGTTGTCCAACGAGGTCGAGGTCGGACAGATCGAAGATGTGTTGCGCAAGGTGGGGGACCCGGGGGAGGCCGCGCAGCAACTGGTCGACGTGGCCAACGAGAACGGCGGCGCCGACAACATCACCGTGGTCGTGGTCGACGTGCAGGTGGGCGAGGAGGGCGACGGCACCCAGACCAGGGTGACGCCGCTGGGCCTCGGGACGGCGGCGGCCGCCGCGGGTGCCGCGTCGGCCGGTTCGGTCGCTGCGCCGGCGCCCGAGAACGCCGGCGGGTCCAGCGGGCCCCCGGGGGCGAGCGGACCGAGTCGACCGGGCGGCGCCGGCATCGCGGGCACGAACGGCGCCGGGAGCGCCACGGCGTCGGGACGCTTGGCCGCGCCCGGGGATGCCCACCAGACCGAGACCGTGCGCACGCTGCGCCCCGACGACACGTTGGCGCCCGGATCGCGCCTGGCCTTCGGTGACGAGCCCTCGGGCCTGGCGGAGACGGGGCCGCGCAGCGACGAATTCTTCCTGGGCACCTCCGCCGTGCCCGTCGCACGTGCCACGGCGCGCGTGCCGCCCCCGCCCGGGCCACGGCGGGACGACCGGCCGCCGCCGGGGAAGGAGAGCCGCGGCGCCCGACGCCGCCGGCTCGGCATCCCGCGGCGCGTCACGTTCCGGGTCGTCGGCTTCATCCTGCTCGTGGCGGCGGTCCCGGTCGGGGCCTACTTCGCGCTGCGGTGGTACGCCTACGACAACTGGATCGTCGGCGCGCAGGGCACCGAGATCGTGATCACGCAGGGCCAGCCCGGAGGAGTCCTGTGGTTCCATCCGAAGGTGGTGGACCATACGGGGCACACGACGACCCAGGTGCTGCCGTCCGCGGCCGCCGCGTTGAAGTCGGGCGTGCAGAAGTCGTCGCTCGACAGTGCCAAGCAGTACGTCGCCTCGATCGTGGCGGCCGGGACCACGTCGACGACCACCACGACGACCACCACCACGACCACCACGAGCGTGCCCGGCACCCCGGCTCCGGCCGGCACGCCGGCGAGCACGACGACGACCACGGCGGTGCCGGCTCCATGAGCCCGACGTACGAAGCGAACAGCACCGAGGCCGAAGTCGACCCGCGTAGGCTCTGGGCGCCATGAAACCGGTCGACAACCCGCGCATCTACTCGGGCCGCTACGAGCTGACCCATCTCGTCGCCCGCGGCGGGATGGCACAGGTCTACCGGGCCATGGACCGCCAGCTCGATCGGCCGGTCGCGCTCAAGGTGCTCTTCCCCGAGCTCTCGGTGGACCGCACCTTCGTCGAGCGCTTCCGGCGTGAGGCCCAGGCCGCCGCCAACCTCTCCCATCCCAACATCGTCCCCGTCTTCGACTGGGGTGAGGACGACGGCGCCTACTTCATCGTGATGGAGTACGTCGACGGCCGGCCGCTCAGCGCCGTCCTGCGCGATCCGGAGAAGCTGACACCCCGCCAGATCGCCTCGATCGGTGCGGGTGTGGCCGCCGCCTTGGCCTTCGCGCACCGCCATGGCGTCGTGCACCGTGACGTCAAGCCGGGCAACGTGCTGATCACGCCGGACGGCGGCGTCAAGGTGACCGACTTCGGGATCGCGCGCGCCGTCAACACCGAGGAGAGCCTGACCCAGACCGGTGCCGTGATGGGGACGGCGGCCTACTTCTCGCCCGAGCAGGCGGAGGGGAAGGGCGTCGATGCCCGCAGCGACATCTACTCACTGGGCGTCGTTCTCTACGAGATGGCCACCGGGCGTCCACCCTTCACCGGCGACTCACCGGTGGCGGTGGCTTCCAAGCACGTGCGCGACTCGCCGGATCTGCCCAGAGCCGTGAACCCGTCGGTGCCGCCGGCCCTCGAGGCGGTGGTCATGAAGGCCATGGCGAAGGATCCTGCCGACCGCTACGCCACCGCCGAGGAGTTGCGGGCGGACCTGCTCCGCTTTGCCGAGGGCCGTCCCGTCGAGGCGGGCGACGTCACGGCGACCTCGGTGATGGGCGCCGTGGCGGCCACCCAGGCCGTGCCGGCGGCGACCGCCCACACCATGGCGGTCGGTGCGCCGGTTCCGACCCCGGACGACCGTGAGGAGAGCGAGCGCAAGAAACGCACCCGGCGCCTCGTCGTCCTCCTCGTCGTGCTCCTCGTCGCGCTGGCGGTCATCGCCTTCTTCCTCCTGCGCTCCGTGCTCGGGGGGGACGTCACGGTGCCCGACCTCCACGGGCAGACGACTGCGCAGGCCACACGGACATTGCAAAAGGAGAACCTGGCGGTCGGGACGACCCGCACCGTGATCAGCAACAACGTGCACAGCGGCATCGTGATCTCCACCAGTCCGGCCGCGGGCACATCGGTCGCCAAGAATTCGTCGGTCGACCTCGTGGTCAGCGCCGGTCCCCCCGTCAGCGTCCCCTCGGTGGTGAACCAGCAGCTGGCGCAGGCCGAGCAACTGCTCACGGCGGCGGGGCTGGCCTACGACCCGCGCTTCGTCTCGAGCAACAAGCCGGTGGGGACGGTCCTCACCCAGAACCCGGCCGCCCAGGCGAAGGTCAAGGCGGGCACCAAGGTGCAGCTCACCGTGTCGGGGAACCAGACGTCGGTGTCGGTCCCGAGCGTCCTCGGGCAGAGCCCGACGGCGGCGGCGGCGACGCTGACCAAGAACAACCTGACCGTGGGCAACCAGACGAACGGGTGCTCGGGGCAGTACTCGGGCGGCCTGGTGCAGTCGCAGAACCCGGGCCCCGGCGCCACCGCCCTGCCCAACGCCTCGGTGAACCTCGTCGTCTCGAACTGCGTCAAGGTGCCGGGCGTCGTCGGCCAGCCGTCGGCCACCGCTCAGTCGACCATCTCGGCCGCCGGGCTTTCGCCCAGCGTGACGACGGACTCCACCTGCGCCAACGGCGCCGCGCCCGGGACGGTCGACGCCCAGAGCCCGGGCCCCGACACCCTGATCGGGCCGGGTGGCACGGTCAGCCTCTCGGTCTGCCAGCCGGTGACGACCACGACGAGCTCGACCACGACGACCTCGTCGACCACGACGACGACCGCTCCGGCCGCGGCGGCCCCTCCGAACGTGCGCCCCGGCCCCGGGGTGAGCCACTGACGACCGCCGACCGGGCCTTCAGGTCAGGGAGGCGGTCGGCAGGGAGCCGAGGAAGTTGGCCAGGAGCGCAGGTCCGGAGGCGGTGAGCACCGATTCGGGGTGGAACTGGACACCCTCGACGCGCCGCGTGCGGTGGCGCAGGCCCATCACGACGCCGTCGGCGGACCTGGCCGTGATCTCGAGCTCGTCGGGGATCGAATCGGGTCGCACCACCAGCGAGTGATAGCGGGTGGCCACGAAGGGGTTGGGGAGCCCGGCGAAGAGCCCGCGCCCGTCGTGGTGGATCTCCGAGGTCTTGCCGTGCATCAGGTGGGGCGCCGGGACGATCTCGGCGCCGTAGGCCTGCCCGATGCACTGGTGCCCGAGGCAGACCCCGAGCAGCGGGATCTCGCCCGCGAGCGCGGCGACGGCCGCCAGGCTCACGCCGCCGTCCTCGGGACGCCCCGGCCCGGGGGAGATCAGCACGGCGTCGGGGTGGGCCGCCCGGATGCCGCCGACGTCGACGGCGTCGTTGCGGAAGACCACCGGGTCCGCCCCCAGCTCGCCGAGCTCCTGGACCAGGTTGTAGACGAAGGAGTCGTAGTTGTCGACGACGAGCACCCTCGGTCCCATGGGCCGACGATCGTACCGGAATGCCCGAGCGGGAAGGCCGACCGAGACCGCGGCGGCAGCTGCCGCGCAGGACCGCCGCGAACCGCCGCCTCCCGCTGGCTAACCTCTCCGCGGTGGCTACGAGCACCAAGGGCAAGGGCCCGGGCGGCGCCTCGCGCAAGGGTAAGTCGGCCTCCGGTCGTGCTGCCAAGGTCGGCCGTTACAAGACGGCCGAGGAGAGCGGCCGCTACACGGCCCCGATCCCCAAGAACGTGCGGCACAGCCCACCGTGGTTCGGGGCGCTGGTCCTGGTCCTGTTGATCGGTGGCGTCGTCGTGATCACCGTCAACTACCTGGCGAGCCTGCCGTTCCTGGCGCACGGGTCGCCGTGGGGTCTCGTGGTCGGGCTCGTGATGATCTTCGGGGGGTTCCTCTTGGCCACCCGCTACCACTAGCTGGTCAGCGCCTCCTTGGAGAGGCGCGTCGGCGATTCAGCCGAGGCGCTCGATGATGGTGGCGTTGGCCAAGCCGCCACCCTCGCACATGGTGAGCAGCCCGTAGCGACCGTTGGTCCTCTCCAGTTCGTTGAGGAGCGTGGCGGCCAGCTTGCAGCCGGAGGCGCCGAGCGGGTGTCCGAGTGCGATGGCACCACCGTTGGGGTTGACGATCTCCATGTTCGGGTGGTGCTCCTTCTCCCAGGCCAGCACGACCGAGGCGAACGCCTCGTTGATCTCGATGGCGTCGATGTCGTCGAGGGTCAGCTTCGCCCGCTCGAGCACGTGGGTGGTGGCCGGGATCGGGCCGGTCAGCATGGTGACGGGGTCGACGCCGGCCAAGGCGAAGGCGTGGAAGCGCGCACGCGGCCGGAGCCCGAGTGCGTTCGCCCTCTCCTCGCTCATGACGAGCACGGCTGAGGCACCGTCGGTGATCTGCGAGGAGTTCCCTGCGGTCACCTTGCCGTTCTCCTTGAACGCCGGCTTCAAGTTGGCCAGTGCCTCGACGGTGGAGTCGGGTCGGATGCCCTCGTCACTGGCGAAGGTCTCGTCCGTGTCGTGGCCCTCGTCGTCGCGCACGGCGACGGGCACGATCTCGTTCTCGAAACGGCCCTCGGCGGTCGCCCGGGCCGCCCGGTGGTGGCTCTGCACCGAGAAGGCATCGAGCTCCTCGCGGGAGATACCCCATTTGTCCGCGATCATCTCGGCACCGATGCCCTGGCCGGGAAGGCCGGTCTCGGTGTACCGCTTCATCATCGAAGGGCCGAAGGGATAGCCGAGGTCACGGACCACCGAGGAACCCATCGGGGTCCTCGTCATCGACTCGACGCCCGCCGCGATGGCGATGTCGTAGGCACCGGCCATGACGCCTTGCGCCGCGAAGTGCAGCGACTGCTGCGAGGACCCGCACTGGCGGTCGATCGTGGTGCCGGGCACGGACTCGGGCCACCCCGACGCCAGCACGGCGTTGCGCCCGATGTTCAGGGACTGCTCGGCCACCTGCATCACGCAGCCCATGATCACGTCGTCGACCTCAGCCGGGTCGAGCTTGTTGCGCTCGGCCAGGGCCTTGAGTGCTTCGGAGGCCAGGTCCACGGCGTGCCAGTTGCGGAGCTTCCCGTTGCGCTTCCCGCCGGCGGTCCGGACGGCATCGACGATGACTGCGGTGGTCATGGTGTCTCCTCCCAATCCGGCGAGCGAGCGGCGCCCGCCGGTCTGATCGGCGGTCATCCTACCTGCCCGGTCGGGCATCTCCCCAGAGGCACGACGCCGGGCCGATAGGGTCTCGGCCCGATGGGCCGCCGCGGCGACACCCCCAAGAACATGGACCGATGGCTCGGCGATGGCGGCATGCCGATCATCACCGCGGTCGGTGGGGCGTTCACCGACTACGGCGTGGACGGCGAGGACCTGGGTTGGGCCGTCGGAACCTTCGTGCCGACCGACTTGGCCTGCAACCCGCACGGCATCACGCAGGCCGGGATCCACTCCCTGCTCCTCGACGCCTGCATGAACTTCGCCATCAATGCCGCGCTGCCGGGCAAGGCACGGACCCGGGGCACCCTCGAGATGAAGACGGAGTGCATGCGGCCCGCGCTGAAGGGTGACCCGTACACGATGCGGGGCGAGGTGGTCCGCCTGGCGAAGCAGGTCGCCTACGGCGAGGCGACCGTCCGTGCGGCCGACGGCGCGCTCGTCAGCCGGGCTACGGGGACCTTTCTCCTGCATCGACCCGAACCCGACCCGCCTTCGCCCCCAGCCGGCTGAACCGAGCGCACCGCCGGGCGCTCTGCCGCGGGGTGCGAGCGTCTGTCGCGTCTGCCGCGGTCCGGCCGGTGACGGCGACCGGGTGTGCTTCGCCTGCCGCGTCGTGGGTCGGCGCCTCGGTCTCCCGTTGGTCCCGGTCTTGCCGGCGCGTCTGTGCCCGGTGCCAGGCCCCCTGTACACCATCCTGCTGGGCTACAAGGAAGCACCCGTGCGCGAAGCGCGCGATCGCTTCGGGCCGATGGTGCTGGCGCTCTTCGGTGCATTCCTGCACGACCATGGCCCGTGCGTGTGTGCCGCGGCGGGCGGACCGATCGACGTGGTGCTGCCCGTTCCCTCCTCGCGCCGCCCGACGGGGTCCCCGCTGCGAACGCTGCGGGGTCTGGCCACGGCCGCCCGTGCGCCTTTCAGCGGTGCGCAATGGGTCCCCGATCTCCTGCGACGTGGCCCGGGCCCTGTCGGGCACATGCACCCCGATGGCGCTGCCTTCTCGGTTCCCGAGCCGCGTCGGGCTCTCGTCCGGGGCCGCCGGGTCCTCCTACTCGACGACACCTACGTCAGCGGGGCAAGAGCCCAGAGCGCGGCGGCCGCCCTGCGCCGGGCCGGAGCGGCCGCGGCCGTGATCGTGGCGGCCGGGCGTGTGCTGCGCCCCGACCGGGTCCCGCTGCACGCGGCATTCCTGCGGGCGATCGGCCCGTGCGCCGCCGGTGGTCTCGAGAGCACGGGCGCCGCCGAGGGGAGCCGATGCTGGCGATGTGCTCAGACCGGTGCCGGGACCGAGTAGCGCACGCCGGTCAGCTCCTCCGAGGCCGACCACAGTGCGGCGGCCGCCATAGCGTCGCGGGCGCGCCGGCCCGGCCGGGCCAGGCGGGGCGCTCCGGCGAGGCCGAAGAAGCGCGCCGGACCGAGGTAGGCGCCCGAGTGCACCGACGAGGACGTGGCGGCACACAGCACGGGGAGCGCCCCCCCCGCCGCCGACTGGCCCAGGGTCCGGCCGGCGGCGCGTGCCAGCTTCCGTCGCACCCGGTTCGTCCTCAGGGCGGCACCGTTGGCGGCCAGGTTGCTGCGGGTCCAGCCCGGATGGGTCGCCACGGCCAGCGTCGGCAGCCGGGCCGCGGTCAGGCGGCGGGCCAGTTCGGCGGTGAAGAGCAGGTTGGCCAGCTTCGTGGTGCCGTAGGTGACCCAGGTATTGCGCGGTGCGGTGCCGCCCACGTCGCCGAGCCGGAGCCGACCGATGTGGTGCAGGTGCGAGGAGACCGTGACGACACGCGAATGCTCGGTGGTGACGATCCGGTCCAACAGCAGGCCGGTGAGGGCGAAGTGCCCCAGATGGTTGGTGGCCATCTGCAGCTCGAAGCCGTCGGCCGTCTGGCGGTACGGGGTTCCCATGACGCCCGCGTTGTTGACGAGGAGGTCGAGCCTGGCGTGGGTCGCCAGCACGGCTGCGGCGGCTCGGCGGATCGACGCCAGGTCTGCGAGGTCGAGATGGAGCAGCTCGAGGGAGCTGCGTTCGAGCTCGCTCTCGAGCCTGTCCCGTGCCCGCCGGGCCCTTTCTCCGTCACGGCAGGCCAGGATCACGTGAGCGCCGTGGGCGGCGAGGGTGCCGGCGACCGCGTAGCCGATCCCGCTGTTGGCGCCGGTGACGAGAGCGACCCGTCCCGTCAGGTCGCCGACGTCGGCCGCACTCCACGTCGTGGCTCCTGTCGCCTCGCTGCCCGGAATCCGCCTCACGCGTTCCCGATGTGGTCGGGCGGGACGGTGCCGAGCTTGCCGGCTTCGTAGTCCTCGAAGGCCTGCACGATCTCCGCCCTGGTGTTCATCACGAACGGGCCGTAGGCGTAGACGGGCTCGCCGATCGGTCGGCCCCCGAGAACGAGGACGTCGAAGGCGGGGTGGCGCGACTCCTGCATCGCGTCGGCCCCGAGCACCAGGGCCTCACCGGCGCCGAACGCGGCCAGCTGGCCCGTGTGCAGCGGTCGGGCCTCGGTCCCGGCGCGCCCGTTGCCCGAGAGGACGTAGACCAGCGCGTTGAACTCGGCCGGCCAGGGCAGCACGAGCTCCGCCCCGGGCTCGAGCGTGGCATGGACCAGCGAGATCGGGGTGTGGGTGGATCCGGGGCCCCGGTGACCGCCGACGTCGCCGGCGATGACCCGGATCAACGACCCGCCGTCGGAGCTGGTGAGGAGCAGGACGTGCCCGGCCTCGATGCCCTGATAGCGCGGGTCGATCCACTTGTCGACCGCCGGGAGGTTCACCCACAGCTGGATCCCGTGGAACAGGCCTCCCGTCGCCACCAGCTGCTCGGGCGGCCTCTCGATGTGCAAGATCCCCGATCCCGCCGTCATCCACTGCGTCGATCCGTTGGTGATCAGCCCGCCACCACCGATGGAATCCTGGTGCTGGAAGGTGCCGTCGATCATGTAGGTGACCGTCTCGAAGCCTCGGTGGGGATGCCATGCCGTGCCCTTGGGCTCTCCGGGGGCGTATTCGACCTCGCCCATCTGGTCCATGTGGATGAACGGATCCAGGTCCGCCGCCGGTACGCCGGCGAACGCCCGTCGTACTGGGAATCCCTCACCCTCGAAACCCCGAGGGGCCTCGGTGACGCTCTTGAGGGGACGGAGGATCGCCCCTTCGCCCGGAGCAGCGATGCGCGGGAGCACGAGTGTGTCTGGAACGGTCACAGCAGGCATGACGGCCTCACTCCTTTTCGCGTCTGTCGCCCGTACCCAGCGACCACTGCCGAGTGGTCATGCGGCGACACCTGTGCAAACAGCGGGAAGGGCAATTCTGTTCCGCTCTGTTCCGTTCCGCTCTGTTCCGTACGGGCTCTCCCACCGCTCCTGCACCACCCTGGACCAGCGCTGCACCCGCGCTGCACTCGCGCACCCGCGCACCCGCGCTCAGGAGGCGTCGAGGCGCGCCACCTGCTCCTCCGCCAGGACGATGTCAGCGGCCGCGGCCGACGCCACGGCAGTGGCGGGCCTGCTGCTGCCCGGGATGGGGATGACGCGCGTGCCCTTGGCGAGCATCCAGGCCAGGGTCACCTGCTGAGGTGAGGCGCCGACCTCGGCCGCCACCTCGGCAAAGGCGGGAAACTTCTGCTCGATGGCGTCGGAACGGCCGATGCCGCCGAGCGGGCTCCAGGGGATGAAGGCGATCCCGAGCTTCTCGCAGTGGGCCAACTCGTCCTCCGACGAGCGAAAGCGTGGTGAGAACTCGTTCTGCACACTGACCAGGCGGCCACCGAGGACCTGCTGGGCCTCGTCGATCTGCGCCACAGTGGCATTGGAGACGCCGGCCATCACGATCTTGCCCTCGTCGAGCAGGTCGGCCAGGGCGCCCACCGATTCGGCCCAGGGGACCTTGGGATCGGGGCGATGGTACTGGTACAACCCGATGGCCTCGACGCCCAACCTCTTGAGCGAGGCCTCGCAGGCCTCCTTCACGTAGGCGGGGTCACCGTGCACGGTCCAGCTCCCGTCGCCGGGCCGGCGGTGCCCACCCTTGGTCGCCACGAGCACGTCGTCGGTCGCCCCGCCATACGCGGCGAGTGCCTCGGCGATCAGCACCTCACCGTGGCCGTGCTCGTGGACGCCGAGGGAGTAGGCATCGGCGGTGTCGATGATGGTGACACCGGCATCGAGTGAGGCGTGGACGGTGGCGATGGCCTGCGTGCGGTCCGGCCGACCCTGGATGGAGAGCGGCATCTCGCCCAGGCCGATCGCGCTGACCATGCGGTCGCCGATGGGACGCTGTTGCATGTGGTGGACCTCCTGGTCACGGTCGAGACTCCGACCCTATCGGTGCCGTCCCTCGCCCTGCACGGTGCGGTCCCTCTCCCTGCACGGCTTGCCACCGCCGGCTTCGACGCGCACCCGCCCCGTGGATCGGAGGAACTCGAGCGGCTCCGCTCAGGGACGTTCGCGGGCGGGCCTCGTGCCGACGATCGACGCCCGCTCCATGGTCCTGGTGAAAGGCCAGTAGTCGCTCGATGCGTAGTGCTGGACAGCCCGGTTGTCCCAGAAGGCGACGGCATCCCTCGTCCAAGAGAAACGGCACTGGTTCTCCGGTGCGTCCGCCTGGCGGCAGAGCCGATCGAGCAGCTCCAGGCTCGCCCCACGGTCGAGCCCTTCGATGTGGCTCACGAAGGGTCGGTTGACGTAGAGGTACAGCTTCTTGGTCGAGGGGTGGGTGCAGACGACGGGGTGTGACGCCGGTGGGTACTTCTCCTGGGCCTGGCGCCGATCCTCGGCCGACATGCTCGTGCCGAACGTCTGCGTGAAGTCGTGGACCGCGGACATCGCGTCAATGGCGCGCCTGGTCTCGGCGTCGAGACCGTCGTAGGCGGCGTACATGTCCGAGAAGAGAGTGTCCCCGCCATGCTCGGGCACGGCCACGGCGTGGAGCACGGCCCCCATCGACGGGTTGGCGCGCCAGGTGACGTCGTGGTGCCACGAATTCTCGTACCCGCTCATCTCCGCCGTCTTCTCGAACCGGACCAGTTCGGGCTCGCCCGTGTTGGAGGGCAGGAACGGATGGACCTCGAGATCCCCGAAGCGCCGGGCGAAGGCGACATGTTCCTGTGGCGTCATGGCCTGGTCCCGGAAGAAGATGACCTTGTAGTCGTCGAGCGCCGCCCTCAACTCGGCCACGATCTCGTCGGGAAGATCTGTGCGCAGATCGACGCCGGAGATCTCCGCTCCGATGGTCGACCCGAGCTGCTTCACGTCGAAGTGGCGCCACGCCAAGCCGGCGAGTCGATCGCGCTCTTCGGCGAGGTGGGTGAAGGGGCCGACGGAGACGGAGTAGCCGGGCAGACGGAAGGCAGCGGGCCGGCCGGCGGGGGGCGTGGCGCTCACGTCGAAAAGGTACCGTGCACAACGGCCGCGATGCAGAGTGCTGGCGCCGGCGACCTCGTCGGACCAGCCGGTCGTGGTTCAGGAACCGGCTCTGGCACCACCGGGCGGCACGGTCCGGAGCGCGACGGCCCGCTCGATATCCGAGGTGCTCACGATGCCGACGAGCCGATCGTCGTCGTCGAACACGAGGGCGGGCTTCCCCTCGTGGGCGACCATGCGCTCGAGGAGTGCATCCATGTGCTCGTGGACCCGTGCGGTCGGGAGCGTGGCACGGGAAATCGCGATGTCGTTCACCACGTGACCGGGTCGGAGCTCGTCAGGAACCGCCATCACGGCGCGTGCCGTGACCGCGCCGGTGGCACGGCCGGCATCGTCGACGACGACGAGGGCGTCGCAGCGAGAACGCCACAGCACAGCAGCTGCGTGCGCGACCGATGCAGCACCTTGCACGACCGGTGCTGGCACCGTCATGACCTGTCCGACCGTCAGAGGACCGACGGCACCCTGTATCAGCGCGTAGCGCTCCTCCGCTTTGGCCGCGGTGTAGACGAACAGTCCGATCAGGGCCGGCCACAGCCCGACGATGCTGCCCGTGGAGAAGAAGGTCAGGAGCCCGAGGACGGCGAGCAGAACCCCCAGCCCACGTCCGACACGCGCCGCCTGGATCGAGGCCCGCACACGGTCACCGGAGCGGTGCCAGAGGAAGGCCCGAAGAACCCTCCCCCCGTCGAGCGGCGCGCCCGGTATCAAGTTGAACACGGCGAGGAGGAGGTTGATCTGCCACAACCACGAGAGCACCGCAACGGGAAGTCCGTGGAGACCTGCCGCCACGGCGGTGGCCTGAGCAGCTCCGAAGAATCCGGCCAGAACGATGCTCGTCAGCGGTCCCACGGCGGCAATACGGAAATCGGCCCCGGGGGTGTGCGCCTCACCCTCCAACTGCGCGACGCCGCCGAACACGAACAACGTTATGGAGCGCACCGAGACGTCGTGGTGTCGCGAGACCACCGCATGGGACACCTCGTGGATCAGCACGGAGACCAACAGGGCGACGGCACCGACCACACCTGCGATCCAGTCGGCGGCACCCGCATGGCCCGGCCTGGCCGGGAAGACGTAGAGCCCGAGCTCCCAGGCGAAGAGAGCCAAGATGAGAAGGACACTCCAATTGAGCCCGATCTCGATCCCGGCCACCGTGCCCAGCCGGATGTTCTGTCTCATGGCGCGTCCTTCCGGGCCAGCGCGTCGAGTGCGTCCCACACGCACCGGTCGTTCCGCCCGGTGATGCCACCATGGCGCCGTCACGTCCCGACGACCAGGGTCCAAGGTCATGTCCTGCGCGACGAGCGGTTGGGACCAACGGCCCTTCCAGGCGCCCGCCGAGGAGGCCAGAATGCAGGGAGCGGGAGAGGGTGAGGTGAGGTGAGCGCGACGAACCGGCGTCACAGGAGCCACGGTCGGCGCGGCGCAACGGTGCCGGCCCGCCTGTTCGACCGCTTCCGCTCAGGTCTCCCGGTGCTCGCTTCGGGGGTGGCCGCCCTCGTGGTGACCGTGGCAGGCACGGTGACGAGCGGTACTGCTTCGGCCACCCCACCCACCCCCGCGGCGCTCAGCGTGTCGCACTTCGTCATCGTCGAACCGACCGGCACCGTGACCGTCCACTCAGGACCGGTGACGCTGGCACCGGGCTCCGGTGAACATCTCTTCGTGTTCGACACCGTCGGCTATCGCATCTCGGTCGTCAACACGTCGAAGGTGCTCGTCCCCGGGCAGTACTCGACGTCGGTCGACACGTGGTTGGCCCTCGTGAACGATCCGGCGTGCGAAGGCGGGAGCACGACCGGCTCGGTTCAGATCGACCAGGCGACGTACGACCCGACGGGATCGGTCACCAGCGCGGCGATCCAGTTCGAATTCCGGTGTTACACAGGCACGTACGTCTACGGGACCATCGCCTACCAACTCGGCTTTCCCACCGGGACCGCGGGTTACTACCTCTACGGTGGCAGCGGCGCCATCAGCGGCTACGGCAACAGCAGCTACTTGTCCTACCTGGGCACCCCGTGGTCACAGGCTCTCGGGGCACAGGTGGTGGGCATGGCGGTCACCCCGGATCGCGGTGGCGACGTCATGGCCGCCACGGACGGAGGCGTCTTCGCCTACGGGGACGCCGGCTTCTACGGCTCCATGGCGGGCAAGCCCTTCAAGGGGCCTGCCGTGGGCATCGCGGAGACGCCCTCGGGGCTCGGCTACTGGCTCGTCGCCTCCGACGGCGGGATCTTCGCCTTCGGCGATGCCGGTTTCTACGGATCGATGGGAGCAAGGCCATTGAACCGGGCGATCGTGGGGATGGCGCCGACGCCGGACGGCCGGGGCTACTGGCTGGTCGCCTCCGACGGCGGGATCTTCGCCTTCGGCGATGCCGGCTTCTTCGGCTCCATGGGTGGACGGTCGCTCAACGAACCCATCGTGGGCATGGCGCCGACGCCGGACGGGCAGGGCTACTGGCTCGTCGCCTCCGACGGCGGGATCTTCGCCTTCGGCGACGCCGGCTTCTCCGGCTCCATGGGGGGCACTGCCCTCAACGCTCCCGTTGTCGGCATGACGTCGACCGTTTCGGGCAGGGGATACTCGATGGCTGCGGCGGACGGAGGTGTCTTCACGTTCGGTGACGCCGTCTTTCGCGGCAGTGCGGTGTCTTCGATCCGACCCTTGCTGGTGATCGGAATCACCACCGGTTGACCCAGTCCGGCTCCGGGTCCCTCAGCTCGTGGCTTCGTGCGTGTCGGCTGAGCCCCTCATCTGTCAGGGTGAGGGAGGGGAGGCCAGCGAAGGCGACGCAGCGTGGGAGTGTTCACCGCCGCCGGGCGCCGCCGAGCCGCTCTTGGCAGACCTTGCGTCGTACTCCGATGCCGTGAGCACGTCGGTGGGGTAGTGGCGGCGGGCACGTAGGACCAGGACGCCGGCGGCGACGAGGGTGACGACCATGACGAGGAACGTGTTGCGCAGCGCCAGTACTTCAAGGTGCGACGCCGTGCTGTGCGAAGAGTTGACCCCGACGGACAGTCCTGGTCGTGACGACCCGGACAGGGAGCTGGACACCAGGCCGAACGTCAATGGTGCGAATGACTCGAAGACGCCGCGGAGCGCGGTGCGCACACTCTCGGCGCGCCCCCAGAGGCCTGAGGCAATGATGTCGAGTCTCGCCGCGTCGAGTGGTGGATTGGGTTCGGAGATAGCCACCCCGGCCACGAGGAAGAGGGGGAGTGCGATACCGAGGCTCGTCAGGAGCAATCCCGGAACGAGCGCCAGAGGCCCGATCAGGAATCCGACGGCGGCCACCGTGAGCCGTGTCGTGAGCCGGCGTTCGACGAATCGGTCTGCGGCTCGGCCACCGATGAACACGCCCACGAGGACGCCGATGCCGACCACGAGGACGAGGAGCGTTGCGACCTGCTGGTTGACTCCGTACTGGCCGCGGACGAAGAGGACTGCGAAGGTCCTCAAACCGTTGAGGAAGAAGTAACCGAGCGAGCTGGACACGATGAGGAGGACATTGGTCGGGACCCGGAGCACGTAGCGGACTGCTCCAAAGGGCGACAGCGCGGAGGGTGGCCGCGACGGGATCCGCTGTTCGTCGACGTGTGCGCCCATGCGGCGCGCAGCCGCTGCGACACGTCGGCGAGCCCGGCCGGTCCGTCCGACCCGCGCTGGCGGCCGATGCCCGCGTCGCCTTCTCGTCTCCGGCCGTCGGTCGGAGCGGGCTCATGCCGCCCCGAGCGGGCTCGCGCACCTTGCGAAGCAGGACGTAGACCAACCCGATGCTCGGGAGGCTCAGGACGGCCAGTGCGGCCCGCCAGCCGGCGAAGGCGGAGACGACATCTCCCACCAGGAGCCCGAGCCCGGTGCCGACGACCTCACCGGCGAGGATGTAGCCGTACATGCGCCCGCGTTCAGCTGCCGGAAAGAAGTCTCCGGTGAGAGAAGCGATCGCCGGGCCCGCCACGGCTGTGAGCGCGCCGAGGCAGACGCGGATCGCGAGGAGCCATCCGAATGTCGGTGCCAGTGCGCTGGCGAACTCCACCGCGCCCCACAGAGCGACCACCCATGCCAGCAGTCGCAGCCTCGGAAGACGGTCGACCAAGACGCCGAAGGGGAGCGTGGCCAGCGCGGATACGAGTCCGGTGACCGTGACGAGCAGACCGATGTCGGTGTTCCCGATCCTCAGTCCGGCCTCCATCTGGGGCACCAGGGCCGAGATCATCCCGACATCGGCTGCGGACAGCGAGGTCACCGCAGCCAGCACCACGACGACCCGCCGACGGTCAGCGCCCCCGACCGCCCGCGTGAATCGGTCCAGACCGGGACGGCAGACGCGCACCACCAACCGGCGGAACGCCCCGAGCGTTCCGAGAAGGAACGAGCTCATCACCGCCTGATCACCCCGATATGCACCTCGCGTTCTCCAGCCTCGAACGAATCCCGGGTCGACAAGGACCGAGACTTCGCATTCCCTGTACCCAGCACGCCAGGAAGTCCCGCCAGCAAGTCCTGCACGGTCCGCGCTGCAGTCGGCCGCTGCGAACCTCCGGCGTCGGTGGCTGTGTCGAAATACATCGACTCGGGCATGTCTTCGATGTGCACATGGTCGTTCCAGGACCACCTGCCCTCGGGAGGGCGCTTGCCGGTACGGTGACGGCGGGCCTCGTCGCCAACGCCCTGCCGTCCGCGCTGATCCTGCCTGCCCTGACGCGCCGGCAGCCTCAGAACCTCGGGCGTTCCTGTCGTTGGAGGACCCCGAGCTCCGACGCCGTCGCGGTCACCTTCGACGACGGCCCCGACGTGGAAACGCTCCGTACGCTCGACGTTCTGGAGCACCTCGGATTGCGGGCCACGTTCTTCGCCTTGGGCTCACAGCTGCAGTCTCATCCGGGAATCGCCAAGGAGATCCGCACGCGAGGCCACGAGTTGGCCACGCACGGCTACGCCCATCGGCACCACCTGCTGACGCGGCCGAGCGCGATCCGACAGGACCTCGACCGTGCCGTTGAGGCGCATCGCGAGGTCCTGGACGAAGCACCCCGATTCTTCCGGCCGCCGTACGGTCAGCTGGCTCTGGCCTCCGTGTTGGAGGCGCGCCGGCGCGGCCTCGAGCCGGTCTTGTGGAGCACGTGGGGGAAGGAGTGGGTCGACACGGACGATGCGGCCGTTCTCGGCCGCATCGGCGCCGGGCTCCGACCCGGAACCATCTTGCTGCTCCACGACAACGACGTTTCGTGTCCGCCGGGGACCGGGGACCGCACGCGATCGTTGCTCCGACCGATCGCCGGGCTCTTGGAGGCCCGAGGGCTCCGCGGCGTGGCCCTCGGTGAGCTGCTGTGCGATCGGGGCCGTCCGTGAGCGTTGCGAAGCAGGACGGGTTCCCCGGTGGGCCGAAGACCGGCGCCGCGGCACGTCCGCGGCCGGCCGTCATACTCAGTGGCTCCATCGGGCACGGACACGCCTCGGTGGCAGAAGCGTGTGCCGACGCTCTTGCTTCGTCCGGATACCACGTTCTCACGGTCGACTGCATGGAGCTCCTGGGCGGTCTGGGGCACCGCATCGGAGAGCGGGTCTTCCGCTCGATGCTGTCGGTAGCACCCGTCTACGACGCATTCCACTTCTCGCAGCTGCGCGCCGGGACGCGCACCGCCCAACGGCTGGCCACGAGTGCCAGCAAGAGGATCGTGCCTGCATTGTCCGGCCTTCTGCCCG
Source organism: Acidimicrobiaceae bacterium (assembly GCA_027306605.1). Classification (GTDB taxonomy): domain Bacteria; phylum Actinomycetota; class Acidimicrobiia; order Acidimicrobiales; family RAAP-2; genus Bog-473. The sequence continues at coordinate 24,198 of DAHUZK010000030.1, forward strand.
AAGCCGAGGAAGGACTGCTCCTGTCGGTGTACGCGGCGGGCTCGGGCGTGGCGGGGACGCTGCGGTCGGAACGCGCCGGCTGGCGAGCCGTGGCGTTCTGCACCGACGCCACGGCCCACCGGATCTGGGTGCAACCAGGTATCGACCGGTACCTCGTTTCGACGCCAGCAGAAGCAGGGACCGTCCGACAGTTCGACCCGGCCGCCGAGATCCGGGAGCTGCCGGCTCCCGTGCGCCCGGCATTCTTCGATGCTCCGGACAGGGCCGAAGCGCGTCGGCGCTTGGGTCTCTCGTGGGGACGACCCTGCGTGCTCCTGATGGCCGGCGGTTGGGGCCTCGGACCCATCGACCGAACGGCCGCCGAACTGGCCCAGGCCGGCGTCGACGTGCTGGCGGTCGCCGGTCGGAACGCCCCGATGCTCGCCCGTCTCGACCAGGTTGCGCGCAACCGCACTCCCGGCCGTGTCATCGCCTACGGGTTCACACCCGAGGTTCCGCTGTTGATGGCAGCGGCCGACCTCGTGGTCACGTCGGCTGGGCAGACCTCCCACGAAGCACGGGTGGTCGGTCGTCGGCAGGTGCTGTTGGACATCGTCCCCGGACACGGCCGGGAGAACCTGCTGCTCGAGCTCGCCCGCGGCGGGGCGATGGCCAGCCGGCCCGATCCCATCGGAGTCGCCGCAGCCGTGCGAGCCTGCCTCGCCGACGCGGTGGGCGAACCGTTGCCGTGGGCCGTGTCGTCGGCCGAGGAGTGGCGCCGCCAGTTCATCGGGGGGCTGGAGGACCTCTGGCCCGCGGCGAATGCCGTCGGTGCCTCGGTGCCCGATGGACCGGCAAAGCCGGGGTAGGACGTGAGCATCGTCCTGGCGCTTCTTGCCGCCTGTGCGAATGCCGCATCCAATGTGCTTCAGCGCAAGGCGAACCGGGAGCAGCCGGACGAACTGACGATGGGCCTCGGCCTGATCGCCAGGCTCGTGCGCCAACCGGCTTGGCTGGGCGGCATCCTGGCGGTGATGGTGTCCTTCGTCCTGATGGTGGCCGCGCTGACGATGGGCGATCTGGCCACGGTCGAGCCCCTGATCGTGCTGGAGCTCCCGGTCACGGTGCTCCTGGCGGCGCGCCTGTTCAACGCGCGTCTGCGGAGGAGGGAGTGGAGCGCCATCGGCGCCATGACGGGGGGTCTGGCCGGGATCATCGCATTCCTCGCGCCCAACGGAGGTACGAATGGGAACGCCACCGGGAGCGCGTGGGCCATCGCCACGGGGACAACGCTTCTGGTCGTGGCGGCGTTGATCGGACTGGGTCGGAAGGCGCCCGCGGCGCGCAGGCCCACGCTCCTGGGTGTGGCGGCCGGCGTGACCTTCGGCCTGACCGCGGCGTTCATGAAAGGAATGACGCCGGGCCTGGCGCGGGGCTTCGAGGGTGTCTTCGTCCGTTGGCAGACCTATGCCATGGTCCTCGCCGGCCTGGGCGCCATGTACCTGGTCCAGCACGCTCTGCACGCCGGTCGCCTGGTGGCGTCCCAGCCCGGCATCACACTGGCCGATCCGCTGGTGGCGATCCTCTGGGGAGCACTCGTCTTCAACGAGCGATTCCGGCACGGAGCACTCTTCTTGGCTCTGGCCGCCATCTCGGCCTTGGTCATGGCTGCAGCATCCGTCGCGTTGGCCCGGTCGCCCCTGCTCCAGGAACCAGAAGCGGTCAGCGAAGTCCGAGATCCCGTCGCGTCCGTCTCGCCCGCCCGTGAGGACGAGAGGGTCAGGTGACCATTTCGGGAAGCACGAATTGGGATTAGGTCCCTACCGGGGATCTGTCCGACGGACAAGAGTCGACGCATGCGACACCACCGGGCCGTCTTGGCTTGCTGCGGGCTGATCCTGGCCGTCCTGAGCGCGTCATCGTGTGGCAGCGGGACCCCGTCGGGTGGCCCCAGCACGACGAGGCCGATCCCGTCCTCGACGTCGCAGCCCCCCAAGGCCACGTCGCCCGTGACGGCCGACGTGTCGGTCAGTCCCGACCAGGGAGTCGCCGGGACGGCCCTCACGTTCACTGTCGCCATCCGTGGGCCCGGGACGCTCGGTGGCGAGGGCGTCGCCTTCGGCGACGGTGACACATCAGGGGCCAACGCCGGCGACATCCGATGCGGTGCGACGGCCCGAGCGGACCACACCAGCGTCTACACGCACGCATATGCCAAGCCCGGGACTTACACGTTCAGCGATCGAGTCAGCGTCCAGTCCCCGCCGCCGCGCTGCACGTTCGAGGACATCACAGCTCGTGTGACGGTGATCGCAGCGGCGCCGCTCTCCCAGGCAACGCTCAACGGCGCCTTCGTGTCACCGTCGAAGAACATCGCCTGCTCCATCGACGAGACTCCGCCCGGTTCCGTCCGGTGCGCCACGTTCTCACCGCCCCAACTCGTGACGATGGACGCAACGGGATCGTTCCACACCTGCAGCGGAAGCCAGTGCGAACTCGGCAATCCGGCCATGGAGACACCTGTGCTCCCGTACGGTGCGGCGACGGCCGGAGGGCCCGTCCAGTGCCTCTCGAGCGAAGCGGGAATGACCTGTACGGTCACGGGACACCGGGGCTTCAGGATCTCTCGCTCCGGAGTCGACGCCGTCGGCTGAGGTCAACGGATTCTGTGGGCGGGCACCCCGGCGTAGAGACCGCCGGCCTCACAGTCCCGGGTCACGACGGCTCCCGCCGCGACGACGACGTCGTCCCCGACGACGACACCGGGAAGGACCATGGACCGAGCACCCAGCCAGCAGCGGTTGCCGATGCGAACGGGGAGATAGTCGGCACGTCGCTCGACGTGGCCGTTCTCGTTCCACGGATGAGTCGACGTGAGGAACATCACCTCAGGGCCGATGTGGCAACCTTCCCCGAGCGTGATCGAGCCGCTTCCCTCAAAGGTGCATCCCCAATTGACGAAGGTTTCCCGACCGATGCTGAGCGTGCGTGTCTCTATGAGGTATCCAGAGACGAGGTTGGGGCTCTCGAGCCGTACTCCGGCGACGCGGAGGAGAGCGAACCGGACCACTCTCGGGATCAGTCGTGATCCGGCGAACCAGTTGACGAAGAGCCACCGGAACCCGCCGAAGACGTCCTGGCGGAGACTGATCAGCAGTGCTGTGAACGGCGACTGCCTCCCATCCACTTGGGCCGGTGGGGCGAGGCAGGCGGGCCCGGACCCGTTCGCCGCAACTCGTGACGAAGGATGTCCGCCTGCGCGGGCCGCCGCGGGTTCGTCCAGGCTCAGGGCGGACTCGACCTCTGCAGTCCCCGTCGCCACGGCTGAGCCGTTTCGGCCCTTCATCACGCGAGCTTTCTCCGATGCATCGACGGGAAGCGTGACACCCACGCCTGGACGCGTTCAGGGCAAAAAGTAACCATTTGCGGTTGTTCGGGCGATTGTTGTTGCTCGTTTGCGATGGCCAAGCTCCGGTCGACAGGCCGGCTCGGCACGTGATGCCCCGCTGCACCTGACGACACGTTCGTCCAGGCACTGCACCGGTGGAGCGCCTGGACGCATGACCGCGCAAAAGAACGGGTCCCAACTACCATTTTCGTCGATGATCGGCTCTTCCGAAGAGATGGCGCGCTGATGGGACGACGGATCCGTTGGCTGGGGATCATCCTGGTGGCCTGCATGGGCCTCGTCATCGCCCAACTGGTGAACATCCAGCTGGTGAAGGCCAAGGCTCTCCAGACGTCGCCGAACAACCCCCGTGTCGCCGTTCTGACCGATGTCAACCCCCGGGGCGAGATCCTGGCCGCCGACGGCACCGTGCTGGCCCACTCCGTGAAGACGCCCAAGAGCGTCAGCAAGGCGACCTATCCCTTCGACTACGTGCGCGAGTACCCCCAAGGTCCCCTCTACGCCGGCATCACCGGGTACTGGGGTCCGTACTACGCCGGCACGGGCATCGAGCAGAGCTACAGCTCGTACCTCGGTCCCCACCAGCAGGCCCCCCAGACCTTCAGCCAGCTGCTCTTCCGGGAGAAGATGCCCACCACGACCGACAACGTCACGCTGACGGTCCAGCCCGCCCTCCAGCAGGCGGCGTGGAACGCGCTGACGACCTCGGTCCCAGGGGGTAACAACGACGGCGCGGTGGTGGTGATGCAGCCCTCGACGGGCAACATCCTCGCCATGGTGTCGAACCCGACCTTCGACCCCAACAGCCTCGTGGGCACGACCTACAACTCGGACAAGCTGGCCTACTTCAGTTACAACCAGCCGGACCACGAGGGGTACGTTCCGCTGCGGCCCCTCGCCACCGAGAAGCGCTTCCCGCCCGGCTCCACCATGAAGGTGGTGACGACCACGGCGATCTACAACTACAACCCGTCGTTGGCCACCTACAACTATCCACAGCAGAAGTGCCAGCCCTTCAGCGACGGGAAGCCGGTGTGCGACTCGTACGGAGCCTGTGGGGGCACCGTGCAGGTCACGCTCCCTGTCTCGTGCGACTCCGCCTACGCCTACCTCGGCGTCCAGGTGGGCGTCGACAACATGACCAAGCAGGCGCAGATGTTCGGCTACGACTCCGTTCCCGGCATCGACGTGCCGGCCGTGGAGCCCTCGGTCTTCCCCAAGCTGCCTCCCAACTCCCAGGCGCTCCTCGGGCAGAGCTCGATCGGCCAGTACGACGTGGCGGCGACCGCGCTGCAGAACGCCATGGTCGCGGCCGCCGTGGCCAATCACGGCGTTCTCATGACCCCCCATCTCATGTCGTCGGTCACGGACTCACAAGGCGCCAAGGTCGAGACGTACTCGCCCCATGCGGCGTCGCAGGTCTCCTCCGCACAGACGGCCCAGCAGGTCACCTCGCTCATGGAAGCGGTCACCCAGCCCCCGGGGACCGCCGCCGGCATCTTCCCCTCCTATCTGTGCGCGGCGGTCAAGACGGGGACGGCGCAGACGGTCCCTGGCGGTCCGCTCGACGACTGGATGATCGGTTTCGCCCCGGCCAACAACCCCCAGGTGGCGGTGGCGGTCGTCGTGCCCCAGCAGGCTCGTTCGACGCAGGGGGCCACGATCGCCGGCCCCATCATGAAGTCGGTCATGCAGGCGGCCGTGCCCCAGTCCTCGGTCAGTCAACCCTGCAGCACCTCCGGTTAGCCGTCCGGACGCTTCGTTCGACCGCCCCGGGCCGGCGGAAGCCGAAGCGGGCTCTCAGGTCCCCAGGTCACGGCGGTCGAAGGACACGACGGCCAGGAGCACGGTGACAATGACGATGCCACCGAGGACGAGAAGGTGCACCGGCTGGAAGCCGTTCGCCAGCGGGTCCACGCCGATGGCGTGATACCAGGGAGAGATCGGCCGAAGGTGCTGGAGCCAGCGGACGATTTCGGCCAGTGAGCTCAGGAGGTAGGCGGTGACCGCGACCAGGGCGCCGATCCCGCGGGCGACGCCCCGCCGTCCGGTGGCCGCGCCGATCGCCATGGCGATCGTCCCGAACACCGTTGCCACGAGCCAGGAGGCGAAGGCAGCTGCGCTGAGCTCCGCCACCCCGACGTCGAGGTGCACGGCTCGAGCGCCGACCAAGAGGGCCAACCAGAGGCTGCCCGCCGCGATGGCGGTACCGATGACCAGCGCTGCGCATTTCTCGAGCACGACCCGCGATCGGGAGATGGGGTTCGCCATCAACACGTCGATGGTCATCCGCTGTTCTTCGCCCGCGACAAGGTCGGAGCCCCAGAGGATTGCGAAGATGCTCAGCAAGAGCGGAGCGGTGAGCGAGAAGACTTCGGCTCGAAGGTAGCCGGGCCCGCTGGTGTAGTCGGAGATCCCGAACATCGATCTGAAGGCCTTCGGGTAGGACTCGAAGAGCTGGGAGAATTGCTGGTTCCCCCTGATCGTCGGGTACATGGCGAGCATGGTGACCGCCAGGGCGACCAGTCCGGCCGCCCAGCCCAGGAGGGCACGGCGCTCCTCGTGGAAGGAGCGCTCGAACACCGAGTGCAGTTCCGCCGGGCGGCGGTCAGGTGAGCGCATGGCCCGCCTCGTAGAGGTTCAGGAACGACTCCTCGAGATCCGGTTCGCGCACGGAGAGGTCGCGGAGTCGGTACCTGGACAGTTGGCGGACCAGGGGATCCAACGAACCGGTCACTTCGAGATGCACCGCGTCACCACGCTGCTGGACTGTTCCAACGCCGGGGATCGTGGCGAGCGCGGCGGGTTCCGGGCCATCCACGAATTGCACGTCAACGAGGTGCAATGAGCGATCCCTGAGCTCATCCACGCGCTTCACCGCGATCACCCGGCCTTGACGGATCAGGCCCACCCGGTGAGCGACTCGACCGACTTCAGAGAGGACGTGCGACGACAAGAAGACGGTCCTTCCCTCCTCGGCGGCCTCGGTGATGGCGGCGTGGACCTGCTGCTGGACGAGCGGGTCCAGGCCGGACGTCGGTTCGTCGAGGATCAGGAGCTCGGGCTGTCCCATCAGGGCTTGCACCAGACCGACCTTCTGCCGATTGCCCTTGGACAGCGCCCGGATCGGACGGTCGAGGTCGAGATCGAAGCGGTCGACGAGCACCTGGACGCTCTCCCACGGCGGTCCTCCGCGAAGGTGGCAGAAATGCGTGAGGAGCTCACGCGCGGTGAGGTGGTCGTACAAGGCCAGGTCACCCGGCAGGTAGCCGACCCGCCGCCGGATGGCGACGCTGTCGCGGCGGACGTCGAGTCCGAAGAGGCTGATGTGCCCGGTGTCGGGTCGAATGAGGTCGAGCAGGAGGCGGATGGTGGTGGTCTTTCCCGCCCCGTTGGGGCCGAGGAAGCCGAAGACCTCCCCGGCGGCGACCTCCAGCGACACCTCTTCGATGCCACCACCGCCCCGGTACTGCTTCGTCACCCGGTCGAGGGCGACAGCCGACCCGGGCCGAGCCGTCAGGGGTTTCGTCCCTGCGGGACTGGTGACGCCGAGCACCATGCCATTGGACATGTCCGCCCAGTCGTACGAAAGGGACCAAGGACCCTCCTGACGGGACCAAAGGCCCTGTGGACGGACCAAGGACCCTCCCGAGGGGACCAAGGACCCTGTCTCAGCGGGCCCGGAGGCCGCAGGGTGGGAACGGAGAGACAGAACGAAGGGGCACCCCCATGAGAGCAGTCGTGATCTACGAGTCCATGTTCGGGAAGCTCCCTCGCCCCTCCACCCGTAGCGGCGCTCCGGATTACGTCCGCAAGTCCGACGGGCATTTGGAGATGCAGCCCGGCGCCGAGGCAGCGGCAGGCGTGCGGGAGTGGTTGTCCACGCTGGACCGGCTCCGGATCCGTGC
>DAHUZK010000050.1 GCA_027306605.1 Acidimicrobiaceae bacterium
CATGCGGGACGAGAGGTTGGACGGGGCCTTCGAGGCCTGGCTGCAGGCACAGACGGCGGCGCTCGACGTCGTGCGCACGGCGAGCGGCGTGCCCGCGACCGACGTCGAGATCGCCGAGGGGTACCGCTGGGTGACCCGGCTGTCCCGGCTGGCCCTGGACTGGATCGTGGAGCGGTCGGACCCGCTCCACCCCCAGCTGTTCGTGCTGCAGGACGAGTACCGCAAGCTGCTCGTCGACAACCCCGACGTCCACTATCTCTTCTGCGTCCTCGACGACACCCGCTCCTACCGGCTCACCGGGTACCGGGGCGGGTGCGCCTACCTCGGCATGACCTTCGGGACCGCCTTCGGGCAGGGCCAGGTCGGCGGGAGGACGGGGACGCAGACCCAGACCCACATCGACGAATTCGATCTCGGCCCCGACGGAGAGGTCGACATCCTGATCGCACCTGCATCGGCCATGCCGAACCCGCGACCGCGCAACTCGGTGGTCCTCGAGCCGGGGACGGCGCAGCTCGCCATCCGCGAGACCCATTGGGACAAGCGCCCCGAGAACCTGTCGCGCCTGAGCATGGAGCTGGTGCCGGCTCCGGGCGAGACGGTGCCGCCGCCGGTCCTCTCGAGCGGGGAGCTCGCGCCCAAGCTCGAATTGGCCGCCATGTTCCTGACGTTCGTCGGTGGGACCGCGCTGTCGATGTGGCGCGACGCCGCCACCAACGTCAACAGCTTCGCCGGCCAGGCGGGTTCGGCGCACGTGGCGGCACAGGAGGACGAGGTGCGCACGCACACCAATGCCGAGATGACCTACCACGGTGGTCGTTTCGCGCTGGGCGAGGACGAGGCGCTGCTGGTCACGGTGCACGAGCCGCAGGCGCCCTTCCTCTACTGGGGGCTGACGCTCACATCCCCGTGGATGGAGAGCTTCGACTACCGCTACACGACCACGAACCTAAACAACAAGAGCGCGACGCGATCGGCCGACGGATCGTGGCGGATGGTCGTCGCGCCGCGTGACCCGGGTCCGAGCGTGGAGAACTGGCTCGACACCGGCGGTCGTCGCGAGGGCTACATGCTGGTGCGCTGGGTGCTGGCCGACGATCCGCCGCCCCCGACGGCCCAGGTCGTCCCGCTGTCGGGCCTGACCTGAGACACCTTCGTCGCCTCAGACCTCGGACGGCACCCCGAAGCGTTCCTGGTAATCGGCGACCATGGCCCGGTGCGTGGGGAGATCGAGGCCCGTGTCGGTGAAGGAGTAGTCGTGCCCTGCGCCACGGCCGGTGTGGCGCGCCGCCAGATAGGCCTCGAGCGCCACCCGGAACTGCGGCGAGACCGGCACCTCCCAGGTTGCGTACAGCCTCTCGACCGTCCCGAGGGGATCGGCGACCAGGTCGCGGTACACCACGTCGCTGATGCGGTCCTCGGGGACGGCTCCGGCGTCACGTTCCTTGCTGACCTCGTCCATCTGGAGCTCGAGTCCCATCGCCATGAACTCGACCAGCACGGCGTGGTCGACGTGGTCCGAGTGCATGAAGTGCAGCGTGGCCATGAGATCGGCGAGCGATCCCATGACGCGCAGCGGGTCGCGGTGGGTGATCACCACCCGAGCGTCGGGGTAGGTCGCGAAGACCCGCGGCAGCGAGGAGAGGTGCGAGGGAGCCTTGACGACCCAGCGCGTCGTCGGTCGTTCCGCCACCCATTGCAGCGTCTGGAGGTGGCGCTTGTGCCAGTCGTAGAGAGCCGACTGGTCGATACTGCTCCGCCATACGGTATAGGCGGGCACGTTGTAGAGCCCGGTGAAAACATCGCTCGAGAACTGGTGCGCGAACGCGAAGATGCACTCGGTGGGGAGACGTCCGCCGTTCTCGTGCATGGCGGTGAAGGCTGGAACCATCTCGTCCATGAGCCTGATCTCGTCGTCACACACGTCGCCGGACTCGTCGTCGTAGGGGACCGAGTGCAGCAATTCCCACAGCAAGGGCGCACGATTGTCGGGATCGCAGGCGAGCAGCTCGTGCAGCAACGTCGTGCCGGACCGCCCGAGGCCGGTGACCACGATGGGCCCGTGGACCGGCTGGCGCAGGACGTCGGGCTCGCGTTTCCACATCTCGACCATGCGCAGCCGGTTCTGCAGGATGAGCTGGATCTCGCCCCGCGCCCGGAGGCGCCCTGGAAGGTGGAGCCGGGCCTCGTCCTCGAGCGAGGCACAGAGGCGACGGAAGGGTTCCTGCCACCATCCGTCACCGAAGTCGTCGAGCCCGGTGGTGGCCGAGGCGGCGTGCACGAGGTCGTCGGGATGCAGGGAGATCATCGAGCGGCCGTCGTCACCCACCCCGCGGCCGAGCGAGACCATCTTCTCGGTCCAGGGACTGCGCGTCGGTGGCGTCCATGGCACGGGCGGCACCGTAGCCGCACCGCGGCAGACTCTCTACCCACGCCACCCCGCGGCTGGCGCAACGCCGCCGCGGCGATACCGAGCTCATGGTGGCGGGGCTCGTGCACGTCGGCGTACACCTGGAATGATCGAAGGATGTCCGTGACCCGGGTCCGCCCTGCGGTGCGTGCCGAGGCGCACCTTTCGAACGCCGACGCCTGGCCGGGCGTGGTGCGGGCGCTCGCCACCATCGCACTGCCAGCGGGCCACACGCCAGCGGGCCACGCGCCAGCGGGTCACACGCCAGCGGGCCACACGCCAGCGGGCAGCAGGTGAGCGGGCAGCACGTGAGCGGGCAGCACGTGAGCGGTCACTGTGACCCTCGGTTCGCCACCGTACGCGACGAGTTCGCTCGCAACTTCGCCGAGCGCGGTGAGCTGGGGGCGGCCGTGTGCGTCGTGATCGACGGCCAGACCGTCGTCGATCTCGTCGGTGGATGGACCGACCAGGCGCGTCGGGTGCCCTGGGAGCCCGACACGGTGGTCGACTACTACTCGGTGGGGAAGGCGTTCTTGGCCCTCCTGGCTCTGCAGTGGGTGGACAGGGGCGCCGTCGGGCTCGACGACCCGATCGCATCGGTGTGGCCGGAGTTCGCGGCGGCGGGGAAGGAGCAAGCCACGCTCCGACACGCCTTGTGCCACCGCGCCGGCGTACCTGCCATCAGGGAGCCTCTGAGCAACGAGGACCTGTGGGACTGGGGGCGCATGACGGGTGCGCTGGCCGCCACGCTGCCCTGGTGGGAACCCGGGACACGCCACGCCTATCACACCAACACGTACGGCCATCTGTTGGGGGAGATCGTGCGGCGTGTCGGGGGTGCTTCCTGTGCCTCCCAACTCGATGCGCTGGCGCGTCCGCTGGCCGCAGACGTCTCGGTGGGCGCGCCCGGTCGCCTGCAGCGCCGCTGCGCCGACGTGGTGTTCCACGCCGAGCTCCCCCTGACCGGAAACGACCCGCCGACCGCGCCCGACCCGCCGACCGCGACCGACCCGCCGACCGGGACCGACCTGTCGACCGGACTCGAGGGCGACGCACTGATGGAGACGCTGAGCTATTTCAACCCGCCCGGATACTCCTCGCTCGGCGTCGTCAACTCGGCGCCGTGGCGTGCCGCCGAGGTGCCCTCCACCAACGGGCACGGCAGCGCGCGGGGGGTGGCGCGGGTGTACGCAGCCCTGCTCGAGCCCGGCCGCCTGCTCTCGCCGGCCCTCCTGGCCGAGGCGACCGCGCCACAATCGAGTGGGTACTGCCCGATCCTCCACGAGGAGGTCACCTTCGGACTGGGGTTCAAGCCCACGGTGCCACGGCGTCCCTTCGGTCCCAACCCGCACTCCTTCGGACACTTCGGGACGGGCGGGGCCGTGGGGTTCGCCGATCCCGACAGCGGCGTGGCGTTCGGCTACGTCATGAACGACGTGATCCCCCGGTGGCAGAGCACGCGTAATCGTTCCCTGATGGACGCGGTGTTCGCCTCGTTGTAGCGAGCCGGGCTGCCTCGGCACACCATCCCGGTGGCGTGGCACCGCATCCTCTATCGTTTCGGGCGACCCCATGGCGGGCCGACGGGGCAGGACCGGCGGGTTGGAGACGTTTAGGGGGTGTCGTGACCGACGCCGGGTTCGTGATTCCGACGAGGCGTGTGGACATGTGGTTCGCCGGGCCGTCGTCGCAGAACAGGTTGACGGTGCTGTTCCGTCTCATCCTGGGCATTCCGCAGTTCATCGTGTTGTTCTTCTTGGGCATCGCGGCGTTCTTCGTCGCGATCATCGGGTGGTTCGCCGCTCTGGTCACCGGCCGCCTCCCCCTGTGGGCGCACGACTTGTTGAGCGGCATCGTGCGCTGGGGCACTCGGGTGGGCGCCTACATGCTGCTACTGACGGACCAGTACCCGCCGTTCACCCTCGACGACGTGGCCTACCCCGTGCGCCCGATGCTGCCGGCGCCCGGCCCGCTCAACCGCTGGGCGGTGCTTTTCCGCATCGTCCTGGCCGTTCCGGCTTGGGTGTTCCTCAGCATCGTGCAGTACGGCCTGACCTTTCCGCTGTTGATCGTGATGTGGTTCGTCGTCCTGATCCGGGGGAGCATGCCGACGACGCTCTACACCACGTACGCGGCCTTCCTGCGCTACGAAGCGAGGTTCAACGGGTGGTTCGGCATGCTGACCTCGGAGTACCCCTGGGGCATGCTGGGCGACCGCGACGTCACGCCGTTCGGGACAGCGTCTCCGCCCGCGTTCGGTACCCCTCCTCCGCCACTCGGGACGGCGCCGCCGGTCGCGATGCCGGCCGCACCGCCCATGCCGCCACCGGCCATGCCGCCACCGCCCATGCCGCCACCGGCCATGCCGCCACCGGCCATGCCGCCACCGGCCGCACCGCCCATGCCGCCGCCCATGCCGCCGCCCATGCCACCGCCGGTTCCCAGCACCGCCGGTGGGGGCGCCATGCCGCCACCGTCGCCGTGGGAGCGATCCTTCGCGTCGCCGGGAGAGGCCCTCCCGCCCTGGGGCACCCTCGTCCTCCAGGGTGCCGCCCGCGGCTGGATGATCTTCGCCATCGTGTGGGGCGCGGTCGTCTTCGTCGGCGAGAGCGCCGTCCAGAACTCCGGACAGCGCCACAACGGCTCCGTCGTCCAGGTCGTGCAACGGCCGGAGGTCAGCTCGGCTCCGAGGTGACGCCTCGTGACGCGTCGGCGCCCAGATCCGCCGCAGCACGTCCAGGGTCGACCTTCGACGAGCTCGTGGCCGAGGGGGCGGCCGTCCCGCTGGGCGGGTGGGACTTCTCGTGGTTCGCCGGGCGCGCCACCGAGGAGCGACCACCGTGGGGCTACGCCCGCCTCATGGGGCAGCGGCTGGCCGCGGCACATGCGGCGCTCGACGTCGAGACGGGCGGGGGAGAGGTCCTGGCCTCGGCGCCCGAGCGCCCGTCCCTGCTGGTGGCGACCGATTCCTGGCCCCCCAACATCGCTGCCGCCCACACCCGCCTGGGCCCGCTCGGCGTCAGCATCGTGGCCGTGGCCGACGCTCCGGTCCTGCCCTTCGTCGACCGCTCGTTCGATCTGGTGGTGAGCCGACACCCGGTGGTCGTGCTCTGGGACGAGGTGTCCCGGGTGCTGCAGCCCGGCGGAACCTACTTCTCGCAGCAGATCGGTTCGGGGTCGAACCGGGAGTTGACCGACTTCATGATGGGTCCCCAACCGGTGAACGAGGGCCGCAGCGCCACCCGGGCGCGTGCCGCGGCGGAGAGGGTGGGTCTCGACGTCGTGACGCTGGAAGAGTGCGCGCTGCGCGTGGAGTTCTTCGACGTCGGGGCCGTGGTGCACTTCCTGCGCAAGGTGCCCTGGACCGTGCCCCAGTTTCGCGTCGAGGCCTTTGCCGATCCGCTGCGTCGCCTGCACGTGCACATCGAGCGTCACGGCTCTTTCGTGTCGACGGCCCGGCGGCTGCTGGTCGAGATGCGCAGACCCGGCTGATCCGGCCGAACCGCCGAAACCCACCGGGACGAGTGATCAGCTGGCCTGACTCACCGAGCTCATGTTGAAGTCGGGGATGCGCAACGGAGGCGTGATGGTGCGGTTGAGGTACTCGCCGAACTCGCGGCCCAGCGAGCGCACCGGCGTTCCCACCTCGGTGGCGCGGGCGAGAAGGTCCACGGGGCTCTCGTTGAAACGGAAGTTGTTCGTTGCACCGACGACGGCGCCGTCCTCGACGAGATAGACGCCGTCGCGGGTGAGCCCCGTCATCAGCAGCGTGGCCGGGTCGACCTCGCGGATGTACCAGAGGCAGGTGAGCAGCAGGCCCCGCTCGGTGCGCGCCACCATCTCGTCGACGGAGCCGCCCGACGCGCCGCCGCAGCGCAGGACGAGGTTGTCCACGTAGGGCGCGAAGGCGGCACCGGAGCGCGCCGCGCCCGCCCTGTGGTAGCGCAGGTGGGCGAGCACACCGTCGCGGACCCAGTCGGTTCGTTGCACCGGCAGGCCGTTGTCGAAGACCGAGATCTCCGAGCTGCTGGCCAGCGTGGCGACGAAGGGCGGGCATTCCACGCCCGGTTCGGCCGGGTCGCTGTAGAGCGTGAGCGGCAGCGCGGCGATCTGCTCGCCGATGCGGGTGCCGCCACCTTCCTTCGAGAACACGGTCCGACCGTCCTCGGCGTCCTGCCCGCCGATGCCGCCGAAAGCCAACATGGCCATCATGTCGGCGACACCTGAAGGCGGCAGGATCACCTCGTAGCGACCGGCGTCGAGGGAGACCTGTCGGGCGGCCCAGCCCAGGCGGCGCCACACCTCGGCTTCCATCTCCTCGAGCGACGGCGTGACGCTCGGGACGCCGACCCAGGCCGAACCCGACCCGTCCGCCGTACGGCCCACCAGGCTCACCGCTCCTGTCGGCTGCGCGTACGAGAGCCGCACGCCGGTCGAGGTGCCGAGATACAGCGTGTCGACGTCGATCTCGGCGAACCCGGCCAGGACCACGTCCCGTCCCCGCGCCCGGCCGAAGGCCCCCGAGAGCGAGGACAGGACCGTCTCGAGCGCGCCGGAGTCCGTCTCCTCCGGTGGCGACGAGAACGGTCGACCGGGGGCGGGGTCCGCCGGATCCACCAAGGGGAACGCGTCCTCCGCCGGAGGGGTGGCCCGGGCGTCGGCCAGCGCGGTGGCCACCATCTCGTCCAGGCCCTCGGTGCCGACCACGCCGGTGCGGCGTGCCGTGCCCGGGGAGGTGCCGACGATGACGACCACGCTGACGGCGCGCCCGCGCTGCACGCCGTTGGTGGTCGTGGTGTTGAGCGCGAAGCGGACGTCGGCGTGGCTTCCTTCCTCGACCAGGACGATGCAGCCGTCGGCCCCGGCCGCCGCCGCCCGGGCCAGGCCGTGCTCGACGAGCTCCTGGGCCGGGATCACCGGTGCCACCGGTCCGCGCTCAGCGTCCGGACTCCTCGCGCGCGTTGAGCACGCGGACGCCGCGGACGAGGACCGAGGGGCACCCGTGCGACACGGGAGCCACCTGTCCCGGCTGGCCCTTCCCGCAGTTGAAGGCTCCGCCCAGGACCCAGGTCGAGGCGCCGCCGACGGCCTCCATCGCGCCCCAGAAGTCGGTGGTCGTGGCCTGGTAGGCGACGTCCTTGACCTGACCGCGCAGGGCGCCGTTCTCGATGGCGAAGAAGCGCTGACCGGTGAACTGGAAGTTGTAGCGCTGCATGTCGATGGACCAGCTCTTGTCGCCCACGACGTAGATGCCACGGTCGACCCCGCCGATGAGGTCTTCGGTGCTCGGCCCGTCGTCGCCCGAATGCGCCAACGACACGTTGGCCATGCGCTGGATCGGCACGTGCATCGGCGAGTCGGCGAAGGCACACCCGTTCGAGCGCTCGAAGCCCATCGACGCCGCGATGGACCGGTCGAGCTGGTAGCCGACGAGGGTGCCGTCGCGCACGAGGTCGAAGGACTGGCCGGCCACCCCCTCGCTGTCGATCCCGACGGTGGCCAGCCCGTGCTCCACCGTGCGGTCGCCGGTGACCTGCATGACCGGCGAGCCGTAGGCCAGGCTGCCCAGCTGGTCGAACGTGGCGAAGGACGTCCCGGCGTAGGCGGCCTCGTAGCCCACGGCGCGATCCAGCTCCGTGGCGTGCCCGATGGACTCGTGGATGGTGAGCCAGAGGTTGGACGGGTCGACCACCAGGTCGTAGGTCCCGGCCCGCACCGAGGGAGCGCGCAGCTTGGCCGCCAGCAGCTCGGGGAGCTCCGCCAGTTCGGCGTCCCAGTCCCAGTTGCCCGCCGTTGCGGGGCCGGTCAGGAACTCCCAGCCGCGTCCGACCGGTGGCGCCAGGGTGCGCATCGTCTCGAACCCGCTCTCGGCCAGGGCCAGCGCCTCGAGCTGGCACTGCAGCCGTACCCGGTGCTGGGTGGCGCGAGTGCCGTTGAGGTCGGCCAGGTAGGTCTGTTCGGACACGGCCAGGAGCGAGGCCGAGGTGTGCGCCACCGCAGGATGGCCTTCCAGCCGCCGGCTCCAGTCGGCCAGCAGGGCGATCTTGTCGGCCGTCGGCACGGTGGTGGGGTCGGTCCCGAAGGCGCTCGACCACGTCACCTCGCCGTGCGAGGGCTCCGGTGCGAGCTCGACCCGCCCGCCCCCGGCCCTGCTCGTGACCGCGGCCATCTCCCTGGCCCGCCGCACCAGGCCGGCCGCCTCTCCGGGCCGAACGTCCACCGTGGCGGCGAAACCCATCGCGCCGTCGGCCACCACGCGCACGCCCATGCCGAACTCGGTGTCGTCCGCCGTCGTCTCCGGGCTGGCATCGTGCAGGCGCACGGTCTGGCTGCGGATGCGTTCGACGCGGATCTCGGCGGCTTGGCAGTCCGCTGCGGCCTCGAGCGCCGCGTCGGTCAGTGCGGAGAGCTCGTCGGCGGCGAGCGGCATCAGGGGACGGGCGTGGGCTGGCGCATCGGCAGCCCGGCCGCGTTGTAGATGGCGTCGATGAGCTCCATCGTACGGATCGCGTCGACCGCGGTCGTCGGGAAGGAGGCACCCTCTTCGACGGCGGCCACGAAGGCGTCGAGCTGGAAGTCGTACGTCGGCCGCCGGCTGAAACGCTCCTTGCGGCTCCCGAGCGAGGTCGTCACCTTCATGCGGTGTCCGTGCTGGGGGCTGAATGGGTTGAAGACCGAGATCCTTCCGTCGTCGCCGATCACGTCGGCGTGAAGGCGCAGCACCGACGAGGAGAACATGGAGCACCCGATGTGGGCGCTGCCGCCGTCGGGTAGGGAGAAGTGCGCGTCCATGGCGCGGTCGACGCCGGGCGACGACAGTTTCGCCTCGGCGCGGATGACCCGAGGTCCCGGCGCGAGCAGACGCAACAGGCTCACCGGGTAGCAACCCATGTCCATGGTGGCGCCGCCGGCGAGGGCGAGCTGGTAGCGGATGTCTCCTCGCTTCCAGAGCGGAGCCGAGAAGGCCACGTCGATGCGCTCGATGTTGCCCAGCTCGCCCGAACGCGTGATCTCGACCAGCCGCTTGGCGAATGGGTGGTACTGGTAGTGGAAGGCCTCCATGACCACCACGCCGGGGTTGGCGTTGCAGGCCGCGACCACGGCCCGGGCCTCGTCGGCGTTGGCCGTGAAGGGTTTCTCGCACAGCACGTGCTTGCCGGCCTCGAGCGCGGCGATGGTCCAGTAGCCGTGAAGGCCGTTGGGAAGGGGGTTGTAGACGGCGTCGATCTCCGGGTCGGCCACGAGCTCGGCGTAGGAGCCGAGGACCCGCGGGATCCCTTGCTTGCGGGCGAACTCCTCGGCACGGGGTCGATCGCGCGCGGCCACCGTGGTGACCGCGACCCGTTCGGTCCGGCGTGCCGGCTTGACGAGGGCCACGGGGGCGATGCGGGCGGCCCCGAGGACGCCGATCCTCAGCACGCGGCCATCCATGCCGTCGTCCCGCGGCGAAGATGGTGGGACGCGGCGGCCACGCACGCTTCCTCGGCACGGGACGGGCACGCTGCTTCGGCACGGGACGGAGGGGCCGCCCCCGGGGGCAGCGGAGCGTGGCGCGACATGAGCACGGACGCTAACGCACCCGGGAGCGGGCCGAGACTGCGTCGCGTCAACCGGCCGGGCCGGGCCGGGTGGGCGCAGGGCCCGCCCCCGGGTGGCGCGTGAGCCGGTGCTCTGCCACCATCAACGCGTCGTGGTTCCCGAATCTTCTCTCCCAGTCGTCCGTCGTGCGACCGATGACGACGTCCTTCCGATGGCGGCCCAGCTGGCGCGCACGTTCTGGGACGACCCGGTCACCAGCCACATCTTCCAGAGCGAGGCGCGTCGCGACGCGGGCCTGCGCGCCTATTTCCGGACGCAGATGCGCGCGGACTATCTCCCCTTCGGCGGGTGCTACACGACCGAGGGCTACGCCGGATCGGCCATCTGGGCCCCGGCCGGCAAGCCATTGCTGACAGGACTGAGGGCGATCACGACGATGCTGCCCGTGTTGCCCTACGTGTTCACCAACCTCGTGGTCACGCTGAAGCTCCTCAACCTGGTCGAGTCGATGCACCCTCACGAGCCGCACTGGTATCTGGCCACCCTCGGCACGGCGGTGGAGCAGCAGGGCAAGGGCATCGGCGGGGCCCTGCTGGCACCGGTCCTGGCGCACTGCGACCGTGAAGGTCTGCCCTGTTACCTGGAGTCCTCCAAGGAGCGCAACGTGCCGTTCTACCGGCGCCACGGGTTCGAGGTCGTCAAGGAGGTCCACCTGCCCGGCGACGGGCCGACCCTCTGGACGATGTGGCGCGAGCCCCGGCCCCCGGCGTCGTCGGATTCCTGAGCGAGCCCGTCCCGATCAGGTGGGCCCGATCAGGTGGGCCCGATCAGGTGGGGTGGATGCCCTCCGGCATGGACAGCGCGTCGTTGACCACGACGCCGAGGACGTCGATGACCGCACGCGCCGGCGCCGAGGGCAGGCCCCGGCGGCGCTGGGCCACGCCCACCCTCCTTCGGGGGAGCCCGGTCACGGGCAGGACCGAGAAGCGGCTCCGCAGGTGTCCGGGCACCGCCGTGGCGGGCAGGATCGCCGGCCCGTAGCCGTCGAAGGCGAGGGAGGCGATCAACCGCACGCCGTCGAGCTCCATGGCGGGGCGGAGCTCGATGCGGGCCGGCACGGTGGCACTGTCGATCTCGGCCCGCAGCGCAGTGCCCGGGGCCGGCAACAAGAGCTCGAGCTCGCAGAGTCGCTCGAGATCCAGCGACGGCGACGCCGCCAGCGGGTGCCCCGAGGGCAGGACGGCCACGAGGTCCTCGTCGAACAGCTGGGCCGCCATGATCTCGTCACCGCTCAGGGGGAACGTGACGACGGCGAGGTCGAGCTGCCCCGACGCCAGCTGTTGCTCCAGCTGGACGCTCGAACCCTCGGCCACGTTGAGGTGGATGTGGGGATGGCGCACCCTCAGCAGGTCGAAGAGCTGGGGGACCAGCCACCGACCTGTCGTGCCGATCATCCCCAGCCGCACGGTCCCGACGACTTCCTCGCGCAGCGCGGTGACGTCGGCCACCATCGCCTCGAGCTCGTTCATCACCCGGCGGGCGCGCTCGATGACCACGTCGCCCTCCTCGGTCAGCCGCCCCGAGGCCCGGTCGACCAGCTGCACGTCGAGCTCGCGCTCCAACCGGGCCACGTGGGCCGAGACGTTGGACTGCACCGTCCCGATCGAGGCGGCGGCGGCCGAGAAGCTGCCGGTGTCGGCGATGCCGAGAAGCGCTTGCAAATGTTTCAGTTCCATGACCGTCCTTCCGCTGGGAGCGCTTGCCCGAGTCGCGGTTTCCATCACTATAACTGATATCAAGTATCTCCTAAAGCTGCTTGACTGATTGCCGAGGCACCGCCAAAATAGAACTCAGACCGCAGGGAAACGGAAGCCCCCCCTCCAACCCTGATGAGTCTCGAGAAGGGATCGCCCTCCCCCCCGGCGGTCCCTTCTCCTAATTCTGAGCCCGGTTCTTCTGATTCGGGAGCCCGTTCTTCAGGAGCCCGGCGAACGAACTGCTTTAGGCTGCCTGACCGTGGCGACGAGCGCCGTCTTCATCGATCTGGACCGGACGCTGCTCTCCCATGCATCGGGCCTGGTCCTCAACCGAGCGCTGGTGGAAGAGGGCGTTCTCCCCGCGGGTCGCTCCGTGCCCGGTGACCGGCTGCTCTTCGCCGTCAACGACCGGCTCGGCGAGAACCTCCTGTCCATGGGCCTGGTGCGGGCG
Organism: Acidimicrobiaceae bacterium; assembly: GCA_027306605.1. GTDB lineage: Bacteria > Actinomycetota > Acidimicrobiia > Acidimicrobiales > RAAP-2 > Bog-473. The sequence goes on from DAHUZK010000050.1 coordinate 12,158, forward strand.
GCGGTTCGTGTCGCCAGGGGGTGGCAGCAAGAACAGGTCCAGGCGGCGGGCCGCCGTGCCGTGGCGGCCCTGACCGAGTTGGTGGCACCCTTCGCTCCCCAGCGCCTGGCCGCGTTCCGTGCCGAGGGTCACCGGCTCGTGCTCACCACGACCACGCCCAGCGACATGATCGGGTCCTTCGCCGAGGCCTTCGGTTTCGACGACCTGATCGCCACGACGTACGAGACCGAGGACGGTCGCTACACGGGCCGGCTCTACGGGGGTTTCGTCTGGGGGACGGGCAAGCTGCGCGCCGTACGGGAGTGGGCGGCGGCGCAGGGGGTGGACCTCGGGTCGTGCCATGCCTGCAGCGACAGCATCTTCGACGTGCCGTTGCTGGCCAGCGTCGGCCAACCTCATGCCGTCAACCCCGACCCGTCCCTGACCGCGGTGGCGGTGGCACGGCGATGGCCGGTGGAGCACTGGGACCGGCCACCCGGGGTCCCGAGCCTCGTGGGTTTCGAGCCGTACCACGTGCTGCGCCCCTTCGTGCGGAAGCTGTCCTTCCCCTACGCCCGCTTCGACGTCGCCGGAGTGGAGAACGTCCCGGAGCGCGGGCCCGTCCTGTTGGCGTCGAACCACCGCAGCTACTTCGACGTGGCGGCGCTGGCCCTGGTGGCCCGCGAGATCGGGCGCCCCGTTCGGTTCCTCGGCAAGAAGGAGATCTTCGATGCGCCGGTCGTCGGCATGATCGCCCGGGCCCTCGGCGGCATCGCGGTGGACCGCGGCAGCAGCGTCGGCTCCGGCGCGTCGCTCCGGGCGGCGGAGTCCGCGCTGAAGGCGGGAGAGGTCGTCGTCGTGCTGCCGCAGGGCACCATCCCGCGGGGCTACGACTTCTTCGACCCGGTGCTGCACGGCAAGACGGGAGCGGCCCGGCTGGCTGCGTCGACCGGCGCCACCGTGGTGCCCGTCGGCCTCTGGGGGACCGAACGCGTGTGGCCGCGGTCGTGCCGCCTGCCCGACATGACGCTGATCCGGAACCCCCCGACCGTGACGGTGCGCGTCGGGAAGCCGGTCGGGCTCTCCCTCGTCGATGCGAAGGCCGACACCGAGACGATCATGGGGGCGGTGAGCGCGTTGCTCCCGCCCGAGTCGCGGGAGCGCCACGAGCCGACTCCCGAGGAGCTGGCTCGCACGAAACCGCCTCGGTGAGAGCGCAGCTGGCCTCCGTGGCGACGCGCTTCGTCAACGCGACGTCCCGCCGGCTCGGACGGGGCCAGGGCACCGTCGCCGGTGGGCGCGTGGGCCTGCGCGTCGACCCCGAGCTGCTCGAGCACCTGAGCACCGGCCGCCAGGTGGTGCTGGTGACCGGGACGAACGGCAAGACCACCACGACGCGGCTGGTGACGGTCGGCCTCGGTGCCAGCGGTGACGCCGTCGCCAGCAACGAGACAGGGTCCAACATGCCGGAGGGCCACGTGGCCGCGCTGGCGGGGACGGTGGCGCCCAGGGCCGTGCTCGAGGTGGACGAGGTCTACCTGCCGCGGGTGCTGACGGCGACCGCGGCCGCAGCGGTGGTCCTGCTCAACCTCTCGCGGGACCAGCTCGACCGGACCAATGAGGTGCGCATGGTGGCCGGCCGCTGGAGGGCAGCCCTTGCGGCCGCACCCCGGACCCACGTCGTCGCCAACGCGGACGACCCGCTGGTGGTCTGGGGTGCCGGTGCGGCGCGCGACGTGCGCTGGGTCGGCGCGGGGTTGCGCTGGCAGCGCGACGCGGTGGGCTGCCCCTCGTGCGAGGGCCGTATCGAGTTCGGCGAAGGGGGGTGGGCCTGTACGTCCTGCGCCTTCGCCCGGCCGGTGCCGGTGGCGACACTCGCGGTGGCTCCCGACGGCAGTGCGACGGGTGTCTGGTCGGACGGGACGGTCCGCCCCCTGGCACTCCGACTTCCCGGCCGCTTCAACCTCGCCAATGCGCTCATGGCGGCAGTGGCCTGCGAGGCCTGCGGTGTCGAACCTGACGATGCGTTGAGCGTGATGGCCACCGTCGAAGAGGTGGCGGGACGCTTCACAGTGCGCGAGTTCGGCGATGTCCGGGCTCGCCTCATGCTGGCCAAGAACCCCGCCGGCTGGGAGGAGCTGCTCGACCTCGTGGCGCAGGGCCACGTCCCGCTGGTCGTGAGCATCAATGCGCGGGTGGCCGACGGCGGCGATCCGAGCTGGCTGTGGGACGTGCCGTACGAGCGGTTGGCCGATCGGACGGTGGTGGCGACCGGTGACCGCGTGCGCGACCTGTCGGTACGTCTCCATTACGCCGGCGTCGCCCACACGACGGAGGAGGATCCCGTGCGCGCCGTTGCCCGTGCCGCCGACCACGCGGCCGGCGCGGTCGACGTCATCGGCAACTACACCGCGTTCCACGACCTCTTGGAGCACTCGGCATGAAAGGCGCGTTGCGCGTGGCGGTGGTCTATCCCGACCTGCTGGGGACCTACGGGGACGGCGGCAACGGGGCGATCCTGGCCCGGCGGGCGCAGTGGCGTGGCTTCGAGGCCGAGCTGGTGCAGGCCGTCTCGGACGATCCGCTCCCCGAGGCCGACATCTACTGTCTCGGGGGCGGAGAGGACGGTCCCCAGGTGCGGGCCGCTCGCAGCCTCGTCGACGACGGCACGCTGGCACGGCGCGCCGGGGCGGGAGCGGTGGTCCTCGCCGTCTGCGCCGGCTTCCAGATCGTGGGGCGCAGCTTTCCGGGTGCCGAGGGCGAGCCCCACGAGGGCGTCGGTCTCCTGGCCATGGAGACGGTCAAGGGGGAGGGGCCACGTGCCGTCGGCGAGGTCCTGGTCGACGTGACGGGGCTGCACGACCTGCCCGTGCTGACGGGCTTCGAGAACCACGGGGGCCGGACGAGGTTGGACGACGGCACGACGCCGCTGGGCCATGTCACGGTCGGAGTGGGCAATGGGGGAGGAGACGGCAGCGAGGGTGCGCTGCACGGACGCGTGGTCGGGACCTACCTGCACGGCCCCGTCCTGGCCCGCAACCCCGCACTGGCGGACGTGCTCCTTTCCTGGGCGCTCGGGGGTGCCTCGCTGGCGCCTCTGGACGACGCTGCGGCCGAACGCCTGCGCGACGAGCGGGTGAGCGCCGTGAGCCGAAGGCACCGGCGGGGGCTGCACCGCCGCACCGGCAGTGACAGGTAGTCGAAGGCCGCCCCGCCCAGAAGGGCGCGCCAGGGGCATGGAAGACCGCACCGGTGGGTGGCTCGGCGCCCCGCGCCGCCCACGGCTCAGGTGGCGGCTCCGACCTCCAGCGTCACGAGGTCGTCGGCCACGACCACGGTCCCGTCGAAGTGCTCGCGGGCGAGTGCCTCCCACTCGGTCTCGGTTCCGGGCGGCGGAGCGGGGACGAGATGCGTGAGGACGAGCGTGCCGACGCCGTTGCGCGCGGCCGTCCGCGCCGCGTCCTCGACACTGGAGTGGTAGTCGAGAACGTCGGTGAGCCGGGCCAGCCCGAGCGGCTCGATCAGATCTCGCCGGATCACCGTGTGCACGAGCATGTCCGCGCCGGAGCAGAGCTCGTCGAGCCCGGCGCACGGGACGGTGTCGCCGGCGACGACAACCGACGCGCTCCCGTCGTCGACGCGGAAGCCGACCGTCGGCCGGACCGGGGCATGGTCGGTGGGCGCCGCCGTGACGCGTACGTCCGCGCCGGTGAAGACCGTCCCGCGCTCGCATTCGACGACGTCGGTGGACGGCCGCCAGTCGAGGTCGTCGTGGTGCGCTAGCCGGTAGCCGATGTCGAGCTCCAGCATGGCCTCGACCGCTGTCACCACGGAGGCCGTCCCGGCGGGGCCGAAGACCGAAAGGGGGCTGGGCTGGAACGACGTGACCCAACGCGAGGTCACGATGTCGTTGAGGTCGGTGATGTGATCGCTGTGCAGGTGGGTCAGGAACAGGGCGGCCAGAGCGCCCGCGCTGGCCCCGACCGCCGCGGCACGCATGAGGACACCGCGGCCGCAGTCGAAGAGGAGATCGCCGGCGGTCGTCCGCACGAGGGTGGCCGGACCGGCCCGGCTCGGGTCGGGGAGGGGGCTGCCGCTGCCCAGCACGATCGTTTGCATGGTGAATTGCTACCACCTCGCCCGTTCTCGTACCCGTGGCTCGTGCGTGCGCGTACACGTGGGTATCGTTCGTCCGAACGTTCGATTGGTTTCCGTCGGGGTGCGCCGAGGGCGTCGCCCGACGCTCACCGATGCCATGGTCACCGCGATGGTCGTCGTTAGGCTGCGGCCGGGATGCCTGGAATCGAGCGCAGGGACGCGCCGGAGACGCCGCGCCGGCGAACTGTACTCGTGGTCGAAGACGAGACGACATGGCGCGAGACGACGCGTGAGATCCTCGAGCGTCATGGTTACGCCGTGCTCGCCGCGGGCAACGGCGAGGCGGCGCTCGATCTGAGCCGAACCTTCGACGGTGTGATCGACGTGCTCCTCACCGACGTCGTGATGCCGCGGATGCAGGGGACCGAACTAGCCGACGCCGTGCGCGTGCAGCGACCGGACGTGACGGTGGTGTACATGACCGGCTATGCCACGGAGGCGTTCCGCGAACGCGGCGTGCGTCCGACCGCCCTGATCGAGAAGCCGGTGAGCGAAGAGAGCCTGCTCGACATGATCGAGCGTTCCCTCGAAGGGTGACGGAGCGCGCCGACCCGGCGCGTTCAGTCCCGGCGCGTTCAGTCCGGCCACTCCGGGCGCCTCGCCCGCGACGGAGGCGGGTCGAGCGCCCAGGAGCGGCGCCAGGCAGCGGCGTCGGGACCGCGGTGGGCCGTCTCGGCGCCGGCGACCGGGGCGACCGCGCTGACGGCGCGACGCGCCTGCCACCAGTCCGAGGCAACCTCTCGCGAGAGCGTGGCGACCGCCGCTTCGACCCGGTCCGAGAAACGGCGGGCACTCTCGCCTTCGTCGGGCACCATCGGCGCGCCGAAGAGCACGGCGATGGGGGACCGCCGCAGGCGGCCACCCCGGCGGTCCTCGGTGCCCGAGCCTCCCGGTGCCCGCCCGTCCCATTCGGGCGTCTTCGGCAGCACGTGACGCGTTCCGTGCAGATAGACCGGGACGACGGGTCGTCCGGTGCGCCGGGCCAGGTAGGCCGCGCCACCCCGGAAGGGCTGCGTCCAGCCGTCAGGCGACCGGCCGCCCTCGGGGAAGATGACCAGGTTCCACCCGTCCTCGACGAGATCGGCGGCCGTGTCCGCCGACTTGCGGTTCACCTTGCTGCGCTCGATCGGGATGGCCGCCAGCGCGAAGGACCACAGCACCGACTTCCACGTCCGGTCGAAGAAGTAGTCGGAGGCGGCCGCCACCACGGTGCGGTGCCGGAACCCGGTGGGGAGCGTGGTCAGCAGCAGCGGCGTGTCCAGATGGCTGGCGTGGTTGGCCGCGAAGATCACCGGCCCTTCCAGTCGTCCGAGGTGCTCGAGGCCCCGCACCGTGGCGGGTGCCACCAGGCGCGCGACCGGCCGCGTGACGTTGTCCAGGACCATGGCACGGGCCAGGCGGACGGGGTAGCGGCGCGACCACTCGTGGTCGTAGTCGAGACCGACCCTGCGCTCGGGTTCCGGTCGCTCGACCGTGGTGGGCCACGTCGGCGCGGCGAGGGGGAAGCGGGCGGCGCCGATCCGCCGCCGCAGGCCGGAGCCGGCCATCAGTGCACGTCCGCCATGAGGATGGGCGGGTTGTGCACGTGCGTGAGCGTGGGGGACGGTCCGACGATGTCGGAGGCGATCTCGAGCGCGTCGTCGAGCGAGCTGGCGGGGGAGAAACCGAGACGGCGCACCGCCGCTGGGTTCCCGCCCACGACGATCACGCGGCCCACGTGAGCCAGCGCGTGCGCGCACCAGTACCACATGTAGAAAGGGTGCACGCCGTGGTAGGCGTGACCGGTGCGATAGAGGTGGACGTACCACGGATCGGTGGCGAACGACTCCTCGAACTGCTTGTGCATCTCGGTGGGGTCGACCGTCTGGGTGAGCACCTGCTCGTAGAAGTCGATGTAGCTCGGATGGTGTCCGGGGTGGAACTCGGGCCGGGTCGGGTGTCGCATGATCACGACGCCGCCCTCGCGCACCAGCGGCCTGCCGCGGTACATGTTGAAGAAGTAGCCGAGCCCGAGGCAGGCCACCAGGATCGGGTTCATGATGGAGTTCACGTTGTAGGGGCAGATGTAGGGCAACCCCATGGTGAGGATGTCGGTCTGCCCCTCGACGTCGACGCCCTGCTGGGTCCAGACGTTGGCGGTGGTCAGCGCGTGCACGGCCTCCACCTCGCCCGCCTGGACCGACGTCAGCGCGTGCGGCGAGCGGATGGAGTGGAGGATCTGGCGGGACAGCCGGGGCGGGACCTTGGCCAGAGCCGTCGACGTCGCGGCGTACGTCGTGCGGTCGCGCAGGGACCATTCCCATTCCCGCTTCTGGAGGAAGGCGAAGTTGGTGGGGAAGGTGTCGTTGTTGAGGGTGGTCTCGATCTGGAAGACCTCGACCCCCGAATCGGCGATGAGGCGGCCCATGCGCCAGTTCGACGAATGCAATTCGGAGGAGGGTTGGTCCATGAAGGACCTGGAGTGGCGCATCGTCGAGGGGTTGTGGTGATGGCGCAGGCTCCGGTAGCTGGCCAGTCCGGTGGCCACGCTCTTGTGCCCACCGTCCATGGACACCAGGTTGATGTTGACGTAGACGAGGAGGTCCGAGGTTGCAGCCCGCTTGTTGATCTCGACGTCCTCACCTTGATCCGTCTGGCCCAGGTGGACGAGGTTGTCGGGATCCTCGGCGTCGTGCTGGGTCAGCAGGCCGTGGGGTGCGAAGGCGTCGTAGACCCGGTCCCCGAGGGCATGGCGCAACTCCTCTTCGGTCATCCGGCGATGCAGCGCCAGTGCGGCCACGAGGACCACGTCGTCGACGCCGGCCTCGGCAGCCATGTCGAGCACGGTCTCGATCACCATCTGCCGGATGTCGGGCGACGCCATCGGGGGCAACGGCAGCGAGACGTCGTCGAAGCAGATGGTCAGTTTCATGCCCGGCCGCAGGAGGGCCGGCAGCGGATCCCGGTCTCCCACCGGATGGAGCAGCGCGTGCCGGATGGCGCCGTAGGGGTCCTCGAGGGCTTTCACGGGCTCGGGCGCGTACACGACCCGGCTGCCTTCGGGTAGCGCTTCGAGGACGAAGCCCTCGCCGTTCCAGAACAGGGTCGAAGGCGTGGACTTGTCCACCTCGAGCACGAAGCCGGGTCGGCGGCTCATCGGGAGGGTCCTTTCCGTGTGTCGAATGCGATCTTGACGGCTCCGCGCCGGCCCGCCGCGCCGGCGTGGGCCACGGCGTCCTCGAACCGGCTCAGGGGATAGGTGGCGCTGACCAGCTGCCCCGTCCGGTGCGCCGCCGCCACGTCGAAGGCGAGGGAGAAGGTCGAGACGGCGTCGTGGGCGCTCCCCCCGGCCTCGGACCCGTAGGCGTAGGCACCGGCCAGCCGGACCTCCCGGTGCCACAGGGGGGCCAGGTCGAGCGTCGCCCTGCCCGGCATGCCGACCAGGGCCACGGTGCCACGGGGGCGGACCATGGCCAGTGCCTGTGCGATCGACTCCGGGCTGCCCACGCAGTCGAAGACGACGTCGGCCCCGTCCGAGAGCGTGGCCGTCGTTCCCGGATCACCGCCGAAGGAGAGCGAGCGCGAATGGCGTCGGACCGCCCGCGGCAGCTGGTCGGGTGGGAGCACCTCGGTGGCGCCGAGCCGGCGCGCCAGTTTCTGCTGGTGGCCGTAACGCGCACCGACGAGGAGCGCGGACGGTGTGGCGCAGCGACCGAGGGCGGCCAGATGGCCGAGCGACGCCGTCACGAGGAGCCCGAGCGTTCCCGCGCCGAGCACGGCGACGACGTCTCCGCCGGCGACCGGGGCGCCGAGCACGGCGTGCACGGCACAGGCCACGGGCTCGACCGTCACCGCGTCCTCGTCGCTCAGGTCCTCGGGAACGGGGTAGAGCTGGCTCTCGTGTGCCACGAGGCCTGCACTCGACCAGCCCCCACCGGTGTCGGCGCAGAAGCCGGTCTGCAGGCCGGGACGGATGTGCCCGAACGCGGTGCGCCCGCAGTTCCCGACGTGGCCGCCCTGACAGGCGGCACACGGCGGCTCGATGCCCCGGGCCGCACACCCCAGGACCGGCTGGAGCACCACCCGGTCGCCGGCCGTCAGCGCGCGGCCGTCGGCTGCGACGGCGTCCGAGGCCACCGTGCCCACCACCTCGTGACCCGGCACGAAGGGGAACGAGACGATGTCCTCGAAGTAGCGAGAGCTGCGACCGTCCAGCGTGGCCAGGTCGGACCCGCAGATGCCCGAGAGCGTCGGGTCGACGCGGACCCACCCCGCTGCCGGTAACCGCGGTGCGTCGCGCTCGACGAGCCGGAGGGGTCCGATGCCGACACCCCGTCCCGATCCCAACGACGAGACGACGCGCGCCGCGGCGAAGCGGGGCAGCGAGCGCTCGAAGAGGAGGGTGCTCAACGGCCCAGCACCGCCTTGGGCGACGTCACGTCGAAGGGTCCGAGTGGCAGCGGCCGGTGCGAGCCGCCCTCCGCCTTGGCCCAGTGCTCGACGTGCCAGCCGCGCCGCCGTGCGATGGCGGAGAGTCGTGACTCGGGGTTGACCGCGACCGGGAACCCGACCGCTTCGAGCATGGCGAGGTCGGAGGCCGAGTCGGCGTAGGCGACGGACTCCTCGAGCGACAGGGAGTGGGAGGAGGCGTAATCGGCGAGCAGGATGGCCCGCGCCTCGCCGATGGGGGGCAGCGTCGTCAGGTGCCCGGTCAGGCGTCCGTCGCGCTGCTCCATCTCGGCGCAGACGATGTCGTCGAAGAGCGGGCGTATCGGCTCGATGATGAAGTCGAGCGCACCGGTGATCAGGAGTGTCCGATGGCCGAGGGCGCGGTGCGCCCTGACGCGCGCCAACCCGTCGGGGAAGGACCGGGTCAACAGCTGGCGGTGGAACAGCTCCCACGAGTCCTCACGGAGCCGATCGAGGGGCGCGTTCTCGAAGCGACGGTAGAAGGAGCGGAGGAAGTCCCCCCGGTCGCGCCGGTCCAGCGCGAGCAGCGCGGGGCCCTGTCGGACGAGGTCGGCGACGAAACGTGCCCGTCGCGCCGGTCCCAGGTGCCGGCTGGCCAGCCACGCATAGGTGTCGACGACGTTGGACGACATGAGCGTGTGCTCGAGATCGAACACGGCCAGGTGCCGGTCGGGGGAGAGGATGGCGCGTCGTTGCCGTTCCGGGCGCTTGTCCACCACGGATCTACCCGGCTTGGTCCGCACCCGCGTGTGCTCGAGCACCGACGGGAGGTGAATCTCGAGAACGTAGCTGTCCCAGTCGATGGCGGCGGGATCGAACGGGAACTGCGCCCGGTCCGCCGCATCGCACCCGTCGGCCAGCGCCAACAGGTTGTCCACCCGGTACCGGGCGTCGGTCTCGGTGTAGGCGCCGTAGAGCTCCACGTACCCGAGTGCGCGCTTGGCCAGGGCGTGGCGATCTTCGATCCGGGCGGCCAGCTGCGCCTGTCTGCCTCTGATCGGCAAGGCAGTGATCACCTTCTCCACGAACGTCATGACCGAGTCCGCACGACGGAGCTGTCGCTGCACGCGCCCGCGACCCGGGAAGGACCACTCGGGCACGCTGATGGGTTGTCCCCGGTCGTCGTAGAGGGGGTTGCGCTGGAAGAACCCGGTGGCGAGCTCGACGAGACGGCCGTAGCGCAACGGGTTCCGCACGCCCGAGGCCACCTGGTACACCTCGGGCCGCCCGGATTCGGGGCCACGGGCCGCAACGGCGAGGATGGCGGCGACGACGAGATCGACGGGGATCACGTCGACGATCCCCTCGGGGACGCCGGGGAACTCGGCGAGGAGCCCGCGAGCGAAGGAGACGATGATCGGCTCGGCCATGCGAAAGCCGCGGATCCAGCCCGGGCGCGGCTCCGCCAGCGCGGACTCGATGATGGAGGGCCGCACCAGGGTGATCGGCACCGTTCCCGCCCACTGCTCGACCAGCGCGCGCTCACCCAGCGCCTTGGTGAAGGGATAGGCGTCGGGCCAGCCGAGCGAGAGGGCGCGGGCGGTCCCGGCCTTGACCAGTTCCTCGCTCACCCACTCCTCGCGCAGCTTCTCCGAGCGCGTGGCGACGAGGTGGTCGCCGGCCGCGCCGATCTCGCCACGCGCCTTCTTGGCAAAGCCGGCCAGGCGGTCGGGTCGGCGGGACTCCGCCTGCAGGTCGTCGCGCAGGCGTCGCGCCGAGGAAACTTCGTCCTCCCAGGGCACATCGAGGGTGAAGGGGTTCTCGCTGAGGAGCTCCTCCTTGGCCTCGCCCTGGTGCGTGCTGGCGACGTACGCGGTCGAGACGGCGATGAGATGGCCCTTCGATCCGTTGGCCGCCATGGCGGCGGCGACCCGGGAGGGACCGAGCAGGTTGATCTCGACCGCCTGGGTCAGCGGCGCGTCGAAGGACACGGTCGCCGCCGAGTGGATCACCACGTCGGCGTCGGCCAGCGCGGCCCGTCCGTCCTCGTCGAGGCCGAGCCCGTCGTGCCCGACGTCGCCGGCGACAGCGCGCACCCGCCGGCCGACCTCCTCGTCGAAGCGGTCTCCCAGTTCGTCGCGCAGGCGATCGAAGCAGTCGTTCTTGATGACCTCGCGAGCCAGGCGCGCCCCGGGGTCGGCCCGCCGCCCCGGCCGGATGAGGACGGTCACCTCCGCTTCGGGTACCTGGCGCACGATCCGCTCGACCAGGGCCGTGCCCAGGAATCCGGTGGCCCCGGTCACGAAGAACCGCTTCCCCCGGAGGTCCCGCTCGATGGGCACCGGGAATGTCTACCACCGACGGCCCAATCTGTCTACCATTTGGTAAGTGGCTGCCTCCACGCCGGGTCCTTCGACCAGCGACCGCATTCTCGATGCGGCACTCGCCTCCTTCGCCGGCAGAGGGTACGAGGCGACGTCGCTGGACACGGTGGCCAGGAGCCTCGAGATCACCAAGCAGTCGATCCTGTACTGGTTCCCGTCCAAGGATGCGTTGTTGGAGGCCGTGATCGCCCGCAGCGCGGCGGACCTGTCGACCGCGCTCGAGACTGCGTTGCGGGGGGCGGGGGAGGGATGGGCCCGGGTGGAGGCCGTGGTGCGATCGGTCTTCCGTCTGGCGGCACGACAGCCGGCGCTGCTGGGACTTCTCCGCGAGGTGAGCCGGCTCGGACCCCCGGCGGCGACGCAGATGACGCTGGCGCTCGAGCCGCTGGTGCAGCGGGCGTCGGCCTTCTTGGAGGCCGAGATGGACGCCGGGAACATGCGGCGTCACGATCCGAGGCTGCTGTTGCTGGCGATCTACTCCACCGTGATCGGCATGGTGACCGAGGTGGAGGTCCTGCGGGCGCTGGGCGAGGAGCCGACGGCGCGCTCGCTGGTGCGCCGCCGAGCGGACGTCCTCGAGCTGTTGCGGTCGGCGCTGTTGATCGAATGATCGGTTCCGCCCACCGGCCGCATCACATCCGCCACCGGCCGCATCGGATCCGCCACCGGCCGCATCGGACGGCCTACTCGGTCGGCTTTGGGATCTTCTTCCTCGGGGGCGACTTGGGGGTGTACCGCTTGTTAGCCGTCGGAGGCTTCCGGGCCTGCGGGCCCGACGAGGCCTTGGAGCCGCTCCGAGTGCTGTCCCGTCGCTCCTTGCCACGTGGCCGGTTCGCCGCCTCCTTGGCGATCAGCTTCGTGTTCGTCGTGCCGTAGCGGTTGATGCGCCAGGCGCGCAGCATGAACCAGCCGCCGAGGAGGATGAAGACGAAACCGATCAGCCCGAAGGGGAGTGTGAAGGCGAATCCGATGAGGAAGAGGTCAAAGGTGACGAAGGTCCGCTTGCGCTTCCACAGAGCCAGGCCCCCGAGGACGCAGAGGAGCAGGATCACGCCCGCCAGCAGCCACGCGTCCGGGGCCACGGGGATTGAGTTCTTGCCCGACTTCGTGACCTTGTTGGCGGTGTTGATATAGACGGCGGCGGCCAGGGCGGCGATCCCGGCCAGGATCAAGGCCCACTGCGCCAGCCTCCGTTCCATCGGGTCGAGGGTGGCCATGGCCGCCTTGCGGTCCTCGGGCGGGATCACCTCGACGGCCGGGTTGGGTCGGTCGGGGTCACCGACCTGGGCGGATCCCAAGAGCGCTCCCCGCAGGCGGGAGCTCCACGTCTGCGGCGTGTCGGTCCCGCCGTCCCTGTCCGGAGTCATGCCCGATTCAGGGTACCGGGGCACCCCCGGCCCCCCAAATCGCCCAGGACGGCGTCGGAGCCGCAGGTCGTGCAGGCTACGGTTGTGCTCTGGCATCCCCGGAAGCCGCATCGGGCGCTTAGCTCAGTTGGTTAGAGCGCAGCCTTCACACGGCTGAGGTCGTGGGTTCGAGTCCCGCAGCGCCCACTC
>DAHUZK010000060.1 GCA_027306605.1 Acidimicrobiaceae bacterium
GCTGCCGCCGCCGCGAAGGCGTCGCCCAGCGCAGGGAGGTCCAAGCGCCGGTCCGCCGTCAACGGCACCTCGACGACCCTGCGGCCGAGGTGCTCGGCGAACGCGTAGAAGGGCGGGTACACGGGCGGGGTCACCAGGACCGCGTCACCCGGTCCGGTGACGAGCTTGAGCAGCTCGACCGCACCGAGCATGACGTCGGGGACCCCTGCGCTGCGCGCCACGTCGAAGCCGGCGAACCCCCACCGCTCCACGGCAAAGGCGGCGTACGCTTCCGCGTACTCGGTGCCGTAGGAGTACCCGGTGTCCCCCCGGTCGAGCGCCGCCCGCAGAGCCTCGACGATCGGGCGCGCCGGCATGACGTCCATCTCGGCGACCCACAGCGGCAGCACGTCGGGGTCGGCCGCCCGCCACTTGGCGCTGGTGCGCTGCCGCAGCTGGGCAAGCGTCAGGTCGAAGGGAGGTGCGTCGGCGACGGTGGCGGCCATCGGACGGACGCTACCCGCCCCGGCTGCCCCCGGGGCTCGTCACAGAGGGCGTGGGACGGGGCCGTGGGACCTGCTGGGTGATGCAGTGGATGTTCCCGCCCCCGAGGAGGATCTCGCGCGCTGGTACGCCGATCACCTCGCGCTCTGGATAGAGACGCTGCAGGATCTCTCCCGCTTCGTCGTCGGTCCGCTCATCGAGCAATGGGTAGACGATCCGGGTCGTGCTCGTGTAGTAGTTCACGTACGACCCGGCCAGCCGGTTGCCGGGCGGGCGTGGCTTCGTGCCCTCGACCTCGTCGATCCCCCACGCCTCTTCTTCGGTGATCTCGAGCGGCCCGGGCATGGGGAGCGTGACCACCTCGAAACCTCCTCCGCTGGCGTCGGTCGCCGCTTCGAGTCGACGACGAGCGTCGAGCGAGACCTCGAACTGCGGGTCGTCGCGATCTTCCGTCCAGTCGAGCACGACGACACCGGGGCGAACGAAACACGCGAGATTGTCGACGTGCCCGCTCGTCTCGTCGAGGTAGACGCCCCTGCCCAGCCAGACCACCTTCTCGGCGCCCGTGTACTCGCAAAGAAGCGCTTCGATCTGGGACCGCTCGAGCGTCGGATTGCGGTTCGGGTTGAGAAGGCACTCTTCGGTCGCAAGGAGCGTTCCCTCGCCGTCGACGTGGATCGATCCCCCTTCGAGCACCAGCGGCGCCCGGTAGCGGTCAGTTCCCTCGATGTCGAGGACCTTGCGGGCGACGAGGTCGTCCTGGTCCCATGGGAAGTAGAGGCCCCCTTCCAGTCCGCCCCAGGCCGTGAACCGCCAGTCGACCGCTCTCCGGTGGCCGTCGGCGTCGACGACGAACGTCGGCCCGGAGTCTCGGATCCATGCGTCGTTGGTGGTCATCTCGACGACCCGGACCTCGGGCGGCAAGACGGTTCGTGCGTGGTCCCACTGGTCCCTCGATGCCACCACGCTGACGTGTTCGCTGCCAGCAACGGCCTCGATGACCTGAGCGAACTCCCGCTGCGCCGGCTTGGCGCCGAGCCGCCAGACGTCCGTTCGCTCGGGCCAGATCACCCACGTTCCGTCGTGCGGCTCGAACTCGCCAGGCATGAAGAACCCGTCCTTGCGCGGGGTGGAGGTGAGAAGTCGCGACATGACCCCTCCTTTGAGGAGCTCAGTGAACGAGGTGAGGTGGGAGATCAGCCGCGTGCGCGAGGAAGTCACGCACGAGGGCCTCGTGGTGGACCCGCAGGTCCGAGGTGGGCTCCGTCGGCAGTCTGGGGACGACGAACCAGGTGAGAAGGGCCATCTCGGTGAAGAGGCGGTTCTGGGCTTGATCGAAGGCGATCGAGCGCTCCGAGTCGAGGACCTCGTCGGTGACCTCCACGCCGCGCGACGCCGGCAGGCAATGCATGAACAACGCGTGCGGCGCCTTCGAGAAGAGTGTTTCGTTGACCTGGTACCGGGGCATGAACGCCGCCCTCCGCTCGGGGATCTCGTCCTCCTGGTCCACCCACCACCACAGATCGGTGTAGACGAAGTCGGCGTGCGTGACCGCCTCTTCGACCTCCTCGGTCACGGCCACCGAGCCGTGCCCGGCGGCAGCGATGTTCGCCTGGGCGGTCTCGAGCCACTCGGGGGGTGACAGGTACTCCGACGGTCCGGCGTGCACGAAGTGCATGCCGAGCTTCGTCGTGATGTGCAGCAGGGACGAGCAGACGTTGGTGCGGTCGCCGACGAAGACGACCATGCAGTCGGCGAGGGTCTTGCCCGGCGGGAGGTGTTCGCCCATCGTGAAGACATCGCACAGGGCCTGCGTTGGGTGATTGTAGTCCGACAGACCATTGATGACCGGCACACTCGAGTGCCTCGCCAGCTCGACGACCGTCTCGTGGCGCAGGACCCGTGCCTCGATGGCGTCGCACATGCTCGAGAGCACGCGGGCGGTGTCGCCCACGCTCTCCCGGACACCCAGGTGGATCTCACCCGGCTTGAGGTAGAGGCCGTGACCGCCGAGCTTGGCCATGGCGACCTCGAAGGAGACCCGCGTGCGGGTCGAGGGCTCCTCGAAGATCATCGCGAGGGAGCGGCGCGCCAGGAGCTCGGGCACGCATCCCACGGCGTCCGCGTCCTTGAGGTGACGGATCAACTCGAGCATGGAGCTCAGCTCTGCGACTGAGAAGTCGTTGGTGTCGAGGAAGTCTCTAGGCATGAGCCCGAGCACTTCGACGCTTCGAGGTGGACGACTTCGAGACCAACCGGGGGTTCATGCAGTCATCGAAGCGCTGCACCACTGGTGGCGGTAGGGCAGAAGGTCACGTTGGCCCCCGCCGCACCGTCGATGAAAGGGGGGATCCGACTCGATCCGACTTGATCCGATTCGGGCCCTTCGACCCTTCAACCCACATAGGCCTGCGAATACCGTCACCGAAGAAGGATCACCAACCAGTCACCGTCAGGGGTGCCGGTCACCGTCAGGGGTGCCGAGCTCGACGTCCCTGGTTGAGGTTCCGGCGGACCTTGGAGCTTGGGAGGAGTCCGGATGAGCCAGCCTTCGAACGACCGGGCGAGCGGCATGTCGCTGGAGCGGCAGCCGAAGACGTACGGCATCTTCGCCATGACGCTCTTTGCCGTCTCGGCGATCATCACCCTGACAACCGTCGCGCCCTCGGCTGCGATGGGCTGGCAGGCCCTCCCCCTCTACGCGATCGTCGCCGTGGCCTTCTTCATCCCCTACGGGTTGGTGACGGCGGAGCTGGGAAGCGCGTGGCCCCAGGAGGGCGGCCTCTACGTCTGGATCCGGGAGGCGTTCGGCCAGCGTTGGGCGACCTTCTCCGCCTGGATGTACTGGGTGAACGTGGCCTACTGGGCGCCGTCGGTGTTCGTCGTCTTCGCCGGCACCATCTTGGCCGCCTTCTGGCCGTCGATGAGCCAGACCTGGGCCGAGGTGATCGTGATCGTCCTGATATGGGTCATGGTGGGGGTCGGCATCCTCCCGATGTCCCTGAGCAAGTGGGTCGCCAGCCTGAGCGCGATCCTCAAGGTCCTCATCCTCGTGATGATCGCCGCGGTGGGCCTGGGATTCGCCCTCAGCGTGCACTCGGCGAACACGTGGGCGCCACACACCTGGGTCCCCAAGTTCGGTGCCACGTGGAGCTTCTTGCCGGTCATCGTGTACAACTTCATGGGCTTCGAGCTCATGAGCTCGGCGGCCGGCGCGGTCAAGCACCCCCGGCGTGACGTCCCTCGGATGATCCTCTACGGCGGCGTCATCATCGTGGTCATGTACCTGCTCGGCAACTTCGGGATCCTGTCCGCCATCCCTCTGGCGAAGTTGTCGATCGTGACAGGTATGGCCGCTGCCATGAAGCTCTCGTTCCACGCCGTGCTGGGCGGCGCCGCCACCGCCGTGTACGACCTCTTCGTCGGGCTCTTGCTCTTCACCTTCATCGGCAACATGGTCGTCTGGTCGATCGGGGCGAACCAGAGCATGGGCGCGACCGGCCTCGACAGGGCAGCTCCCGGGGTGTTCGGGCACACGAACCGGCGCTTCGTCACGCCTGACTACGCCTTCGTCCTCATGGGCCTCTTGGCGACCGGTCTCACGATCGTCAACTACTCGTTCTTCACCACACGGTCGAGCGTGTTCTGGAGCATCTTCGCCTTGGCCTCCATCGTGTTCCTCATCACGTACCTCCTCATGTTCCCGACCCTGCTGGTGCTGCGGAAGAAGCAGCCGGACACCCCGAGGCCGTACCGGGTGCCCGGCGGCAAGGTGGGGGCCTGGGTGTCCGTCGGCCTGGCGTGGGCCGGAGTGGCGTTCGCCATCGTGCTCTTCTTCTACCTCGTGCCCACAGGAACCCCGTCGGTGACGTACTGGGCCATCACGGGGACCGGGACGGCCGTGAGCATGCTCGTCGGTTGGTGGCTGGCGGTCAGGATGAGCAAGAACAGCACGCTGAGCGCCAAGGCCATCTCGGAGATCGAGCCTCCGCAGGACGAGCGCGGCGCGGCGTGAGTCGGGCCGGTTGCAGGTTCCGCGCACGGACGCCGCCTGCGCACCGACGCCGACCGCTGAAGACCGCCGCAGGAGGACGCGCTGTCTCCCCTGACGGCGCCAGGACGGCGTCGCCCGCGGCGATCAGGCCAGTTCGCTCAGCCAGGCCTTGGGCAGAGCGAAGTGCGCGCCCTTCACGCGGTCCACCACCTGGGACACCGAGAGGTCACCCGCAGCGCTCAGCCACGCATAGGCGGTGGCCCGGTCGATGCCCGTCCGGTCGGCCACGAACGTGATCGCCGCTCGGGTGGCGATCCGCACCGCCTCGTCGAGGTCCTCGTGGAGGCCGAGGATGAGCCAGGCGTCGTCGGTCTCG
>DAHUZK010000061.1 GCA_027306605.1 Acidimicrobiaceae bacterium
CAACCCGTTGGAGCGTTACGAGACCGTCGCCGCCGAGATGACGAGGGGCAGCGTCCTGGTATGGGTCGGCAGTCTGTGGCACGGCGGCGGCGCCAACCGCACCGATCAGCGCCGGGTGGGTATCGCGATGAACTACTGCGCAGGCTACATCCGCCAGCAGGAGAACCAGCAGCTCGGCGTACCACCTGCCCTCGTCAGGACGTTCCCGCGCCGGCTCCAGGAGCTCGTCGGCTATTCCGTCTACAACGGACTTGTCGGCCACATCGACAAGAAGCACCCGGCCAAGGTCGTTCTGGCGGAGGACGAGGGTGTCGACATGGTGTGGGACTCCCTCAAGGCCTGATCGGGTGTCAGGCCGCCGGTGGGTATGCCGGCGCCACCGGCCACACGTGGTCGCAGGGATCGATCGATGGCGGATCGATCGATGGCAGACCTCGCGACTGACGGCGGGCGTCGAGCTTTTGCGTCCACACGTGATGCCACGCCGCCTGTTCAGCGCGCAGGCGCGCCGGATCCCCGTTCCACAGTTCTTCGTACCGGGTCGCCATGGCGAACAGCACCTCGATGGCGGCGACCGCGTCTGCCGTCGCGTCGTGCGGGTAGGCCAGTTCTGTCTCGAAATCGAGCCCGGGCACTTCACGGCCGCCCCACGCGGACATCGGTGCGAGTGTGCCAGCGTGATGTGACCGGTCCACCGACGCCCTCTTGAGCACACCTCGCGACCTCTCGCCAGGCCGCTACGGTCGTGCGATGCACCGCCGACCCAGCTCAGGGCGCCTCCGGCCGGTGGGCGCCGTGATGGCCGCCACGGGGCTCGCCGTCGTTTTCGCGGTCGTGGGCGGCTCCCTCGCGGGCACGGTGTCGCCGGCCGCGCCCGCCGCGCCACCGGCGGCTGCCACGCAGCTGCCGGGGGTGGTGACCGACCCGGCCGCACTGGTCCATCCACTCGACGGCACCGGAACCGGTCCGGTCAGCCCCGGAACAGTCGGCGAATTTCCCGGTGCGGACGCTCCTTTCGGCATGATCCAGTGGAGTCCGGACACGACACCCGACTCGGTCCAGGCCGGAGGGGGTTACGCCTACGCCGACTCACGCGTGAACGGGTTCAGCCTCACCCACTTGAGCGGCTCGGGCTGCCCCGCGTACGAGGACGTGCCCATCCTGCCGGTGGCCGGCCCGATCGGGGCCGCGCCCACGGCGACGACTGCGACGTTCAGCCACGCCCACGAACAGGCCAGTCCGGGTCGTTACCGGGTGGAGCTCGGCCCCCAACCGATCGGCGTCTCTCTGGCCGTCACGACCCGGACGGGCATCGCCAGCTTCGCCTTCCCGCCTGGCCGTTCGTCGAACGTGCTCTTCAAGGTGGGCGACAGCGCCAATCCCGCCTCTGCCGCCAGCGTGCAGATCACGGGAGATCGCGAGGTCGCGGGGCACGTCACGAGCGGCCAGTTCTGCGGTACCGGAACGGACTACACGCTCTATTTCGCTGCGCAGTTCGAAGAACCGTTCGCGGCTGCCGGAACGTGGAGCACCGGAGGCATCAAGCCGGCCACGAAGTCGTGTGCCGGTCCGAGCTGCGGCGCCTACGTTTCATTCGACACGCGCGCACGGAGCGAGGTGCTCTTGAAGGTGGGCATCTCCTTCGTGAGCGCTGCTGATGCGGCGCAGAACCTCGAGACCGAAGATCCCGGTTGGTCGGTGGCCCGTGTCGCCGCAGCTGCCCGTCAGCGCTGGAACGACATCCTGGACCGCATCCAGGTGGGCGGGGGCACTCCCAGCGAGCAGCACATCTTCTACACGGCGCTCTATCACTCGTTGCTCTACCCCAATGTCGTCTCGGACGTCAACGGCGACTACCCCGGCAGCGACCATGCCGTCCACCGGGCTCTCGGGCGTCAGGAGTATGCCAACTTCTCCGAATGGGACATCTACCGCAGCGAGGTTCAACTCGAGGCCCTCCTCGATCCCCACGCCGTGGGCGACATGGTCCAGTCCCTGCTCGACGACGCCGAACAGGGCGGCTGGTTGCCGAAATGGGCCGTTGTCGGCGGCGACGCGTCGCAGATGAACGGCGACTCGGCCGACCCCATCATCGCCGACGCCTATGCCATGGGAGCGAGGAATTTCGATCTCCGAGCCGCCCTGCGGTTCATGGTCAAGGGCGCGACGCGCCCCGAGAACGGCCACGGGCTGCAAGTCGAGCGCCAGTACCTGGGCCAGTACCTCACGCAGCACTACATCGATGCAGGCTCGCTCGATCTGACTTCCAGCGACTACTCGATCGGCGGTTCGGCCACGCTCGAGTACGCGATCGACGACTTCGCCATCGCCCAGCTTGCGAGCGCCGCTCACGACACAGCGCAGGCAGCCGTCATGCGACGACGCTCCGCCAACTGGGAATACCTCTTCAATCCCGCGACCGGTTACATACAGGCGCGCGGCAGCGATGGCAGCTTTCCGCCCGGACAGGCCTTCGAGTCCGACCAGCTCGAACCGGGCGGACAGAGAGGCTTCGAGGAGGGCAACGCCGTGCAGTACACGTGGTCGGTACCGCAGGATCTGGCGGGGCTGGCCGCGCTCATGGGGGGTGATACCGCGGCCGTCGCCAAGCTCGATGCATTCTTCACGCGGTTGAACGCGACCCGCGACGCGCCTTACGACTGGTCGGGCAACGAGCCGAGCGAGTGGGCGCCCTGGGAGTTCGACGCCTTCGGCGCTCCGGCACAGACACAACGCACCGTACGTGCCATCGCGCAGAGCGAGTATGCGGACGCGCCGGTGGACGAGCCCGGCAACGACGATCTCGGCGCGCTCTCGTCGTGGTACGTCTGGGCCGCCATGGGTTTCTTCCCCCTCACCCCGGGCTCGGCCGACCTGGCGCTCGCCAGTCCGCTCTTCTCCTCGGTGACCGTCACCCTGCCGGACGGCCACCGCCTCGTCGAGGCCGCCCCGGGCGCGGCGGCGTCCCGGCCCTACGTCCGGGCTCTCCGCGTCACCGGCGTGGCCCGACCCGCACCCGGGTCGGGCAGCTGCGCCTCGCGGCCCACGCAACCGGCGTCCGTCGGCGCGTGGACCTGGCCCTGGTTGCCCTCGTCAGTACTTCGGAGCGGAGGCACACTCGATTTCACGCTGTCGGCGTCACCGTCGACCTGGGGGTCCGGCGACCTCGCTGCCTTTCCCTCCTTCGGATCCGCTCGCCTTCCGGCCGTGGGGTTCACGAGCCCCAGCGGTGCAACGACACTCATCGCGGGGAGCCCGGCGCGCGTCGAGTTCGGCACCATGCCGGCCGGCGCCGCGACGACGCCTGTGCATTGGCAGGTGACCTCTGCAACGAGCGGGCTCGAGGTGACGCCCTCCTCGGGCACGCTGGCCCCCGGCAGCGCCTGCACGCACGACCCCGCGGCGACACAGACGCTGACCCTGCGCGGTACGGCACCGGGCACCTTTGCCGTGCGCATCGCCCTCGGGGCGGTGAACGGGGTGCAGCTGCCACCGGTCGTTCTCGACGTGACGGTGAGACCGTGACCGGTCGGGAGCCGGCCGCTAACGTGAACGGGTGCATCCACCTCGTGGCCCTCGGCGCAAGGTCCCCGTTTGTGACATCGTCCGTCTCTTCGCCTCTCGACCCCTGCCGTTCTGAAGGGTACCGGACCATGGACACGCTCGAAGTGGAAGTGGACACGTCGACGTCGCGCGTCGTCGATCTCACCGGGGTGCTCGAGAGCTTCTGCTCCGGGCGCGGTGATGGCCTGGTTAGCGCCTTCGTGCCCCACGCCACGGCCGGGCTCGCCTTGATGGAGACCGGGGCCGGCTCCGAAGCCGACGTCGTCGACACGCTCGGGTATCTGCTCCCCCGCGACGATCGATACCGCCACGCACACGGATCGAGAGGTCACGGAGCCGATCACGTCCTGCCCGCGCTCGTGAGCCCGTCAGTGACGGTACCGGTGATTGCCGGGCGCGTGGCTTTCGGGACGTGGCAGTCGCTCGTCCTGATCGACCTCAACGTCGACAACCCGCTGCGACGGGTCCGCTTCAGCTTCGTTCCCGCCTGACCCACGGCGTCCCGGCCTCGAGCATCCGGAACCATGATGCTCACTCGGGTGCAACCGCATCTCCCGTTTCGCCGCAAGGAGGTCGGTCTAGCGCCGGCCCGTCATGAACGACATCGTCAGCGGTCGTGCTGGATCCGTCGCCCGTAGCATGGGAGAGTGACGCCGGTTGTCCGTGATCGTGGAGGGGGCTTGCCATGAGTCCCAAGCAGACGGTTCAGCAACAGACGCTCGTCGGGCCCCACGGGTGGGGTGGTCCCCCGCCGCGTACTGCCGCCGGGCCTGACTCGCGAACCAAGGCGCTCGCGCTGACAGTCCCGTTGCTGGCGGCCACGTGCGTCGTTGGCTGGCTGGCCTGGAGTGTCGCCGAATGGAGTCGCGGGCGGACACCGGCGTACCGGTTCACTGGTCATCGCGTGGTTAGTCGCGCCACCGGCAGGCCGATCGGTCTCGGGCGGTCCGCATTGCGCGAGCTCTGCTGTCTGGTCCTCTTGATACCGACTCTGATCACGTGTGGCCTCCTCGCCATCGTCTTCGTTATGGGCGCGTCGCCGCCCGAAGGCCTCTTGAGAGATCCCCGACGTGCGCCCTGGGACGTGTTGACCGGGACCCAAGTGATGTGCGAGGACCGCCGTCCTCGGGGACTGGCCGAGTACGTCCCCGAAGAAGATCTGTCACTGCGGCAGAACTGAGCCGAGCGAGACCGATTCTGGCGCGTCATCCGTTGTCGATATGTTGTGAAGAACTCGGTTCGATCGGCTCTAGCCAACACGGCGAGTTGCGCTGTCAGCTTGTAGCCGAGGCGACATCAGGCGGGCGGAACCGAATTGGCGAACCGGGTCGAGATCCAACTTCACCGACTCGCGGAACGACGCGGGCCCAGTGCTCGCGCCTTCGGCGCGCCGCGAGACCGAGATCCGGCATGAGGAAACGCCTCATCTTGTTCTCCGTCGGCTTCGCTATCGGCGGATTGCTCTTCCTGATCGGTGGTGTGAGCTGGCAGCCCACACCACCGCAGTGCACTGGTTGCGCGGTGTTGAACCCGAGCATCCACAACTCGCACTGCACGGAGAGCGTGCAGGGAGGCTGGATCTGCGACGGCCCCTGAGGCCAAACCCGTACTCGCTCGGTGGAGGCGTCACCGGGACCAGCTCGACCATCCCCATCACCATCATCATCACCCTCACCGTCCCGAGCTGAGGTCCCGATCGATACGTCGGTGGCAGGGTGGCGCGACCACAATGGAGAGGCATGCGCATCCTCTTCATCGATATCGACACGTTGCGGCCAGACCATCTGGGCTGCTACGGCTACCACCGCGCCACGAGTCCGGCCATCGACCAGCTGGCGGACCGGGGTGTGCGATTCGTCAACGCGTACGCCTCTGACGTCCCCTGCCTTCCGAGCCGGACCGCGTTGGCCACCGGGATGTTCGGCATCCGCAACGGTGTGGTCAACCACGGGGGGCGGGCAGCGGATCTGCGGCCGTGGGGTCCCGGTCGTTCCTTCACGTCGCAGCTGGCCTGGCGCTCTTTCGCCGGGGTGCTGTTGAGCGCCGGCTACCACACGGCGTCCTTCTCCAGCTTTCCGCTCCGTCATGGCGCGACCTGGTGGACAGCCGGCTTCCTGGAGTCGATGAACCTCATGCGCGGCATGGGGATCGAGCGCGCCGATGAGGTCGTTCCCGGTGTGGTCGACTGGCTCGAGCGCCGTGGACGCTCGGACAATTGGTTCCTCCACGTGCATCTGTGGGACCCCCACACGCCCTACAACGCCCCAGCGGGATTCGGAAATCTGTTTGCCGAGACACCGCTGCCCGAGTGGCACACCGAAGCGGTACGGGCCCGCAATTGGTCGCTGGCCGGTCCACATTGCGCCCAGGAGCCATCGGGGTTCTCCGCCGCCGAATCGAGCGGACGATCGCCCTTCCATATCCCGAGCCTGGCATCCATGGAGGATGTCCGCGAGGTCTTCGACGGGTACGACACGGGCGTCCGCTGCGCTGACGACGCCGTGGCAACGCTGTGCTCCAAGCTGACCGACTTGGGCGTACTCGATGACACGGCGGTCTGGGTGGGCAGCGACCACGGCGAGGCCCTCGGCGAGCTGGGTGTCTACGCGGACCACCAGGCGGCGGACGAGGTGACCACCCACGTGCCCGCTCTCTTGGTGTGGCCCGGACTCGAATCGAGCGTCCAGGAGGGGCTGCACTACCACCTCGACGTGGCGGCCACTGTGGCCGACCTCGCGGGGTGCACACTGCCGGATCACTGGGACGGAGTGTCCGTGCGGAGCGCCCTCGAGTCGGGTGAGCAAGCCGAGGGGCGGGACGCACTCGTGCTCAGCCAAGGAGCCTGGTCGTGCCAAAGAGCGGTGCGGTTCGACCGTTGGCTGTACCTGCTGACCCTGCACGATGGCTACCACCCGCACTGGCCTAGCGAGATGCTCTTCGACCTCCGCGCCGACCCCCATGAGGAGTGCGACCTCGCGATGTCACAGGCGGACGAACTCGACCGAGCGCGAGCGATCTTGGCCGACTGGAGAGCGGAGCAGCTCGCACGCTCCCTTTCGCCCATCGATCCACTGGACACGGTGCTCGCCGAGGGAGGACCCATGCATGTACGCGGCCACCTCCACCGTTACCTGCAGAGACTCGTGGATACCGGCCGCTCCCAGTGGGTCGAACCTCTGAAGAATCGCCATCGGAATGAGTTCGCCTCGGATGTCGAGACGGTGCCTTGGTTTTGATCAACTCCTGGCTCTGCGCCGAGCTGCTGCGTACAGTCCTGACCAAAGTGAGACCTGAACGAAGTCATGCTCGGTCATGCTCGGAACTCAACCCTGCGGAGTACGGGAATTCGGTGGCCCCGAAACGCCGAACGGGACGGAACTTCCGCCGAGGCCTGGCCGCGACGGATCTCGGGCGGCTTCCGCCGGTAGACTGACTTTGTCCCATCAGGCGCGACCGCGGCCTGAGGCCGCCGGAGATTTTCGCTGTTGTCCTTCCCTGCCGCAGTAGTGCCCCGTGCCCGTGCCCTCGAGCGCCCGAGGGGAGTCGCCCTGTCGTTCCAGGGCGTCACCCACCGCTACGGGCCGCGAATTGCCCTCGACCAGCTCGATCTCCAGGTCTTCCAGGGTGAAGTGCTCGCCCTGCTGGGGCCCAACGGGGCAGGGAAGTCCACCACCATCTCCGTGCTGCTCGGTCTCGTCCGACCACAGCAAGGGCGGGTCCAGGTCCTCGGCAGCGACCCGCGGCGGGCTGTGGCCGACGGGCGAGTGGGTGCCATGCTCCAGTCCGGGTCCGGCATCGGTCTGCCCCCCGGGGTCCGGGTTGAACAAGCTCTCGGCCTGGTACGACGCCTCTACCCGCGACCGGCACAGTTCGATCAGATCGTCGAGCGCGCCGACATCGGTGGACTCCTGCGCCAGCGGACTGACCGCCTCTCGGGCGGCCAGGCCCAGCGGGTCCGCTTCGCAATCGCCATCGCGGGCGACCCCGAGGTGGTCTTCCTCGACGAGCCGACCTCCGCCATGGACGTCGAGTCCCGCCAGGGTTTCTGGCGGATGATGCGGGACTTCGGGGACGAGGGCCGCACCGTGCTTTTCGCCACCCACCACCTGGCCGAGGCCGACGAGATCGCGGACCGCGTCATCGTGCTCAACCACGGCACCGTCGTCGCCGACGGTCCGGGCGCGACCCTCAAGGCGGCAGTGGCCACCCGGCGGTTGCGCTTCGTCACCGACCACCCGGACCGTGCCACCCTCTCCGAGCTCGACGGCGTGACCGAGGTGGACGTCTGTGGCACCGGCGTTTCCATCGACTCGCTCGATGCCGACGCCACCATCCGCGACCTGGTGGGCCGTGGTGTCCCGTTCCGCGACCTCGAGGTCACCGGGGCGGGGCTCGAACAGGCCTTCGTGGCCCTGACCGGCTGCGGCAACGGCAGGGCCAACGCCGGCGCCGGCTTGCTCGCCAAGGGTCCATCGCTCGGTGCCACCGTCCGGGATGTCCCATGACTGAGCTCTCGGCCGCCGCTCCGGCACTTGCCGACGATCCATTCGTGGAGGACCACGCAGGCTCGGTGCCGCGGATCGGCTGGCGTAGCCGTCTGGTCCCCCTGATGGCCTTCGGCCGATTCGAGGTCGGCCGGCTCTTGCGGAGCTGGAAGTTCCTCGCCATCACCGTGGGTTTTCCGGTGATCTTCTACCTCCTCTTCCTGCGCGACCGGCCCGCCGGGGAGGTGGTGGGCGGCACGGTGACCTGGCGCGTCTACCTCATGGTCGCCATGTGCTCCTTCGGCGCGCTGGTGGCCGCCCTCAACGCTGGTGGTACTCGATTGTCGATGGAGCGAGCGTCCGGATGGGCCAGGCAGCTTCGGATCACCCCGATCCCGGCCTGGTCGTACGTCGGTACCAAGGTCGTCGCCAGCATGCTGGTGGTGCTGCCGGTGATCGTCCTGGTCGAAGGTGTCGGGGCCGCGTTCGGCGACGTGAGGCTGGGTGCAGCGACATGGGTGGGCCTCACGGTCCTGGTGTGGGCCACTGCACTGCCGTTCGCCCTTCTCGGCGTCTTCGTCGGCTTCCTGGTGGCGACCGAGGCCGCGTTCCCCGTAGTCACCGGACTCATGTTCGTCCTCGGCTACTTCGGTGGGCTCTTCACGCCGGTGAACCGCATGCCGGGATCACTGCAGTTGCTGGCCCAGTTCATGCCGAGCTACCACCACGACGCCCTGGCTCTGGCGGCGCTCGACGGTCGCACCCTGGCGCCGAGCCATTGGCTCGTCCTCGCCGGCTACGTGGCGGTGCTCGCCACGGCCATCATGTGGAAGCACCGGGTCGAGGAGGCTCGAGGCCTGGCCTGACGCTTCAAGTCCTCGCCCTTGGTGCCTACAACGCCCGAGTGGCCTCTGGCCCCCTGTCGTGCAGGTTGAGCGAAGTCACGAAAGCGAAGTCACGAAAGCGAAGTCACGAGAAGGACAACCCTCTCGGCGAATGTGTTCAGGTCCGCCGGCGTGGCTCCTGCATTTCGGTTGACGGCCCGTACGCAGAAGCCATCGTGCCGACATGAGCCGAGGGCTGTTCCCATGGGCTGATCCCCGCGCTCGGCCGAAGCGCTCAACTCCCTCGCAACTCCAGACAAGGGAGCCTCACCGCTGGCGTCCGAGGACTACGGACAATCGGTTGCGACGAAATGCCGAAGATTTTCACCCCGTCGGGCAGCCCCAGCTGCCTCGGGAGGCCCATCCCGCTCGGTGCGGAATCACGACTACGACCTGAACCCTCGCTGACGGTACCCTATTCGCTCAGGCTGCTCCGGAGACCGGGGGCGGCCTCGGTCCGGCCAACCTGATGAAGATATGAACAACGAATACTTCAACGGCACCATCGGCACGAACCCGGTTGTCGCCCTTCTGGTGGCAGTCGTGCTCTTCGCAATTGGACGTGTTGTCATCCGCCGGGTCGTCAAGGCCGAAGGCGGTGATCCGTGGCTGACCAAGGCACTCACGGCATGCCTCGTGGTCCACCTGATCGCCGCCCCGGGGCAAGTGTTCATCGTCAACCATCTGTACGGCGGCATCGCCGACTACAACCGGTACATGTACAGAGGAGCCGCTCTGGCGGGCGGCTTCCGTCATTTCAACTTCTCGCTGCCGTCCAACCTTGGCGGAATCGTCGACAACGGCTCTATCAGCATCGTGGCCGGGGCCATCTTCGCTATCGTCGGGATCAACCAGGTCGCCGAGTTCCTGATCATGAGCTTCCTCTCGTTCATCGGGATCGTCTGCTTCTATCGCGCCTTCACCCTCACCTTCAGTGGCGCTGGAAATCGCAAATACGGATACCTGATCTTCTTTCTTCCGAGTCTGGTGTTCTGGACGGCGGACGTGAGCAAGGAAGGGATCATGATCGTCCTGATCGGCGTGCTCACCTACGGATGCGCGCAGCTCCTCGCACGCAAAGGTGGTTTTCGTCCCTGGCTGTTGATCGTGATCGCCTGCGCCGGATCGGTGTTCATCCGCCCCAACGACATGCTGCTCGTCCTCGGAGCTTTCACCATTGCCATGATCTTCCGGCCGCCGAGTGCTACAGGGAAGTTCGAACCGGCGCGTCGTACGAGTTCTCTCGTCTTCCTCGCCGTCATGGTCGGGGTCGTGATGTTCATGACGTTGCACTTCCTGCCGGGCCTCCATGGCGGGGTCAACCTCCAACAGATCAACCACAACAACCAGGGAACCGGCGAGGGCCTCGGCAGCAGTGGTGTCAGCTACTCGCAGAGCCCCGTCTATTACCCCAAGGACGTGTACGTCGTCCTGTTCGACCCGCTGCCGTTCAATGCGCACAGCGGCGGGGAGAAATTCGAAGCCGTGCAGAACACTGTGCTTCTCGTGATACTGCTCGCATCGCTCCGCAACTTCCGCATCCTGCCCCGCGTGGCGTTCGCCCGTCCCTACGTGATGATGTGCTTCATCGATGTGGCCGTCTTCTGTTATTTCTTCGCCGCGCTCGGCAATCTGGGTCTGATTGCGCGGGAGGCGACGGTCATGTTGCCGCTCTACCTGGTACTCCTGTGCATTCCTCGCGGCCCCCGTCGTGGCCCACCCCGTTATGTGTGGGAGCTCACTCGTCGACAACGCGCAGCGCGTCGGAAGGCACAAGCCCGCGTCGGGCGCCCGTCAGGGCGAGTGGTGAATGCCTGATTGACGGAGAGGCACTCCGTATCGGTCCGGACGTGACGCTCCTCGGAGCTGCTCGGTCCGTTAGATTCTGGTCAGTTGGAGTCGGTCACGATCCACGCGAACTGGAAGGACAGCGATGGCGACGGCAGCCATGGACCGGCCGAGTCTCTTCGAGGGCTCCTTCAAGGCCGCGTTCGAGCACGATATGGACGGAGTGCTCATCACCGCTCCGGACGGACGGATCTTCGCCGCCAATCCCGCAGCATCTGACATTCTGGGCGCCACCGAGGAAGAGATCTGTCTGAAGGGGCGGCAGGGATTCAGCGATCCCGCTGATCCTCGGTGGGCAGCCGCACTCCAGGAGAGAACGCGCTGCGGGAAGATTCGTGCCATCCTCCCGATGCGGCGGGCGAACGGCGCGTCCTTCCTTGCCGAAGTCGCATCCAGCATCTTCGCCGGACCTGACGGCGAACCACGCAGCTGCGTCATCATCAGAGACGTCACCGAGCGCGTCCGCCTGGAGCAACAACTCCGCGCGACACACGAGATCACCCAGGAACTGCTCTCGGGGACGGACACGGGAGAGATCCTCGGGATGATCGCATCTCGCGCCCGGATGCTCGTCGACGCCACTGACGCCGCGATCTTCAAAGCGATCGAGCCACCCGGCAGCGTGATGGTGGCAGCGGCAGACGGACCCCGCCTCTCGCGCCTGGTAGGGAGGTCCTACCCCCCGGGCACGTTGGCGGCACAGATCCTCGAGTCCGGACGGAGTCTGCTGGTGGAGGACCTCAGCGCGATAGCCGTCTCCGAGGACGCTCAGCGCCTGGGCTTCGGCCCCGGGATCATCGTGCCGATCATCTCGGGCGAGCACGGCTTCGGCGACCTCGTCGTGGCGAGCCCCGAAGCGTTGCGTCAGCCCTTCGGTCCGGTCGACCTGGCCGTCGTGAAATCCTTCGCCGAGGCCGCCGGAGTCGCCCTCGCGCTCGGCGAGGCCCGGGCGGAGGTCGAGCGACTCGCAGTAACCACCGAACAGAACCGCATCGGGGCCGAGCTCCACGACAGCGTGCTCCAGCAGCTCTTTGCCGTCGGACTCCATCTGCTGAATCTCAAGACCCAGGTGCCGCCGGACATGGCGGTGAAAGTCGGAGAGACGGTGCGTGAGGTCGACGGGATCATCACCGACATCCGTCACACCATCTTCGGCATTCGGAGCGCCCACGCCCAGCACGGGCTCGATGTGGGCGTGGAGAGGTTGGCGGCCGATGCCGGGAGACTCCTCGGTTTCTCACCCAGCGTCGCAGTGAGCGGAAGTGAGGCGATCGGCCCCGTCGTCGCCACTGAACTTCTTCTCGTCCTCCGGGAGGCGCTTTCGAACGTGGTCCGCCACTCGGGTGCCGGCGAGGTCGAGGTGTCGCTGTCCATTGAGAACGAGGACGTCGTACTTCGAGTTACCGACGACGGTGTCGGGCTCCCCGAAGATCCCGCTGTCGGATGGGGCCTCGAGAACATGGCGCAACGCGCCGCGAAGCTCGGAGGGCGGCTCTCCCTCGAAGCAGCCCGGCCCTCGGGGACACGACTCGAATGGAGAGTGCCACGACAAGAAGAGGCGGCGGGCGGAATCGAACCGCCGTACGGGGCTTTGCAGGCCCCTGCCTAAACCACTCGGCCACGCCGCCGCGCCTGGCGATGAACGGACGGCCAGCCTAACGGCCCGGGCCGCTCGGCTCTGGCTGCGGCCCCGAGCCCCGCTCGGGTCGGGTCTAGTGCCGGAACCGCGAGACCAGCCAGAAGACCGCGGCGATCAGGGCGATGATCACCGCGATCTTCACGAAGAAGAAGATGATGCCAGCCAGGCTGCTCAGGACCCAGAAGGCGACGAGGATCCCGACCACGCCCACCGCCGTCATGGCGACAGCGTGGCCGAACGTCATCGGCTTCTTGGCATCCCTGCGTTCGAGGTCTTTGCTCACGGCCCCAATGCTACGTTCCCGCCATGGCCGGTGATGCGTCACTCCGTGAACGGCGCAACCGCCTGCTCGAGCAGCGCGGAGTGCGGGGAGAGGCCTTCTGCCGGCGCTATGCGGCCGAGGCCGACGCCTGGCTTTCCGGCCTGGCCGACCGGGCCGCGGGCGACAACAAGCGACACCTGGCCCTCCTGGCCGTGGGCGGCTACGGGCGTACCTCGCTGTGCCCCTACAGCGACCTCGACGTCGTGCTGGTCCACAACGGCCACCGCGACATCAGGGCGGTCGCCGACGGCATCTGGTACCCGGTCTGGGACGAGGGTGTGCACCTCGACCATTCGGTGCGCCGCCCGTCCGAGGTCCTCACCGTCGCCGCCGAGGATCTCCGGGTCGCCCTCGGGTTGCTCGACGCGCGGATGGTGTGGGGGGAGCACAAGCTGGCGGACCCGCTCATCGAGAAAGCGCGGGCCACGTGGCGCGACCGGCTCGGCACCAAATACCTCCCCGTACTCGAGGCCCAGATGGCCGAACGGCGCGCCACAGCTGGAGACGTGGCCTTCCTACTGGAACCCGACCTGAAGGAGAGCCACGGCGGCCTTCGCGACGTGAGCGTGCTCCGCGCCCTGTCCGCCTACGCGCCGCTGCTCGCCGACTACGCCGACCTGGCCTCGCTCAAGGATGCCGCCGCCGTCCTTACCGACGTCCGGGTGGAGCTGCACCGCATGGCGGGACGCGTCCACGACAAGCTCTTGCTGCAAGATCAGGATCAGGTGGCCGACTCGCTCGGCTTCGCCGACGCCGACGCGTTGATGCTCGCCGTGTCGACCGCAGGGCGACAGATCGCATGGGTGAGCGACGACGTCTGGCGGCGGCGGCGTCTCTGGGACCCGACGCCCCCGCCCAAGCGCCGCTTCCGCCGTGGCGCGCCCGAACCCGAGAGGGTCAGGCCCTCCTCCGAGCTGGGACCGGACATGGTCGAGATCGACGGCGAGGTCGCGCTGACCTCCAGTGCACCGGTCTCGGACGATCCCTCGCTCGCCCTGCGGCTCGCCGCGACCGCGGCTCGCCTCGACCGGCCCATCGCCCGTGGATCCCTGCACCGCCTGGCGGACCGCATGCCGCCGCCGGGGGAACCGTGGTCCGCGCGCACCCGCGACTCCCTCGTCGCGTTGCTCGCTCTCGGGCCGGCCGCCGTGGACAAGATGGAGTCGCTCGACCAGCACGGGCTGCTCGTCCGCCTTATCCCGGAGTGGGCCGCGGTACGCAACAAGCCTCAACGCAACGCCTACCACACCTTCACGGTCGACCGGCACCTCCTCGAGACAGCCGCCCTGGCCGCCGAGCTCGCCGACCGCGTGGAACGCCCGGACCTGCTGCTCGTCGGTGCGCTGTTCCACGACATCGGCAAGGGCTTCCCGGGCGACCACACCACGGTGGGCATGGAGGTGGTCGAGCGCATGGCGACGCGCATGGGGTTTCCTCCCGACGACGTCGACGTGCTCGTCGACCTGGTCCGCCACCACCTCCTGCTCCCCGACACCGCCACCCGGCGCGACCTCGACGACCCGATGACCATCGCCCGAGTGGCCCGTGCCGCCGGGAACCGCACGACCCTGCACCTCCTCGCCGCCCTGACCGAAGCGGACAGCCGCGCCACCGGTCCCTCGGCGTGGGGTGCGTGGAAGGCGGGGTTGGTGGCCGACCTGGTCGAGCGGGCCGACCGTGTCCTCAAGGGTGAGGTCGAGCCCGCTGGTCCGGACCGCATCGTCGCCCACAACCGTGCGCTGATGGACGAGGTGCGCCAGACGGGGCTGCCGTCGGTTTCCCTCCAGCCACCCCAGGTGATCGTCGCCGCCTCCGACCGCCCGGGGCTCTTCTCGTCGGTGGCCGGTGCGCTCGCCCTCAACGGGATGGACGTCCGGGCCGCCAACGTGAGCGGCGAGGACGGTGTGGCCGTCGAGGTCTTCACCGTGGAGGTGGCCCGGGGGACGTGGCCCGACACCGCCAAACTGCGCCAGGACCTGGCCGCGGTCCTGTCGGACCGGGTGGCCATCGGCGAGCTGCTGTCCGAGCGGGAGCGGGTGTACTCGCGCCCGCGGGCCCGGGCCGCCAACCAGCCGGGCACCGACGTGACGGTGGACAACGAGGCGTCGGAGACGGCCACGGTGCTCGAGGTGCGCGCCCCCGACGAGATCGGCCTGCTGCACCGGATCACCCGGACCCTCTTCGAGGCGGGCCTCGACGTCGTGTCGGCCCGGGTCTCCACCCTCGGTGAAATGGTGGTTGACGCCTTCTACGTCCGCGAGTCCGGTGGCGGCAAGATCACCGACCAGGCACGTCTGTCGCACATCAGCAACGCAATTCACGCCGAGCTGCACCCCTAGGCGGCCCCGGATGCGGGTAGAATCCCCTGGGCATGGCTGGTGAGCACGCGCGCAAGCAGGGCCGCAGGGGCGGCCTGCGGTTGTGGACCGTCGTCGTCGTGTGCGTCGCCCTGGTCGGGATCGGTGGTTTCGTCGCCGTCGCCCACCTGAACAACCAGGCTGCCGCCACCCCCACCACTCCCCCGCCCGCACTGAGCGTGGCCTCGGTCAGCCCGACCGGCACCAACGTGGCGGCCGGCTCGACCATCGAGGTCCAATTCTCGACGGCGTTGGCGCCCGGGAGCCCGATGCCGACCCTGAGCCCTCCGGTGGCCGGAGCCTGGGCCGTGGTGTCGCCGTCCGTCCTCGAGTACCAGGCCTCAGGCCCTCTGGTGCCGGGCGCGACCGAAACGGTCACCGTCCCCGGCGGCACCGCCGGGGTCGTGGGCGCCCGGGGCCAGCACATGGCCCAGAGCACGACGTCGCAGTTCACCGTGGCCCCCGGGTCGGAGCTGCGCCTGCAGCAGCTGCTGGCCGAGTTGGGGTACCTGCCGCTCACCTTCACGCCGGCGTCACCGCTGACCTCGCCCACCCAAGAGGGCAATGACCAGGTGGGCACCTTCAGCTGGCGCTGGGCGAACCAGCCGCCGTCGCTCACGGCGTTGTGGACCCCCGGCGTCGACAACGTGATCACCCAGGGCGCGGTGATGAACTTCGAGAACCAGAACGGCCTCAAGACCGACGGGTTGGCGGGACCCGAGGTCTGGACGGCCCTGCTGGCCGATGTCCAGAGCGGCAAGGGCAACAGCCAGCCCTGGGACTACGTCCTCGTGAGCCAGTCGCTGCCCGAGTCGGCCACGGTCTACAAGAACGGCAGCCCGGTCTACACCACGCCCGTGAATACGGGGGTGGCCGCGGCCCCGACGGCGAACGGCACTTGGCCCGTCTACCTCCGCTACACCTCGACGACCATGAGCGGCACCAACCCCGACGGCTCCCACTACGTCGACCCCGGCATCCCGTGGGTCAGCTACTTCAACGGCGGTGACGCCCTCCACGGTTTCGTCCGTGCGTCCTACGGCTTCCCCCAGAGCGTCGGCTGCGTCGAGATGCCCATCTCCAATGCGGCCGTCGTCTACCCCCTGACCCCGCTCGGGACCCTCGTCACCGTCCAGGCCTAGTGGCCGGGCGGACTGGCCGGGATCGTCTGCGACCCTAACCTGGCACGTCGATGTCCCCGGCCCGCTCGACCTCCCCGGCCCACGCGGCGTCTCCGGCCCACGCGGCGTCCCCGGACCGGTCGTCCCCCGCCCACGCGGCGTCCCCGACCCACGCCCCGCCCCATGGGCGGCCGAGGTCCCGGGCACGCTCGATGTCCCCCGTGCGACGGGTCGTCGACATCGTCGGGCGCGTGCTGATCGGCGCGGGTGTCCTGCTGCTCCTCTTCTCGGCCTACCAGGTCTGGGGAACCTCGTTCCAGGAATCCCGCACCCAGGCCGGCCTGCGCCACCAGCTCCAGCAGGAGTCCAACAGTGCCCAGATCAGCCATGCCCTGGCCGAGGCCAGCGCGCTCGACAAGCTTCCGACCGGCCCCCCCGCCACCGCCCCGCGTACGGCCGACCCACCCGAGGGTGAACCCATCGGCGACATCAGGATCCCGGTGATCGGCGTGAACCAGGTCGTCGTCGAGGGGACCAACACGGCCGACCTGCGCAAGGGCCCGGGGCACTACACGGGAACCCCACTGCCGGGTCAGGGGGGCAACGTCTCCATCGCCGGGCACCGGACCACCTACGGCCACCCCTTCTACAACCTCGACTCGGTGAAGGTCGGCGACCCTATCGTGCTGACCACCCTCCAGGGCGTCTTCGTCTACGACGCCACCAAGAGCTTCGTGGTGCCGCCGAGTGACACCAGCGTCATCAAGAACGTCTTTGCCGACATCTTGACACTCACCACGTGCAATCCGCGCTTCAGCGCGTCGACCCGGCTCATCCTCCAGGCCAAGCTGGTGCACTCCCAGCTGTTCTTGAACTCGGGCCTGAAGCCCGCCGCGCTGCACGCCGATCCGCAGAGCCAGAACCTGGCGGGGGACACGAGCGTCCAGCTGGGCAACACCTTGCTGTGGGGTGTGCTGGGCGTCGCCCTCGGCGTTGCCGTCTACTACGCCGCGTTGCGCTTCCGGTCACGGCGATGGTTCATCTACGCGGGCGGCGCGCTCGTCGGCCTCGTGCTCCTGTGGTTCTTCTTCGGGGCCCTGAGCCCGCTCCTGCCCGCCAGCTTCTGACGTCGGTGTTGACGGAGCAGCCGCTCTCCGATCATTTCCGGGGCTTCGCCGCGGTGGCGGAACGGGACGGCGGCCGCACCTACCCCGCCATCTGCCGCGGCGTGGCCGACGACGACGAGGTGCTCTCCATCCTCGACAGGGCGTCGCCACCGCAACGCCGCCCCCTGATCCTGCTCGCCGCCGTGCACTTCTTGCTCCTCTCGGGCGTCGAGCACCCGCTGGCGGCCCACTACGACACCGTCGCCGCGGTCCGCGGCCACTCCGACCCATCGCCGGCAGACCCGGACCCGACGGCTGCCTTCACCGACTTCTGCCGGGCACACCGCACCGCCGTCGAGGAGCTGGTCGCCACCCGCACCACCCAGACGAACGAGGTCGGTCGCTGCACCGGGTTGTTGCCCGGCCTCTGCCACGTCGCCCGCAGCTACGGCGCCGACGTGCCGCTGTCCCTGCTTGATCTCGGCACCTCGGCCGGACTGAACCTCCTCTTCGACGACTACGCCTACACCTACCGTTCGGCCGGAGACGGGACCACGTTGCGAGCCGGGGAGCCCGGATCCTCGGTGGCGCTGGAGTGCGAGGCCCGCGACGACCTGACCCTGCTCCCCGCGCTGGCGCCCCTGCACGTGGCGGAGCGGGTCGGCCTCGACCTCTCTCCCATCGATCCCCGCGCCGACGACGAGGCCCTCTGGCTCCAGGCCTGCCAGTGGCCGGACAACCCGGTGCGCTTCGGCCGGCTCCGGGCCGCACTGGCCAATGTCCGGGCGTCCGACCACCCGCCCCGCCTCGAACGGGGCGACATGGTCGTCGACCTGGCACGCGTGGCGGACAGCATCCCGGGTACGAACCCACTGGTCGTGTTCCACTCCTGGGTGGCGGCCTATCTGGACGAGGCCGAGCAGCGTGCGCTCGCCGACGCCGTCCGCTCCCTCGACGGGGTGCGGCCCGTCCACCACCTCTACTGCGAGTCACCCTTCGAGACCCCCGGCCTGCCCACCCCGCCCTCGCCCGTCCGCCGCGAAGGACCCGACCTGGCGACGACCCTCGTCCACCTCGGTCCCGGCGGTGCGGCGGCGCAGCGTCTGGCCGACACGCACCCCCACGGCTACTGGATCCGGTGGTGGCCGACGTCGGGCTGAGTTGATCCCGGTCCCGACGCGTCCGGTCCCCAGGGCGCGTCGCGCCGTGCGGGGACCTGCACGCCCTCGTCGGTCACCATGGCAGCCGAACCCACCGCGCCGCGACCGAAGCGACCGCGAATGGCATCGACCGCCGCCGTGACGTCGTGCCACGACTGCTCACGCGCCAGAGCACTCTCGTTGGCCCGCTCGAGACCGTCGCCGAGGTCGAAGCAGAGCTGGTCCCCACCACCCGCGCGCAGCCCCGAGGCGCTCACGCCGAGTAGCCGGATGCCCTCACCGGGGTCGATGCCGGCGAGCAGTGCAGCGGCAACCTGCCCGATGGCGCCGCCGGTGGCGATGGGCCGCCCCATGGTGTGCGAACGCGTCTGGAGGGTGAAGTCCCGGTACTTGACCTTCACCGTCACGGTGCGCGCCGCACTCGACTCGCCGCGCAGCATCGTCGCCACCGACTCGGCCATGCGCAGCACGTGACGCTCGACCTCGTGCGGGTCCACGAGGTCCTGACCGAAGGTCTCCTCGTGCCCGATCGACTTGCTGTGACGGTTCGGGTTGACCGGTTCGGGATCGACGCCGCGGGCCAGCGCGACCAGATGGGCACCGCTCGCCCTGCCCAGGCGACGGGCCAATGTCTCGGGCGGGATCGCCGCCAACTGCCCCACGGTGCGCACACCCAGGGCGTGCAGGCGCTCGGCGGTGGCCGGCCCCACACCCCATAGGGCCTCGACGTCGTGCTGGTGCAAGAAGGCGAGCTCCCGCTCGGGCTCGACCACGACGACGCCGGGCCCGGGTCGCAGACCGCCCCGGCTGGCCCGGGGCTTGGCCGCCCGCGAGGCGAGCTTGGCGATCATCTTCGAGCGCCCGACCCCCACGGCACAACCGAGGTGCAGCTCGCTCCCGATCCGCTGTCGTAGGTGGCGGGCAATCCGGTCGGGCGGCCCGAAGAGGCGCAGAGCCCCGGCCACGTCCATGAAGGCCTCGTCCAGGCCGATCGGCTCGACCATGGGCGTGACGTCACGCAGGATCTTGTGCATGTGCGCACTGACCTCGGCGTAGCGGCTGTGACGCCCGGGGAGGAACACGGCGTCGGGACAGAGCTGGCGGGCTCGGACGGACGGCATGGCCGAGTGCACGCCGTAGGCACGCGCCTCGTAGGTGCACGACGCCACCACGCCCCGTGCGCCCGCGCCCCCGACGATCACCGGCCGGCCCACGAGCGAAGGGTCGTCGAGCACCTCGACCGAGGCGAAGAAGGCATCCATGTCGACATGGAGCACGGTGGGCAGTGACGGTCGATCAGCCATGGAGGGTCAGCCGGCGGAAGCCCTCGGCATAGGCGGCGCCGGCCCTCCGGCCCTCCTCGGCCGCTCGTCGCCGCACGGCGTCGCCCGCCCAGCCGCCCTGCCCGGCGAACTGGGTCCGGTGACACTCCACGGCCGCCGCCTTGATCTCGATGGTGCCGCTGACGTCGACCCACTCGTCGGGCTCGAGCGTGCCCGAGAGCAGCACGGTGGACACCTGGTGGGGCGGCCCGGCGCCCGGGAAGTAGTGCGGCAGGGCGGCCGCCGGCGCGACCGCGTCGAGCAGCGCCGCCCCGGCAATCCGGTGGTCGCGGTGGTTGAAGTAGCTCTGCCCGAAGAACACCGCCGTCGGATCGTGGCCGCAGACGACGTCGGGTCGCAGCGCGCGCACGCGCGCGACCAACGTCTCGCGGAAAGCGGCCGAATCCGTGAGCTCCCCGTCGGGGAACCCGAGGGACTCCACGCTGGACAGGCCGATGAGAGCGGCAGCGGCATCGAGCTCGCTCGCTCGCTCGGCAACCAGCCTCGTCGGCTGGACTTCCGGGTCGGCGGTGCCCTTCCCACCGTCGGTGCACACGACGAGGTGGACGGCACTCCCGTCCCTGGCCCACCGGGCGAGCGTCCCGCCACAGGCCACGTCGGCGTCGTCGGGATGGGCGTAGACGGCCAGCACGACACCGGGCGCCCGCTGCATCATTTTCGTTTGGGCTCGGTCGTCTTGGTCAGCAGTCCCGCCTCGCGCTGGAAGTCACCCGCCTCCTCGAAGCCCTTGTACACACTCGCGAAGCGGAGGTAGGCGACGTCGTCGAGCCTCTGAAGGCGTTCGAGCACGGCCACACCGACCTGCTGGCTGGTCGGTTCGGTGGTTTGCGCCCGCAGGGCGTCCTCGACGCTCTGGGCCAACTCTTCCATCTGCTCGTCGCTCACGGGTCGGTTCTTGCAGGCGGCGCGAACCCCTTCGATGACCTTGCCCCGATCGAAGGGCTCGCGGAGGCCACTGCGCTTGACCACCCACAGCGGGACCTCCTCGATCCGCTCGAAGGTCGTGAAGCGACGGCCACAGCCCAGACACTCGCGACGGCGGCGGATGGCCCCTCCGTCCTCAGCCTGGCGCGAATCGACGACGCGGTCGTCATCGATAGCGCACCAGGGACACCGCACACCCTGACGATAGTCAGGGAATGAAGATGTGCTCCCCGGGCACCACCACCGGCGATCCCACCTGGCGGGTCAGCCGCTCGGTCAGCGCGGCGCCGTGTGCCGGGTCGGCCCGGTCGGCGATCGAAGCCAGGGTGTCGCCCGCCTTGACGACGTACTCCTGGCCCTGGGCCGGCGCGGCCTGAGCCAGCGTGCTCCCACCCAGGGCGCGGATCGGCAGGGCGAGCAGCACCAGCAGCACCACCACGGCGACCGCCACGACGACACCCGCGACCATCCGGCGGCGGCGCACCCGGGGGGAAGGCGCGAGCCGCGCCGGCTGGTCGGGCAAGACGTACAGCCGGGGGCGGCACGCCTCGAATTCGAGCTCAAATGCGACCGACATGGCGTCCTCCCGTATCGAACACCTGTTCGCTTTCCACGGACATTGGAACACGAACACCTGTTCGCTGTCAAGCGTCGGCCGACCGTCGGCCGGGCTGTCCCGCACCGTAGGGAGGCGGTGTGACACGGCGCGGGGACCACGAGAATCGAACAGGTGTCCAGTGTCGATTTCCGTGGAGATGACCGAAGCCTCTCTCCTGGTTCGACAGCCCCTTGTCCAGGGGCATCACAGCGCTTGAGCGCAGATCGTCAGATGCGGACGAGCTGCTGGCTGCTTCCCGCTTCGGCGAGGGCAGTTTCGCCAGTCGGGCAATCCGACTGGCCAGCGCTCCCCTCTCTGCGGGCGTGCGATTTGTGACCTCGAACACGAGGTCTCGTCGCTGACGGGCCCGGTCTGTCCGGGTCCCCGGCCCACGTGATCTGGTGTCCCATGAGAGACGCCAGAGCTTCGGTGACGAGCACCGTCTCGCCGTAGGCAGCGAGGTTGGCTGCGGCATTGACGTCACGGTCACAGACCATGGCGCAGTGCTCGCAGCGGTAGGTGCGCACGTCGAGGGGCAGCTTGGCTTTCACTGCCCGACAACCTGCGCACGCCTTGGATGATGGAAAGAATCGGTCGGCGACGACCACACGGGATCCGAAGCGCTCGGCCTTGTAGCCGAGCTGGCGACGGAGCTCACCGAGGGCTTGGTCCATCGTCGCCATACCAAGGCGCGGGCTCATGGCGATGGCCTTGACAGCAAGGTCCTCGACACAGACGAGCGGGTACGTGGACGTCAGCATCTTGGTGAGCCGGTGCAGATCGTCGGCTCGTCGTCGGGCGATGGCACCCTGGTGGGCTCGTAGCTGTCGGAGGGCCCGGTGGTAGCTGGTGCTGCCTCGTTGGCGGCGGCTGACCGTCTTCGACAATCGCTTCGTCTTGGCCAGGTTGGTCCGGTAGTGGCGCTCACCAGCAACAATGCGGTGCACAACGCCGTCCGAGCCGGCGACGACGGCTTGGCTCTTGAGTCCGGCGTCGACCCCAACGACCGGGCCGTTGGTCGGCGGTCGGCGCTTGGACGAGCTGACCTCATACTCCACGGCCAGAGCTGCCCACCAGTGGTTGTGGCGGAAGTAGACACGAGCCGAGGTGATGCGGGACCGGCCGCGACGAAGCTTGCGCCGCAGGTCAGCCTGGTGGGAGTCGGGTGCTGAGATGCGCACGGTCCCGACACGACTGAGGGTGAGTTCGCCGGGGTCGAGTTTCACGGTATAGCAGACACTGAACGCCGGGGGCGTCCGATGCTTGGACTTGAACTTGGGGAACCGGGCCCTCCCGGCCAAGAAGTTGCGGTGTGCGGCTACGGCGTCTCGGAAGGCGAAGTTGTAGAGCTCGGAGGGGTACTGGGCGTACCACGGTGCCACTTCCTCGCGTTCCGCCCTCCAGAGGTTTCCGAGTATGACCAGGTTGAGAGGCTTGATCCGGTCCTTGGGCTCTACGCCCGCATCGCGCTGGTCCCTCCAGAGCTGCGCGTTTTCGGTGATCTTGGCGACGGCCCAGTTGTGGGCGAAGCGTCGGGCACCTGCTGCTCCAGAGAAGAACCGCCGCTGGGCCAGGCCGGCTGGAGGCGTACGACAAGGGCGCTGGTCTTGAGAGTCGTCGCTGGTCCGCCCATGCCCAGATAGTGCCGAAAGCCTGTATCGGCGCCATCGACTCAAATCGAACAGGTGTTTGCTTCGGGGGGCCGGGGTCGCTAGTTTGGTCCGTCACGAACGGATGTTCGCCCCCGGATGGGGGCCCGGCGGACCGCCGGGGTGGGCACAGAAGGAGACGCCGATGGCCGAGGTCCTGAGCGGGAAGCGGCTGCAGATCCTCAATTTCATCGCCGACTGCCAGCGCGAGCGGGGCTACCCGCCCTCGGTGCGCGAGATCGGGGAGGCCGTGGGCCTGACCTCGTCGGCCACGGTGCACACGCATCTCGCCGTGCTGCAGCGGGAGGGCTACCTCTCCCGGGACCCGAGCAAGCCCCGCGCCATCCAGGTGCACGTCGACCCCGACACGACGGCGAGGCGTGCGGTGGCGGCGGTCCACAACGTGCCCTTGGTCGGCGACGTCGCCGCCGGCACCGGCGTCCTGGCCGAGGAGAACGTCGAGGAGCTGCTGCCGATGCCCGAGCAGTTCACCGGCCGCGGCCCGTCGTTCATGCTGCGCGTGCGCGGTGACTCCATGGTCGATGCAGGCATCTACGACGGCGACTTCGTCGTGGTGCGCCAGCAGCGCGAGGCCGACAACGGCGACGTGGTGGTGGCCGGCGTCGGCGAGGGCGAGGGCACGGTGAAGACCTTCAGCCGCAGGAACGGGAGGGTCGTGCTCACCCCGGCCAACCCCGCCTACGAGCCGATGGTCTTCGACCAGCCCGACGAGGTGACGATCTTCGGCAAGGTCGTCACCGTGGTGCGCCAGCTGAACTAGGTCTCCGTGGCCTCGCCGGGACCGGCCAGAAGAAGCGTGCCCGTGATGCTCCTCGCCGGCGGGCTGCTCCTGGCCGCCTGCTCCTCGGCGCCCACCACGGGCCGCGCCACCCCACGCTCGACGGCCACCACTTCGACCACGACATCGTCGGCACCGGCGTCGACGACCCCGCCCGCAAGCGCCGGACCGTGCGGGACCGTGGGCACCCCGCCGGTCCGCTACCGGCACGTCGTCTGGATCTGGATGGAGAACCACACGTGGAACTCGGTCGTCGGGTCCGCGTCGGCCCCCTACCTCACGGCTCTGGCCCGTCGCTGCGGGACCGACACGAACTGGTCCGCCGTCGGCTCGCCCTCGCTCCCCAACTACCTGGGGGCAACGTCGGGCTCGACACAGGGTGTGGGCGACGACGCCGATCCCGCCGCCCACACCTTCGCGGTGGACAACCTCTTCCGGCAGGTGCGCGCCGCCGGCGGGACCGAGCGCAGCTTCGTCGAGTCGATGCCCGCCCCCTGCGAACTCGTCTCGCAGGGGCAGTACGCGGCAAAGCACAACCCGGCCGTCTACTACGTGGGCTCGGGAGCAGGCGGCAGCGACCGCGGCGCCTGCCAGCGCGACGACCTGCCCTTCACCGCCTTCCCGGCGGTGCTGGCGGACGGGGCGCTGCCCACCTTCACCTCCATCACACCCAACATCTGCAACGAAATGCACGACTGCCCGGTCGCCGTCGGCGACCGGTGGCTGGCGACGTGGGTGCCCCGCATCCTCGTCACCTCGAGCTACCGATCGGGCGCCACCGCGCTCTTCATCGTGTGGGATGAGCCGACCCCACTGGCCAACGTCGTGGTGGCGCCGAGCGTGCGTCCGGGGACGCAATCGGGCACCGCCGTCACCCAGTACTCGTTGCTGCGGACGACCGAGGAGATGCTGGGCCTCCCCTTGCTCGGTCGCGCCGCCACGGCCACCAGCCTGCGCGCCGTGTTCGGCATCTGACGACGGCGCCCCCACCGGCAGCACCCCGGTGGCCCCGGAGGCCCCGGTGGCCCCGGTGGGGGACCTTGTCCCCTGCCGCCGCGGACCTTCGGCCCTAACGGTCCCGCCGGTCCGGCGACCATCGTGGCCCCATGGGACGGGTCGCGCTGACGAGGGTCACGAAGCGATTCGGCGAGGTCACCGCAGTGAGCGACATCACCCTCGAGGTGGAGGACCAGGAGTTCCTGGTGCTCCTCGGCCCCTCGGGCTGCGGCAAGTCGACCGTGCTCCGCCTGATCGCCGGCCTGGAGTCACCGACGGACGGGAGCATCGAGATCGGCGACCGGGTGGTCAACGGCGTCGAGCCCAAAGAACGCGATGTGGCCATGGTCTTCCAGAGCTACGCGCTCTACCCGCAGATGACCGCACGGCGGAACATCGAGTTCCCGCTCAAGAACCAGCGGACTCCCAAGCTCGAGCGCGCCCGCCGGGTCGAGGAGGTGGCCGAGACACTGGAGCTGACCGAGGTGCTCGACCGGCGACCGGCCCAGATGTCGGGAGGGCAGCGCCAGCGCGTCGCGCTGGCCCGCGCCATCGTGCGCCGACCGGAGGCCTTCTTGATGGACGAGCCGCTCTCGAACCTCGATGCCAAGCTGCGCACCCAGACCCGCACCGAGCTCATCGAGCTCCAGCGCCGGCTGGCCACCACCGTCGTCTACGTGACCCACGACCAGGTCGAGGGCATGACGATGGGCCACCGGGTCGCCGTCATGGAGAACGGCGTGATCCAACAGGTCGGCGCCCCCACCGAAATCTACGACCACCCGGCCAACCTCTTCGTAGCCGGCTTCATCGGCAACCCGCCCATGAACGTGCTCACAGGCCTCCCGACCTCCGAGGACGGCAGGCTGGCGATCGAGACGCCGGGAGGGGGCATCCCGCTGACCGCGCCGCAGCAGGACGCCGTCCGGCGCAGCGGCGCCACACAGGTGGCGGTCGGGGTCCGGCCCGAGCACATCCGCCTCGACGAGGACGGTCCGCTGCGCGCCTCGGTGGCCGTGATCGAGGCCCTCGGCTACGAGAACCACGTCGTGTGCCGCCTCGAGGACGGCCAGCAGGTGATCGTCCGCCTCCGCGCCGAAGTCGCGGCGCCGCGCGAGGGGGACAAGGTGCACCTCGGGGCCGAACCGCGCCGGCTGCACCTCTTCGACGCCACCACCGGCGCCCGGATCGGCACATGAGCGTCACGGCGCCGCCCGAGCACCTCGACGCCCATGGCCGCGCCGAGTCGCCGCCCGAACGGCCGCCGGCGCGGGCGCGGTCGCGCGCGGCACGCTCGCCCCGCCGTCGTCGCACCCTCGAAGTGCTGCTGGCCTACGGGCTGCTCCTACCGTCCCTGCTCGTCTTCGCCGTCTTCGTCTTCTACCCGCTCGTCCGCCAGATCTACCTCTCGTTCTTCCTCACCCCGCCCTTCCCCGGCGAGCCCAAGCACTACGCCGGCCTCTCGCAGATCCAGCAGGTGCTCACCTCCCACGACTTCTTGAACAGCCTGTGGGTCACCGTGCTCTTCGTGCTCTACACGGTGCCGGCCGGCCTCGTCCTCGGCCTGCTGCTGGCCGTGCTCGCCCACCAGCAGCTGCGGGGTATCCGCTTCTTCCGGACCGTCTTCTCCTCCACCGTGGCGACCTCGGTGGCCGTCGCGTCGGTGATCTTCTTCACGCTGCTCAACCCGCAGATCGGCCTGTTCAGCTACTGGTTCGGCCGCACCGGCCAGCTCTCGGTCCTCGACGACCCGCGCCTGGCCCTGCTGGCCGTCTCCGTCGTGACCGTGTGGCAGAACCTCGGGCTCGCGTTCATCGTCATGTCGGCCGGGCTCCAGGCCGTGCCCGACGACCTCCTCGAGGCATCGAGGGTCGACGGCGCCGGACCCTGGACCCGCCTGCGCCACGTGATCCTGCCCATGCTCTCCCCGACGCTGTTCTTCGCCATCGTCGTCGGCTCCATCCTCTCGCTGGAGGCCTTCGGCCAGATCGACATCCTCACGTCGGGCGGGCCGCTGCAGCACACCAACGTCCTCGTGTACGCCATCTACGACCAGGTCTTCAACCAGAACAACCAGGGCCGCGCCGCGGTCATGACGGTTGCGCTGTTCCTCATCACCCTTGTGTTCACGCTGATCCAGATCCGCCTGCTCGAGCGGAGGGTGACCTATGAGCGCTGAGCACGGCACCGGCACCGTGGCCACCGCGCTCGGGACGCTCGCCCCGGGATTCCGCGACTTCCTCGTCGGCGCCGGCATCGTGGTGGTCGCCGGGACCGTGCTGCTCGTCCTCAGCCGGCGCGCCTCACCCACCCACCGCCGGCAGGCCGCGCTCGTCGGCCGCTACCTGCTCCTCGTCGTGCTGGCGGTCATCGTCCTCTTTCCCCTCTACATCACCGTGGTCGACTCGCTGCTGCAGCCCGACCAGGTGGTGGCCAAGCCACCCATCTTGTTCCCGACCCACCCGCAGTGGTCCAGCTACGCCACGGCATGGACCCAGGGTCATCTCGGGCGCTACCTGCTGAACAGCTTCGTCGTGACCGG
This sequence comes from Acidimicrobiaceae bacterium, assembly GCA_027306605.1. GTDB lineage: Bacteria > Actinomycetota > Acidimicrobiia > Acidimicrobiales > RAAP-2 > Bog-473. Next base: position 27,337 of record DAHUZK010000061.1, read on the forward strand.
CGTGATCGTGGTGGGCGAGCTCGTGACGTCCATCGCGGCCGCCTACGCCTTCGCCTTCTTGCGCTTCCCGTTCCGCAAGACGCTCTTCGTGGTCTTCCTGGCCACCATGATGGTCCCGGTCGAGGTCACGTTCCTGACCAACCTGAACACGGTCGTCAGCCTCGGCTGGTACAACACCTACTTCGGGCTCACGATCCCGTTCCTGGCCACGGGCTTCGGCGCCTTCCTCGTGCGGCAGGCATTCCTCGGCCTGCCCGGGGACCTGCGCGACGCGGCCGAGCTCGACGGGGCCAACCACTGGCAATTCCTACGCGAGGTCGCGCTGCCCGTCGCCCGCCCGGCCGTCGCCGCGCTCGGCATCTTCAGCTTCTTCAGCGCCTTCGGCCAGTACCTGTGGCCACTCATCGTGACGAAGGACGACCGGCTGCGCACCGTGACCATCGGCCTCAAGTTCCTCGCCAACAGCCAGCTCAACAACTTCAACGTCATCTTCGCCGGCACCGTGCTGGCGGCCCTGCCGCTGTTCATCCTGCTCGTCGTCTTCGAGAAGCAGTTGGTGCGCGGCCTGACCGCGGGCGCCGTGAAGGGATGACCCGGACAAGGAGCGGATCATGAGAAACGGGACCGGACCGAGCACACGAACGGGGGGCAGGCGGCGCAGCCGGTGCCCACACGCTGTTTTGGCAGCAGCCGCGGTCCTGGCCACCTCGGGCGTCACCGCCCTCGGCGCCGTCGGGCCGTCCGCCGTGGCCGGTGCGGCCACGGCGCCACCGTCGACCAAGGTCGTGCCCTCGGCGTGCGGACTCTCGGCGCTGGCCAAGGCGCGTCAGCCGGTGCAGATCACGATGTGGCACACCATGACCCAGACCAACAACACGTGGCTGCAGAACTCGGTGAAGCACTTCAACGGCATGCAGCACCAGGTCCACGTGAACCTGGTGCAGCAGCCCGACTACCCCTCCGAGTTCGTGAAGTACAAGGCCGGACTCACCAGTGGCGACCTCCCGACGCTGGCCCAGTTCGAGGACACGACCGTGCAGCAGCTCGTGGACTCGCACTCGACCGTCCCCGTGCAGGACTGCATCGCGGCCTCCCACTACAAGACGAACGACTACCTGCCACGGGCCCTGGCCTTCTACCGCTACCACGGCGTCCAGCAGTCCATGCCCTGGTCGGTCTCGAACGTGATCATGTACTACAACCCGATCGACTTCCAGAAGGCCGGCCTGAACCCGAACAAGCCGCCGCAGACCTTCGCCCAGGTCACCGCAGATTCGAAGAAGATCGTGGCCGCCCACGCCGCCACCCACGGCATCGCGCTGCCGGCCAAGCCCTACGTCTTCGAGTTCCTCCTCGCCAAGAGCGGCGGTGAGTACGTCAACAACGGCAACGGGCGCAAGGCGCGGGCGACGCAGGCCAACCTGACCAGTCCGACCGCCATGAAGGTCTGGAACTGGTGGAACCAGTTGCTGACCTCGCACCTGGCCCTGGCGACCGGTTCGGACCCCAACAACATCGACCACCTGATCGCCATCGCCACCGGCAACGCCGCCATGACCTTCGAGGCGTCCGGCGTCATCGGTCCGGCGGAGGCCGTGCTGGCTTCGGGCCAGTACCCCGGCGTGCAGATCCGCACGGCGCCCCTGCCCGCCCTGGCCACCGGAGGCGGTGTCCCCGTGGGCGACGGCTCCCTGTGGATCTCGGCTCACGCCTCCCTGGCTCAGCGGGCTGCAGCCTGGAAGCTCATCGCGTACCTCGATTCGCCCGAGCAGCAGGCGTCGCTCGCCGCCGAGGGCGGCTACGTGCCGATCCGGCGGTCCGCCACCAAGCTCCCGGTCCTCGTGCAGCGCTGGACCAGCGATCCCAACTACGAGGTCGGCTACACCCAGCTCACGACGGGCACGTTGAGCAACGCCAACATCGGGTCGCTGATCGGCGACTACCAGGGCGTGCGCAACGCGGTGGCGGACGGGCTCGAGCAGATGGTGGCCAACAAGATGTCGCCCAAGAAGGCGGCGGCCTTCGCCGAGAACGAGGCCAACACCGCCATCGAGAACTACAACAGCCGCATCGGGGCCAACTGACGCCGACCTTCTACCTGAGCAGGCGGGAGAGCCGTCGATCGGCGAGCACCTTGCCGCCCGTCTGGCAGTGCGGGCAGTAGGTCATCTCGTAGGACTCGAACGACACGCGCTGCAGTGTCTCGCCACAGGTCGGGCAGGGCTCGCCGTAGCGGCCGTGGACCGTGAAGCGCCCGCCGAGGCTGGACTCCGACAGCCCGCCCTCGCGGTGACGCTCGAGCTCGAGAGCCTCGCCGAGGACGTCCGTCGTTGCCCCGAGCAGCGCTTCACGCTGCTCGGGCGTCAACGCGCGCAGCGACGAGAAGGGCGACAGCCTGGCTCGCTGCAAGATGTCGTCGCCCCAGCCGCGCCCGATACCCGACACCGTGCGCTGGTCGCGCAGATCGGTGGTGAGGTGGCGTCTCGAGTCGCTGGTGCGGATGAGCGCGGCGAACTCGTCGCTGCCCGGCTCGGGGCCGAGCCCCTCGAGCGGTCCCTCGTCGCCCGGCGCCAGGACCCACCACGACGCCTTGCGCTGCGACCCGTACTCGCGTACCAAGATGCCGACACCCGGGCCGTCGAGGCCGGCGTCCCCCCGTCCGAACACGAAGCGGGCCACCGCACCCCGCGGCTTGGTCTTCTTGGGTGGCTCCTCGACGTCGAGCCGGCCGGCCTGCGAGAGGTGCAGGACGAGCCGGTTCCCGTCGTCGAAGTCCCAGACCAGGTACTTGGCCCGTCGCCCCACCGAGACCAACGCGTGCCCCTCCAAGGCGGCGGGGGCGGGGTCGTAGGTCTTGAGCGACGAGAACCCGAGCAGGTCGGCCCGGCGCAGGGTCAGCCCGCCCAGGCGGGCCCCGAGACGCTCGGAGAGGGCCTGCATCTCGGGCAGTTCGGGCACGCCACACTGTACGCATGACCTACACGCACGGGCATCACGAATCCGTGCTGCGCAGCCACGCCTGGCGCACGGCCGAGAACTCCTCCGCCTATCTCCTCCCCCACCTGCGGCCGGGCCAGAGCCTGCTCGACGTGGGCTGCGGCCCCGGCACCATCACCACCGACCTCGCGCTGCTGGTGGCGCCGGGCGCGGTGGTCGGGCTCGACGCCGCCGCCGACGTGGTGGACCTGGCGCGCCGGCGCGCCGAGGGCCTCGGGCTGGCCAACCTCCGCTTCGAGGTGGGTGACCTGTTCGCGCTCGGCTACCCGGACGCCTCCTTCGACGTGGTCCACCTGCACCAGGTCCTGCAGCATGTCGCCGACCCGGCGGCCGCGCTGGTCGAGCTCCGGCGCGTCCTGCGGAGCGACGGCGTCCTCGCGGCGCGTGACTCCGACTACGGGGCCTTCACCTGGGCGCCGGCCGACCCCCTCCTCGACCGCTGGCGCGAGCTCTACTACGCGGTGACCGGTCGCAACGGGCACGACGCCCGTCTCGGGCCCCGCCTGCTCGGCTTGGCCCACGAGGCCGGGTTCACCGACGTCACCACGTCGAGCTCCTCGTGGACGTACGCCGACCCGGAGTCGCGGCGGTGGTGGGGCGACCTCTGGGCCGACCGGGTGCGTTTCTCACGCTTCGCCGACCAGGCGCGGGCCTACGGGCTGAGCGACACCGCGGAGCTCGGGGAGATCGCGGACGCCTTCGGGCGGTGGGCCGACTGCGAAGACGCCGTCTTCGTCGTCCCCCACGTGGAGATCCTGGCCCGGGGCTGAGGGCCGGCCCGGTGGCCGAGGGCGGGCCCCGTGGCCGAGGGCGGGCCCGGTGGCCGAGCCGGTCAGTCGGCCCAGAGCTTGTCGGTGTAGGTGTCGGTCCCGGGAATGGTCGGGATGAAGGGCAACGCGGCCACGACCGTGCCCTTGCCGGACGCCTCGAGCCGGCGGCGGTGTTCGGCGATCACCGGCTCCCAGGCCACCTCGGGCGGCGTGTTCAAGAACCACAGGAGCACGGTGCGGTTGTCACGGGCCTTCTCGCGCGGCACGTCTCCCGGGGCGTCGACCTCCAGGGCGATCGGCGTGAAGGCGGCCACGAGGTCGCCGTCGGTCCCCGGCATGAGCCCGGGCAGGTGCTCGGTGCGCAACCACGACCACAACTCCTCGTTGGTGACGGCGTCGTCGCGGTCGATGAAGACGGTCACGAAGCCGCGGTAGGGATGGTCGAGAGCCAGCTCGACGGGCACCCCGTCGGGATCGCGCCGATGCTCCCACTCGAAGGTGTACAGGAGCGTGTGCACGTGATCGCGCTCCTGGAACATCCGGCCCGCGGCGTGCAGCGCGTTCACCTGGCGCAGGGCCCACTTGTTCCACACGTCGTGGTAGCCGTCGAGGACCCAGTAGGCCGAGATGTACGACCCACGGGCCGGCTCTCCGGTGATGACCGAGGGGTCCGGATCGCGCAGGGCCTTCAGATCCGCCGTCGCCACGAAGCGCCGCCCGGCGAAGTTGTAGGCGCCCACCATGCAGCCCGAATAGAAATGGTCGCGTTCGTACCAGCGGTTGTAGGCCACTTCGTGGCCGCGGTGGGGCTCGACCAGGGTGAGCAGCATCGAACCGAGCTTGACGGGCTCGGCGTCCGCATAGATCTCGATCGGCTTGCGCGTCTTGGGTGCGTCCTCGGGCATGAGGGAGGAACCTAACAGCCGGGTGGCGACGCAGACAGTCTCAGACCGCGCCCGTGGCCACCACGGCCGTCGTCGGCACGACGACACCGCCGGCGGGCTCGGCCGTGATGCTGAGACGCGACGGGCGGATCCCCCCGGCCATGGTGAAGGCCGCGTCGCGGGGCGAGGCGCCGAGCAACCCCAAGGAGATGGCCCGGCTCCCGACGATGCCCCACAGCTGGTAGGTCCGCCCGGCAGCGAGCGACGGCAGGCTGGACGAGACGAGGTACCCGCGCCCGTCGGGCACCACGACGACCCGCGCCACGGGCGCGCCCGCGCCCGACGGCGAGCGCAGATCGACCAGCCGATGACCCGGCACGGCCAGCGCGGCGGCTACCGCCGACGACGGCCGGGCCACCTGGCCCTGGAGGTCCGAGACCCTGTGGTCGGCCCGCACGAGGCCGACACCGAGCACGAGTGCCACGACCGAGGCGGCCACGGCGACGGCCACCGACACGACCACGGGCCGCCTGCGGTGCCGCCACCCTGCGGGCGAAGGCCGCAAGGGCATGCCGGACGCACCGGAGCGACCGGAGTCGGAGTCGGCGTCGGTGCGGCGGAGGCCGAGCGTCGGCATCGGTGGAGGCTCCTCCCCGCCACGATGCCCGGGACGTTCGGGCAAGCGGCCGGCGATCCGTGACCACAGCGCGTCCGGCAGCGGCTCGACCGTGGTCCCCAGGGCGCCCGCCACCTCCCGCAGGCTGTCGAGCTCGGCGCGACAGCGCGGACACGACGCCAGGTGTACCTCGAGCTCGGCGCGCTCGGTACCGTCGACGGCGTCGAGCGCGTAGGCGCCGAGAAGCTCGCCGGCCTCGTCGTGCCCCATCACGCGTCGACCCCCCGCACGCCGGCATCGGTCAGCGCAGCCCGCATCCGACGCATGCCGTTGCGGATACGGCTCTTCACCGTCCCCTCGGGTTGACCGAGCATGGTGGCCACCTGGCGATAGGTGTGCCCGTCGAAGTAGGCCAGCTCGATCGCCCGCCGCTCCGCCTCGGGTAGCGCGCTCAGGGCGCTGGTCACCTGGTCGGTCACGGCCAGGTCCCACGCCTCGTGCTCGAGATCGTATGCACCCTGAGCCGTGCGCATGGCGTCGCGGGCTTCGCGTCGGCGACGCGCAGCGGACGAGCGGACTGCATCGACGGCGCGACCGTGGGCCTGAGCCAGCAGGTACGACCGCAGGGAGCCCCGGGCGGGATCGAAGCTCTCCGGCTGCCTCCAGAGACGCAGGAAGATCTCCTGGGCGACGTCCTCGGCTTCCGAGGCGTTGTGCAGCACCCGCTTGGCCAGCCCGTAGACGGCGCCGCCGTGTCGCCGGTACACCTCGGCCAGCGCGACCTCGCTGTAGCGGGCGATCGAGGTGACCAGCTGGGCGTCACTGACTTCGTCGATGCTCGGCATGCAAGAACTGTTCGGCCCCGGGACCGGGCCCGGATGTCGGCTCCGCCATCCGGGCCGGGCCTCTGCTCCGGATAGTAGGCGTCATGCGCACCACCATCGATTCGTACACGTCGCGAGCTGGACGCCTGTGCCTCGAAGGCATCGACTTCGACGACTTCTTGGACCGTCCCCTCCCGCCCGAGGCCCTGCGCACGCTTCGCTACATGCACGACGTGGAACACCACACCGTGTGCTACCTGCGCGATCTCCTGCTGACCCCGGCCCACCGGGATCCCGCCGTCACCTCGTTCCTCTCCTGCTGGGTCTTCGAGGAGCTCTGGCACGGCGAGGCCATCGGGCGCGTCCTCGAAGCGCACGGCGAGAGGGCGGGCGCCCCGCGCATCGCCGCCCTGCGCCAAGGGCGCAGGCGCCGGCAAGCCATGACCACGCTCAGCACGATCCTGTCGGCCGCGTGCACCGGTCGCACCTTCGTCGCGCTCCACATGACGTGGGGTGCAGTCAACGAGTGGACGACCCAGGCAGGCTACGGGCGCCTCTCCGAGACGGCCGGTCACCCGACCCTGCGCGAGCTGCTCCGGCGCATCATGAAGCAGGAGGGCTCCCACATCGACTTCTACGCCTCCGAGGCGGCGCGCCGTCTCGAGGACAGCTCTGCAGCCCGGCGGCTGACCCGCTTCGCCCTGTCCCACTGGTGGCGTCCCGTCGGGTCGGGCGTGATGCCGCCACGCGAGGTCGGATTCCTCGTGCGCTACCTCTTCGCCGGTGAGCAGGGCGCCGAGACCATCGCCCGCATCGACCGCCGCGTCGACCGGCTCCCCGGACTCGCCGGCCTCCACCTCCTGAGCAGCGCCGTGGCACAGGTCGCCGCCGCGTCGGCGACGGTCCGCTCGACGGCCGGCGGCCCACATCCGCCACGCCTTCGCGCACCGAACAGCGCGAGCACACGACGACCCGAGGAGGCCAGATGACGGCAGAGCCCCGAGCGCTCGCAGAGCTGCTCGAAGAGTCACAGGACCTGCAGGCGGATGCCCTGCGGCCCGTGCCCGACGCGATCGACGGGCTGGTGGCGACGGCCCTCGACGACGGCGCGGACGACACGGAGGGAGCGGGGGCGAACCGGTCCTTCCACGAGGAGCGCCGCGCCTCGTTGGCCGCGAGCCTGGCGGGCGCCACCGCCCTCGGCGCGGCAGGAGGCGCGCTGCTCGTCGGCGCCCTGAGCTCGGCCGCAGCGGCCAGCAGCCCCAAGGACGTCCAGATCCTCCAGACAGCGGCGGCGATCGAGAACCTGGCCGTGTCCACGTACCGGACGGCCCTGACCCTTCCCTTCATCGGCGGCGCGGCGGCCAACCCGGTCGTGACGAAGTTCGCCCAGGTCACCATGGGCCAGCACGTGCAGCACGCGGACGCGTTCAACGCGGCGGCCGAGCACCTCGGGGGAAGGGCACAGACGAAGCCCGATCCGGCGTTCGTCCCTGTCGTGCACAAGGCGGTGGCCGGCCTCGCCGGTGCCGGCGCCGCACAGGGGGCGCTGGCGGTCGTCGGCCTGGCCCTCGAGCTCGAGAACATCGCGGCCCAGACCTACGTGAAGGACACCGTGCTCGTGTCCGGCGAGAGCCGCAAGGCGCTCTTGGCCAGCATCATGGGTGTGGAGGCGCAGCATGTCTCCGTCCTCCTCGCAGTGCGGGCCCTCCTCATGGCCGACGCACCGCAGCTGATCTCCCTCGCGCCCGGGACGGCGTCCATGCTCCCGGCCGCGGCCGGAAGCGTCGGGTTCCCCGACGCCTTCTTCAAGACCGACGACGCCGCACCGGCGGGACAAGGAGCCGTGAAGTGACCAACGAGAGGTGCGACACCGACGACACGTTCGAGGGAGACGGCCACGAGCTGGAGGCCCTGACCAGCGAGCTCGACGACCTCCACCACGACGTCGGCCTGCCGGCCATGCGCGACGCCACCTCGGCCCTGCGTGCGACGAGCCGGCGGACGTTCCTGCTGGGCGCCGGCGCGGCCGCGGCCGCCGGCGTCGGTCTGCTCGCCACCGGCGCGGCCGACCCCGTCCCGGCCGGCGCGTCAGGGCGGCGGGTGGCCACCACGCCCCGGCGAGGAGCGGGCCGCGCCTTCCCGCCGGCCGGACTGACGGGCGACCTGGCGGTGGCGGCGGTGGCGGCCAGCCTCGAGAACCTGGCCGTGTACGCCTACGACGCCGGGTTGTCCGCCGCCCATGCAGGCAAGCTCGGGACGGTCCCACCGGCGGTCGCCACGTTCGCCTCAACCGTGAAGGGCCAGCACCAGCAGCACGCGGCAGCGTGGAACGCAGTCCTGAAGTCGCACGGCAAGGCGCCGGTGACCCTCACCAACCCCGGGCTGACGCCCACGGTGGACTCGGACCTCGCCACGGTGACCGACGTGACCGGCCTCGCCGAGCTGGCGCTCACACTCGAGACCATCGCCGCGCAGACGTACCAGGTGGAGACGGCAAGACTGAAGGGCAGTGCCGCCGTCGGACTCTCGTCCTCCATCCAGCCGGTCGAGATGCAGCACATCGCGATCCTCTACTACGTCCTGGGCAAGTACCCGGGCACGCAGACCGCGTCGGGAACCCCGCTCGCCTTCGGACCGACCTCGCAGGCGGTCTGAGGTGGGTCCGGGTGCAGACGGGGCCGGGCGGAGACTCCGGCGCGGAGCCGTGAGGCGGGTCGCCGCCGGGGTGGTGTCGTCCGCTCTCCTCCTCGCCGCCTGCGCCGGGACCGGAGGTGGATCGGGGCCGTCTGCCCGCTCGAGCGCCTCGTCCGGCGCGGTGGCGACCGACACCATCACGATCTCGAACTTCATGTTCACTCCGATGACGGTCCGGGTGGCACCGGGCGCGACGGTGCGCGTCACCAACCGCGACTCGGTCACCCACACGCTGACCGCCACCGGAGGTCAGTTCGACACCGGAGACGTGGGTCCGGGGCAGACCAGGACCTTCACGGCACCGACCAAGCCGGGCACGTACCACTATCTCTGCACGATCCACCAGTTCATGAAGGGCACCATCGTGGTGCGCTGACGCCGGACCCGTCGAGATTCAGGTGATGACGCCGAGCAGCACGGCACGGGCGCGCTCGAGCGACGCGGCCGAGACGTGTTCGTCGGGATGGTGCGCCAGCAGGGGGTCGCCGGGCCCGAAGTTCGCCGCCGGGATGCCGTGTGCCCAGAAGAAGGCCACGTCGGTCCAGCCGACCTTGGCCTTCGGCGCCGCTCCGCTGTGCTCGACCAGTGCCTCGAGCAAGGGGTGCTCGAGTGCGGGCGGTGCGCCGTCCCCGGCGTCGAGCAGCTCCCAGCTGTCCCCGCCGGCGAGGTCGAGCGCCGCGTCGAGCAGCTCGTGCAGGAAGGCCTCGGCCTCCGCCTTGCGACGGTCCGGCGCGTAGCGGTGGTTCAGGGTCAGGCTGGCCCGGTCGGGCACCACGTTGGCCGCCACACCGCCCTCGACGGCCACCGCCTGGAGCTGCTCGGCATAGGTGCACCCGTCGAGGACGACGCGCCGCCCCTCCCATCCGGCGACGCGCTGGAGCAACGGAGCCAGGCGGTGGATGGCGTTGCGGCCGGTGAACGGGCGCGCCGTGTGCCCCCGCACTCCTCGGAGGCCGAGGCGGACCCGCATCGTCCCCTGGCAACCGGCCTCGACCTCTGCGCCCGTGGGCTCGCCGAGCACGGCGGCGTCGCCCTCGAGAAGATCCGGTCTCGCCTGCCACAGCTCGAGCAGCCCGCTCTCGTCTCGCCCGACCTCCTCCCGCGCGTAGAAGCACCACGTGACGTCGACGGCGGGGTCGGGCGTCGACGAGGCCAGGTCCAGCATGACCGCCAGGCCGCCCTTCATGTCCGACGCGCCGACCCCCCAGACGGTGTCGCCGTCGAGCCTCGGCGTGGCGTTGGCTCCGGGAGGCACCGTGTCGAGGTGCCCGGCCAGGACCAGGCGTTGCGGTCGGCGCAGGGAGGTGCGCGCCACCACGTTGTCCCCGACGCGGACCACCTCGAGCCAGGCGCAGGTGCGCAACGTCGCCTCGACGCGGTCGGCCAGCGCCCTCTCGTCCCCGCTCAGCGAGGGGACGGCCATGAGGTCCCTGGTGGCCGTCAGCAGATCGGCCATGGCCTCACGTGCTGGCGCCGTGCTCGCGCAGCACCTCGTTCAAGTGTGCCTTGTCGTGACGCTCGCCTTCGGTGAGGCGCTTGATGACGAGCACGCAGGGCACGAAGAACTCGCCACCCGGGTACTGGCGCCGCCGGCTGGCCCGGATGGCCACGCACCACGGCGGCACGACGCCGCGGGAGATCTCCTCGCCCGTCTCGGCGTCGATGACCGGGATGGACGGGTCGAGGAAGCTGCCGGCGCCGAGCACCGCCCCTCTGCCGATACGCGCGCCGCCGGTCACCATGCACCGGCTGCCGACGAAGACGTCGTCCTCCACCACCACCGGAACGGCATTGGGTGGCTCGAGCACGCCGCCGATGCCGACTCCACCGGAGAGATGGACGCGTTCGCCGATCTGCGCGCACGAGGCCACGGTCGCCCAGGTGTCGACCATGGAGCCCGCCCCGACCCACGCACCGATGTTCACGTAGGAGGGCATCAGGATCACGCCACGCCCCAGGTAGCTCCCCCAGCGCGCCGAGGCACCCGGCACGGCCCGCACGCCCGCCTCCGCGAAGCCGCGCTTGAGGGGGAGCTTGTCGGCGTACTCGAACGGCCCCGCCTCCATGGTCTCCATGCCGCGCAGGGAGAAGAGCATCAGGATCGCCTTCTTCAGCCATTCGTGCACGACCACGGCGTCCGTCGCAGGGTCGATCTCGGCCACCCGGGCCCGACCGGAGTCGAGCAGCTCGATCGCCTCTTCGACCACCTGTGCCGCGTCGGCCTCGGCGGGGCTCAGCTCGTCGCGCCGGTCCCACAGCTCCTCGATGCTCGCCTGCAGATCAGCCATGGCTCACCCTAGCGAGGCGCTCCCCCACCAACGCCAGCCGGTCCATGGGCTGGACGGCGGCGACCCGCACGTGGCCCGGGCCGGGCCCGCCCGGGCCCGACCCGCCCGGGCCCGACCCGCCCGGGGCATCGCCGGAGAGGTCGCCGGAGAGGTCGCCGGAGAGGTCGCCGGAGAGGTCGCCGTAGAGGTCGCCGGGGCTGACCAAGAGGCCGCCGTCGGCCGCCAGCGACGCCGCCATGGCCCAGGGATCGGCCCAGCGCCCGGAGGGCACGGGCACCCACAGGTAGAAGCCGCCCTCGGGCTGGGCGACCGGACAGCCGTAGGCGCCGAGCGCGTCCGCCAGGTAGGCCAGGCGCTCGCGGTACAGCGCGCGCTGACGCTCGACGTGCTCGTCGTCGGCCAGTGCGGCGGCGCCCGCCGCCTGGGCCGGACCCGGCACCATCAGCCCGGCGTGCTGGCGCACGGCGCGCAGGAACTCGACCAGCTCGGCGTCGCCGGCGTAGAACCCCACGCGCACGCCGGCCAGGTTCGAGCGCTTCGAGAGCGAGTGGACGGCGACGACGCCCGCGGTTCCGTACTCGAGCACCGAGCGCGGGCGGTCGTCCCAGGTGAACTCCGCATAGCACTCGTCGGAGAAAAGCGGGATGCCCCGAGCGCGCGCCCAGGCCGCCTCGGCGCCGAGGTCGCCCCGCCCGCCCGTCGGGTTGGACGGCGAGTTGGACCACAGCAGCAGGGCACGCGCCGCGTCGGCCGGTTCGACGGCCGAGAGGTCGAGACCCCCCGCCCGCCCCGGCGCCGGCGGCACGAGCACCGAGCGGCAGCCCGCCAGCTCGGCACCCATGGCGTAGGTCGGGTACGCAACGGCCGGGGACAGCACCGTGTCCCGCTCCGGCGTGCGCAGCCGCAGGAGGTGCGGCACCGAGGCCACGAATTCCTTCGTCCCCACGCAGGCCGCCACCGAGGTCACGGGGACGGCCTCGGCCAGACCGAATCGCCGCACCAGCCATGCCGCTGCCGCGTCGCGCAGGGCCAGGCTGCCCGCCGAGGCGGGATAGCCGCGCTCGGTCCCCGAGGTGGCCAGCGCCTCGATCACCGCGTCCGGGGGTGGATCGCACGGAGTGCCGACCGAGCAGTCGACCATCCCGCCGTCGTGGGCCGCCGCCTCCTCGGCCAACCCGTCGAGACGGTCGTAGGGGTACGGCGGCAGGCGGAAGCTCACCGTGCCGCCACGAATTCGGCGAAGCGGGCCCGGCCCACCTCGTCCAGCACGACCTGCATCGTCGCCGCATCCTCGCCGGCGCTCTGGGACACGACCTCTCCCTCCCGGTGCACGGCGGCCAGCACGTCGCCGCGTGACCACGGCACCACGAGCTTCACCACGCGGTCGGCACCGCGCAGCCGATCCCCCACCACGCGCAGGAGATCGTCCACGCCCTCACCGGTCCGAGCGGAGATCAGGACGGCACCCTCGAGCGAGCGGGCCAGCGCCTTGGCCGACTCGGGCGCCCGGTCCGCCTTGTTCACGACCACGAGCTCGGGGACGGCGGACGCGCCGATCTCGGCCAGGACCTCGTGCACGGCGGTCATCTGGGACCCGGCATGGGCGGCCGAACCGTCGACGACGTGGAGGATCAGGTCGGCCAGGCGGACCGAGTCGAGGGTGGAGCGGAAGGCCTCGACCAGTTCGTGCGGCAGCTTGCGCACGAAACCCACGGTGTCGGTGATCAGCACCGTCTCGCCGCCGGGCAGGGCGAGCTGCCGCGTGCGCGGGTCGAGGGTGACGAACAGCCGGTCCCGCGCCGGGACCCCGGCGTCCGTGAGCCGGTTGAGCAGCGTCGACTTCCCCGCATTGGTGTATCCGACCAGCGCGATCTCGCGATGGCGGCCGCGGGTGCGGCCGCGGCGCTGCAGCGACCGCGTGCGCTCGACGTCGCGCAACTCCTCCTCGAGCTTGTGCATCCGGCGCACGAGCCGGCGGCGGTCGACCTCGAGCTGCGTCTCGCCCGGGCCACGGGTCCCGATGCCGCCCGCTTGCTGGCTCAGCCCCGCACCCCTGCCGCGCAGGCGCGGCAGGCGGTAGCGCAGGAGCGCCAGCTCCACCTGGGCCTTGCCCTCGGGACTGCGCGCGTTCTGGGCGAAGATGTCGAGGATCACCGCCGTGCGGTCGATGGCCGTGCGGCCGAGCAGCTTCTCGAGGTTGCGGTGCTGGGCGGGCGACAGCTCGTCGTCGAAGACGACCGTGTCGGCGTCGAGCCGGCGGCTGAGGGCGGCGATCTCCTCGACCTTGCCCCGCCCCACGAACGTCGCCGGGTCCGGGGCGTCGCGCCGCTGGACGACACGACCGACCACGTCGGCGCCGGCGCTGTCGACCAGCAGGGAGAGCTCGTCGAGCTCCTCCTCCACCAGCTCGGTGGTGAGGCCGGGGAACACGACGCCGACCACGATGATCTTCTCCCGGAAGGTCCGCTCGATGAGGGTGCCGGGCAGGACGTCGCTCAAGAGAGCATCCCCGGGTGGATGATCACGTCGGCCACCTTGCGCACCGGTCCGGCCAGGTACGTGGTCTCCCCCTCGGCGCCCAGCGTCACCTCGAGCAGGCCGCCGGGGTTGCGCACCCGGATCGCCCCGTCGTCGGGCACGAGGTCCCAGCTGCGGGCGGCGGCGGCGGCGGCCACGCTGCCCGTGCCGCAGGCAAGCGTCTCGCCCACGCCGCGTTCCCAGACGCGGAAATCGAGCAACGCACCGGCCTCGTCGTCGACCACGGTGATCCATTCGATGTTGATGCCGCCGGTGAAGGAAGCCTGGAGCTTCGGCCCGAGCTCGGCGACGTCCACCGCGGCGGTGTCGGGCCCGAGCAGCACGAGGTGCGGGTTGCCCACGTCGACCGTGCGGGCCCGGCGGTCGTCGAACTCCTGCGGTTGGTCGGGACCGAGGCGGGCCGGGCCCATGTCCACGCGGGCCGTGGCGAAGCCCGGAGCCGGCCCGGACCGGTACTCGACGGTCCTCGGGCCGCCGGCGGTGGCCACCGTGAAGCGGGGCGGTGCGACCATCCCGGCGTCCACGGCCGCCTGGGCCAGGCACCTGATCCCGTTGCCGCTCATCTCGGCCTCGCCGCCGTCGGCGTTGTGGAGCTGCATGGAGAGGTCGCAGCCGTCGCGCCCGGGGCCGACCCTGATGATGCCGTCGGCGCCGATGCCGCGCCGGCGGTTTGCCAGCAGACGGACCTGGGCCACCGACAGGCGGACGGCGTCGTCGGGATCGAGCACGACCAGGAAGTCGTTCCCGGCGCCTTCGTGCTTGCTGGCCTGCATGGCACCCTGCATCGCTCCATTCTCGCAGGCGGGACCCCTCAGCCGTGCGGGGCGAGACCCCGCGCCAGGAGCCTCTTGGCTTGGGCGGGGTCCGCCGCCCAGGCGATCCGCGGGTCACGGCGGAACCACGACGCCTGGCGACGCGCGAAGTGGCGGGTCCGCACGACGGCCTCCTCAATGCATGTCCCGAGCGGCGCGCCCTGCTCGACGTGCGCCAGCAGCTCGCGATAACCGAGCGCTTGGCGAGCCGTGCGGGACAGCCCGCCCGGCCGGACGGCGAGCGCCCGTACCTCCTCGACCAGTCCGGCCTCCACCATGGCGGCGAAACGCAGGGCGATGCGCCGGTCGACCTCGTCCGGCTCGAGCGCCAGGGCCACCTGGGGGATCCCCGTGGCCGGATAGGCCTCGAGGCCCGGCCCGAAGGAGGAGAAGGCACGCCCGGATCCCAGGGTGACCTCGAGCGCCCGCACGACGCGACGGCGGTTGGTCGGCTCCATCCGGGCCGCCCCGACGGGGTCCAGGGTGGCCAGCCGTGCGTGCAGGTCCGCAGTGGCGAGGTGCCCCTCGTCGAGCTCCGCCTCCAGCGCGGCCGCCACCTCCGGGTAGCGGCCCGGGATGGTCAGGTCGTCGACGACGGCGCGCAGGTAGAGACCCGTCCCGCCGACCAGCAGCGCGTGGTGGCCGCGTTCCTCGATGTCGCGCAGGACGGCACGGGCCTGTTGCTGGAACCGGGTGACCGTGAAGTCCTCGTCCGGATCGACCAGGTCGAGCAGGTGGTGCGGCACGGCCGCCCTGGCCTCGGCACCGGGCTTGGAGGTCCCGATGTCCATGCCGCGGTAGACGCACATCGAGTCGACCGAGACGATCTCGCAATCGCCGCGCTCGAGGGCCAGCTCGAGGGCGGCGGCGGACTTCCCCGACGCCGTGACGCCGACGAGAGCGACGGCCGTCAAACGACCGCCAGCGGGAGGCGCGCCCGATGCCGGGGTCGCGCCGTCACCACCTCCAGACGGCCCGAGAGATGATGGGGGTGCCCGGCGGTCACGATGACACGGCCGAGCGAGCCCGGCGCCGGAGCGCCGGCCGGTCCGTCCGCCGGGAAGTGCACGAGCTTTCCCTGGCGGGTGCGTCCCGTGAGCATCGCCTGGTCGCGCCGGCTCACGCCTTCGACGAGGACCTCCTCGGTCCGGCCCACCCGGGCCTGATGGCGGGCCAGGGCGGAGCGGTCGATCACGGTCTTCAGGCGCTCGAAGCGTTCGGCGACGACGTCGGGTGCCACGAAGTCCTCCCCCATGGCAGCGGCGCGCGTCCCCGGGCGGGGCGAGAAGATGAACGTG
Source organism: Acidimicrobiaceae bacterium (assembly GCA_027306605.1). Classification (GTDB taxonomy): domain Bacteria; phylum Actinomycetota; class Acidimicrobiia; order Acidimicrobiales; family RAAP-2; genus Bog-473. The sequence continues at coordinate 43,061 of DAHUZK010000061.1, forward strand.
AAGGCGCTGTCGTAGGCGGCGGCGGCGCACACCGCCAGCGTGTCCTCGAAGTCGGCTGCGGTCTCGCCCGGGAACCCGACGATGATGTCGGTGGTGACCGCGAGGTCCTCGATCGCATCCCGGGCGGCCGACAGGCGATCGAGATAGCGCTGCGCCGTGTAGCCGCGGCGCATCGCCGCCAGCACGCGGTCGCTCCCCGACTGCAGGGGGAGGTGGAGCTGTTCGCACACCTCGGGCGTCTCGGCCATGGCGGCGATCGTCTCGGGCCGCAGGTCCTTCGGGTGCGGGCTGGTGAAACGCACCCGCCCGATCCCCTCGACCCCGCCCACGGCGCGCAGCAGGTCGCCGAAGAGCGGGCGCCGCCTGGTGAGATCGCGGCCGTAGGAGTTCACGTTCTGACCGAGCAGCGTCACTTCGGTGACCCCACGGCGAGCCAGGCGCTCGACTTCGGCCACGATCTCGTCGAAGGGCCGGCTGACCTCGGGCCCGCGCACGGAGGGGACGATGCAGAAGGCACAGGAGTTGTCGCAGCCGCTCTGGATGGTGACCCAGGCGGCGTACGGCAGCTCGCGCACGGCGTCCGACGCCAGGAGAGGGTTCCCGGCCGCCTCGGGCGAGGGCGCATCGAGGATCTCCATCACGGGGCCCTCCTCGCGGGCCCGGTGCAGCAGTCCCGGAGCACTGGCCAGGTTGTGGGTCCCGAAGACGACGTCGACCCACCCCACCCTCTGCTGGATCCGCTCCCGGTCCTTCTGCGCCAGACAGCCACCGACGGCGATCTGCAGCCCGGGCTTGGCGTCGACGAGCTCCTTGAGCCGCCCCAACGTCCCGTAGAGCCGTTGGTCCGCGTTCTCGCGGATACAGCAGGTGTTGAGGACGACGACGTCCGCCTCCTCCATCGACGGCGCCGCCACCATGCCCTCGGCCACCAGCATGCCGGCGATCCGCTCGGAGTCGTGCTCGTTCATCTGGCACCCGAACGTACGGATGAAGTACCGGCGCGGCATCCGCACGAGTCTACGAAGGCCGGGCACCTCCTCGGCCTCGGCCGACGGCGCGCTGCACCGTGCGGGCACGCAGGTCGAGAGGGCCATGGCCCAGTACCGGAGCGAGCTCACCCGGTGCCAGGCGGCGGCGAGTCCGGTGGTCTGCCTCGAGGCGGCGGATCGCACGCTCGGCGGGAAGATCCACGACTACGCCAACGTGCTCGCCCTCGGCCACCACTTCGCCGCCTCCGCCGCCGACCTTTCGGCCGCGCGCGACCAGGCGCAGACACTGGCCAACAGCCTCGAGATCCTGGGGGACGCCCAGCCCACCCGGTCGAACTACGACCACGTTCTCAACGGCTTCGACGTCTCGTCCGCTCTGACCCGGCTCCAGCAGGCCGTGCACCGGCTCGACGCCGCCACGGGCTGAAGCCCCGCGGCGGACCGCTCCAGGGCAGGCCGGTCAGATGGCAGGCCGGTCAGATGGCAGGCAGGTCAGAGGGCAGGCAGGTCAGAGCGGGACGTCGGCCTCTCCGCCCACCACGATGCCGCGGTGGTCCGGCGTCAGCACGAGCACCCGACCCGCGACGCCGGCGCGTGCCAGCGCGCCCTCGGCGCCCTCTTGCACGGCGTCGGCGTTGGCGGCGCGCACGATGCCGATGAGGCTCGGACCGGCCCCGGACCAGCTGGCCGCGAGCGCGCCGGCGCCGACCAGCGCCTCGAGCAACGCAGGTGCCTCCGGGAACAGCGCCGTGCGTGCGGGCTGGTGGATACGGTCGCCGGTGGCGGCCGGAACCAGCGCTGCGGGGTCGGCCAGTCCGGCGACGAGCAGGCCGAGGCGGCCCAGGTTGAACACGGCATCGGCGCGGGACAGCGTCTCGGGCAGCAGGCCACGCGCCCCGGGTGTCGCCAGGTTGCGCTCGGGCACCATCACGACGAAGGCGAGCTCGTCGCTGAGCGGCAACCGCGCCTGCATCGGCGTGCCCTCCACGACGGTCGCCGCGACCAGTCCGCCGAACACGCTGGCGGCGGCGTTCTCGGGGTGTCCGTCGTAGGCCGCCGCCACGCCGAAGGGATCTTCGGACCCGGCGGCGGCGGCCGCCGCCGCGGCCAGGGCGGCGGAGGAGCCGAGGCCCCGCGCCACGGGGATCTGAGAGCGGACCCGGACCGAGAAGCGATCGTGCCCGAGCACACCGGCGGCCACCCGCGCCGCCAGATGGGACGCGTCGTCGAAGAGGCCGGCCCCCTCGCCCTCGCTGTGCACCGTGAGCGCGTCGGCCGGCTCCACCTCGACGCTGACGTAGCAGGCCAGCGCGACGGCCAGCGTGTCGAAGCCGGGTCCGAGGTTGGCCGACGACGCTGGGGCCCGGGCGCGCACGGCCTCAGGCTAGGCGCTCAGAAGAGGCGCTGGAGGAGCGTCGGACGGGGCACGTCGTGCCGCACGCGGACGGGCACCTCGACGCGCTGGGTGCCCAGCGTCGCCACGACGTCGCCGACCACGGCCCCGCGGCGTGCCCGGTCGGTCAGACCCGGCCGGGGCCGGAACGAGAGCACCACGGTGTCGCCGGGCCAGCTGAGCACCGTCGCCGGGGACGACGCCGTGGCGGCCACGGTCCTTCCCGCCTCGCTGACGCGGGCGGCCAGTTGGCCGCCCTGGACCGCCGTCGTGGTGCCGAGGAGGGGGGCCAGCGCTCCGACCAGGGCCAGGCCGTGCAGCCCCGCCTGGGCCAACACGTCGGGACCCGTCTGCCCCATCACGGCGGCGAGCAGCAGCGTCGGCCGTCCGTGCAACGTCCGCACCGCGGCCAGGACGTCGCACCCGCCGGCGGCCGGCGTGAAGCCCGACTTGACGCCCAGCACGCCCTGCAAGCCGATGAACGGTGTGTAGGTCCTGAGCGTCCCCGCCACCGGAAGCGTCACGGACGGCATCTTGACCATGGCGGCGAAGACCGGGTTGCCCATGTCCCGGGCCGCGATCTTCAGCATGTCCGACGCCGTCGACGTCGACCCGGGGTCGAGGCCGCTCGGGTCCGCGAAGTGGGTCTGGGTCATGCCCAGGCGCGCCGCGTCGGCGTTCATCTCGCTGACGAAGGCGGGAATGGAGCCCGCGTCCCACCGGGCCACCAGGTCGGCGTAGTTGTCGGCCGAGTGCACGAGGAGGCCGCTCATCACCTGCTCCTCGCTCAGCTGCTCTCCCAGGGTGACCGCCGCGTTGGAGCCGTCCGCCCCGACCACCTGGTCGTAGTCGACGACGTCGGCTTGGGTCACCGTCAGGGTCGGTCCCGCCTGACCGGTGATCAGCGGGTGGTCGTGCAGGACGACGTACGCCGTCATGAGCTTGGTGAGGCTGGCCACCGGGACCGGCTGCTCGGGCCCGGAGGAGACGGCGAGGCCGACGGCGGGCACGGCGACGGCCGCCTGCCCCGTCTGGGGCCAGGGCAGCACGGGCGCCCCCGGCGCCACCTGGACCTGGACGGTCCGGGCCAGATCCGGCGTCACCGCGGGCACCGGATCGGGTGCGTGCAGCCGCACTCCCACGAAGACGCCGGCCGCCGTGGCGACCAGGGCGAGGACGACCAGGGCGAGGAGCAGGCGGCGCGGACGCCGGCGCCGGCGCCGGTGCGAGTGCACTGCGTGCTCGCCGCGCGCGCCCCGCGGCGGCTGCGGCTGCGCCGGCGCGTCCGCCGGCTGGCGCGCCGGGTCGCGGATCGAATCGAGCTGGAACGGCGCCACCATGAGCGGCGCCTCGGCCTCCTGGCTCACCGTCCGCTCGCGCCGTCGAGCTCTTCGGGCGTCATCAGGACGGCGCGGGCCTTGGATCCCTCGCTCGGGCCCACGACGCCCTGGCGCTCGAGCAGGTCCATCAGCCGGCCGGCCCGGGCGAAGCCGACGCGGAGCTTGCGCTGCAGCATGGAGGTCGAGCCCAGCTGCGAGCGCACCACCAGGTCGCGGGCCTGGGCCAGCAGCTCGTCGTCCTCGTCGTCGGGCTTGTCGCCACCGAACGAGCCGTCATCGACACCTTCAATCCCGACGATCGCCTCGGTCTGGCCGCCCTGGGACTTCCAGTGGCGCACCACGTCGCGCACCTCCTCCTCCGAGACCCACGGTGCCTGGAGGCGCCGCGGGATGTTCGAGGAGGCGGTCAGCAGCAACATGTCGCCCTTGCCGATCAGGCGCTCGGCTCCCGGCTGGTCCAGGATCACACGGCTGTCGGCCAACGAGGAGACCGAGAAGGCCATGCGGCTCGGGATGTTCGCCTTGATGACGCCGGTGATCACATCGACCGACGGCCGCTGGGTGGCGATCACGAGATGGATGCCGACGGCTCGCGCCATCTGCGCGATGCGCACGATCGAATCCTCGACATCGCGCGCCGCCACCATCATCAGGTCGTTGAGCTCGTCCACCACGACGAGGATGAAGGGCAGCGGCTGCGCCGGCTCCGGCTCGTCGTCGATGTCCGCCTCGTCCTCGACGGCGGGATGGTCCTCGCCCAGCGCGGCTGCGGCCGCGTCGCGGGCACGGCGCCGGTCCGATGGCGGGGGCGGCGGGATCAGGCCCTCCTCGACCATCTGGTTGTACCCCGTGATGTCGCGCACGCCGTTCTCGGCGAGGATGTCGTAGCGGCGCTCCATCTCCTTCACCGCCCAGGCCAGCGCGTTGGCCGCCTTCTTCGGGTCCACCACGACGGGGTTGAGAAGGTGGGGCAGGCCGTCGTACTGGCCGAGCTCGACCCGCTTGGGGTCGACCAGGATCAGCTTCACCTTGTCGGGCGTGTCGCGCATCAGGATCGACGTGATGATCGAATTCATGCACGACGACTTCCCGGAACCGGTCGCTCCCGAGATCAGGATGTGGGGCATCTCGGCCAGGTTGGACATGACGGCGCGCCCGGCGATGTCACGACCCATCGCGACCTCGAGAGGGTGCCCTTCACCGCTCTCGGCCTCGTGCGAGTCGAGAATGTCACGCAACGAGACCAGCTGGCGGGTGCGGTTCGGCACCTCGACTCCGATGGCCGACTTGCCGGGGATGGGGGCCAGGATGCGGACGTCCGGCGAGGCCATGGCGTAGGCGATGTCCTTGGACAGGCTGGTGACCCGGGCCACCTTCACACCGGCGCCGAGCTCGAGCTCGTAGCGGGTCACGGTCGGCCCCACCCGGCTCCCGACCAGGCGGGTCTCGACCCCGTGCGCGTCGAGCGCGCGCACGAGCTCGTCACCGGCGGCGTCGATCTGGCGCTGGTCCTGGCGCAGCTTCTTGGACTGGTGCAGGAGGGCCAGGCTCGGCAGGACCCACTCCTCGGGCACCCCCTCGCCCGCCGCCCCCGAGGCCGGCACCCGCGGCGCCGTGCGCCGGGCCGCTGCCGCAGGGGGCGGGTCGAGCGGGATGTCGATGTCGACGTCGTCGGCCACATCGTCGACGTCCTCGGCGTCGGCGTCGGCGCCGTGTCCGTGAGGAGACGCCTTGGGTCCGGTGTCCATCGGCGAGGCGGATGGCGCATCCGGCGCCCCAACGGACGTCGGATGCTCCGGAACGATCACGAACGGCTTGCCCCGCCATGCGTCGGCGGTGAAGCGCCCGGCGGCCACCGAGGACCGGCGGATGGCGCGGCCGACGGCGGCGAGCGGGACGCCGGTGGCCACGAGAACCGCCACGATGACCACCGCCACCAGGAGCACCGCCGCTCCGGCCGTGCCGATCCCGGTGTGCAGCGGGCGGCCGACCAGCGCACCCAGGTAGCCACCGCCACCGCGCAGTGCCGGCGTGTCGGAGAAGCGCGGCGAGCCCTTGGCCAGCTCGGCCAGCCCGCACACCCCGAGGATCCCGAGGACGATGCCGACCACGAGCCGCCACGGATCGGTCGCCGGCCTCCCGGCGCCCTCCTCCTCTTCCCGCCCTTCGCGGCGTGCGCCGCGGTCGAAGAGGAGAGCACACCCGGCGGCCACGGCGACCAGGGGCAGGAGGACGCGAGCCCACCCGGCCAGCAGCGCAAGGCCGGTGTTGGCGCCGTGCCCGACCGGCCCGAGCTGCTGGCCCCACAGGGCCAGTGCCAACAAGACGCCGAGCGTGATCAGGCCGACCGCCCACAGGTCGCGGGCCTGCACCCGCCAGAACGGCGGGGGCGGCGCGGGCGCGGCACGCCGGGTGCGCGGGGCGGGCTTCTTCGAAGCGGGTCGCGCCGGCGCCCGCGTCGAGGCGCTGCGGCCGGTCTTGGTCACCACAGTGTGGGTGACACTACCGGCTGACCTGGTCGTTCTCGTGGACACCCGATCCGGCCCCCGGCACGGCAGCTGGCCGCGCCTCCGGGCTGTCGCAGTACGAACACATGTTCGCTATCGTAGCCCCGTGGCACTGCGCTGGGCCCTGGCGGAGACCGAGGAGGACGGCACGCTCTTCCCCGACGAGCGGGTCGCCGAGCGCCACGTCGGCCGCGGTGCCTTCGCCGGGATGGAGTTCCTCCACGTCAACGCGCGCACCATCGTCAACGCGGTGCCGCCCGAGAGCGTGATGCCCTTCCGCTACACGGTCAACCCCTATCGAGGGTGCAGCCACGCCTGCGTCTACTGCTTCGCCCGCCCGACCCACGACTTCTTGGGTCTCGACATCGGACGCGACTTCGAGCGGAAGATCGTGGTGAAGGTGAACGCCGTCGAGCGCCTGCGCGCGGAGCTCCGTTCGCCCAAATGGGGCGGCGACCACATCGCCATGGGCACCAACACCGATCCCTACCAACATGCCGAGGGCAAGTATCACCTGACGCGCGGCATCGTCGAGACGCTCACGGCGGCGCGCAACCCCTTCAGCATCCTGACCAAGTCGACCCTGATCCTGCGCGACGCGGAACTGCTCGCCGAGGCCCGCCAACAGACGTCGGTCGAGGTCAACTTCTCCATCGGGACCCTGGACCGGTCGGCTTGGCGGCTCACCGAGCCGGGCACGCCGCCTCCGGACCGCCGGGTCGAGGCCCTGCGCCGCCTGACCTCCCTCGGCATCCCGTGCGGCGTGCTGATCGCACCCGTGCTCCCCGGGATCTCGGACTCCGAGGAGCAGCTGCGCGAGGTCGTCGAGGCCTGTGCCGCGGCCGGGGCCGTCTCGATCAGCGGCGTGGCCCTGCACCTGCGGGGCACCCTGCGGGCGCACTACCTCGACTGGCTCCGGAACGCCCGCCCCGACCTGGTCGGCCTCCATCGGCGACGGTTCCGCCGCGGCGCCTACCAGGAGGACGTGGAGCGGCGGCGCATCGAAGACATCGTGCGGTCCACGGCCCGGCGCTGCGGGGTGACCGGAGGCGAGCGGTACCGAGGGAGACGGCAGGCCGAGCCGCCGCCGTCGGCGGCCGCAGGGAACCCCGAGGCCCAGCTGCGCCTCCTCTGACCGGCTGCGGCTCCTCCGACCGGCTGCACCTTCCACCCGGCTGCGAGCCGTGGCCCCCGGCAGGCCGGCGGGGCGCGTGCCTGCACCGCCCGATGCTCCCTAAGATCGCAGCCTCATGCGGGGCAGGGGAAGGCGAACGCGGCCGGCGGGCACCGCAGCCCTGGCCGGCCTGGTGCTGGCGGGCGTGCTGCTGGTGACGGGGCTCCCCTCCGGACCGGGCATCGCCGTGGCCGGCTCCGGCCTGCGCGCCGTCGGCCGTGCGGCTGCGGCTTCACCGCGGGACGCGACGGCGACGGACGGGTCGTACGCCATCATCGACAGCGCGGGTGGCGTCATGACCTTCGGCGGCGCCGGGTATGCCGGGGACACGCTCGAGATCCCGCTGCAGAAACCGGTCGTGGGCGGCGCGGCCGACCCGGCCGGCGGATACTGGCTGGTGGCTTCCGACGGCGGCATCTTCACCTTTGGCCACGCATCCTTCTGGGGCTCGGCGGGAAGCATCGCGCTCAACAAGCCGGTGGTCGCCATGGCGGCGACGCCCGACGGGGGTGGCTACTGGCTGGTGGCCTCCGACGGCGGTGTCTTCACCTACGGCGACGCGCGCTTCTTCGGGTCCACCGGCAGCATCGCCCTCAACAAGCCGATCGTCGGCATGGCCGCCACCGCAGACGGCGGCGGCTACTGGCTGGTGGCCTCCGACGGTGGCATCTTCGCCTTCGGCGACGCGCGCTTCTTCGGGTCCACCGGCAGCATCGCCCTCAACAAGCCCGTCGTCGGCATGGCCGCCACCGCAGACGGCGGCGGCTACTGGCTGGTGGCCTCCGACGGCGGCATCTTCACCTTCGGCGACGCGCGCTTCCTCGGATCGACCGGGAGCCTGGTGCTGAACCAGCCGGTCGTCGGCATGGCGCCGACGCCCGACGGCGGCGGTTACTGGCTGGTGGCTCGCGACGCCGGCGTCTTCACCTTCGGCGACGCCGTCTTCTCGGGCAGCGCCCAGTCACCGCTCCATCCGCCGCTCTTCCCCCAACCCCTCTCGAACCCCATCCCGCCCGTGGTCAGCATCATCAACGACGTGCCCGGCCCCCAGGCGACGCATCAGGGCGGCCTGCGCGTCGCCTTCGCCGGCGATTCCCTCTCGCTCTACGAGGGCCAGTACGTCCAGGAGACCTCGCCGCCATACTTCGTCGACGACGGGGCGGCGGCCGGCTGCGGTTTCACCGACGGCGCGCCCAGCTTGCCCTGGTCCAACCCGAGCACGCCCTACTACAGCCCGGGAGCCTGCGCGCTGTGGGCCTCCCAGCTCCAGTGGTTGGTCTCCCGCTTCCACCCCGACGTCACCGTGATCCAGACCGGCTACTGGGAGACGCAGAACCGGCTCTACGACGGCACCTACCAGTCGCTGGCCAACCAGGACTACTCCTCGTACATCGCTGCCAACCTGGCGGAAGCCGTGCAGATCGCCCATTCCGACGGCGGCGCAGTGATCCTGTCCACCTCGCCCTACTTCGCCGACGGCACGCCCTTCGACCTGGTGACCGCCTACAACCAGATCGTCGAGTCGGTCGCCTCGCGGTTCCCCTACGTGTCCATCGACGACCTGTACGCCGTCCTCGACCCGGGTGGGAACTACGCGTCGGTGGTCGACGGGATCCAGGCGCGGACCAGCGACGGGGTGCACATCACCCAGGCCGCGGTGGACGATCTGATCGAGCCCGCCCTCAACCAGATCATCGCCAACGTGGCGGGCGCCGTGTACGCCGGCGACGCCTGAACCGTCCAGCCGTCGACCGCGGTGATCGCGGTAACCGCGTCGCCATTCACACAGTTCGCACAACTGTCCTGCTGGACGCGCGTTGCAAGGATCGGCACGCCTGCACACCGTTGGCCGGGGGCACTCTCAAGTCACACACAAACCTTGCCGATATCCCCAACGTGCCAACGGGCGGCATCGAGATCGTCCGGTCGCGCACAACCGGTGGGCCCATGGGGGATGGAATCGAAATCGTCGAAACGGGGTCGGGTGACGGCCTCGAGCAGGCTGTGGCCGACCGGCCGCAGCCCGGCGCGGGCGGTGGAGACCGGTCTCTCCGCGTCATTGCAGCCATCGTCGGCTACTCGGCAGTGCTCGCCCTGGGCACGATCGTCCTCCTGCTCTGGGGGCCCCTCGACGGCGCTCCGGCGATCCGCACGCTCATTCCGCAATGGCAGATGTTCATCGCCTTCTGCGTGCTCTGGGCGGCAGC
>DAHUZK010000065.1 GCA_027306605.1 Acidimicrobiaceae bacterium
ATCTTCCGATCACAAGATGCTCCCTGAAGGTGTGCGCGAAGAAATCTTCTCCAGGCTGCGGGACCTCATAGATTCCAACGGTGGGACTTTCCGCGATCACTTCGTCTGCACGCTTTGGGCGGCTCAACGAACGTGAACCCATTGTTCACAAGCAAGGCTGAATCACGACTGCTTGAGCTAAATGAGCAGGTCAGGCGTCATGAGAAGACGCCGCAAGGAGGTTGGCAAGCGGCGCGGGCGGGTTCGAAAACATCGCGATCACCTCCACCCGGCCCGTGTAATACATTTCGTGATACACTGAATCCCATGACGCAAGCGGTGTCGGTTCGGCTGGACGATGAAGTGCAGCGGGCGCTCCGAACGCTAGAAGCGTCGGGCATGAGTCGGTCGGACGCCATCCGCAAGTCGATCCTCGATGCCGCCACTGCGCTCCGACGGCGCGAGGCACTGAGGGCTGAGGTGGCAGCGCTCGAGGCCGACGAAGCGGATCGCCGCGAGATGCAGGAGGTGGCCTCGCTCATGGAGAGCCTTCGTGCAGAGGGGTGACGTCTACGAACTACGTCCGCCTCGGCGATCTGGCCATGAGCAACGAGGTCGACGCTTCGGCATCGTGGTGCAGTCTGATGCCCTCCTGCCTCGCTCGGTCGTCCTGATCGCCCCCACGTCTCGCAGTGCGCGGTCCGCCAGTTTCCGACCCGAAGTGGTGATCGAAGGCGAACCCACGAAAGTGTTGGTCGAACAGGTCGGCGCCGTCGACGTCAACCGTCTCGGCGACCACATCGGCCTGACGAGCCCAGAGGAGATGTGGGGGATCGACGAGAGCCTGAGAACCGTCCTTGGGCTGCACTGACTGAGCCGGATAGAGCGGTCAGCCGTTCCCGCAGCTCAGACGGGTTTGAATACGACATCGACTTCTCCACACGGAAGTCCCCGGTAGTCGACGTCGTGCGCCAGGGCGTGGTCGCGATGCTCCCGGCCCTGACCATGCGGAGGCGCCCGCCCGGGGCGCACCGAAAGGTGATCGTGGTCGCACGTCCCTCACCTGATCGACGCCGAGGTCGCCAACGCGCTAGGCCGAGGGGTCGCTGCCTCATGGATCGAGCCCGGCGATGCGTGGACCGCGATCGATCCGTGGCGCCGCCTTGGTATCTCCCGCTACGCCGTTTCCCATCTCTTAGAACGCATGTCGGAGCTCGGGGAGAGCCTCTCGGCCCATGCCCCGCATGTCGCCTTGGCCGAAGCGCTCGACTGCGCACTGCTCACTGCGGACGTCCGCATCGGTCGAGCCCCCGGACCGAAGAGCGCCACCCGACGAGCCTTCATCGCTCCTTGCCGACTGCAGACCAGGTAGGCCTGTCGGCACAACCTCGTCGATCTCGACGCTCTCGTCGATCTTGACGCTCTCGACGCTCTCGACGCTCTCGACGCTGTGACGCTCGACTCTGTATGGTTTCCCGCTGATGCGGATTCTCGTGTTGGGCGCAGGATTCGGTGGCTTGGAACTATCCACGATGCTTTCTGAGGCGCTCGGCGACGAGGTGGAGGTGGTGCTCATCGACCAGGCCGAGGGATTTGTCTTCGGCTTCTCCAAGCTCGATGTGATGTTCGGAAGGCTGCGAAGTGACCAGGTGTTTCATCCCTACGCCGACCTGGCGAAGGCGGGCGTCCGGTTCGTCCAGACCACCATCCGCTCGATCGACCCGACGGCGCGGCAAGTCGACACGGATGCCGGAACGTTTCACGGTGATGTAGTCGTGCTCGCCCTCGGTGCCGACCTCGATCCTTCCGCCACCCCGGGCCTCGTCGAGGTTGGCCATGAGTTCTACACACCCGAGAGTGCGTTCCTACTGCGCGATGTCCTGGCGGCATTCCCAGGGGGTCGCGTGATCGTGGGAGTCACGTCGACACCTTTCAAGTGCCCTCCAGCACCGAGTGAGGCGGCCCTCTTGATGCACGACTTTCTGAGTGAGCGAGGCCTTCGAGGGCACTCGACCATCTCGCTGGTCATGCCACTCGGTGTCCCCATCCCGCCGTCCCCGGCAGCTTCCGCCGCTCTGCTGAGAGCCTTCGCCGAACGCGGGATCTCGTGGCATCCCGAGCGGCTCGTCGATCGCCTCGATCCTGAGAGAATGGTCGCGACGTTCTCCGACGGCGATGAGATGCCCTTCGATCTCTTCTTGGGTGTACCACGGCACAAGGTGCCCAAGGTCGTCGAGGAGTCGGGCATGACCGAGGAGGGATGGGTACCGGTGAATCCGCTCACTCTCGAGACACGATTCCCAGGGGTCTTCGCCGTTGGGGACGTCACCAGCGTCGGAACCCCGAAAGCGGGCATATTCGCGGAAGGACAGGCGACGATCGTCGCAGAACAGCTCATCGCACGTCACCGCGTACACCCGACCACTTCGACCTATGAAGGCCGGGGCACCTGTTACCTCGAGTTCGGTCAAGACCAGGTGGGAAAAGTGAACGTGATGTTTTCGAGCGGACAAACGCCCGCCGGTGAACTTGAGGGTCCCTCCGAACTCATCGCTGCCGAGAAGTCGTCCTTTGGATCGAGCAGGATCCAACGGTGGTTCGATCGGGTCTGGTCACCCCAAGGGGAGTGACCTTCGGCGGTCCATCCCACCGACAGGGCTGAGCCTGGTTTCACGACAGCACGATGCCGGCCCTCCGCCGCCAGAATTAGCACTAAACTAATCCGGTGGCGCGTGCACCGTCCTACGACACCGTGGTCGTGCTGTTCACCCGTGACCTGCGGGTGCACGATCACCCGGCGCTTTGGCGCGCCTGTGCCACGGCGCGCACCGTGGTCCCGTTCTTCGTGATGGACCCGTGGTTCTCCTCGCACGCGCCGGCCTCGGGCAATCGGGCAGCGTTCCTTGCGGAGTCGTTGGCTGACCTTCGCTCGTCGCTGCGCGCTCGCCATGGGAACCTCTTCGTCCGCTCGGGCGACACGGTGGGCGCCACGGCGGAGCTCGTCGCGAAACTGGGAGCCGACGCAGTCATGATGACGGAGGACGTGAGCAAGCTGGCCCGAGCTCGACACGATCGGCTGGCCCGGGCGTGTGCCGCTCGGGATTGCCGACTCGAGGTCCACCCGGGGACGACGGTCGTGTCGCCGGGCGCGATCGCACCCGCGGGCAAGGACCACTACGCGGTCTTCACTCCGTACTGGCGCCAGTGGCGGAACGCACCGTGGAGGCGCGTCCTGCCGGCTCCACGCCGCGTCCCTGGGCCGGCCCGCCTGGCGGCCGGCCGCCTCCCGTCGCCCACAGCCCACGGACGGCCGTCGTCTCCGGGGCGTCCTACCGGTGGGGAGACGGCGGGTCGGGCACGCTGGGCCCGGTGGTCGGCTCGTCACCTCGAGGCCTACGGGGAGGCGCACGACGATCTGCCCGGTGACCGGACATCTCGCCTGAGCGCCTACTTGCATTTCGGATGCGTCTCGCCCCTCGAGCTGGCACGATCGGCCGAGCCGAACGAGCCGTTCGTGCGCCAGCTCTGCTGGCGGGATTTCCATCATCAGGTCGCGGCCGCCCACCCGGACCTGCCGCGGCGGGATTACCGCCCCCGTGGCCATCGCTGGCGCCGGGACCCGGCGGCCGAGGATGCGTGGAGGTGCGGCCGGACCGGCGTCCCCATCGTCGATGCCGCCATGCGTCAGTTGCTGGCCGAAGGGTTCGTGCACAACCGTGCCCGCATGCTCGCAGCGTCGTATCTCGTCAAGGATCTCGGGTTGGACTGGCGTGTCGGGGCTGCCCACTTCGCTGACTGGCTCACCGACGCTGACCTCGCCAACAACGCAGGGAACTGGCAGTGGGTCGCAGGGACCGGCAACGACACCCGGCCCAATCGCCGCTTCAACCTCGTCCGACAGGCCCACCGGTTCGACCCGGACGGGTCGTACGTCCGCCGCTACGTGCCCGAGCTGGCCGGTGTGAAGCCGCCCCACCTGCACGAGCCGTGGCGCCTTTCGGTTCTCGAACGTAAACGACTGGACTACCCCGCACCGCTGCACCGCGGGCTGAACTGGGGAGGCTGATGGTGGGACTGCGCTACCGAACCGTGGTGGGTGCCCCGTTGCCCGAGGTGCTGGCCTGGCACGCGCGGCCGGGTGCCATCCGGCGACTCATGCCGCCGTGGCAGCCGCTCGGTGTGAGCGAGGAGGCAATGTCGCTCGAACACGGTCGGGCCGTTCTCCGGCTGCCCGGCGGGCTGTCCTGGGTGGCCGAGCACCGGGCTCTCGATCCGGCTGCGCCGGGCGAACAGGGCTTTGTCGACGAGCTGACCAATCTGCCCCTGCGGTGGCGTCACACCCATCGGTTCGAGGCGGTCGAGGGCCCCGCCACCCGGATCACCGATACGGTCGATACCCCGGTACCGGGGTCGCTTCTGGTGCAGACCTTCCGCTACCGCGCGCGTCAAGTGGAGGGCGACCTCGCCGCACACCGCCGCAATGCGGCTCTCGGGGGCCGAACGAGGACCGTGGCCGTCACGGGCTCGTCGGGCCTCATCGGGACCGCGCTCTGCGCCTACCTGTCGACCGGCGGACACCGCGTCGTCCACCTCGTACGCCGGGAGCCGCGCGGCGCGGACGAGCGTCGGTGGGAGCCCGAACGCCCTGATCCCGCCGCGCTGGAGGGCGTGGACGCCGTGGTCCACCTGGCCGGCGCGTCCATCGCCGGACGCTTCACGGCTGCACACAAAGAGGTCGTTCGCAGGAGCCGGATCGGTCCGACCGCTGCCCTCGCGCACGCCGCGGCGGAGCTCGACGACGGACCGGGGGTCCTCGTCTGTGCCTCGGCCATCGGCTGGTACGGCACCGAGCACGGGGACGAGCCGCTGACCGAGGACGAGGGGCCGGGGGCGGGCTTCCTGGCCCGGCTGGTCGAGGAATGGGAAACAGCCGCCCAACCGGCTCGTGATGCCGGCCGGCGTGTGGTCCACGTGCGCACCGGGATCGTGCAGTCGGCCCGCGGGGGCAGCCTGCGGCTTCTCCGCCCGCTCTTCGGAATGGCGCTGGGTGGCCCTCTCGCACCGGGTTCCCAGTGGGTCTCGTGGATCGGTCTTGACGACCTGCTCGACGTCTTCGGCCGTGCCTTGGCCGACGACACCATGGTCGGTCCGGTCAACGCCGTCGCTCCGCACCCGACGACCAACGCCGAGTATGCCGCCGTCCTCGGCCGCGTGCTGCGCCGGCCTGCCGTGATTCCGGTGCCCGGCATCGGACCACGTCTGCTGCTCGGAAGCGAGGGTGCTCGCGAGATGGTCCAGGCCAGCCAGCGCGTGCTCCCGGCGCGCCTCGAGACTGCCGGCCACGTCTTCCGTTACCCCGATCTCGAGAGCTGCCTCCGCCACGAGCTCGGCCACGACGACGAGCCCACCCTTGGCGAGGAGATCGGGCCAGGCCCTACCCGCGACGTCGATACCGACATCCGCAATGGCTGACTCGACGAACGGCCCCGCTGCCTTCATTTCGCTGCAGGAGGCCGCCGATCGCCTCGGCGTCCATTACATGACCGCCTACCGCTACGTGCGGACCGGACGTCTCCCGGCCCGCCGGGCGGGGGCGCAGTGGCAGGTCGACCCGTCCGACCTCTCGGCCGTGACGTCATCCGCAGGCACCCCGGGTCGACTCCGTGCCGGCCGGCGTTCCCCCCCGAGGCGCGAGTCGAGTCGCCGTCTGTTGGACCGCCTGGTTGCCGGCGACGAGGCCGGCGCATGGGCGGTGGTCGAAGCCGCGCTCTCCGGCGGGGCCACCCCCGAGGAGGTCGTGGTCGAGATCGTCGGGTCCGCCCTGGCACTGGTCGGCGAGGGATGGGAAGCCGGCGAGCTGAGTGTCGACGACGAGCATCGGGCAGCAGGTGTGGTCATGCGCCTGATCGGGCGCCTCGGACCCCTCTTCGGCCGGCGCGGACCCAAGAAGGGCACGGTCATCTTGGGGACGCCGTCAGGCGAACGCCACGGCCTGCCGACCGCTCTCGCCACCAATGTGCTCCGTGGACGCGGGTACGAAGTGGTCGACCTGGGGGCCGATCTGCCGGTGGACGCCTTCGTCGCGGCCGTCGCCAAGGCCGAGAACCCGCTGGCCGCCGCGATCGGGGTCACGGCGGGGAACCACGACCGGACGGTGCGCGCCATCGTCCGGGCGCTCCGCGACCAGGCGCCCGCTGTCGCGGTCTTGGTCGGCGGCGCCGGCGTCGCCGACGAGGGTCACGCCAGCCGTCTCGGGGCCGGGTGGAGCGGGACGGATGCCACGGCGCTCGCCGCGGCAGTCGACGCGCTGCAACGGGAGCGACGCTGACCGGGCGGCTTCCGGTCCTCGGTGAGTGCCGTCGCGATGCGCACCGATGACGCCACCCGGATCCCGTCGGCCAGGCCGACCCGGCCCATGACCCAGATCACCCACCAGCTCGGGTCGAGCTCGAAGCGGCCGAGGCCCTGACGGGCGCTGCGCGGGAAGCGGTGATGGTTGTTGTGCCATCCCTCGCCGAACGTCAACACGGCCACCCACCACAGGTTGCGGCTCTCGTCGTCGGTGGCGAACCGCCTCGGGCCGAATCGATGGGCGAACGAGTTGACCGCGAATGTCGAATGCCACAACGCGAGGGTCGAGAGGCAGAAGGCCCAGACGAAGAGCTGCGGACCGTTCACCTCGAGCGCAGGGTCGAACCGGGCGAGTGCCACTCCCGTGAGGAAGGTGGCCGCGGCCAGCCCTGCTGTCACCGCGTGGTGCCACCGGTCGAGGAGGCGCATCTCGGGCAGGGCGGCCAGATCCGGCACGGCCGTCGGATCCGTCTCCTGGTTCCGCTCGTCGAACAGCCACAGGAGGTGTGCTCGCCAGAACCCCGCCACCACCGGCGAGTGGGGATCCCCGTCCTTGTCGGTGCGACGGTGGTGGATGCGGTGATGTCCCACCCACCACAGCGGTCCTCGCTGGCCGGCCGTCGTAGCGACGGTGGCCCCGACGGCCTGGACCGCGCGCGGCATGCGAAACGACCGGTGTGCGAGCCCCCGGTGGTACACGACGGTGATGGCGAGTGCCCGCACGGCGTAGAGCCCTACGGCTACCGCGGCGGCCGTTGCGCTCCAGCCGACCACGAAGACCATCGGCATGGCGAGGTGGATGGCGGCGAAGGGTATGCCCACGTGCTGTCCACCCCGCACCCGACGTCCTGACACCCGCCGTCGCCGTGTCTCGGGCGCCGTGCTCACCCGACCACGGGCGCTCCGCGGCCCGTCACCGGCGAGCCCGGCCGGGCCAGAACCAGCTGCAAATCGGAGATGTGGCGCTCCTCGAAGGCCGCCTCGCAGTAGCAGAGGTAGAGGTTCCACAACCTCCGGAAGCCATCGTCGAACCCGAGTGCGACGATTTCGGCCTCGCGGGCGGCCAGATTGGTCCGCCACCGTCGCAGGGTCTCGGCATAGTGCGGTCCGATGTCTTGAAGATCGACCAGGCGCAGGTCGGAGGTCCGCGCCACCGAACCCACGATTGCGCCGAGCGAGGGGAGAGTGCCACCGGGGAAGACGAGGGAGCGGATGAAGTCGTTGTGCAAGCGGGCCCGCGCGTAGCTCCGTTCGTCGATGATGATGGCCTGCAGTCCGAGCCGCCCGTGAGGGCGGAGCAGACGGTTGCAGGCGGCGAAGAATTCGTCGTGACGGCGCCAGTCCACCGCTTCGATCATCTCGACCGACACCAGAGCGTCGTAGGTGCCGGTGAGCTCTCGGTAGTCGGCGCCCAGGACCGTGATCCGGTCCTCGAGTCCACGCTCCTTCACCAGGTTCTCGGCGAAGAGACGTTGCTCCGTCGAGATGGTCGTGGTCGTGATCCGGCAGCCGTAGTGCTGCGCCAGGTGGACAGCGAACCCGCCCCATCCGGTGCCGATCTCGACCACATGGTCGTTCCCCGACAGATCGAGCTTTCGCGCCAGGGCGTCGAACTTTGCCCGTTGTGCGTCGTGGAGGGTCATGTCTGGGCGCTCGAAATAGGCGCACGAATAGGCCATGGTCGGGTCGAGCATCATGGCGAAGAACTCGTTGGAGAGGTCGTAGTGGGCGGCGATGTGGTGTCGGTCGTCGGCCGGCGTGGGTGGGCGAATCCGCTTGACGGCCGCGACCGGTGAGCCGGTTCGCCGCGTCATGGCATCCAACCGGTCCCTCGTGCCGGCCGTGCGGCGTGACAGGATCCTCACGAGGCCCGTGAGATCGTCGGTGTCCCACCATCCGGCCTGATAGCTCCGGGCCAACCCGACCGAGCCGTGCCGCAGGACGGCGCCGAACGTACGGCGGTCGCGAATGCGCACGGTGACGTCCGGGCTTCCCGTCCCGCTCACGGCCTCGTGCCCCGAGACGGCAGGCCCGGTCAGGCGCAGCGTGCCCTGGCCGGACCGCCCACTGCGTCGGAGCAGGTCCAGAGCGACGCGAGCCGTCACGGATGGCATTCGATCTTCCTTTCGCGGCGAGGGGACGACCGCTCGCTCCGTCGCGGGTGAGGGTGGAATTTCGCGCCGTGGACCGCAAGTGCCCCGGCTCTGGCGTAGATGCCGGCCGAGACTCGTGCCGTCATGGCCGGGGAGCGCCACAGCAGGCGCTCGAGGCCATGGCGGTCGAGTGGGCGTCGGCGCAGGTGCATGGAGGCGGTCAGCAAGGGGCCGGAGTCTCCCGGGGTCGACCTCGGATCGAGCCCGGCGGCCGACCGCACCTCGAAGTGGGCCGAGAGGCGGTTGTCCGGTGCCGAGTACGCGATGTCATAGAGCGCGCTCATCGGGAGGAACGGCGAGACGTGCATGGCCTTGGCCACCACGTGATGCCCCGGAGGGCCGATCACATAGCAGTGGCGTTCGTGCCATGGGGTGTTGGTCACCTCGAGCACCGTCCACTCGACGTCGCGTCCGGCGCTGTCGAAGCAGAAGTAGAAGGTGATCGGATTGAACAGCCATCCCCAGGTCCGGATGTGGCCGAGGACCGCCACCGGGCCGCGCACCGTCCCCCCGGCGGACTCGACCTGCCCGGCGACCGCCTGCTCGATGGGCACGTCGTGGGGCGCGATGAAATCCGAGCGCTCGAGTCGCACGGCGTGGTAGCGGTGCGCCGGTGTGCCGGGGTCCAGGTGCACCATCGGGTGAAGACCGCTGGCCGCTCTCAGTTCGTGAGTGAACAACAGGGGCAGGGCGATCCGCTGCGTGAATCGGTACGCCGGTTCGGATCGGCGGTGTATCACAACACCCTCGTAGAGCGCGCTTTGAAGCATGTGGTCCCTTGTCACAGCGAGACCCCGAAGCGTTCGCACACTGCGACGGCACTGTTCACCCCGTCCTCGTGGAAGCCGTAGCCCCAGTAGGCCCCGCAGAACGACACGTCCCCGCCGCTGATCGCTCGCTGGTGGGACTGGGCCGCCACGGCCTCGGCGTCGATGACCGGATGGGCGTAGTCGAACCGCCGGATCACGCGGCGCGGGTCGATCTCGTCGTCGCGATTGAGGGTGACCAGCAGCGGCTGGTGGACATCGAGACCCTGAAGGGCGTTGAGGTGGTACGTGAGTGTGGCCTGGTGCGACTCGCCGTTCGGACGCAGGTAATTCCACGATGCCCATGCTCGCCGGTTGACCGGCATCAGCGAAGTATCGGTGTGGAGCGTGGCGCGGTTCGGTTGATAGCGAATGGCACCCAGGGCGGCTCGCTCCCCGGCGGTGGGGTCGGCCAGCATGGCGAGAGCGTCGTCGCTGTGGACGGCCAGGACCACGTGGTCGAACGTCGAAGGACCGGACTCTGTCAACAACTCCACGTGCCCGTTGTCCCGGCGGACTTTCGTCACGGGCGTGGCCAGGTGCAGTCGTCCGCGCCGGCGCAGGGGCGCCAGCAGCGCCTCGACGTAGCGAGCCGAGCCACCGGTGATCGTTCTCCACTGGGGCTGGTCCCTCAGGCGGAGCAGACCGTGGCGGCTGAAGAACTCGGTGAAGGTACGCGCTGGGATGCGGGTGAAGGTCGTGGGGTCGGCCGACCAGATTGCCGATCCCATCGGGACGAGATACCAGTCGACGAAGCCGCGCGACCAGCGATGTCCGGCCAGGAGGTCGGCCAGGGTGGCCGGGCTGCTGGCCGGGTCCTCCAGCACGTGGCGGGCGATCCGGTTGAAGCGGGCCACGTCCGTCAACATTGCCAAGAAGCGAGGGCGGAACACATTGCCACGCTGGGCGAAGACCGTGTTGAGCGACGTTCCCCGCCACTCGAGGCCGCTGGCCCGGTCCGAGACGGCGAAGCTCATGTCACTTGCGTGGGTGCCGATCCCCAGCTCAGCGAGAAGGCGGGTGAAACGTGGGTACGTCCGTTCGTTGTACACCAAGAAACCGGTGTCGGCTGCGACATCCCGACCGTCCAGCTCGACCCTCACCGTGTTGGCGTGCCCGCCCGGACGATCATCCGCCTCGAAGAGGTGGACGTCGTGGCGGGGGAGGAGAAGGTGCGCCGCCGTCATGCCGGCGATCCCGCTTCCGATGATGGCGATGCGCACCCTGTTTCCTCCTCCGAGATTTAGCACTAAACTCTATACCCGTCGAGAACGGATCCACGCACCACCCGGGAGGACCATGGCGACCTACGTCACGAGCATCGCGAGCGGCCGCCCGGCGGTCGAGACCTTCGACTACCTGGCCACCTTCTCCAACGCCGCCGAATGGGACCCCGGTGTGTCGAAGGGTGAAGCGCTCCAGGGAGGTCCGGCGCGGGTCGGGGCCGTGTATCGGCTCGGCATACCCCTAGCCGGCTGGACGGCAACGTTCGACTACCGGGTGGTCGAGCTCGATCGGCCTCACAGAGTCGTCCTGCGAGCCGACCACCCGATCGCTCGCTCGACCGACACGATCATGGTGGAACCGTCGACCGAGGGCTCGCTCGTCCGTTACCACGCGCTGCTCCAGCCAAGAGGCCTCTTCCGCCTGCTCGGACCGGTGTTCGCTCGCATGCTGCAGAAGATCGGTGACAGGGCCGCCGATGGCTTGCGCGCCTCGTTGAGATGAGTCTGCGGCACGCCGTGGACGTGTGCGTCGACTGGACCCTTGAAGAGTCCGTGATCGGCAGTTTCAGCCGCGTCGGCTCTGCGGTCCGCTCGCGGCTCGAGCCCTGGCCGGATCCGCCGGCGCAGCACGGGCGGGTCCATCTGGTGACGGGGGCCTCTTCAGGCATCGGTCGCGCCGTGGCACGCCGTCTGGGCAGTCTCGGGGCGGAGGTCTGGGTGTTGGGGCGGGACGAGGCGCGCACTCGGGCCAGCGCCGACGAGGTGCGGAAAGCCGGGGGTCGAGCGGAACCCGCCATCCTCGACATCACCGACCACGACGCCCTCGACGCCCTGGTGCGCCGGCTGGCCGACAGACACGGCCAGCTCCACGGTTTGGTCCATGCTGCCGGGGCGCTGAGCACCGTCTATCGCAGCGCGAGCGACGGCATGGAGATGACCGTGGCGACGGCCCTCGTGGGACCGTTCCGCCTGACGGCGCGGCTGACCCCGCTGCTCGAGGCGGGGCGCGCCAACATCGTGACCGTCTCCTCCGGGGGCATGTACCTCGAACCCTTCGATCTGCCCAGCCTCGTCAGCTCGCCGGTCGACTACGACGGGGCCCGGACCTACGCGCGGGCGAAGCGGGCACAAGTGGTGCTTTCGCACGAGTGGGCCCGTCGACTCGGACCGTCCGGGGTGGCCAGCTACGCCTGCCATCCCGGCTGGGTGGAGACCCCTGGCCTGGCCGCTGGTCTCCCGACCTTCGCTCGCTGGATGGGTCCGTTGCTGCGGACCCCTGACCAAGGAGCGGATACCGGCGCCTGGCTCGCCGCCGGTGGGGCAAGAGCTCCGAGGGCTGGGTCCTCGCCGGCGACCGAGGGGTTCTTCCACGACCGCCGACCGCGCCGTGAGCACCGACGGCAGCGGACGCGTCGGTCGAGCTCCGCCCAGGACGGCACGCAGCTCTGGAGCTGGATCGAGAACGCCGCCCCTTCCATGTAGCCGTTCCAGATGGTCGCGTGCTCGGCGGCGAAGTGGAGACGTCCGATCGCCTGGCGCCCGGGGGAGTCGCGACTGCAGCCAGCCGGACGGTTGTCGGCTCAGATCCGGCATGATCCTCCCGAAAGGCTTGCGCGGACCCAGCTGGTGACGGCAGGTCCGTGGCGGTCAGGTGCGGAGACAGCCGGCGCGACGGCTTCAGTCGCAGGCCAGTACCGTCTTCTCGGAGCCAGGATTGCCCGGCAACATCACGTCAGCGGATGCTCGACGCCATCGTGCCCGGTGGAGCCGGAGGATAGTGTCGCCCGCGGTGTGCACGATGGTGGCTCCGTGGCCGAACGCAGGAGAGGGGTAGCTCGTGCCGGGAATGGGCCGCTCGTCGCAGACGGGAAATTCTCTCATCGTCTCCGATTTCCACTCGGCGCTGTTCCGTCAGCTGCTCGTGGTCATCCTGATCGTCGTGCTCTGCATGGTCGGCTTCAACGTCATCCGTACCGTCCAGTATCGGCGCCTGAAGGCGAACGGGCAGACGAGCTTTCCCAAGGCGCTGCCCTCTCTGGTCGCCGAACCGCTCGCCCGTCGGTTCCTGCGGATCACCTTTGGCTGTCTGTGGATCCTCGACGGCCTGCTGCAGATCCAGTCGTCGATGCCGCTCGGCCTCCCGGCCGGTGTCGTCCAGCCCTCGGCGAGCGGCTCTCCGGCTTGGGTCCAGCACCTGGTCAACATCGGCGCCAGCATCTGGTCCGACCACCCCATCCAGGCTGCCGCGGCCGCCGTGTGGATCCAGCTCGGCCTCGGCGTCTGGTTGCTCGTGGCGCCGCGTGGCCGCTGGTCGCGGCTCGGAGGTGCAGCAAGCGTCGGCTGGGGGCTGGTGGTCTGGGCATTCGGCGAGTCGTTCGGCGGCATCTTCGCCCCAGGTCTGACCTTGCTTTTCGGAGCCCCCGGAGCAGTCATCCTCTACGTCGTCGCCGGCATCGTGTTGGCGCTGCCCGAACGTGCCTTTGCCTCTCCGCGGCTCGGCCGTGTCGTTCTCGGCGCGGGTGGAGCATTCCTGATCGGCATGGCGATCCTGCAGGCATGGCCCGGCCGCGGCTACTGGCAGGGCCATGGCGGCACGCTCAGCGCGATGGTGCAGGAGATGGCCAAGACGCCGCAGCCTGCCCTCCTCTCCTCGTGGCTCACTTCCTTCGCAACCTTCGATTCCGCACACGGATGGGCCGTGAACCTGGTTCTGGTCGTGATCCTGACCACCATCGGTGTGCTGTTCCTCACCGGGCGCCGGCGCTTCGTCCTGGTCGGCCTCGTCGCGTTCGTCGTGTTGTCCCTAGCCGACTGGGTGCTGATCGAGGACCTCGGATTCTTCGGCAGCCTCGGCACCGATCCCAACTCCATGCCGCCGATGGCGTCGCTCTTGGTCGGGGGCTACCTGGCGATGGTCCGGCTCCCCGCCACGGCCGACACGCCCTCGGCCGCCACCGACCTCGCGACGACCGTGGCCCACGAGATCCCGGCGGTGGCCGCCCCTTGGTGGGAGCGTGCCACGTTCCCCTACGTCACTCGGACCATGGCGGCGGTGGCGGCGGTGGCGGTCGTGATCCTGGGTACGGCTCCCATGGCGATGGCCGCGGTCAATCCGAACGCGGATCCTGTCGTGAGTGAAGCGCTCGATGGCACGCCGAACACCATCGACGCGCCGGCAGCACCCTTCAGCCTCACCGACCAACACGGCAACACGGTCAGCCTGGCCGGCCTGCGTGGACACGTCGTGGCGCTCACGTTCCTCGACCCGGTATGCACCACCGACTGCCCGCTGATTGCGCAGGAGTTCCGCCGCACCGATCAACGGCTCGGCGCGCAGAGCAGCCGCGTCGATTTCGTCGCCATCGTGGCCAACCCCATCTACCGCTCAGCTTCGTTCACGAATGCCTTCGACCGCCAGGAGAACCTCACCGGCATCGCCAATTGGCACTACCTCACCGGTTCCTTGGGGCAGCTCCAGAAGGTGTGGAGCTCTTACGGAGAGCTCGTCCAGATCATCCCCGATGGGGCGATGATCGCTCACAGTGACCTGGCGTTCGTGATCGACGCACAAGGCCACGTGCGCGCCGAGCTGATCGACGACCCGGGTCCGACGCAGACGACGGCATCGTCGTTCTCGTCGCTGCTCTTGAGTCGGATCGATCAAGTTCTCGGTTCGTGAGGGCGCGGATCCTCCGGGCGGTCGCCTCGCGCTCCCGCGCAACACATGCCATCGTCCTCGCGCTCGTCCTCGTGCTCGTCCTCGTGCTGACGCTCGCCGATCTCGGGGCCGCTGCGGCGGGGGCGTCCGCCGCTCCACTCGAGAGCGCGGTTACGACGTCGAGCGGCGCGTGGGTGGTCCTGCCCATGGGTCAGATCACCAACGAGTCGAACACGTTCTGGCAGCTTGTGCACGCAGCGCCGGGGTCCTCTTCTTGGTCCTCGGCGACGCCTCCTGGTGTGGCGGACAACGGGGGCATCGTCGCCGGCACTGCTGGCGGTGCCGTCCTCGTCGGGATCCTGCCCAACGGGCGGCTCCGCTTCTCGCCGCTCTCGCTGAGCGCCGGCGACGGCGCTTCGTGGAGCGCCCTCCTCCTCCCCAGAGGCCTGGCCGCCCTTCCCGACGCGCTCGCCTACGGGACGGACCCCGTACGTGGCGACCGGCGAGCCCTCGCCGTCACCCGGTCGGCGCAGGTGATCGGTGCCACCGGCAACTTCGCCTCGTGGAGAACCGTGGTCACGGCGAGGACGCTGCGCCGGGTCTCGGCGCGCTGTCGCGTCGTTGGGTTCGACGCGGTGGCGCTCGAACCCAGCGGTGCGCCGCTGGTGGCTACCGGGTGCGCGGGCGGGGGTGCCGTCGGGCTGTTCGCAAGCACGGGAGGTGCATGGCGATCGATCGGGCCTGTCCTGCGAGGGTCTCTGGCCCGGGCGAGCACGTCGATGCTCCGGCTCGAAACCGACGGCTCGACCGTCACCGCCCTGATCAGCGCGGCGCGCGGCCGGCATCGTTCGCTCGTGGTCCTGTGGGGCACCTCGGCGGGCTGGTCCGTCTCGACCCCGTTCCCACTGCCCTCCTCGGCGAGGGTGCACGCGACATCCGTGGAGTCTGGTGGCTCGACCGCGGTCCTGGTCCGGAAGACGAGGGGAATGCTCGCGGCCCGGATCACGCCGGGGGGATCGTGGCTGCGGCTGCCTGCACCACCGGCGCACACCGTGGCGCTGGCGCAGCCCGCCACGTCGGTCTCGATCGCCGCCGCCCCGCTCGATGCCTTCACGGTGAGCGGCGCCGTGCTCGACGTGTACGGACTGACACCCTCGGGGACCAGATGGTTCAAGACACAGTCGATCCGGGTGCCGCTCGCCTACGGGTCGTCGGGGTGATGTCATCGAGGGCTAGCGTGGCGACCGTCCGGGCCGCTGACGGAGGGACGGCGTGAACTACCTGGTCGACAACTGGACCTTCGACCCCTTCGTCGTCGTGGCCGCCGCCCTCGTCGTCGTCCACGAGCTCGGCCTGGCCAATCTCCGCCGGCGATCGGACGGCCGACGAACCAGGCAGCGTCGCCTGCGCTCCCTCCTCTTCTACGGCGGGTTGGTCCTGCTCCTGCTCACGGTCACTTCGCCGATCGATTACTGGGCGGACGACTACTTCTTCGTGCACATGGTCGAGCACATCCTCCTCGCGTTCTACGTGCCCGCCCTGATCGTGGCAGGCGCTCCCTGGCTGCCTCTCCTCCATGGCCTGCCGGTCCACTTCAGGAGGCGTCTCATGCGCGGCGTCCTGCTCGGGTCTTTCTCGACGGGTCTGCGCGCAGTGGGCCGATTCCTCACCGACCGATGGACGGCGCTCGTCTCGTTCAACGTCGTCATGGTGGTCTGGCATGTCCCCGCCCTCTTCGACACCGCGCAAGAGAACCAGCTGATCCACATCTGGCTCATGCACGCCAGCCTCTTCGCCACCGGAATGCTCTTCTGGCTCCAGATCATCCCGTCCTATCCGTTCCGGCTGAAGGCTTCCCCCCTGTGGCAGATCGGCGCCGTCATCTCCACCAACGTCCTCATGTTCTTCCTGGCAATGACGCTCTCGCTGTTCACGAACGCCAACTGGTACTCGGTCTACGCCCATGTTCCGGGGGTCACCCTCTCACCGTTCGCCGACCAGCAGATCGGTGCAGCCATCCTCTGGATCTGCGGGGACTTCTGGGCCGTCCCGGCGTTGGCGTTGGGAATCAGGCGCGCCATGGACTCCGAAGAGGGCTTCTCCCTCGGCGTCGACCGGTTCTTCCACCGGGCCCCCGACCCCTCGCTGGAGGCGCTCCGAGCCCCCTCGACCCCGTCGACGAGGTCGGCTCCCTGACCATTTCGTCTCGGGAAAGAGTTGACGTCGCCGAAACCGCTATTTAACCTCCCTGGGGTTCGGGGCGTCGAACCGAGCTCAGCCGCAAACAGGTCTCTGCAAACAGGTCTCTTCGGAGTGCTCCGAGGACGGGGGTCGACCATATGAGCTTGGCGTGGAAGCTAGGCGTGACGGTGGTTCTGTTCGCCATTTCCGTCACTGCGGCCATCGTTCTCATCGTGAACCTCTTGGGCACGCCGCCGGTGGTGAACTTCACCTCCCCGAGCCCCGGTGCGCCGGTGAACGTCAGACTCCAGACGGTGGGGAGCTTTGGGTCGGGCAGCCATCCGACCTGGGTGTCGTACCTGGTCAGGTCGCCCCAGGGCCAGTGGGTCCACACCACTGTCTTCCAGGTGCCCGAGCACACACGCATCAATGTGACCATCGACCAGTACGACTCGGGAAGCCCCCTTCGCAACCAGCAGCTTGGCCAGGTCACGGGTACTTACGGCAGCGTGGCGTCGTTGAACGGCCGGCTGTTCCGGGTGATCAACTCGAACGCCGGCAACGGCGTCGGCCACACCTTCTCCATCCCCTCCCTTGGCGTGAACGTGCCTCTCTCTGGCGTCAATGGCAACGCCAACCTCTGCGGAGCCGCTCCGTGCACCACGAGCTCGCCGCACAACGTCATCCGGTTCTCCTTCAACAGCCCTGGTCCGGGCAGCTACCGATGGCAGTGCTTCGTGCCCTGCGGGCTGGGCTTTCTCTACGGGAACGGGGGACCGATGTCGACGCTCGGCTACATGGGTGGTTTCTTGAAGGTGGTGGCATGAGCGACAAGGACCCGCCGGTGGGGTCCGAGCAGGTTCCCGCCGGCACGGGCGCGCCAGGCGCCGCCGACCCGGGCGCCCCGGCAGCTGACCAGACACACCACTGGTGGAGGCTGATCGCCATCTGGGTCGTGCTGAGCGCCATCCTGGACCCGCTCTTCTACTACCTGGCCGGGCCGCACATCCCCCCCGGCACCATGACGAACATGGCTCAGGGGGCGCAGTTCGACTTCAACGTCCTCTTCGTCATCGCCCTGCCTGTCGTGCTCGGGGTCTGGATCTACCTGATCTACGCCATCGTCATGTGGCGCGCCTCGAGGGGCGGTCCCGAACCGGTTGCCGGGCCGTACTCGCGGGGGCATCTGGGGATCCAGGTGGGCTGGATCGTGTCGACGACGGTCATCGTGCTGTTCCTGGCCGGCTTCGGGACCTACGAGCTCGTACAGCCGGGCGGCTCGGGCGGTGGCGAGGGCTCGAGCCCGATCTGGACGCCGACTTCCCAGACGATCCTCCCGGTGCAGGTCATCGGCCAGCAGTGGAAGTGGACCTACCGTTACCCGACCTTCGGCGGCTTCGAGACGGACCAGCTCGTACTCCCCAACGACACGACGGTCGAGTTCAACGTGACGTCCCTCGACGTCGTCCACAGCTTCTGGGCCTACCAGCTGGGCGTGAAGGCTGACGCCAATCCGAACTACAACAACGTGGCCTACGCCACGACCCAGCAGCTCGGCTCCTTCACCGTCCGCTGCGACGAGCTGTGTGGCATATGGCACGGCGCCATGTACAACACGGGTCAGGTCGTGACCAGGCAACAGTTCTCCGCCTGGGCCCGGCTCACCGCCTTCCGGCTCCGCAAGAACACCAGGCTGTTGCCGCCCTACGCCCTGACCTACACCCCCGACGCCAACGGTGCCGACGGCGGCTACTACCCGAACAACGCCGATCCGTACTCCAAGGTGGAGCAGTACGGCGCCACGCCGTCCCAAGGTGGTGGGTGACATGAAGAGCAATGCCCCGCGGGAGCACGCCCGCTCGGCTCGCGAGACGAGGGGAACCCGCCATGGCCATTGACACCTCCGTCAGCGAGTTCGAGTACCCGGGCGAGGAGGATGTCGGCACGCCGGCCAAGCCGCCGCCGGTCTGGCGGCGCTCCGCCTGGCTGCAGCCCAACGTCTTGTGGGCGATCGCCGGAGGCGTGATCGGATACCTGATCGGACACTGGCTCGGCAACGTCATCGCCAGCGGCTACCAGCAGGTACAGAGCTCGGGCCAGAACAACGTCGCCATCGTCCTCGGGCTCTCGTTGGGCGTTGCCGGCTGGCTGGCCGGCATCGGTGCGCTCACTTACCCCCTCGCCAAGATCTTGGGCTACGAGCCGTCGCCGTCTCCGCCGCAGCAGAGCTGGGTGCGCTACTTCCGCATGACCGAGGACCACAAAGTGGTTGGCTGGCAGTACGCCATCGGCGTCCTGACCTTCCTCTTCACCGGGGGACTCCTGGCCATGCTCATCCGCACCGAGCTGCTGAGCCCGACCACCCACGTGTTCGGGCCAGGGACCTACATCTTCTTGGTCAGCGAGCACGGCACGGTCATGATGATGATGGCCACCTCGGCCGTCGTGGGCCCGCTCGGGAACTGGCTGGTCCCCTTGATGATCGGCTCGCGCCGCATGGCGTACCCCCGCGTCGAGTCGTTCTCCTTCTGGATCTTCATGGCGGGCTACCTGGTGATCCTGAGCGCCTTCTTCTTCGGTGGGTTCCCTACCGGGTGGACCGGCTACGCCCCGCTGCAGACGCAGGCCAACGGCGGCATGGACTCGTATCTGGTGGGCTTCGGGGTGATCGGTCTCGGCATGATCCTGGCCGGGTTCAATCTGGCCGCCACCATCATCAACTACCGGGCCCCCGGCATGAACTGGGGACGCGTGCCCATCTTCGTCTGGGGAATCCTCGCCACGACGGCCCTGCTCACTCTGGCGACGCCGACGCTGGTCGTCGCCGGGCTCTTCGGGATCCTGGACCGCACTGCCGAGACCGCCTTCTACGTGAACGAGCATGGCGGCAGCAACTTCTTGTGGCAGAACCTCTTCTGGTTCTTCGGCCATCCCGAGGTGTACATCATGGCCTTGCCGGGCTTCGGGATCGTCATGGAGATCATGCCCGTCTTCACGCGCAAGCCGCTCTTCGCCTACAAGGTCGCGGCGGCCGGCATGCTCGGTGTGGCGCTGCTCTCCTTCTTCGTCTGGCAGCACCACCTGTTCCAGAGCGGGATCAATCCCGATATGCGCCCGCTGTTCATGCTCACCACGGAGCTCATCTCCATCCCGACGGGCTTCCTCTTCCTCGTCACCCTCGGAACGCTGTGGAAGGCGAAAATCAGATTCGACACCCCGATGCTTTTCTGTCTCGGAATGCTCTTCAACTTCCTGATCGGCGGGGTGACCGGCGTGTTCCTTTCCGATGTTCCGGTGAACGTCACGGTCCACGGGAGCTTCTTCGTGATGGCGCACTTCCACTACACGATCATGGGCGGCCTCATCTTTGCCATGTTCGCCGGCTTCTACTTCTGGTTCCCCAAGATCACGGGCAAGACGTTGAACCGCAAACTGAGCAAATGGCACTTCTGGACCTTCTTCGTCTTCTTCAACTGCACGTTCTTCCCGCTGTTCCTCGTCGGGATTCTCGGCATGCCTCGCCGGGTGTTCGAGTACGCCTCCAACCTGCAGACGCTGAACGACATCTCGAGTATCAGCGCCTACTTCCTCGGTGCCTCCTTCTTCTTCTTCATCATCAACGTGGTGTGGTCGATCTATCTCAACCCGCACCCCGCGCCGGACAACCCGTGGAACTCGCTCGGCCTGGAGTGGCAGACGCCAACGCCGGTGCCCTGGTACGACTTCGAGCACATCCCGGTCGTTCTCAACGACCCCTATCACTACGGCGAGGCCGACGCGCCGCCTGTGGCCGACCTGGGCAAGGTGTTGTCCGCCGTCGGTGCCCCGGCGGGCTC
Organism: Acidimicrobiaceae bacterium; assembly: GCA_027306605.1. Taxonomy (GTDB): domain Bacteria; phylum Actinomycetota; class Acidimicrobiia; order Acidimicrobiales; family RAAP-2; genus Bog-473. Next base: position 20,191 of record DAHUZK010000065.1, read on the forward strand.
GGTGAGCCATGAGGATCTGGGGACCGGTGTTGAGGGCGACGGCGACCCGCGACCCCCGATCCTGTGAGGCGACGAACATCACCATGACCAACTCCGTTGACAACCAGCAGTTCGAGAGCTTCGCCGGTCGGCTCCAGGAGACTCCCGAGGAGATCGCCTTCGAGCTGCGCGCCCAGGAGGGGGCACTGTGGACCGGCGGGCGACTCCTCATCGGCATCTGGGCCTTCGCCTTCGCCGCCCTGGGCTTCGCCTACTTCTATCTGCGCTCGGCCAACAACGAGAACCTCTGGCGCCCCCATGGCATCACCGCGCCGACGGCAACCGGTGCCGCCATCTTTGCCATCACGGTCGCCTCGGCCCTGCTGCTCATGTTCGGCGAGCGGCGGTTCCGCAACGACCAGACGCTGGATTGGCAGGTCGCCGGCTGGACGGCGGTGCTGGGTGGGCTGCTGGTGATCGGGCTGCAGATCTGGCAGCTGACCGATCTGCCGTTCTTCCCGGGGTCCAGCGGGTACGCCTCTTGTTTCATCGGTTGGGCGGCCATGAACATCGCCGCCGTCCTGGGCGCCACCTATTGGATCGAGACGATCCTCGCCCGCGAGATCCGCCTCCGGCGGGCCATCGCTCAAGACGGTGGAGCACCCAGCTCGACGCTTCCGGTCGCCCGGCTCTTCCGGGCCAACCTCAACGGCTGTACGTACTTCTGGGGTTTCGTCGCCGTCGTGGCCACCTTCTTCTGGCTACTGTTCTACGTGATCTGAGACCTGGAAGGCTGAACACGTGATCCTTGCATCCGATGCGGCGGCAACCCAGGCCCTGACCTTCGCCATCCCCCTCGGGACCTTGTGCGTCGTCCTCCTGTGGGGCTTCTTCCAGCGCCGACCGACACGATGACGGATGGGGCTGCCGGCGGGCGGCCCCTGGGCGATGCCGCCCCGTGGCGCCCCTGGTGCCTGTTGGTCGCGTTGCTGGCGGCGCTCTTTGCCCTGGTACCGCCGCTCTTCACGGTCGCGCGCCACGCCGACTACGCGGCCGCGCTGCAGCTCGCACTGCTGGCCATCGTCGTCCCGGGTCTTGTGGCCGCGGGCGCCCCGTGGCAGCGCCTGGGGTTGGCGGTCGGCTCCTCAACGGGGGGTCGAGCACGCTGGGCCGACCGCCTGGCCGACGGCCGGCGACGCCACCGTGAGCTGCCGCGGTCCCTGGCCTTCATCGGCTGTGACCTCCTGGCGGTGGTGGTATGGCACTCGCCGAGGGCCGTTCAGGCGGTGGGCCGCTCCGGTTGGCCCGTCCTGCTCGAGGCACTCACCCTCTTGGTGTTCGGAGTCGGCCTCTGGCTCGAGCTGGTGCACTCGCCGCCACTCGCACCCCGGTCCGGCCACTTTCGGCGCGCCGTGTTGGCCGCCGTGGTGATGTGGGTGTTCTGGATCCTCGCCTACATCCTCGGTATGTCCCAGCACGACTTCTACTCGAACTTCTCCCACGCCGCCGGGGGGCTGAGTCAGGCCGCCGACCAGCAGATCGCCGCCGCCCTCTCGTGGTTCGTCGCCGCCGTCGCATTCATTCCCGTCGTCTTCTGGAACGCCGTCATGTGGCTCAAGACCGAGGACGACCCCGACACCGAGCTGATGGCGCTGCTGCGAGCGGAGCGCCGACGGGGCACGCCGCCGCTGACAGGAGGTGACGGCCGGTCAGCTCGATGACCGCGTCGGCTCGGCATGCGGCGCACCAGGGTGTCCTCGACCCGACGGCTACTGGGTCGTGGAGGGCAGGGTGACCTCGGGGAGATCGACCGGCTGGAGCTGGGTGTCGAGGGCCCGGTCGGCGCCTTGTTCCTGCGCCAGCGCTCGTTGGCGGTCGGCGGCCAGCCGCGACTCCTCTCTCGCGAGGTCATGCCGTGCGGCGGCGTCATGTGGCTGATCCATGAGCGTCTGCACGTCCTCGATCGCACGCAGCGCGTCCGAGGTCGACCAGAGCATCGCGGTGGCCACCATCTGGCCCAGGTCCTTGCCGGCGGCGGTGCCGGGCACGTCGATGCCCGACAGATCGTAGATCCCTTGGTTGGTCAACGAGCACGCCGCCTGGTCGTCGCTGAGCAGGCCCGGAGTCGGCGCGCGGTCGGCCGGGGTCAGCTGGTGCGAGGCCTGGAGGTTCCAGATCCCGACGGCCTGGTGCGCGGCCAGGGCACAGCCCGCCAGGTCGCCGTTCACCTCCGTCATCACGCTGCGCTCGGCGCTGATGTCGCTGGCCCGAGTGGTGCTCGTCGGGAGATCGCTGAGTACGGTGATGACCGCGATCACCACGACGGCCGCAGCGATCGTGAGCTTCCGGTGGCGTTGCCAGCGGGGAGGGCGGGGCGTATCGGTTCGCCGCGTGCCCGAGGGCGGATCGTCGGGGGACGCGGCCGCGTTGGACGACCCCTGTGGGGGCGGCCGGTCCGGCGGGTGGATGGGCGGAAGCTCCGTCACTGGCCGCGCAGCTTCTCCGCGTAGGTGGCGATACCCTTGCCCCAGCGGACCACCGTGGCCGCGGGCAGGCTGAAGGTGCCCGTCGAACTCTCGTTCGCGAAGGGCGTGGCCCGGTAGCGCAGGTCACCCTGCTCGTCGATGAAATCGATGACGTTGTTGTGCGCCTCGAGGCCTGTCTTGGTGGCGACGGTGATGGAGATGCCGTAGGCCTTCCAGACCTTGTTCAACGCGGCGAGGGGCCCGGTCAGCATGTGCCAGTTCGCCAGGGAGCCGAGGCCCGCTCCGCCCACGGCCGGGCGTGCCGCGGACGCCGCCAGCGCCGATGGGTCCGTGTTGACCGTCAGGAACTCGACGTGGGCTGCCTGCGGGCCGAGATCGGCGTCAGCCTGTTCGATCTCGGACGCCAGGACCGGACAGATGTCGTTGCACGGAGCGTCGAAGAACGTGAGGACCACGACGCTCGGTGGTTGGACCGGCATGGACACCGGCTGGCCGTTCTGGTCAGTGAGGGAGAAGAGCGGGGCTGGTCGCGGGTCGGACCCGCCGGGCGTGCTCAGGCCCATGAACGCCGTCAGGGGGGCGCCGAGTGAGCGGTCGGGCACCGGTGTGGGCGCGCCGGGTGTCGCGGCCGGCGGCGTCCGGGCCGCGGTGGTCGAGGTGCTCGTCGGCGCCGGGTTCAGCCCCGCGGAGGAGAACAAGCGCTCGGCGATGAACCCCCCCAGGCTGAGGATCAGGACGAGTCCGAGGACCCAGTAGACGAAGTTGGCCGGGACCCTCGGCGCCCCGGCGGCGAGCGCAGCGGCCCGGTCGATCGGCGGTTCCGCCGGAGCCGTTCCCTTCGCCCCTTCCTGCTCGGAGCCCGAAACGGACGGCGGAGGCGTTGCGGCCCCGTGGTCGACCGGGCCGCGGTCCACCTGACCACTGTCGACCGCTCGGCTCACCGCTGACCCTCCAGGTGGTGCACCCAGTGCTGCAGAGAGGATCGCGTCTGTGGGCCGAGGGCGGCTCCCACCACCCGATCGTGGGCATCGAGGAAGTAGGTCACGGGCAGCGCCTGCACCAGGTACCGGGTCGCCACGGCGGCATTGGCGTCGAGGCCGACCGGGTAGGTCGCGTGGGCTGCGGCCAGCAGCCGGGCCGCAGTGGTTTGGGAGCTCTCGTTTGCGTCCACGCCGATCACGCCGACCCGGCCGCGTGCGCTCTGGGCCGCCGAGGCCAGCGCGGCGAGCTCGGCCCGACAGTCGGGACACCACGAGGCGAAGAAGCTGACGATCACAGGCCTGCCACGGAGCGACGCCAGCGAGACCGGTTGCCCGCTGCCCAGCGCCGGCAGCGAGAAGGCAGGGGCGACCGTCCCCACCTTCAGCACCGGCGGAGCACCCCGCAGAGCGGCGCTTCCGGGCGTGCTCGGGTGCGAGGGGCCCCGGACCACCACGAAGACGACGAACGCGACGAGGCAGGCGCCGGCGCTGGCCGCGATCCACTTGAAAGCCCGGTCGCGTTGCGGCGCGCCAGTCTCGCGGGCGCGAGGCTCGGCCGCTCCTTGCACGGTCACGCCACCGGCGTGCGCCACCGGCGTGACCGCTTGCGCCGACCCCCCGGTTCCATCGCGCTCAGGCTAGCCAGCGTGCTCCTCCGGCACGTGGGTCGTGGTCGTGTGGGCGATCCCCGCATCCCACCTGGTCCTCACGGGCGCTCCTGCAGGAGGCGCCGGCCTCACCACTCCGCCTGGCGCGCTGCGGGGTCGACCGACTCCCGCTCACGGCGCCGGGCTGCCCTGGCCGCGGGATCCTCGTGGATGAGGTGCCACCAAGCGGCCATGGCGATCCCAGCGAAAATCGGCCACTCGAACGTGTAGAACCAGCTGAGCCCGTTTCCCCCGAGCGCGCGGCTTGCCTGCCACCAGGTCGCGACCGCGCAGCCTGCGACGACGAGCAGAAATTCCCCGTGGAGCAGGAACGCCCGCGGCGACAGCCACCGGTGGATCACGCCACGCATGGTACGACCGTTGCGCCCGCCGGCCCAGCGTCCTCGTCCGAGCCCGCTGCGCGCTGGAAGCCCCACGGCTCTGGGACAGGGCGTGGAGGGGAACCGGGCGTGGAGGGGAACAGGGCGTGGAGGGGAACAGGGCGTGGCGTCAGAGAGCCGACAGCACGTCGTCGGCGACCTCTTCGCCGGACCTGACCGCCCCTTCCATGTAGCCGTTCCAGATCGTTGCGTGCTCGGCGCCGGCGAAGTGGATCCGTCCGATGGGCTGGCGCAGCGCCGGCCCGTACGCCGTCCAAACCCCCGGGGTGAAATGGGCGCCGTAGCAGCCCCGGCTGAACTCCTCACCCATCCAGTCGCGTTCGATGTACTCCTCGGCGCGGCGGCCCTTGGGGCCGAAGTACCGGGCGAAACATCCCAGGGCCGCGTCCCGGCGCTCCGTCTCGGTGCTTCGCGCCCAGCGGCGAGCATCGCTGCCCTCCATGAAGCCGAGCAGGATCCCAGGCCGACCCGAGGGGGGCGAGTTGTCGAAGGTGATCTTCACCGGCCCGGTGTCCGAAGCCGCTTGCCCGGTCAGGCCGTCCGACCGCCAGAAGGGCTCGTCGTAGACAGCGAAGAGCTTGATCACCGAGCCCGCCGGCAGTCTCTGGGTCAGCTGGTCCCGCCACGATGGCAGCTGCGGGCCGTACTCGAGCCGTCCGGCCAACGTCGGAGGAAGGGTGACGACGACCCGGTCGCCCTCGACCACCTGGCCGGTTCGGGTGGTGGCCCGCACTCCGCTTCCGTCCTGGTCGATCCGGCGCACCGGTTCACCCAACCGCACGGCCGGGCCGAGGCGCTCTGCCATGACCTCGCACAGCCGGATGGATCCGCCCACCACCCGATCCTGCTGGGCACCCCGATCGGTCGACAGGAGTCCCTCGAAATCGGTCCCCGCATGGGCGTAGAACAGGGCGTGCAGGGCGGACAGGTCCGAGGCCTCGGCGGCGAACACCGCTTCGCACGCGACGCGGAAGTACATGCGCCCGGTCTGCGTGCGCAGATTGCGACGGATCCAGGTTTCAAAGGTCTGGGCATCGAGGCTCTCGGCACCAGGGGCACTCCACGGCTGGTCCAGCGGGACCCGCTTGGCCAGCCGGGTGAACCGGGTCAGTCCCTGGAAGATGTCGACCAGCACGAACGGGTTCAGCCTGGGCACCGCCCCTCGGGCCGAGGCCATGCGGGTGGTGCGATTGCCGAGCAGGACCACGTGCTTGCCCTCGTTGTAGGTCGGGAACGTCTCGAGTCCCAGCTCCTCGACCAGGGCGTACATCCGGTCCTGTGTCGGGCCGATCCACTGGCCGCCGAGCTCGACGGGCGTCCCGTCGGACGACCGCCCACCTTCGATGCGGCCCCCGACGCGGGAACGGGCTTCGAGCACGGTGACCTCCGCCCCGCCCTTCCGCAGACGAGAGGCAGCCGCCAGTCCGGCCAGCCCGGCGCCGACCACGACCACGTGCCCCGGATTCATGCCGCCGCCTTCGACCAGCGCCGGGCTTCCGGATCGGCCAACTTCCGGGCCCGGCGCACCCACCTCGGAACTCGGTTGCGGTACGCCACTCGGTCATCCCTTCTCGTGCGCTGCGAGATCTGCACCACATTGCATACACCAAGTCTTTGCAGACGCCATCTCTGGCCTGGGGCTCCGGGGGAGACGGCCACACGCGTCCACGCGCACCTTGACGCAGCCGTCCAAGGCGGCGAGCATCCGGTGACCATGAACCAAAATGACGAGGCGGTGCGGCCGAATATCGTCCTCCTCTTCAGCGATCAGCACCGCCACGACGTCTTGGGATGCGCCGGGCATCCGGTCGTGGTCACACCGAATATCGACCGGCTGGCGAGCAACGGCGTTCGGTTTTCGGCCGCGTACTGCCAGAGCCCGGTCTGCCAGCCCTCGCGGGCTTCGCTCATAACCGGACGGTACGCCCACCAAACGGGCATCACCCGCAATTTCAACCAGGACCTCGATCCGACCTGGGACACCATGATGAAGCGCCTGCAGGCCAAGGGGTACGTCACGGCCAGCATCGGCAAGACCCACTACTACACGCCGAAAGAGCTCAGCCCCGACGGAGCCGGCGCAGGCGAAGCGGAACGGCCCTTCGATCTGCGCAGCTACGAGGAGCTGGTGCGCTCCTTCGGATGGGACCACGTGCTCGAGGAGTTCGACCGCTATGTCCACGCGCTCGACTGGGTCAGCACCCCCTACACGGAGTTCCTCTCCGAACGCGGCCACCTCGAGGACTATCGCAGTCACATCCGCTCCGTCTGGCGGTTGACGCCACACCACTGGGACGGTGTGACTTCACCGCTGCCCCAGGAGGAAGACCTGACCTGCTTCCTTGCCGACCACGCCATCTCGTGGCTCGAGCGACACGACGGGGCCCCGTTCCTGTTGAAAGTGGCCATGGTGCAGCCGCACGTGCCACTTATGGACGATCCCATCTGGGCCCGCCACTACGAGGGTGCAGATGTGCCGCTGGGCCCGCGCACACGACCCGAACCACCCAACGACACATGGGGCCGCTACCTCGAAGAGTTGCGGAAACACTCGAACTCCCACCTGCTCACCGACGAGTACGTGCGTGAAGGCGCCCGCCACTACTTCGGGATGATCTCGCTCATCGACCAGCGCATCGGAGACATCGTCCGAGCGGTGGTCGACAGGGGATGGGCCGACAACACGTGGTTCATATACACCTCCGACCACGGAGAGATGCTGGGCGATCACAACCTGATGGCCAAGATGTGCTTCTACCGGTCGTCGGTGCGGTCCCCCCTGATCGTCACCCCACCGGCGGGGAGCTCATCTCGGGTGGTGGACGAGCCGGTCGAGCTGGTCGATGTCAGCGCCACCGTCCTCGACCTCGCAGGGGCCGGGCCCCTCGGTGAGGGCCAGTCGCTGCGCCCGGCGGTCGAGGGCAGACCGGTGGGCCGAGAGGTCGCCTTCAGCGCCATTCAATCCCGGGAGGCCGATGGTGCCTACTTCGTCTCCGCTGCCACCGAGAGGTTGCGTGCCACATTCGAACGCAACTCGGGCGTTCCCTGCGAGCTCTTCGATCTCGAGACGGACCCCGCCGAGGAGCACAACCTCGTCGGCGAACGTGGCTGTGAGCCGCTTATCGAGCAGATGCGTACCAAATACGTCGAGCCGCACCTCGCGCTGAGGTGAGCACGGGCAACAAGTCCTTCGACCGGAACCCGGTCAGTGCGATCAAGGAATGGCATTCGTGCTCGAGTCATAGTCCGCGCAGATGTCGTCGTCGGCGCGAACGCTCACTCCATCGCAGGAACTGGCGAAGGCGTGGCACGACATCATCGTTGCACGGCCGATTCAGGGCTAATGGGACTATTCGTTCGTTCCGTGGAGGCGTATCCTCGCCAGTGGATGGGTCGTGTGCGATTGGCTCCCATGAGCTCCGGATTCGGCCCGAGCCAGCGAATGAGGCGAAATTTGGTTGCAGGCAAGGCGATCAAGATTGTCCGAGTCTACGAGGACACCGGACACGCTCGTGGTTATCGCGTCTTGGTCGATCGTCTCTGGCCACGAGGGGTGAAGAAGGCGGAGCTCGCACTCGATGAGTGGGCAAAGGATGTCGCTCCCAGCGATTCTCTCCGACGATGGTACGGGCATGATGTCGAGCGCTTTCGGGAGTTCGCTCGCCGCTATCGTGCCGAGCTCGAGTCGCCGCCTGCTTCGCAGGTGGTGAGCCGCTTGCGTCGTCTTCGCACCCAGCGATCGCTCCTCCTTCTCACGGCGACCAAGGATGTCGAGCATTCGGGTGCCGAGGTCCTTCTCGCTGTGCTCGAGCGCGGGAACAGGTAGATCGTTCGATGGCCGACGAGAGGAGATTCGAACGGTGAAGTCGCTCCGACTGATGCAATGGAAGTCCGAACCGGAACTGGTCGAGGTGCCGGAGCCGACGCCTGCTCCGGGTCAGGTGGTCGTTCGGATCGGAGGTGCCGGTGCCTGCCACTCCGACCTGCACTTGATGCATGAGCTCGGATCGAGCCAACTTCCCTGGGGTCCGCCGTTCACCCTGGGGCACGAGAACGCCGGATGGGTTCACGCCCTCGGTCCCGGGGTGACCGGTCTGGAGGTCGGTCAAGCAGTCGCCGTGTACGGCCCCTGGGGGTGCGGTCGGTGCGCCCATTGTCAACTGGGCATCGAGACGCTCTGCGAGGATCCGGGGTCTGCTCCGGTTCCGATGGGTGGCGGCGGCCTCGGTCTCGACGGGGGAATGGCCGAGTACATGTTGGTGCCGGCCGCCCGCCACCTGGTGCCACTTCCCGAGGGGCTGGACCCGGTGGTGGCCGCTCCACTGACAGATGCTGGGCTGACTCCGTATCACGCCGTGCGTCGGAGTTTCGACAAGCTCGCTCCGGGCGCGACGGCCGTGGTCCTCGGGGTCGGCGGGCTGGGGCATATGGCGGTCCAGATCTTGAGAGCCACCAGCGCCGCCAGGATCGTGGCCGTCGACACGCGTCAAGAGGCTCTGGCGCTGGCAGAGACCTATGGCGCCGATTTCTCGATCCTCTCGGGTGCCCAGGCAGCCAGCGAGATTCGTGCCCTCACCTCGGGCCGGGGCGCCGACGTCGTCCTCGACTTCGTGGGCTCCGAAGCGACGCTGTCGCTCGGGGCAGCGTCCGCCAGGATGCTCGGAGATCTGACGATCGTCGGCCTGGCCGGTGGCACGCTGCCGGTTTCGTTCTTCTCCGTACCTTACGAGCTGTCGGTTCAGACCACGTATTGGGGCAGCCGTCCCGAGCTGGTCGAGGTGCTCGACCTGGGCGCGCGAGGACTGATCAAGCCCAAGGTCACCACCTTCAGCCTGGAGAGCGCCGTGGCGGCCTACGAGGCCTTGGAGGCGGGCGAACTCGAGGGGCGGGCCGTCATCGTGCCGACCGACTCCTGAACTGTCTGGTGATTCGGCGGCTCGCGCCAGGCGGCGCATCACCTTCCGACGACTACCCGTTCGGGAGCAGAACGATCTTGCCCAGGACGTGCCCTCGGTCCAGTTGCCAATAGGCCTCGCGGACGTCGTCCAGTGGATAGGCCCGTGCGATCGGCACCTCCACCTTGCCCTCCGCCACCAGGCCGGCCAGCTCACCCAAGACGGCACTGGTGCCGGCGGAAGCATTGCCCTCCGCCTTCACGCCGAAACGTTCGACCGCGCTGAAGTCGACGATGGTGTCGATGCGTTGCGGTGCAACACCCAGATCGAGAGCGAGCTGCACGTAGTCGTCCCCGAAGGCATCGATGAACGCATCGACATGATCGACGGCATGGCGAAGCCGGTCGTCCAACCCGTCGCCGTAGGCCACCGGCAGCACTCCGTGACTGGAGAGCCAGCGGTGGTGCGCGGCGCTGGCGATACCGACCACCGTCGCCCCCGCCAGGCGCGCCAGCTGCACACCGATCGACCCGACTCCGCCGGACGCACCAGCCACGGCCAGGGTCTCGCCCGGTTCGGGTGCCACCGAGGCCACGGCGGCACATGCGGTGGTCCCTGCCACGAAGAGAGATCCCGCCACCTCCCAGGAGACTCCCGCTGGCTTGCGAACGACATCGGTGGCCTCGACGACGGCGAACTGGGCTTGACTGCCGCGGCGGTTCGTGAAGCCGATGACGTCGTCGCCGGGCACCCATGGGCTGGTTCCGGGTCCGGCCTCCTCGATGACCCCCGCCAGGTCGCTGCCTTGACCCGAAGGAAAGCTGGTGGGGAACTGATCGGCCATCAGGCCTTGGCGGATCTTCGCCTCACCCGGATTGATCCCGGCTGCTTCGACCCGCACGAGCAGCTCGCCCGGACCCGGTTCAGGACGAGGAACATCGACGACCTCCAGCACATCGAGACCGCCGTACCGTCCGAATTGCACGGCCCTAGGCATCAGCGCGACTCGGGTCTTCGGGAACTCGTGGGCATCGGCGCGGTGCGCTCACTCGGTATGGCGTGCTGATGCGCGGCGGAGTGCGGCCAGCCCGACCAGGTCACCATCCTTCAAGAACGCCACCGCGCTGCCGGTGGCACTGACAAGGGAGGCTCGCGGAGGGAGCAGACGGTGCGCTCGAAGCATGGTCAACAGGGCGTCTCCGCCCAGGATCGTCGTCGCGGTGGAGACGGTCAGGGCCCGGGCCACGGTGAGCGTGCCCTCGGTGAAGCGCTCGTCCTCCACCTTGCCCAGTGATCCGACCCAGAAGACCGTACGCGCGCCGCGGATCTCCTCGGCGTAGGTCCTGGCTGCCTCCGGGCCGAGGTCCATGACGGACCCGTCCACCGTGACGTCCTGGGGAGCTGCTTCGATGCCGCCGCCGGTCCGCTCCCAGACGAGGTCAGGGGGCAGGAGGACGGGGTGACCGATTTCGTGTCCCACCCCGTAGGCGTGGCGGCATTCCTCGAAGAATTCGGGCGGCTCCTGCTCGCCCGGCTGCTTTCCGACCGCCTGCAGGAAGGGCACCGACATCTGGCCCCCCACCAGCACCATGTCGGCTCGCAAGACGAGCGAGTAGAGGTTCGGCAGACGGTCGATCGTGTCGCGGCTCCCGAGAACGACGACGAACGGGCGATCCGGGTTCGTCAGCAGGGGCGTGAGGAGCCTGATGTCCTTCTCGAGCTGGCGACCCACCGCGCCGGGGAGAACCGCCGCGGGCCCCATGATGGACGTGAGTGGCACCGATGACCACTGGAAGTCGTCGTTGACGAACAGCTCCTGGCCCTCGACGAGTCGTCGTAGCAGTTCCGGGTTCGGTTCGGGGCCGTCATCGGCGGCCACGTTGGGAGCGACGGTGACCCTCGGGTACATCGCACGAAGCGCTCGGGCGGTCCTTTCGAACGCCTCGGCGTCGGGGGTTCCGCCGAGTCGACCCTGATGACCGCAAACGGTGACGATCGCGTCCCGCTCCGCGAGCCATTGCAAGGTCCGGGCCAGTTGTCTCAGTTGCCGTGCGTGCTGTGGCTGGTCCCGGGCCTGTGGAGGGATGTCGAGGTCGGCTCGTACGAGCACTCTCCGGCCGGCAGGATGCGGAAGGCTCTCGAGCGTCGGCAACGGCGCGGGCACGGGGACCGGGCCCGTCGCCGTGTGCTCCGTGATCGACGCAACGGGGACGCCCTCTTCAGGCCTGGCTGCTTCGTGCACTCGCCCATCGTGTCCCGGTTCGGGCCGTCCCGCTAGGGGCGATGGTCCCAGGATGGGGACGACGTGCCCGCCGGC
>DAHUZK010000066.1 GCA_027306605.1 Acidimicrobiaceae bacterium
GGAGCCCGGCGGCGTGACCGGGACGGGACGGTTCCGGCGCCACCGGGACGGGACCGGGCGGTTCAGTGGAAACCGAGCACTCAGTGGAAACCGAGCGAAGGGAAGAGCACGGAGCCGTTCATGGCGATCGACACGATGGCCACGAGGTTGAAACTGGCGTGCGCCACCGCGTTCATGCCGAGACGGCCCGTCCGATAGGAGATCCCGGCCAGCACGATGCCGAAGAGGGCGAGTCCGGCCAGCTGCACCCACTCGCCGTGGGCGAGGCCGAAGAGGAGGCCGTCGGCGATCACCGCCAGGACGACTCCGGCGGTGCGGGCGCGGCCGGCCGCCCGCAGCGGCGTCATGATCCTCACGAGCGCCTTGAGCAGGAGGCCGCGGAAGAACAGCTCCTCCATGGCCGGCGCGAAGACGACCGTGGCGACGGCGATCACGATGAAGCCCCCGCCGTGGGAGGCACCCGTCAGGCGTTGCGAGGGCCCGTTGAAGTTGTGGATGTCGTGCCGGAACGGCAGGTAGACGAGACCCACCAGGATCTGGCCGCCGATGCCGATCAGGATGCCCATCAGGTCCCGCCAGCGGAAGCGCACGCCGAGGTCCCGCAGGAAGCGCCGGGTGCCCTGGGTCCGGCTGGCCAGCCAGGGCGCGCCGATGAAGCCGACCCAGAGGCCGAGGAGCGTCGAGACCACGTACCACTCGGCCGGCTCGGCCGAGGTGCTGATGGCCTGCAGCTGGGCCGAGGTCTTGCCGGCGGCCAGCGCGGCGACGAGGGCGAAGACGACGGCGGTGAGCTGCCCGACGACGAAGCCGGCCACGGCATAGACGAGCCACATCCAGCCCTGGCGCTTGGTCTGCGGAGGGACCCAGGGCGTATCGAGGAAGGGCAGGTCCGCCGAGGGGGGAGGCGGGAGCAGCAGCGGAGGCGGCGGAGGAGGAGGGGGTGCCTGCCGCGTCCACGCGGTCGGGACGAACCCCGGCGGCGCAGGGCCGGGAGGACGGGCCGGGGGCCCGGTCGGCCCGGAGGCGGCCCCTCCGGGCTCGGCGTTGGTCATCGGCAAGACGTTACCGGCGCCGAAGGGGCCCCGGACCTGCAGGAAGGCCGAGATCAGGCCAGAATCGAGGAGGCGACGAGGCGGTTACCGCCATGCAGGGTCGGCGCCTAGCATGGAAAGGGTGAGCCCCCAGCGCACCGACAAGCCGGCGAGCCGACCCAACGCGCCCGCCAACGGGAGCGACGGCAACCCGCAGCAACAGCAGGGTGCGCCCTCGGGGCAGAGCTGGCGCTGGCTCTGGGGTGTGCTGGCCATCGGCATCGTGGCCATCCTCCTGGCGGTGGGCACGATCAAGACCTCCAACGCCAAGAACATCAGCTACACGCAGTTCATGCAGGACGTCACGTCCAAGCAGGTCTCGACGGCCCAGATCTCGAACTCGACGGGCCAGATCACCGGGAAGATGAAGGACGGGACCAGCTACCAGGTCCAGGGCCCCACGCCGTCGCTGCCCAACGACGTCCAGACCATGCGATCCGACGGTGTCCAGGTCAGCTTCCCCACCCCCTCGTCGAACATCTTCACCGCCCTGCTGCCCTACATCTTCATCATCGGCATCGGCGCGGCCTTCATCTACTTCATCGGGCGCCAGACCCGGGGCCAGATGTCGGGGATCATGTCGATCGGCCGCTCCAAGGCCAAGACCTTCAGCAGCGACCGGCCCACCACGACCTTCGACGACGTGGCCGGCTACACGGGTGTCAAGCAGGAGATCAGCGAGGTGGTCGACTTCCTCAAGACCCCCGCCCGCTTCAAGGAGATCGGCGCCAAGATCCCCAAGGGCGTGCTGCTGGTGGGCCCTCCGGGCACGGGCAAGACCCTGATCGCCCGGGCCGTGGCCGGTGAGGCTGGCGTCCCCTTCATGTCGGTCAGCGGCTCGGACTTCATGGAGATGTTCGTCGGGGTCGGCGCCAGCCGGGTGCGCGACCTCTTCCAGACCGCCCGCAAGCAGGCACCGGCCATCGTCTTCGTCGACGAGATCGACTCCATCGGCCGCAAGCGCGGCGCCGGGCTCGGCGGCGGCCACGACGAGCGGGAGCAGACGCTCAACCAGATGCTCTCGGAGATGGACGGCTTCGACACCGCAGAGGGCGTCGTCATGATCGCGGCGACCAACCGGCCCGACATCTTGGACCCGGCCCTGCTGCGTCCGGGGCGCTTCGACCGCCAGATCGTGGTGCCCCTGCCCGATCTCGAGGAGCGGCTGCCGATCCTGGCCGTCCACTGCAAGGGCAAGCGCATGGCCAGCGACGTCGACCTCAGCATCGTGGCGCGGGGTACACCCGGCATGAGCGGTGCCGACCTGGCCAACCTGGTCAACGAGGCCGCCCTGCACGCCGTGCGCCGTGGCAGCGCCGAGATCGCCATGGCCGACTTCGAGACGGCGCGGGACCGGGTCCTGCTGGGACAGCGCCGCGAGTCCATGGTCCTCTCCGAAGCCGAGAAGGAGCGCATCGCCTACCACGAGGGCGGCCACGCCGTCCTGGCCTACGTGCTCGACCACGCCGACCCCGTGCACAAGGTCACCATCCTCCCCACCGGCATGGCGCTGGGCGTCACGCACCAGCTGCCGATGGAGGAGCGCCACATCCACTCCCGCCAGTACATCGAGGACTCCCTGTGCGTGCGCATGGGTGGCCGCTGTGCCGAGCTCCTCGTCTACGGCGACCTGTCCACCGGCGCGGCCAACGACCTCGTCGGCAACACCGAGCTGGCCCGCAAGATGGTGCGCGAGTGGGGCATGAGCGAGGCCATCGGCCCCATGGCCTGGGGCTCGCAGGGCCAGGTGTTCCTGGGCGAGGACCTGATGCACACCCGCGACTACTCCGAGGACACCTCCAAGATCATCGACGACGAGGTCGAGCGCATCCTGCGCACCGAGGAGCAGCGCGCCATGGACGTGCTGAGCAAGCACCGGGGCGGGCTCAACGCCATCGCCCGGGCGCTGCTCGACAACGAGATCATCGACGGTGCCGAGGTGGCCCGCCTGGTCGACGAGGCCCACGGCTCCCCCGTGCACGACCAGGGCGCCAAGGCGGTCCCCCATTTCAGCGAGGCCGCCATCACCCCGTCGGTGGCCAACGGGACCAATGGGGCCAACGGGGCGAACGGCCACAACCCGACACCGGCACAGACCCCCGCACCGGCACAGACCCCGACCCCGACACAGGTCCCCGCGCCCGGCGCCGTCCCCGCCGACCGGGAATCGTGGCCCCCGCCCCCGTGGCCGCCGCCGGCGGACCCGTCGGCCGGCGCTCCGGAGGGACCCGCTCCCCACTAACGGGGGACTCGCGCCGAGGCGGCCTCGAGACCGATCGGCGCGGCCAGGGGAAGACCCGGCATGGTGACGACGCCCACCCCGCCGGTGGGAGCCACGTCCTCGCTGACGGCAGCGGGACCGCCCGCATGCACCACGACCGGATCGGCACCGGACGGAGCCAGGAGGTCGTGGGACACGACGGCCGACGCACCCGGTGCGAGCGTGCCCGAGGCCAACGCCCTGGGGCCCGACGGCGACACGGCGTCGGCGCTGAAGTGCTCGGTGGCGCCGGAGGTGTTGGTGACGGCCACCGAGCTCGGTGCCGCGCCGGAGACGGCGGGGTTGGCGGCGGTACCCGGAGGGGGGATCACCCACGTGCGCGTCGGCGAGGCCTGGGCCGCACCGTCGACCGCCAGGGCCAGTCCGGACTGGGGCGCCGCGGCCGAGGCCGGCCATCTGACGGCGCGCCCCACCACCACGCCCCCGCTCGCCCTCACGTCGGCCGAGTAGACGGTGCCGGCGGGGATCCTGGTCTGCGAGCTGGTGGCCAGGACCCAGGTCGTGCCCGGGGCCACCGTGTCGGCGAGGGGCGCCAGCAGCCCGGAGTCCAGCCGCAGGTGCACCGTCACCGACGCCGGCGACGGGCCGGGATTGAAGACGTCGATCTCCGACGTGCCGCCGGCCACCTCCTCGGCCTGGGGGACGGTCCAGTGTGGCTGCGCCGAGGTGGCGCCGGGCACGACGGAGAGCCCGGCCGAGCCGCCGGCGAAGATCTGCAGCTCCGAGGCGACGATGCGGCCGGTCCGAGCGGCCACCACGGTGCTGACCGTCGCCGCGTTCTGGACCACGGCGGCCACGTTCTCGACCACGACGGCCCCCGCCGGGACCACGACGCCCTGGAAATTGATCGGGTGCAGCGTCCCCCTGGGCGTCACGAAGGTCACGTCGACCACCACCGGGCTGACCGTGGGATTGAGCAGCGACAACGACAGGGCGCTGCCACCGGTGGTGGTGCCGCTCGGGAAGTACCAGCGCGAGGACGTCGTGCTCTGACACGGCGACTCGGACCATCCCGAGGACCCGTGCACCACCTGGCTGACCGCCACGCCCCCGCCCTCGACGGTCACGGTCTGGGCCTCCCCCGCACCACTCGAGAGCGACGCGGCCGGTGCCACGAGCACGCCGTGCGCGGGCACCACGACGGTGGCGCGCTGCGTCGCCCCGCTGTCGCTCACCGCCAACACGGCCGCCCGGGTGTCGTGGGCGGTCGTGTTGGTCAGCACGAGGGAGCCCGGGGCGGCGCCGGAGGGCGTGGACTGCCCGCTGCAGTACCAGGCCGAGGACTCGGAGTCCGGCGGGCTCACCTGGGACACCGGGCCCGCGCCGGGCGCGGGCGGCGCCGGCGTCCCTCGCGCCGCCACCGCGACACCGGCGACGACCAGCAGGACGACCAGCAGGATGCGCCACCGCACCACCGGGGTGTGGTGTGCTGGTGTCACGATCCCTCCGCGGGGTCGACCGGCGGAAGGTCGCTCCCCCCTCGGGGGTGCCGGCGCCGGCCGAGGAGCGACACGAGCAGGACCACCCAGGCGACGACCTCGAGCAGCACCGCCACTGGAACGAAGGGGAACCGCGAGAAGGCGAGCGTGAGCGGGCCGGTGCCGACCGCGTACTGTCCGGCCCAGCCGAATGCGGGGTGCCCGACCACGGCGCGGCCACCATTGGTGACCGTGAAGCTCCCCGCCGGCGCATAGCCGGCGTAGAGCGTCCCGGAGGGCACCACGCCCGTAGCCGGCAGGCCCTTCGAGAGGTCACCGAGGACCGGGCGCCAGCCGACGACGTCGGCCGCCCCCGGATACGACTGCGCCGGCCCCCGGGGCAGCGGCGCCGCCCGAACACCTGTCACCGGCATGTTCTCGTCGACCTGGTACACCTGGACGCCGGTCAACCCGGGGACGACGCGCAGGTCGCTCTGCTCGAGGAGATCACCCTCCAGAGCGGGCGGCGGCGGCGCGTTCACCGACGCGGGCGGTGCGCCCGCCCTCGAAGGCGCCAGACCCTCGACCACCACCACGTCGCGCACACCGGCCGGCGCCAGGAGACGACCGAGGTGCACCGTGCCGCCCGAGAGGGCGAGGCGCACGGCATCCGCCACGCGGCCGGCGGGGCCGGGACCGGCCGGAGCGAAGACGTGGGCCGCGCCGGGGAGTGCCTCGGGCGTCAGCCCGTAGGCGAGCCCGGGCTCGATCGACCAACCGCCGACCGGTAGTGCACGAGGATCGCCCAGCCACAGGACCCGGCTGACCTCGTGGCTGGGACGGTCCAAGAAGCCCAGCTGCTGCTCGACTCCCTGCTCGGGGAGACCCCACCGACCGCCGACGGCCGCCCCGAGCACGGGGAGCAGCCCCACGGCCACGAAGAGGAGGGCCCCCACGCTCACCAGTTGGCGCCAACCGAACTCACGGCCCGTCAGGTCGTTCTCGAACGACGAGATACCGAGACCGATACACGCGGCGATGGCGACGGCGGCGGGCGCCAGCACCACGGTCTCCGACGGCGCGAACGCCCCCATGTCCCCTCGTCCCGCGGCCAGGGCGAGGGTCCAGGACGCGCAGGCCGACGCCCAGAGCCGGGCCGCCCAGACCAGGCGCAGGCCCCGCCCGAGCAGCAACGGGAGACCCGCCCCCGCCACCAGCAACCAGACCAGGGGCGAACGAGCGGCCGGCCCGACGGCGAAACGGACCACCTCCCCCCAACCGGGCGCGGTGGCGCCAGGGACCGGGAGCCCGAAGACCCCCACCGACGCCTTGCCGGCCAGCAGCGTGCCGACCACCCACGGCGCGAGGAGCACCAGCGCGACCAGCACCCCCTCGGCCGCGACGAGGAGGACCCGCCAGGCTCCGGCGGCAGCGCCGACGAGGACCGAGCCCACGGCCCAGGCCAGCGCCGTCACGAGGAGGGCCGGCACGATCGCCGGCGCGACGCCGGCGGCCAGGGCGACGACGGCACCGAGCACGGCGACCTGACCCGATGGGCCGTTGCGCCAACGAGTGTCGGGGGCGGCGTCGAAAGGCGCGATCCGCGCGGCGCGGGCCAGGCGCACCGCGATGAAGGGGAAGGCGGCGTAGGCGACCAGCCCGTCCCAGCGGCCCAGCCCGAACGCGCCGTACGGCAGCGGCAGGCCGAGGTAGCAGACGACCGCCACGGCACGCGCCCGCGCCGAGACGAGCGGACGCATGAAGCGCGACAGTCCCCAGGCGCCGAGCGGGATGCAGGCCACCAACAAGAGGTGCTGGGTCGTGCCCATGGCTCCGACGAGCACGGTGCCGCCCAGGGCGAACAGGGCGAAGGCGGGTGAGGCCGGCGCCGTCGTCCCGACGCCGGCGGACTGCCAACCCGAGAAGAAGTGGTGCCAGCTGGTCGACCAGGACGGCAACGGAGCGAGCTGGCCGACGATCGGCAAGGAGCCGAAGAAGAGGTCACGGGTCCCGATCACCACCACGGCCAGCGCCACCACGACGGCGGCGGTGCGCTGCCGTCCGGTGCCGAGCGGCGGGCGGCGGACCCGGCGCCCGTAGCGGTCCCGGCCGGCACGCCGACCCAGGTCGTCGAGCTCGTCGAAGTCGGCGTCCTCGCTGAAGGCGGTGCCGACGCTCCCCGTCAGGACGACCTCCGCGGCGCCCTCGCCCCTCGCGCCCTCGCCCCCCGCACCCTCGCCACGGCCCTCGCCACGGCCCTGGCGCCCGAGCTCGACCGCGGTGGCGGTGGCGGTGGCGTTGGCCGCGCCGAGTCCCTGGTGCGAGAGGCGGCTCAGGTAGAGCGAGAGGCGTGCACTGCCGTGGGCCTGGAGCCGCCGCACCTCGGCGTCGGGGAACAGCCGGCACGCCGCCAGCTGCTTGCGCAGCGGCCGGATCTCCCTCAGGCGCCGGGTGTTCCAGCGCCAGGCACCGACGACGGCACGGGCCCGGTCCCCGTCCCCGATCAGGACGGCCACGAGCACCTCCCCCAGCGCGAGCAACGCGGCCTGCGGCAGGACCCGCACCAGGTGGATGCGCGTGTAACACTTGAACACGGCGCGCAGCTCGTGGCGTCGCTGCAGTGCCTGGAGGGTGACCGGTCGCCGCGCTCCGGGCTCGGCATCCGCCGGCAAGGGCACGAGCCCGCTCGCCACCGCCTCGCGGTGCCGCACCCGCGCGTCGGGCGCGACGACGACGCGCGATCCGGCGACCTGGCACCGCCACGACAGGTCGAGGTCCTCCCCCATCGCCGTGATGCCCGGGTCGAAGCCGCCGAGCTCGCGGAAGAGGTCGGCGCGCACGAGGGTGCACCCACCCGGCGCGACGAAGACGTCGCGCACGGCGTCGTGCTGGCCGTGGTCCACCTCACCGGGCAGGATCCGGTCGACGACCGCACCGGTCTTGTCACAGCTCATGCCGACGTGGAGCAAGATGCTCGGGTCGTCCCAGTTCACGAACTTCGGCGAGACGACGCCGGCATTGGAGCGGAAGGACTCCTCGACCAGGAGGTGCACCGCGTCCGCATCGAGCGCCACGTCGTCGTGGCACAACAAGAAGAACGCGGCGCCCTCGACCATGCCCAGCACCTCGTTGCTGACAGCGCCGTACCCGTGCCGCTCGGGCAGCTGCCGCACGAAGGCGTCGGGCAGGGCTCTCCCCACCCGCTCGGTCAGAGAAGGGGCGTCGCCCACCCCGAGCACCAGGACGGAGAGCTCCTCGTAGTCCTGGGCCGCCAGCGAGGACAAGGTCTCGTCGAGCCAGGTGCCCGGCCCGGAGGTGACGACGACCGCGACCACGGCGGGTACCTGGGCGTCCATCAGGTCGCCGACCCTATCGGGTCGAGATGCCCGCTTCGGGGTCCCCGGCGGCCGTCACCAGGCACGAACCGGCAGCCCCTATGCTTGCTACTGTTTAACAAACGTGATACTCTTGTACTCGATCCCGGCCGCGGCGCCCCCAGGCGCCCGGGGCACCGTTCGACAGGCCGCTCGACGGCACGAAGAGAAGGCAGGAGGCCCTCATGCCCAACGTCACCACCAACATCGGCACCATCTCCAAGGGCGCCACCGACCTGGCCCGGGACGCCGCCTACGTGGCGGTCGGCCTCGGGGTGCTGGGCTACCAGCGAGCGCAGGTGCACCGGGTCGAGCTGCAGAACCGGCTCTCACAGGACCTCGCCCTGGACCAGCACCTCGGCGGGGTGCGTCACGGCGTCGCCAAGGGCATCCGCCAGATCGACGACCTCACCGAGTCCGCGGTGCGCTTCGTCGAGACCACCCTGCAGCCGCTCGAGCAGCGGCTCCCCTCCCCGGTCAACCAGGTGACGGCGAAGGCCCGCGAGCAGGCACGTGAGGTCCGGACCCAGATCCGCGACCGCGTGCGGGCCGCCTGAGCGAGCATCCGGCGCCGCCCGGGCGAGAGCCCGCCGGAGGGGCGCCGCCGAAAGCCATCAGTCCGCCTCGGCCGAGGCCAGGACGTCGGCCAGCGTCGTCGCCAGCGTGATCCGTGGCACCCACCCCGTGGCCCGGCGCAGGCGCGTGCCGTCGCCGCGCAGCACCGGCACGTCGACGGGGCGCACCAGAGCCGGGTCGGTCTCGAGGTTGAGCTCGGCACCGGCGAGCGCCAGCAGCTGCGCCGCCACCTCCGCCATCGACACGTCGACCCCCGTGCAGACGTTGTAGACATCGCCGGGCACGCCCCGCTCCATCAGCAGTCGGTAGGCGGCCACGACGTCGCGGACGTCGGTGAAGTCACGCCGTGTGGTGAGCGTGCCGACCGAGAGGGCTGACGCTCCGGTCCGGCGGGCTTCGACGATGCGACGGGCCAGCGCCGGCACGAAGAAGGCCGGCGACTGGCCCGGCCCGATGTGGTTGAAGGGCCGCACGACGACGACCGGCTGGCCGTACCCCCGCCAAGCCTGGAACGCCACCGCCTCGGCGGCGAGCTTGCTGGCGGCATAGGGACTGGCCGGGACGGTGGCGGCGGCCTCGTCGAGCGGCAGCTGTTCGGGACCGACGATCCCGTACACCTCGGCCGAGCTCACCACCAGGACGCGGGCGTCAGGCCGCACCGCCCGGGCGGCCGCCAGGACCTCGGCCGTCCCGAGGACGTTCACCCGCAGCACCTGGCTTGGGTTCTCCCAGCTCTCACCGACATGGGTCATGGCGGCCAGGTGGTACACCGCGTCGGGCCCGACGTCCTCGATCACCGGACGCACGGCGGCGCCGTCCGCCACGTCCGTCTCGAGGTCGATCACCGCGACCTCGTCGCCCTGTTCGGCCAGGTGCGCGGCGAGCCACTGCCCCACGAACCCCTTGCCACCGGTGACGAGCGCCCGCATGCGCGGAACCCTACTGCCGCCCCGCCAGGGCGACCGCATACGCACGGAGATGCTGCTGCACGCTCTCGTCCCACGTCCGTGCGGCCGCAACCCTGATGCCCTGGGCGCGCCGCGCCGTGAACCGGCCCTCGGCCAGGGCCCGGTCGAGGGCGTCGGCCAGGGTGGCGGCGTCGCCGGGCGGCGCCAACAGCGCCGCACCACCCGAGAGCTCGGCCATCGCCGTCCCCTCCGTCGTCACGAGAGGGGCGCCGCAGGCCAACGCCTCGAGGGCAGGGAGGCCGAACCCCTCCTCGAAGGCCGGGTAGACGGCCACGGACGCCCGCCGCAAGAGGGCAGGCACCGCGGCGTCGGGCAGATAGCCCGGCCGCACGATCCGGTCCCCGTGCCGGGCCGCCGCCAGCGCCGCCTCCGTCTGGGCCATCCCCCATCCGGCCTGACCCGCCAGCACCAGCGCCGCATCGGGATGCGCGTCCGCGACGCGGTCGAACGCCGCCACCAGCGGAACGAGGCCCTTGCGCGGCTCGAGTGTCCCGACGAAGACCACGAGGGGACGATCCGAGGGGATGCCGGCGGCCGCGAGCAGGCGCCCGTCGGCGCCCGGCGACGGTTCCTCCGGGCTGAAGCGCCCGTGGTCCACGCCGTGAGGCGCCACGACCACCGGGGATCGGACGTCGCAGACGGCGCCCAGTCGATCGGCCGTGACCTGGCTCACGCAGACGAGCACGGCGGCGTGCCTCGCCGCGTGACGGATGGCACGGCGAAAGAAGACCGCCTTGGAGCGCTCGTGCCATTCGGGGTGGTCGAAGAAGGTGCAGTCGTGGATGGTGACTGCGCACGGAACCGGGGGGCGCGCCGGCATCGTGTAATGCGGTCCGTGGTGCAGCGAGGCGCCGATGCCGCGCAGCACCGATGCCAAGCCGACCTGCTCGAAGGCCAGGCGGCCCGGACGCCAGGCGGGAACGGCTGCGCGCACGGGCGTGTCCGGCGCCACCTCGCCCCAGCGCGCCTCGTCGCCACGGCGCGCCACGAGAGTGAGGCCCACGCCGCCGTGGCGCGCCAGGCCGCGGACGAGCTCGAGCACGTAGTGACCGGCGCCGGCCGGGCGGGCCGGCACGGCCGAGACGTCGAGGGCGAGGCGCAGTGGAGCAGAGCTCATGCCAGTTCGTCCCACAAGGCGGTATGGGCGCGGGCCGCCTCCTTCCACGTGCGGGCACGAGCGTACGCCTGGCCGCGCCTCGTGAGGTCGGCCCGCAACCCGTCCTCGGTGAGCACTTCGCTCAGGCCGGCTGCGATGTCGTCGAGGTCGAGCGGGTCGACGAGGCGGGCGACGGGGACGCCGGGGGCGCCGAGGTCGTCGACACTGGGGACCCGTCGAGCCACGACCGACGGTGTGCCGACACGCATGGCCTCGAGCGGTGGCAGCCCGTATCCCTCGGCCAGTGGCACGTAGGCGAACGCTCGGGCCCGCCGGTAGAGGCCGGCCAGCACCGGAGCCGCCACCGCGCCGGCGAAGACGACACCGTCACCGCGGGCCGGCGAGGCGGGCCGCGGGCCCCACCCACTCGGGCCCACCACCACGAGGGACCACGGTTCGGGGAAGCCGGCGCGGGCGCGGTCCCAGGCGGCGACCAGCCGGTCGAGGTTCTTGCGGGGTTCGAGCGTCCCGACCGTCAGGAGGAAGTCCCCGTGGACGCCCAGACGGCGCAGCAGCACATCGGTCGCAGCGGGATCGGGCGGCGGCAGATGGTCGGCGCCACTCGTGACGACCCGCACCCGGAGCGGTTCGATGCCGGCCGAGGCCAGGTCGGCCGCAACGAGTTGCGACGGCACCACCACGGCGGCGGCCCAGTCCCTGGCGCGCGCCAGCGCGGCCTCGTGCCAGTGCCGACCGCGCCGGGTCGTGGTCTCCGGATGACGCCGCCACGCCAGGTCGTGCACCGTGACGACCACCGGGACCCGACGGGAACCGGTTCGACGCGTGCGGGGCGCGCCGGGGGACACCGAGTGCACGACGTCGAACCCCGCCGGCGCCATCACCACACCGTGGTCCCAAGCCCGCGTCAGGAGTCTGGCGGGCAGGGCCGACGTCCGCAGGGGAACACCGAGCGTGGCCAACGGGTCCTGCCCCCCAGAGGGTGGGCGGCTGGCGTAGAGCGTCACGTCCCGTCCCACGCCATCGGCGGCGAGCTGGGCCAGACCGGTCAGCAATCCCCGGGCGTGGGTCCCGATCCCCCCCGGCACCCGGCGTCGGAGCTGCTCGGCCACGACGAGGACGGCAGGGCCGCCCACGCTCACCGCTCCGCTCCGCTCATCGCTCACCCCGCCCTGCCGCGTCGCGATAGAGGACTTCGAGCTCCTCCGCGCATCGTTCCCACGAGAACGCCGCGGACCGGGCGACGCCGGCGACGGCGAGCTGCTGCCGCAACGAGTCGTCGCCCAGACATCGGTCGAGGGCGCCGGCCAAGGCATCGTCGTCGCGTGGTTCGACCAACAACGCCCCGTCACCGAGGATCTCCGGCAGCGAGCCGGCCCGTGTCGCCACCACGGGAACGCCGGCGCGCATGGCCTGGAGCGGCGGGAAGCCGAACCCCTCGTAGAGCGACGGATAGACCAGTACGGTGGCTCGCCGCAACAACGCCGAGAGGTCCGGGTCCTCCAGCCAACCGGTCCGCACGATGCGGCCCCGCGCCGGCGACGCGTCGATGGCGGCGGTCAAGGCGTCCTCGCCCCAGCCGGGCGGTCCCGCCAGGACCAGCGCGGTGTCGGACTGTCGGGCGGCGACGGCGCCGAAGGCCTTCACCAAACCGGGCAGGTCCTTGCGGGGCTCGGCCGTACCGATGGCCAGGCAGTACCGGCCCACGCGGTCCGGCAGCAGGCGGCGCAGCGCGTCCGACGCCCGCTCCGTCGTGAGCACCGGCAGATCGGGGATGCCCGGGTTGACCACACGCACCCGGGCCGGGTCGGCGTCGAAGGCGTCAAGGACCTCGGTGGCCACGAAGGAAGAATCGGCGTGGATCCATGCGCCGCGCCCGAGCGCCCGGCGGATCAGCCCCGGGTAGGCGAGTGTGGCGGGATCGCACAGCTCGGGGTGGTGCAGGGGGGTCAGATCGTGCACCGAGACGACGGCCGCCGCGCTCCGGGTGGGGGGGACGACGAAGTTGGTGCCGTGCACCACGTCGGTGGGCCCGATGAACCACTCCACCGGCGGACGGTCGAGCCGTGCCCACAGCGCGTGCAGAGGACGTGCCGGCATGGCCCGCTGGCGGTCCTCGACGCCGGCCGGCAGGCGCTCGGCGAGCTGGTGCCGCCGGCGCCAGCTGACGGCGAAGGCGCAGACCTCGAGGTCCGGGCGCGCGGCCAACGCCCCCAGGGTGCCCTGGCAGAAGACGCCCACGCCGGTCCGGTGAGGGCCGAGCAGGGGCGTGGCATCGAGCGCCACGCGCAGACGCGTCCGGTGCGACGCCGTGGACGTGCCGTGGGCGCTCAGGTCGTGATCGCTCCGTCGATGGAGAGGATGGCGCCGCTCACGTAGTCAGCCTCGTGCGATCCGAGATAGGCGAAGGCTCCTGCGATCTCGTGGGGGAAGGCGAACCCGATCGGCGTCATGAGCCGCTCGATCAACTTCATGTCGGCGTCGTCGGGAGGCCCGAAGTTGTGGATGATCGGCGTGTCGACGCCTCCCGGTGCCACGCCGTTCACACGCACGCCGCGCGCCATGTACTCGACCGCCAAGGCCTTGGTCAGCATCTTGACGCCGCCCTTGGACGCGCAGTAGGCGGCCGAGTAGGGCTGCCCGATCACGCCTGCCGTCGAGACGGTGTTCACGATGGCCCCGCCGTGCTCGAGCATGCCGGGCAGGACGGCACGGCACATGAGGAAGGTGCCGGTCAGGTTGACGGCGATGATCTTGTCCCACCCGCGCAACGACTGCTCGGGCGTGTGGGCGAACCCACCGATGCCGGCGATGTTGCAGAGATTCGTGACGGCCCCCAGCTCGGCCTGGGCCCGCCCCACCGCCGTGGACACCGCCTGCTCGTCCGTGACGTCGCATCGGACCGCGATGGCGCGGCCCCCCGCATCGGCCGCCTCCCGGTTGATCTCCTCTGCCACCGCCTCGATGGCGTCGAGCGCCACGTCGAGGCAGGCCACCGCCGCGCCCTCCGCCGCCAGCCGGCGCGCCGTGGCCCGGCCGATACCCGATGCCGCCCCGGTGACCACCGCGACCTGGCCGTCGTAGCGGCCCGGCGTGATGCCCTGGGGGGCGGTCCCGCGGGTGGGGTCGGATTCCCCGACTCTCGTGGTGGGGCTCATGCACGCTCCTTGTCGTCCGCGGCTCCGGTCGGGCCGGCTCCGGTCGGGCCACTGCCTAGCACCCCGGGGGGCGCGCCACGATCCCGCTCCAGCCGGGCACGGCGTTCGGCCGCCCCTCGCCCGGCCAGCTCCCCCAGGCGGGTGGGGTCGACCTTCATCATCGGGGTCAGGGGGAGCTCGTCCACGACGACCACGGCGTCGGGTGCCTTGTAGTCGGCCAGTCGGGCGGCACAGTGCCGCCGCAGTCCGGCGACGTCCGGCGGAGCAGCCGGATCGGAGGCCACGACGACGGCGACGCCGATCTCGCCGAGCACGTCGTCGGCCGCCCCCACCACCGCCGCCCGCGCCACGGCGGGATGCGCCACGAGAACCTCCTCGACCTCGGCGGGGTAGACGTTGTAGCCACCCCGGATGTAGCGCTCATGGGCCCGGCCCGAGAGCTGGAGATTGCCCTCGGCGGTGAGGTGCCCGAAGTCACCGGTGGTCAACCAGCCCTCGTGGTCCAGCACGGCCGACGTCGCCGCCGCGTCGAGGAGCTGGGCGACGGATCGCCCCCTTCCCGGGCCGTGGCCCCAGTAGCCGCGCATGACGGCCGCCGACCGCAGCCGCACACGGCCGACCGAACCCGCGGTCACCTCGGACCCGGCGTCGTCGACGATCGAGAGCTCGACACCGGCCACCGGCCGGCCGACCGTTGTCGCCACCTCCTCGTCGCTCGACGACAGCGTGGTCCCCGTCCCGAGGGACGCCTCGGTCGAGGTGTAGCGGACGACCACCGGGACGCCCAGCCGGCGCCTCACCTCGGCCACCGTCGAGGCCGCCATGCGGGCCGCCCCGGTTCCGGCGACGCGCAGTGCACCGAGGTCGGCACGGTCGAGCTCGTTGCTCGCCAGCATGAGCGCCCACTGCGTCGGGACACCCTGGGCGACGGTGACGCGCTCCGCCTCCATGACGCGGATGGCCTCGTCGGCCCGCCAGGGGGTGGGGGTGATGATGGTGGTGACGCCGTTGGCGACCTCGTCCCATGCCCGCGTCATGTATCCCACGTGCGCGAACGGCAACGGCGAGAGCCGCCGGTCCCCCGGTCGGCTCAGGACGTCCGTGCCACGGGCGACGGCAGCGAGGTTGGCGTGGTCGAAGAGCGCACCCTTGGGCTGCCCGGTGGTCCCGCTCGTCCAGACGACCGCCACCGGGTCGTGCGGCGTCAGGTCCGGCCAGGAGGCCGGCGGCGCACCCGACCACGACGCCCGCACCTCGTCCCGGGATACGACCGGCACCGACCTGGACGGGGGAGGCGGCGCGACTTCGGGATCGCACACGAGCAGCACGGGCACGGCACGCTCGACGATGGATCCGACCTCGGCCGCGCCCATGCGCGGGTTGATCCCCGAGGTGATGGCGCCGAGGCGGAGCGCCGCGGCATAGAGGACGGCGTAGTCGATGGACGAGGGCAGCAACACGCAGACGACGTCGCCTTTGGCGACGCCCCGCCCGGCCAGGTAGCCGGCGACCCCGTCGGCGGCGCGGTCCCACTCGGCGAAGGTGATGGCCCGCCGGCGCCCCTGCTGCCCTGGTTCGACGTACGCCTCGACGTCGGCGTTTCGACGCGCGGCGTCCCGCATGGCGGCGACGACGGTGGGGTGCCGGTCCACGGGGATGCGTGCTGTCATGGCGGGCGGCCGATGGTACCAGGGGGTTCCGAGCCGGACGCCTGCCCCGGCGCTCCTATGCTCGCGGCGTGCTGGTGGCCCTGTGCGGCGGCGTCGGGGCCGCCCGGATGCTCTCGGGACTCGTACGCGTCGTTCCGCCCGACACGATCACCGCCATCGTGAACGTCGGCGACGACATGGAGATGCACGGGCTGCACATCAGCCCCGACATCGACACGGTCACCTACACCCTGGCCGGCATGGACAACCAGGAGACCGGATGGGGCGTGGCCGGCGAGACGTGGACGGTGATGGGGGAACTGGCACGCCTCGGCGGCGAGGACTGGTTCCGGCTCGGTGACCGTGACCTGGCGACGCATCTCTACCGAACCGGCTCCCTCCGTTCCGGCGCGACGCTCAGCGCCGTGACCGACGAGCTGCGCCGGCGCCGCGGCATCGCGGTGAACCTGCTGCCGGCGACCGACGACCCCGTGCGGACCAGGGTGACGCTGGCCGAGGCCACCGGGCTGGGACCGGCCGGCACCGAGGTCGCCTTCCAGGACTACTTCGTCAGGCTCCGTCACGAGGTCGCGGTGGCCGGCCTCCGTTTCGACGGCGCCGAGAAGGCGCGCCCCGCCCCCGGCGTCCTCGAGGCGCTGGCCGCAGCCGACACGATCGTGGTCTGCCCGTCGAACCCCTTGGTGTCCATCGGGCCGCTGCTCGCGGTGCCAGGGGTCCGAGACGCGCTGGTCGGCCGTCGTCCCGACGTCGTCGCCGTCTCGCCCATCGTGGCCGGCGCGGCACTCAAGGGGCCCGCCGACCGGCTCATGGCCGAGCTCGGCACCGAGCCTTCGGTCGTCGGCGTCGCCCGGCTGTACGCCCCGTGGGTGGGCACGCTGGTGATCGACGAGGCGGACGCCGGCCACGCCATGTCGGTGGAGGCGGAAGGGCCGCGCTGCATCGTGGCGCCCACCGTCATGGGGACACCCGACGCGGCAGCTGCCCTGGCCGGCACGGTGATCGATGCCCGGGGCTGAAGGCCTCCGGGTCATCCCGGTCACCGGCATGGGCGAGGTGGCGCCGGGCGCCGACCTGGCGCGCCTGATCGCCGACGCGCTGGCGCCGGTGAAACCCGACGGCCCGGCGGTCCAAGGCGGGGACGTGTTGGTCGTGACCCAGAAGGTCGTCTCGAAGGCGGAAGGCCGACTCGTGCCGGTCGACGATTCGGACCCCGAGGCCAAGCTCGCCCTCGTCGCGCGGGAGTCGAGGCGGATCCTGCGCCGTCGTGGCGAGCTCGTGATCACCGAGACGCGACACGGGTTCGTCTGCGCCAATGCCGGCGTCGACCTGTCGAACGTCGCCGACGGCACGGCCGCGTTGCTGCCCGAGGACCCGGACCGTTCGGCCCGACGCATCCGAGCCGGCCTGCACCATCTGCTGGGGGTCGAGCCGGCGGTGATCGTCTCCGACACCTTCGGGCGGACGTGGCGCCGCGGGGTGACCGACGTGGCGATCGGCTGTGCCGGCGTGGCGGCGGTCGTCGACCTCAAAGGCACGTCCGACGCCAACGGCCGCGAGCTGGTGGCGACCGAGGTCTGTGTCGCCGACGAGATCGCCGCCGCGGCCGAGCTCGTCATGGGCAAGGACCGCGCCATCCCCGTGGCCGTGGTGCGCGGGATCCCGCCGGCATGGCTGCGTGCCGCATCGGTGCGGGCCGAGATCGTCCGCCCTCCCGACGAGGACCTGTTTCGCTGACGCGACCTTCAGCCCTGGCGCGCGCCGGCGAACTCGAGAACGGCCCGAACCCCGTCCGCCAGATCGGTCCACGGCCGCCAGCCCAGCTGGATGGCGGCCCGCTCGATGTCGAGGCACGACCGCACGGGTTCCCCCTCCCGGGCCGGTGCAGACACCCGCTGGGGCCTGATGCCACACTGTCCGGCCATCGTCTCGAGTAGCTCGTTGAGGGTTGTCTCCCTTCCCGTGCCGATGTTGCACACCAAACCCCCACCCCGGCTGGCAGCACGTACGAAAGCGTCGACGACATCGTCGATGAAGACGAAATCCCGGGTCTGCTTCCCGTCGCCGTGCACCGTGACCGGCTGCTGGTCCAGCAAGCGGTCGGCGAAGGCGGCGACGACGGCCGAGCCATCACGCGGGACCTGGCGCGGCCCGTAGACGCTGGCCAACGCGAGCGCGCTGAACTCGAGGGCGTAGAGCTCTCGGTACACCACGAGGTAGTCCACGACGGCCTTCTTCGAGACGCCGAAGGGCGAACGCGGCTGTTGGGCGTGCGACTCCCGGATCGGGAGGTCCTCGGGCGCCGGCTCGCCGTAGAGGCTCTCGCCGCTCGCCGCGAACACGAACCGCTCCGCTCCGGCCTGGCGCGCGCCTTCGAGGACGTTGAGGGAGCCGACAACGTTGACCGTCGCGTCGAAGGCCGGCTGCGCCAAGGAGACGGAGACGTCGGGCTGTGCCGCCAGGTGGTAGACGACCTGCGGCCGCCGCCGGGCCATCAGTTCGACGATGGCGGGAGCGCTGATGTCGAGATGGTGGATGGTGAGGGCTCGGCCGGCGCTGGTCCGTGCCTCGGCCAGGTTCGAGAGGGCTCCGGTGGAGAAGTCGTCGACAACGTCGACTTCGTGGCCCTCGACCAGGAGGCGATCGACCAGGTTGGAGCCGATGAACCCGGCGCCTCCCGTCACCAACGTGCGCATGTCCCGGGTCTAGCCGGAGACGCGCTCGCCGTCGACCAGGGTCCCCGAGGACACCACGGCGTCAGCACCGAGGACGGAGACCGGCCGCACGTCGGCTCGCTGGCCCACGATGGAGCGGGGCCCCATCACGGACCCGGCCACCTTGGCGTCCGCTGCCACGTGGCAACCGTCCATGAGCACCGAGTCGCTGACCGCGGCACCGGGGGCGACGACGCAGCCACGGCCCAGCACGCACCGCTCGACACGGGCGCCGGCTTCGATCACACAGCCGGCCAGGAGCACCGACGGCCCCACGACCTCGCCCTCCGCGCGCTGGCCGTCCTCGGCGAGCACCCCGCGGCCACGATCGGTGAGAGAGGGCGTCACGACCGGGCCCCGCCTGCCGTTCACGTAGTCGAAGTTCGCCTGCAGGTAGGCCGACGGCGTGCCCGTGTCGAGCCAATACCCGTCGTCCGATCGGGCGAAGAGCCTGCCGTCGCGCACCATGGCCGGAAAGATCTCCCGTTCGATGGAGACACGACCGCCTTCGGGGATGTGGTCGAGCACCGAGGACTCGAGGACGTAGGTCCCGGCGTTGATCTGGTTCGTCGGAGCCTCGTCTCGAGGGGGCTTCTCCACGAATGCGGTCACCCTGCCCTCGGGGTCGGTGGGAACGACACCGAAGGCGGACGGGTCATCGACGGGGTGCAACGCGATGGTCCCCTCGGCCTCCCGCTCTCGATGGAAGGCGACGAGCCCGGACAGATCGAGATCCGTCAGCACGTCACCGTTCACGACGACGAAGGTCTCGTCGATCCCGGCGAACGTCGCGGCGAACCGGACCGCGCCCGCCGTGTCGAGCGGTTCGGGCTCGACGGCGTAGGTGAGCTCGACGCCGGCGGCCCGGTTCTCCGGGTACGCCTCGACGAAGGCGTCGGGAAGGTACCCGAGGGAGAGCACGGCCTGGTCGATGCCGTGCGAGGCGAGCTTCACGAGCACGCGCTCGATCATCGGGACACCCACGATGGGCAGCATCTGCTTGGGTGCCGAGAGGGTGAGGGGACGCAGCCTGGTCCCCTCGCCCCCGACGAGGACGACCGCCTTCATCGTCCGGTCGTCGTCACTGGTGGGTCGTCGTGGTCGACGTCGTGGTCGGCTTCGTGGTCGACGTCGAGGGAGGTGCGGTCGTGGACGTCGAGGGAGGTGCGGTCGTGGACGTCGAGGGAGGTGCGGTCGTGGACGTGGCGCCGGGAGCGGTGGTCGTCGTCGCCACCGGCGCCGAGCCGCCGGAGAGGACGTCGAGGAGCCCGGTGATGGTGGACGTCGGCGGCTTCGGCAGCTGGGTGCCGCTCGGCGCGAACCCGACCGTGATGAGCTGGCGGTCGGCGAACTTGAGACTGGCCGGGTTCACCGTCGTCGTGCCCCCGGTCTCCTGTAGCTGATGGTTCTTGCCCTGTGCGGCCGCAATGACCCACCAGCGCGCCATCACCTCTCCGACCTTGCCGGCGTCGGGGGTGCCGGCCGCGCACTTCTGCCCGTTCTTGTACTCGGTGGACCCCGGGTACTTGAGGGACGTGTTGGTCAAGGTGAGGCCGGTGTACCCCGAGGCGAACTTGCCGACCGTCGCGTTGTTCCCCGCTTCGCCGGCCGTCTTGGGGGCGATCTGCAGGACACCGCTGCCGCTGGTCGTGAGGCCCGTGCTCGCGTTTGGTGGCGACGCCGCCAGCGCCGGCTCCATCTTCCCGCAGACGTCGAAGGCCAGACCGGCATGCCAGGTCGTGCCGACGGCCGGTTCCACGACGGTCGGCGCCCGGTTGTAGTTGTACTTGGCCCAAGCGACCGAGCCCAGGCCCACCAAGACGATGACGACGAGCGCCGCATACCAGTTCACCGGCATCTGGCCGCGATAGGTGGCGCCGCCTCCCGTCGAGGCGGCGCGGGCGACCGATTTCCCAGAGGAGCTTCTCGCCATGGCGGGAGGCAACCCTACAGCCTGGCGGGGCGGCTTCCGACGGCAGCAGGCCGGAGCAGGAGGTCCCGGTAGAGGCCGGTGGTGCTCGGGTGGAGGGGATCGGCCGAGGACGGCGACGGCACCGCCCGCGTCCCCGACGACATCCCGTGCCCCGGTGACGCCGTGCTGTCGCACTCAGCCGCCATCGCACGCAGTTCGGCCATGGTGGCATGGAGCCGGACGCGGCTCCCCTGCGCCGCCGTGGCGCGCAACAGGGCGCGGTAGAGCCGCTCGTCGTAGGGGCTGACCACCAGTGCGCGGCGCACGGCGCACTCGGCGTCGTCCGGCCGTCCGTGTCGCAGCAACACGTCCGCCACGCCCGCCGCCGCTCGGACCACCTCCGACTGGAGCCCCGCCTTCGTCCCGTCGAACACCGCCCAGTCGGCGCGGCGGAGCCCCGTCAGCACCGGGCCTCGCACGAGGGCGAGGGCGCGGATCGCCTCCTCGGGGTCAGCGGAACGGGCCAGCCGGCCGAGGAGCTCGACATCGGTCCGCACGGTGGCCCGCAGGCGCAGCGCGCCACCCCGGTTGAGGTGCGGCACCCCGTCGGAACCCGAACCGAGCGCGCGTCGGAGGTCCGAGGCCGTCGAGTACAGGGTCGACGCCGACACGGTGCGCTCAGGCCACAGCGCGAGCGCCCACTCTGCGTGGCTCACACTGCGACGATGGAGTGCCAGGTAGACGACGAGGTCCAGGGAGGCCGCCCGGCGGAACGGTGATGCCGCGCCTCGCACTTCCACCGGCCCGAGCACCGCGACTTCGACACCGTCTCGCGCCATGCCGGAGAACGGTCGGCCTCGGCCGCTCCGTCATGCATCACACGGAAACGCCTCTTCGCGGCCCACCAGCTTTTGTGCGTCCGTTGTGCGGTGTTCCGTCCGGTCGGCTCTACTTGACCGAGAACGGTCCTGACACCATGCCAACTGGTGATTCCATCTTCCGGACCAATCTGACTCGCGGCCATCCGGGTTCTCCGTGAACATCGCCTACGAACCGCAGATCCTCTCCGGCGCCCGGACCACACGGCCGAGTGCCCCCTCGTGGGCACGCCGCATCCGAAGTTGGCCGTTGTGGCTCGCCGTGTCACTGGTCATCATCCTGCTCGCCGTCACCGTCGCCGTTACGACCATCTTGTCCATCCCCCTCCCGGGCGCCCCCATCACGGTGACGGTCGACCCCCTGCCGGCCGACAACATGTCGATCGCCCAGACGTTCGCGCCCACCAAGGGCTTGATCTCGGACCCGTTCGTCCTGTCCTCGTCGAGGGTGGACTACATGTACTCGAGTGGCCTCCCCGGCGTCGGCAAGCTGCACGTCCCCGAGCGCTCCTTCGTCGTCATGGGCAAGTTCCACTCCCTGAGAGACGCCATGCCGCACGTGCCCTCGTGGGTCGAGCCCGACACCGGTCTGTGGTCGCCCGACGTCCGCAAGGTCGGAGCGACCTACGTGATGTGGTACTCGGGCCAGGACCGGGACTTCATACTCTCGACCGGCGCGCCGGCGCAGTGCATCGGTGTTGCGACCTCGCCGTCGCCCGCCGGACCGTTCCTCTCGCGTTCCCCCACCCCGGCCATCTGCCAGTCCGCCGGGCACGGCGACATCGATCCCCGGAGCTTCATCGCCCCCAACGGCCAAGAATGGCTGTACTGGAAGAACGACGGCAACGCGGTCGACCCCCAGCCGCTCACCACCCACATCTACGCCCAGCGCCTGGCGTCCAACGGGCAGACCCTGATCGGCTCGGCCGCGGTGCTCCTCGACAACAACCTCCCGTGGGAGGGCAACCTCATCGAGGCTCCCGACATGGTCCACGCCGGCCACCGGTATCTCCTCTTCTTCTCGGGCAATGCCTCCACGGCGGAGGTCAACGGAATCGGCCTCGCCCTGTGCAAAGGACCGGGCGGACCGTGCACCTCGCCGTACCACGGGCCGTGGCTCGGATCCAACGTCCAAGGTGCCGGACCCGGCGAGGAGACCGTCTACGTCCAGAACGGGATCACGTGGCTGCTCTACACCCCCGAAGCGATCTACCACCCCTTTGCATTCCCGAGGCTGGCGGCGGCGCGCATCGCATTCACCGCGGCCGGCATGCCCTACATCGCCGACCGTCAGGGAATGGTGCCGGGGGTGACGGCCGGAGCGGACGGGCAGATCGGCTTGCGCTGACGGCATCCCGAGACACGTGTCATCGACGCCGACGTGGATCTCGCGGACGCACGCGAGCTCCGCTGGCGCTGTCAGATTCGTCCGTCGACTCTCGTTCGTGGGGGCGGAGGGACTCGAACCCTCACTGGGGACGGTTTAAGCGCCCTGCCTCTGCCAATTGGGCTACGCCCCCGAGACGATCCTTCCCGACCGCACTCGGTCATTCTTGACCGCGCCCGGCACCCCGGGGAGGATGGCCTCGTGCCAGGCGTCGGGGAGCCCGCCGACCTCTCCCAGGTCGACCTCACCGACCTCGACACCTTCTCCGGAGGCTTCCCCCACAGCATCTTCCGACTGCACCGGGAGACGGCACCGGTCTGGTGGCACGAACCCACCGCGCACACCCCCGACGGCGAGGGCTTCTGGTCGGTGGCCACCTACGACGAGGTGTTCGCCGTGCTGCGGGACCCGGCGGCTTACTCGTCCGAGACCGGCGGCGACCGGCCCTATGGCGGAACGATCATCCAGGATCTCCCGGTGGCCGGTGTGGTCCTCAACATGATGGACGATCCCCGTCATGCCCGCATCCGGCGGCTCGTGACGAAGGGGCTCACGCCGGCTGCCGTCCGCGATCTGGAGGGGGAACTGCGGCGGCGGATGGACCTTCTGCTGGCGAGCGTCGACGACGAGTGCGACTTCCTGGTGGATGTTGCCGCCGAACTGCCGATGCAGGCCATCTGCCTCCTGCTCGGCGTACCCGAATCCGACCGGCACTTCCTCTTTCACGCCGTCGAGCACATCTTCGACATCCCCGACGAGTCCGACTTCCTCTCCATGAGCCCCGAACGCGAGGCCGCGGTCGTCGGGCTGGCGGAGTACGGGACTGCGCTGATCGAGGAGAGGCGCCGGCGACCGGCCTCGGACATGCTCTCGACCGTCATCAATGCCGAACTCCCCGACGAGGACCCGCCGCGATTGACCGACGAGGAGCTCTCGGCGTTCTTCTCACTGCTGTTCTCGGCCGGTGCGGAGACGACGCGCAATGCGATCGCGGGCGCCGTGGTCGCCTTCGCTGAGTTTCCCGATCAGCTCAGCCACGTGCGCGCCGGTCGCTCCAGCATGGACACCACGATCGAAGAGGTCCTGCGCTGGACCACCCCGTCACCGTCAAAGCGCCGCACGGCGACCAGGCGTTGCGAACTCGGCGGCCAGACGATCCTCCCGGGGCAGAAGGTGGTTGTGTGGGAAGGATCGGCCAATCGTGACCGGAGGCGGTTCCCCGACCCCGATGCGTTCGACGTGCGCCGCGACCCGAATCCGCACCTCGCCTTCGGGCACGGCGTCCACTTCTGCCTGGGCGCGCACCTGGCCCGACTCGAGATCCGCGTGGCGCTCGAGGAGCTGCTCGAGGCGTGCTCTTCGTTCAGCCTCGCTGGTTCCCCGGAGTGGACGCGCAGCAACCGCCATACGGGCATCCGACACCTCCCGCTGCGCCTCACCCGCCGCCATCCGGAATCGTCGCCAGGCTGATCGGTCCGTACGTCAGCCGGGCACGCCCGGGAAGAGGGGGCGCCGGCGCTCGAACACGGCCAGCTCTTCGTTCCGCGGCGCGTGCGAGAGGCCGGTCGCGGCCCCGAAGATCATCGTGGCCCGGCGGACGGGGTCCCACGGATCCCAATCACCGATTCCCGGGTGCCCGGGGCGTCCGTCCGTGGCGAAGGAGAGCCAAGCCGACTGCATCTGCTCGGAGAGGGCCTGCACGGCGGGACCGTCCCCGGAGAACATCTGGACCACCGGGACGTCGACCACACCGAAGACGAAGGGGAGCTCCAAGGCATGGCAGGAGCCGAGAATGCCTCCGAAGGCCGGTGACTCCCAGTCGAAGAGGTACGCGTGGACCCGGGCACCCCTCGCGACCTGCGCAGCAGCGAGCTGCAGGCTCGGCCATCGAAAGACGATGTCCGTCCCGGCGGCCACCCAGATGTCGGTCGGCTCCACGGGCTCGCCCCGGGCGCCACGGGCATCCCGGTAGACGTCGACCACTTCAGCGCCGTCCATGTCCGGAGCGGCGTTGGCGACCAAGCGGCGCATGCCCTCCTCGTCGAGGGCCATGAAGGAGGGATTGCCCAATCCGAAGAGCGTCAGCTCGTCTCGGTTGGTCCCGATCATGAGGTCGATGCCCGCGGCAGTCCCGTTGGCCACTGCGGCCAGCGGATGCTCCGGTATGAAGACGCCGTCGACGACGGGAAGGAACGGCAGCGGGATCGCACCGGGATCCGGACGGAGGCGGCCGATCTCTTCCGTCGCCGTCACCAATTCGGACGCGGGGACCGTCTCGAGCAACTCCCGGCTGCAGCGAGCGATCCCCAGCACCGATGCCAAACGACCGGCAGTCAGCTCCGCCTGCTCGACGGTGTGCACATGCACCCCACCGCTCTGGACGATGGCGCGCCGGAAGAGGCCGCGCGCCGACGGCGTCCCGAGGAGCGTGGCCACGCTGAACCCACCGGCCGACTCGCCGAAGACGGTGACGTTGTCCGGGTCACCTCCGAAGGCGGCAATGTTGTCGCGCACCCATGTGAGCGCGGCCACCTGATCGTGAATCCCCCAATTCCCGACGAGACCATCGGGATCACGGAGCCCTCGATGACCGAGGAACCCCAACGCTCCGAGGCGGTAGTTGATGGTGACCACGACGGCGTCACCGTTGCGCACCAGATTCCCGCCCCGGTAGAGGAAGACCGAACCGCTTCCGGAGGTGAAGCCGCCACCGTGGATGAAGACGAGAACCGGGCGCCGCACGCTCTGCGTGCCGCCGGACGGCCCAGGAAGGTCGGGAGCCCACACGTTCAGGAACAGGCAGTCCTCGCTGTGCGGTTCCGATGCCCCCGGATCCGAGGGGCTCGTGATCCCGGGCACCGATGTGGATTGCGGCGCGATGGGACCGAACGTGGACGCGTCACGCACCCCGTTCCAGGGTTCGGCCGGCACGGGCGGGCGCCAGCGCAGCGGCCCGACGGGCGCCCGGGCGTAGGGAACCCCCGAGAAGGACCAATGATCCCCCCGACGCACCCCTCTGAGCCTTCCCTGCGCGACCGAGACGACCGCTTCCACGAACGAGCACCCTAGGGATGCCGCCTCGTTCGGTCAATGGTGACCTCCGGTCCACGGCCACGAATCGGCGCCTGCAACCCGAACGAAACGAGCGGATGCCAAAGTTGCCACCGGGCAGCCGTTACGCTTTGTCATCGTGGGTGCAGTGAATTGTCGGGGCACTGTCCGCAGGGGGGCCCATCCGTTTCGGATCGCGTTCGTCGCCGCGCTCTTCGGCGCGTCTGTCTGCACGTGGGCGACAGCCGCCGGCGGAGCACCTTCGCCAACACCGACGACGCTGCCCGGGCCCGCACCGAACCAGTCCCAGATCAACGCCAGCCAGTCACAGGTGGCACAGATCGAGAGCACCCTGGCGCAAGAAGAGCAGCAGACGTCGATCCTCGACGACAAGTACAACACCGCTGAGCAGAACCTGCAGGACGCCCAGAACCAGGTCCAGGCCATCCAAGCCGACCTCGTGCAGACGAAGGCGTCCGTCGCGGCCGACAAGAGACTCGTTGCCAGTGACGCGGTGGCCGCCTACGTCTATGGCACGCCGGAGACGACCGGCTTCACGTCGTACTTCACCACATCGGCAACGCTGACTCCGGTCCGCAACCAGTACACGAGCACTGTCGTCGGCAACCTCACGGAGGACGAGCGCTCACTGCAGCGATCCGAAGCGCGGCTGCAGAGCCAAGAGGCGCAACAGCAGACTGCTGTCGCGCAGGCCCAGACGGTGGCAGCGCAGGCGAAGTCCCTCGCCCAGGCGAACATCAACGAGGCGGCAGCGACGAGGGCAACGCTGAGCCAGGTGCAGGGACAACTGGCACAAGAGGTGGCGCAAGCCGCCATCGCCGAGGCACAACAGGAGGCAGCAGCGGCAGCCAAGGCCGCCAGTGCCGCCGCGCAACAGCAAGCCGCCGCCGCGGCTGCCGCGGCGGCAACGGTGGCCGGCGCCGTCGGTGGGGCGGCCAGTGGTGCCGCTGCCACCAACGCCGCCAACCAGGCGAGCGGCGGGGGCAGCGCCGGCGGCCCGGTCGCTCCGGTCGGTCCGGTCGGTGGTTCGAGCTCGGGCAGTGGGGGGGGAATGGCAGCGGTCCAGGCCGCTGTCTCCCAGCTCGGGATCCCCTACGTCTTCGGAGGGGAGGCGCCTGGCGTCGGCTTCGACTGCTCCGGCCTCGTGCAATGGGCCTGGGCCCGAGCCGGCGTCGCCATCCCGCGGACGACCGAAACGCAATGGCCGGCCTTGCCACACGTGTCCCTGAACGCCCTGCAGCCCGGCGACCTCCTCTACTATTACAACCTCGACGGCGACAACCAGGTCGACCATGTGGTGATGTACACCGGCTCGGGTCCCTACGGCACCGACACGGTGATCCAGGCCCCCTTCACGGGATCCACCGTCTCGTACTCCCCCATCTTCACGGCCGGGCTGATCGGGGCGGCCCGACCCTGAGCCACCCGGGCGACCCCGGGCCCGGGGTGCGGTCAGCCCGGGCTCCGGCCCGACGTCGGTCGGTACCATGTCCCGATGGCCAACGGTCGGCGGGTGACCGACGAGCAGAACCGGTCGACAGCCATCGTGCCGATCCGCGTGCCCGACGAAAGCGAGCAGGAGGACCCGCGCCTGTCCGACGTGGACGAATGGGGACGCTCAGAACGGACACGAGCCCTCGCTCGGACGCTCTACGAGCCGGTGTACTCCAGGTGGTTCCGGACCGAATGGGAAGGACTGGAGAAGATCCCGGCGCGTGGCGGCGCGCTGCTCATCGCCAACCACGCCGGAGCCATCCCCTCCGATGCGCCGGTCATCATGCACGGCATCGAGAAGGAGCTGGCGCGTCCGGTCTACGGCCTGGCCGACTATTTCTTCCGCACGGTGCCGGTCCTCGGGACGCTGTGGGCCCGCGCCGGGGGCGTCTCGGCCCGACCGGGCAACGCGTACCGGCTCTTGAAAGACCAACAGCAACTGGTTCTCGTGTTTCCGGAGGGAACCAAGGGACCGTCGAAGTCGTATACAGACCGGTACCAGCTCCGCCGCTTCGGGCGTGGTGGGTTCGTCGAGATCGCCATGCGCGCCGGGGTCCCGGTGATTCCCATCGCCGTGGTCGGATCGGAGGAGGCGATGCCCATCCTCTTCAGACTGCCCTCCGTGGCCCGGGCACTCGGCCTTCCCTACGTGCCCATCACCGCGAACCTCTTCCTCTTCGGCCCTGTGGGCATCGTCACGCCCTTCCCGTCGAAGTTCAAGCTCCGCGTGCTCGACCCCGTCCATTTCGACGTGCCGCCGGACCGGGAGCGCTACTCGAAGAGCCGCATCATGGAGGAGTCGGAGCAGATCCGCGCGCAGCTCCAAGAAGCGGTCTACGGGCTGTTGCGGGAACGACGCAGCATCTGGTTCGGATGAAACGGTATCGCGGCGGGACGAGGCAGCCGTGAGCCGGCGCGTGCTGGTGACGGGCGCGGACACGTTCTGGGGTGGCCGGATGATCCAGGCCCTCGAGACCGACCCCGCCATGGACGTCATTCTCGGATTGGGCACCGGGGCACCGTTGGTGCCCTTCGAACGCGCCGAGTTCGTCCGCACCGACTCCAACTACTCGATCCTCCATCGGATCGTCCGCGCCACCCGCGTCGACACGATCCTCCACACCTTCTTGATCACGAACTCGACGGCCGTCCCGCGTCGGGTGATGCACGAGATCAACGTCATCGGAACGATGAACCTCCTGGCGGCAGCCGGATCGGCCGGATCACCCGTGCGTCACATCGTGGTCAAGTCCTCGACCCTGGTCTACGGCTCGGCCGCGAGCGATCCGTACACCTTCGAGGAGGCCACGAAGCGAACGAGCCCGGTGAGAAACAGCGTGGAACGTGCCCTGATCGAGGCGGAGGGACTCGTACGCGACTTCTCGGAGGACAACCCGGGGACGAAGGTCACGGTCCTGCGCTTCGCCAATGTGCTCGGCACCCATCTGACGACGCCCCTGAGCCGCAACCTGTCTCGGCCGCTATGCCCGGCCATCTTCGGATACGACCCGCTCCTGCAATTCGTCGAGGAGGACGACGTCATCCGGGCTCTCGTGCACGTCACCAAGGGAGGCATCCCCGGTCTCTACAACGTCGCCGGTGCCGGGCGGCTCCCCTGGAGCGAGGTGGCGGCCATCTGCGGGACACACCTCGTGCCGCTCTGCCCGTACAGCCCACTGAAGATCCGTCCCCTGGGGAGGCTCTTCGATCTGCCCGAAGAGCTCCGTGATCTGCTGCGCTACGGGCGCGGCGTCGACACGCGGCGTCTGGCCGCGACGGGGTTCACCTACAACTCGTCGAGCGCCGGCGCCGTGCAGACCTTCATCAGGGCTCAGCGGCTCCGCCGCCAGTCAGGGCGCGAACCGGTGTCGTACCGCTATGAGCACGACGTCGAGCAGTTCTTCCGCCACTCGCCGTCTGTGATCGGGAACGCCGACGGATGACCGGTGCCACGCTCGGGCCTCAGCGGTCGAGCCATGCCCCGGCGAGCTCGCGCTCGCGTCGCAACCACTCCTCGGCGGTAATGGCGTAGCGGACGTGGTCCTCCCATACCCCGTCGATCTCGAGGAAACGCTGCGCAACGCCCTCCTCACGGATCCCGAGCTTCTCGACCACGCGCCGACTGGCCGTGTTGCGTGGGATGATCGAGATCTCCACTCGATGCAGCGAAATCGCCTCGAAAGCGAAGCGCAGCGTCACGACGACGGCCTCGGGAACCAAACCCCGGCCCGCCAGTGCTTCGTCGATCCAGTAGCCGATGAAGGCGCTCTGGAACGGGCCTCTCTGGATGGACGAGAGCGTGACCTCCCCGGCGAACCTCTCGCCGACGAAGATGCCGAAGCCGTACCCCGTGCCGAGATGCCGCTCCCGCTCCCGGATCCCGCAGCGCGCCGCGAAGCTCGGCCGGTCCTCCGACGGCACCGGCGCGCCCTTCGGTCGGGGCTCCCACCGCAGCAACCAGTCCGCGCAACGTGTACGCACCTCATGCCAGGCCGGAAAGTCCTCCTCGGTGAGGGAGCGAAGCAGGACCCGACGTCCGTGCAGCTCCAGGGGAGCGTGGCGAACGGCACGGGCCGCACTCACCGCCCGAGCACCTCCCCCAACGCGGCGAGCAGTGCCAGCACGTTACGCCGCCTCGCGGTATGCCCCATGCAGCCGATGCGCCACACCTTGCCCGCCAGCCGGCCCGCACCGGCGCCGATCTCGATGTCGTACGTGCTCAGCAGTTCCCGTCGGACCGCGGCGTCGTCGACGCCAGCGGGGACGAGCACGGTCGTGAGCTGCGGAAGGCGGTGCTGCTCGGCCGACACCAGCAGTTCCAGACCCAGCTCCGCCAGTCCTTCCTGGAGCAGCGTGCCGCACGAAGCATGTCGCGCCCGCGCCTGATCGAGACCTTCTTCGATCAGTGCACCGAGGCCGGCGTGGAGCGCGGCCACCATCGCCACCGGTGCGGTGTGGTGGTACACCCTCCCCCGACCCGCGGTGTCGTTGACGTACCCCGCGAGAAGACCGAGGTCCAGATACCAGCTCGACGGGCGCTCGACGCGGCGGCCGAGGGCCCGCGCCGACACGGTCAGCGGTGCGAGGCCAGGGGGCACGCCCAGGCACTTCTGCGTGCCGCTGTAGGCGATGTCGACGGACCACCGATCGACCGCGACGTCGATCCCGCCCAGGGACGTCACCATGTCGACCAGGAGCAGCGCGTCTGCCTTGCCTTCGCCGAGGGGAGCTATCTCGTTGCGCACCCCGGTCGAGGTCTCGGCGTGGACGACGGCGATCAGTGCCGGGTGGGGGTGCGCCTCCAGCAGCCGAGCCGGCTCGATCGGCTTCCCCCACTCGGCGTCGACCCGGACCACCTTGGCACCGTGCCGAACCGCCACGTCGCACATGCGCTCACCGAAGAGGCCGTTCACGCCGACCACCACCGTGTCGCCGGGTCTGACGAAGTTCACGAACGAGGCCTCCATTCCGGCCGAGCCCGTGCCGCTGACCGGCAGTGTGAGACGGTTGGAGGTCCCGAACAGCTGACGCAACCGGTCGTTGGTCTCGTCGAGGAGCTCGAGGAACCGAGGATCGAGGTGACCGAGGATGGGCCGGCCCAGGGCCATTGTCACCTCGGGGTAGGGGTTCGAGGGCCCCGGACCCATCAGCAACCGGTCGGAGATCCGCACGGGCGCATCGTGGCAGGTCCTCGCTCACCTGCGCCAACGCGCCCGGACGCGACGCGGGCCCCTGGCGCCGGCTTCGGTAGATTGCCCGCTGTGGAACGGGTGCTCTTCGCCCCCCGGGAGCTCCCGCCGCTACCCCCAGACGTCGCCCACGATCGGGGAGAGTACTCTGAGTGGGTCCGTCTCCGCGAGAACGAGCGCAGCCGGCGCACAAAGACGCTCCATCCCGCGCTGGCGCTCCTCATGGTCGCCGTCGCCCCCTCGGCCGACTTGCTCGGGACCACCCTGCGAAGCCTGGAGCAGCAGTCCAGCCGTCGCTGGCGACTGACCATCGCCACTCCGGTACCGGGTGACGTCGAGAACATCGTCGGCGCTTGCCTGCGGCGCGGCACGCGGCGGAGG
The DNA here is from genome assembly GCA_027306605.1 of Acidimicrobiaceae bacterium. GTDB lineage: Bacteria > Actinomycetota > Acidimicrobiia > Acidimicrobiales > RAAP-2 > Bog-473. The sequence continues at coordinate 31,175 of DAHUZK010000066.1, forward strand.
GTCCGTACGGTGGGCACGAGACCGGGGACACCTATGGTCGACCTGGTACGGCACGCCTCCGAGGGGCTGGGCGGCGCCGGCGTGGCACTCGTCTTCCCAGGCGACAGCTGGGCCCCCGACACCGTCGCGCTGCTGGGGGCTGCCGCCATGCCGCAGAGCGTGGTCTATGCCGACGAGGACGAGCTGACCGGTGCCGGCGTCTACCGCAGGCCCCGCTTGAAGCCCGACTTCTCACCGGACTTTCTCCGCTCCTCCGCCTACATGGGTCGCCCGATCGCCTTCGGCTCCAAGGTCGCGGCCACCCTCCCCGACTCGGTCGCGCATGATTCGCCCTCCATGGAACACGAGTGCGCCCTCGCTGCGACCGAGACGACCGCCGCCTCCGTCGTCCACATCTCCGAGGTCCTCTGCCATCGCACCGACACCGGAGGGACCGATGCCGACGCGGTCCCCGTCACCATCAGTCGCATCCTGCCGGTCGAGGGTCCACCCGCCTCGGTGCCCGTCAGCATCCTGGTGCCCTTCCGTGACGAACCTGGGTTCCTCCGCACCTGCGTCGATTCCGTGACCACGACGACCAAGGGCCATGACGTCGAGCTGCTCCTCATCGACAACGGTTCGACAGACCTCGAAGTCCTGACGCTCCTCGATCGGCTCCAGACCCGTCCGGACGTGCGCATCATCTCCGATCCGAGACCCTTCAACTGGGCGGAGCTCAACAATGCTGCGGCCGGCGTCGCCGTTGGTGAAGTCCTGATCTTCCTCAACAACGACATAGAGGCTCGCCGAGACGGATGGCTGGAGGCCCTGATCCGGAATGCGCTCCGTCCCGACGTCGGCGCCGTCGGCGCTCGCCTGCTCTATCCGGACGGACGTCTCCAGCACTGCGGAGTGGTCGTCGGGCTGATCGGTGCGGCCGGCCATCCGCTTCTCGGGCTCGCTCCCGGAGAGCCGGGTTACCTCAACATGGCACTCGCCAGGCGCGAGTGCGCCGCCGTGACCGGGGCGTGCCTGGCGAGCCGTCGGGATGTCTTCGACCGCCTGGGTGGCTTCGACGAGACGCTCGGCGTGGACCTCAACGACATCGACTACTGCCTGCGAGCCGGTGCCCTGGGACTCCGCACGATCTACGAGCCGGCCGCCGAGCTCATCCACCACGAGTCACCCAGCCGCGGCACTGCGGGCGGAGTCGACGACATCATCAATTTCATCGACAGGTGGAAGGAGTACATTGCACGCGGAGATCCGTACCTCAACCCGCACCTGAGCCGCTCGAGCGTCGGGTGCGAGTTGGCGAGCTCTGCCGAGAGGGACAGGTGGAACCAATGGTATTCGACTCTGGTCGCCCGGTAGCCGGAGACGTTGAACCCGTTCCGACCCCGGAACCTCCGCACATGATCAGCCGCCCAGCCGATGCGCCGCCCGGGATCGACCGATTGTCGGATTCGGAGGTCGTCCGGTCGTTCCGAGCGGAATCTGCCGCGCAACAGGCGCCGCGTCGCGGCGTGCCCGTCCGCGCGAGATTCCGGCGTTGGGCGGGACGGATCTCGGGGCGTGCCGACCGGCGATTCATGTTCGCCGTGGCCGGAGCGACCGACGTGCTCATCGAGCGATGCGATTCGATCGCTGACCGTCTCGAGCGGCAAGAGACCTTGCTGGCCGAGGTCGCAGAGTCGTACGGCTCCGAGCTGGCGCGACTCCGAGCCGAGGTCGGGCATCTCCGCGCAGCCGTACCGGCGGAGAACCCGCACGGTGGATAGGCAGCGAATCAGCGTCATCGCAAACCTTTGGCGAGAGCCGTACTCGGAGTTGGCGTACGTCACCCGATCCATTGCAGCGGCCGCGTCCCGGTGGGCAACGGTCTCGATCCACGTGCCCGGTCTCAGCTCGTCCGAGCCCGATGGGGCGTTCGACCTGCACGGAGCGGAGCGAGGGGACGGGTCCGATTGGCTGCGCCGTCTCTCCCCCGACGTGATGGTCATCGTCGACACCATGACACCCGAGGTGTCCGCACTCCTCTCGAAGCGAGCGCCGCGGGCCGTGTTCTCCCTCTCGGCTCTGCCCCCGGGACTCGATCCGTCCTGGCGGCGACTCTCCGTCGTGCCTGACGAGACGGCAGGTCCCTCGGTGAGCCTCTACGTTCCGATCAATCGCGGAGCGGAACAGCATCGTCACAACGGATTCGGCTTCACCGGCTATCTGCTCGTCTTGTCCGGGCGTAGTGGCGATCACGATGCTCCCCCGACCGAGGCGGCCTGGCTCGTCGCCGCGTGCCACGACGCCGACGTGATCGTGATCGAAGATGGTGTGGCCTCTGCCTGGAGGGGGCGTGCACTTCGTGGATCGGTCCCGGTGGACAGCCGCATGGATCTGTGGCGGCTCATCGCCCACGCCAATGCGTGCATCGACCTGGCTCCGGGTCGCCATGTCGCCCGGGAGTGCGTCGAAGCCCTGCGCTTCGGGACGCCGATCATCGTTCCGCACGGGTCGGGTCCGGCGACGCTCCATGCCTCCCGTGGCGGAGGGATCACGTTCCGCGACCCCGAGGAGCTCCTGGAGGGGGCCGAGTCGCTCGCCGACCGCGACGCCCGGTCCTCCGTGTCGCGCCGAGGGCAACTCTATGCGGACGGGACATACGGGGACCCTTCGAGCTTCGTCGAACGCCTTCGAGCAGCGGTTGTGGGCACGACCCCGTAATTCCCATGTCACACCCCAGTTGCTGCCCTTCGCTTCCGGCTGGACGCCGTACCAACGCCAAGACGAGTCCCGTTGAGCCACGGGCTGTCCGCCTTTCCTCTTCGGCTCACCGAGCAGGGCCGACGGTGATCTACAATTCGCCGATTCTCGTCCGGTCCCGAGTCCCTACACATGTTCGCCGCCTCTCGAAGGAGGTCGTATGAGCTTTGACCGCGACGTCGTCGTCGTCGGGGGATGTGGTCATGTCGGGCTGCCACTCGGCTTGGCGTTCGCTGATCGCGGCCTCCAGGTGGCGCTCTACGACGTGAACCGATCGGCGGTCGACGAGGTGGCTTCGGGGCGAATGCCCTTCGAGGAGGCCGGGACGCAAGAGGTCCTCGAACGAGTGCTCCCCACCCGCCTCACGGCGACAGCGGACCCCACTGTGGTCTCGTCCGCCGAGAACGTGGTCATCGTGATCGGCACCCCCGTGGACGAGCATCTCAACCCGGACCCGAACGCTGTCTCCTCGGCGATTGCCGAGCTGCTCCCCTACCTGGTGGACGGCCAGTTGCTCGTTCTCCGGTCCACCTTGTACCCGGGGACGACGTCCCTCGTGGAAGAGACAGTGGCTCGCAGCGGCAAACAGCTCGAGGTGTCCTTCTGTCCCGAGCGCATCGCCGAAGGTAAGGCGATGATCGAGCTCTACGAGCTGCCCCAGATCGTCTCGGGCCGCACCGAGGCCGTGCTCGATCGCTCGGCGAAGCTCTTCAGCAACCTGGCCTCCCAGATGGTGCGGATGGCTCCAGAAGAAGCAGAGCTGGCGAAGCTCTTCACCAACACATGGCGCTACATAAAGTTCGCAACGGCGAACCAGCTGTTCATGATGGCCACTGATTTCGGCCTCGACTACGAGCGTATCCGGCAGGGTCTGAGGCTCGACTACCCGCGGGCAGCGGACCTGCCCGGTGCGGGTTTTGCGGCCGGCCCATGCCTGCTGAAGGACACCATGCAATTGGCAGCCTTCAACAACAACAACTTCGTCCTCGGGCATGCCGCAATGCTCGTCAACGAAGGCCTGCCCCTCTACGTCGTCTCGCGTCTCGAGATGCGCCATCCATTGGCCGAAATGACGGTTGGCATCCTGGGGATGGCCTTCAAGAGCGAGTCGGACGACATCAGGTCGAGCCTCAGCTACAAGCTCAGGCGCATCCTGCGCTTCAAGGCCGCCGATGTCCTCTGCCACGATCCCTACGTCCGCAGTGACGAGACGCTGGCGTCTCTCGACGAGGTGCTCGAGGCGTCGGACATCTTGATCCTGGCGGCACCGCACAAGTGCTACGACGACTTGAAGACCGAACTCCCCGTCGTGGACATCTGGGGAATCCGAGGAGAGGGGACCCTCCTGTGAGACCCCGGGTGTCCGTCGTGGTCACCGCATACAACGAAGGGGAGGCGATCGTCGCATGCCTCGATCGGCTTCTCGATTCGATCACCCTCCCATGCGAAGTCCTGGTCGTCTTCGACTCGCCCGACGACACGACGGCCCCGTGGGTCGAGAAGTACCAGAGGGCGGATCCACGGGTCGTTCCCGTGCTCAACACCTACGGAAGAGGACCGTCCTGGGCCATCCGCTGTGGCTTCGACCATGCCACGGCGGACGTCACCGTTGTGACCATGGCCGACGGATGCGACGATCCGATGCAGATCGACTCCTTGGTGCGTCTCGTGGAACGGGGCGTCGTGGTGGCGGCGGCCTCACGCTACATGCGCGGAGGGAGCCAGATCGGTGGGCCCCTCCTGAAGGGAACCCTGTCGAGAGGTGCCGGCATCAGCCTGTACCACCTGGCCCGGGTGGGCACCCATGACGCGACGAACTCCTTCAAGGCCTACTCGACCGACTTCGTGCGGTCGGTCGGCATCGAGTCCGAGGCAGGATTCGAAGTGGGCATCGAGCTCGTCGCCAAGGCGCGCCGTTGCCGGTTGCCGGTCGCCGAGATTCCGACCATCTGGCTCGACCGCGTGGTCGGGTCCTCCAACTTCAAACTGCGGAGTTGGATCTCCAAGTACCTTCGGTGGTACTTCTATGCCTTCGGGCGCCGGCTGCCCCCACCGGGAGCACCCGCAAACGCTGCGCCGGCGGTGCCCTCGGCGTAAACCGCCCGGTGGGCAGAACCGGCCCACACCGACACGGAAGGCAACATCTCAATGGCAAAGGTCCTGATAAGTGGCTCGGCCGGCTTCATAGGAGGCTATGTCGTCGAGGAATTGCTCCGGCGCGGTCATTCTGTGGTCGGGATCGACAACCTCTCCAAGTACGGCAGGGTCGCCAAGTCCTACGACGACCACCCTTCGTACACCTTCGTCGAGGGCGACTGCCAGGAGATCGGCCTCATGAGAGACCTCCTCGCCGATTGCGATCACTTCATCGCCGGGGCGGCCATGATCGGTGGGATCTCGTACTTCCACACGTATGCGTACGATCTGCTGGCGACGAACGAGCGCATCATCGCCGCCTCCTGCGACGCAGCGATCGCCGCACACGATGCCGGAAAGCTGCAGAAGGTGACGTACCTGTCCTCCTCCATGGTCTTCGAGTCGACGCCCTCGTGGCCATCTTTCGAAGGTCAGGAGCGAGAGGTCCCACCTCCATTGTCGTCGTACGGTTTTCAGAAGCTGGCTGTCGAGTACTTTGCACGGGCGGCCTCCGATCAGTACGGGCTGCCCTACACGATCGTCCGGCCGTTCAACTGCGTGGGCATCGGCGAACGACGGGCTCTCGGCGACGTCGACGTGATGTCAGGAAACGTCAAGCTCGCCATGAGCCACGTGGTGCCGGATCTTGTCCAGAAGGTGGTCAAGGGCCAGGACCCCCTGCACATCCTCGGTGACGGAACGCAGATTCGCCACTACACCTATGGCGGTGACCTCGCCGAGGGCATCGTCACGGCGATGGAGCATCCTGCAGCCCTGAACGAGGACTTCAACCTCTCGACAGCGCAGTCGACCAATGTCTTGGAGTTGGCCGAGATGATCTGGCACAAGATCCGGGGCGAGGAGACACCATTCCGCTATGTCTCGGACACCCCCTTCGAGCACGACGTGGCCAAGCGCGTCCCGGCCACGGAGAAGGCGAAGACGATCCTCGGTTTCGAGGCGACGACGAGCCTCGAAACCATGCTCGACGAGGTGATCCCCTGGATCGAACGGGCGGTTGCCGACGGCACGATCTGAGCAATCGGTGGCTACTCCCAACACCGGTCCTCGCGGTACGCCAGCGGGAATCCTGATCGTCGGTGCCCCAGGGGCCGGCGACACCCTCGAGAGATTCGTGACGAAGAGCCACCTGGCGCGGCCGATAGGACCGTGGGCGGCAGACGAGCTGAGCGCAGCCAATGAACGGCTGTTGCGAGAAGCGGGGGGCACGCCTATCGCGCCCGCGCTGCTCCCGCCATCCGAGCTGAAGTCCAGACTCGAACCGCTGCGTGACGAAGCGCAGGGAGCTCTGCATCGATCGGTCGCCTCGTTGGAACCGGGCGCGCAACCGTGGGTCTGGTGGCACCCGCTGACTGCCTTCGTAGCCGATTTCTGGGCTGACGTCTCCGACGGTGAAGTGGTACTTCTCCATGCTGTTGGGCCCCCTGGATCCTCGATCGCCGCTCTTGCGACAACGTTCGAGACCTCGCTCGCACGAGCGGAGCACCTCTGGGCCGATCTCCAACGTGCGGCACTCTCCGCATGTGATCGCCACCGGTCCATACTCACGAGCACAAGCGCCCTCGACGAGCCGAAGAAGCTGGCTCTGGAGCTGGCACGGTTCCTCGAGCTTCCACCCCCTGCTCCCGACGCACTCCACTCTGTTCGTCACCTCGAGGACGCCGGGACGGTCGATATCGAGCTTGCGCCCAGCACCAGGGTGCTGTCGACCTACCTCGATCAACTCAGCGGGGCCAAGGATGCTTCCAACCCGTCCAAGAGTGATCACCTGGTCTCCATCCTCGAGGGCTTCTACGACGAGGACTATTACGACAACCATTGCGGAGATTTGGCCTATCGCCGGGGCATCGAGGAATGGGAGACCTTCTTCCGGGCCGTCGCGGAGAAGATTGCCACGACCCTCAAACCCCACACCGTGCTCGACGCGGGATGCGCCATCGGCTTCCTGATAGAGGCCCTTCGTGGACGAGGAATAGACGCCTCAGGCTTCGACATCTCGCACTATGCGATCAGCCAAGCGCCTCCCGAACTCGCTCCATACGTCTCGGTGAAATCCATCACCGATGAGATCGATGGCCAATACGATCTCATCACTTGTCTCGAAGTGGTCGAACATCTGCCGCCTACCCTGGCCGACGCGGCGATTGCCAACCTCTGCCGCCACACCGATGCCGTCCTGTTCTCGTCGTCACCCGAGGACTTCGAAGAGCTCAGTCACATCAATGTTCACCCCATCGAAGAATGGGTTCGGAAGTTCCGTGACCAGGGGTTCCATCGCGATCTTGCCTATGACGCATCTGATGTTGCACCCCACGCCGTGCTGTTCCGGCGGGGTTCTTTGAACGTCGAGGCCATGATCGACGGGTATGAACGGCGACTCTGGAGCGATGGCACCTCCTTTCGTCGACAAGTCTCTTCGGCCCGAGAAGACGCGCGTGCCGCACAGCAAGCCCTGCACCGCCTTGAATCCAGGCGGGCTGCCGAGGCTGCAGCAGCGGCTGACCTGATCGACGAGCAGTCACGCAATCAAACGCTGTTGTCGACAATTGCCGACGCGAGAGAAGCCGAGATTCAGGGCTGGAAGCAAGAGGTCGAGAGAATCCACCAGACCAAGATCTTCCGCTATTCACGTGGCTTGCGTCAGATATACGGGTGGTTCCGCAAAGGGCGTCGCGCTTCCGATCTGGAGGTGGTGCAGCTCAGTGACACGATCGACATCGAGACAGCGACGGGCGGCTCCTATCCCCTCTGGGCGGCGACGTATGACACGCTGAACGAAGAAGACCGGCTGCATCTCCGGAAACGAATCGCAGGTCTTTCCGATCCTCCGACCTTCTCGATTCTGCTTCCCGTCTACAACACGCCCGAGCCGTACCTGCGCGCCGCCATCGACTCCGTCTGTGGGCAGATCTATCCCAACTGGCAATTGTGCATTGCAGACGATTGTTCGACCGATGAACGAGTGAGAACAGTGCTTGCCGAGTACGCCCATGCCGATCATCGGATCAACGTCGTACGGCGTCCGGTGAACGGACACATCGCGGCCGCTTCGGACTCGGCGCTGGAGATCGCTACCGGCACCTGGATCGTCCTCCTCGATCACGACGACGAACTCGCCGAACATGCTCTTGCCGTCATGGCCTTCGCCATTACGGAGAAGCCCCACGTCCAGTACCTGTACAGCGACGAAGACAAGCTGGATGTGAACGGATGCCGCTCGTCACCGTTCTTCAAACCGGATTTTGATCCGACCATGCTTCTCGGCGAGAATTATCCGTGCCACCTATTCGTCGCGCGCCGCGAGCTGGTGGAGCAAGTTGGCGGATTCCGTCCTGGCTTCGAGGGAAGCCAGGACTGGGATCTCGTGCTGAGGATCACCGAGCGTCTTGCTCCCGCTGCCATCTCACACGTCCCCCATGTCTTGTACCACTGGCGGATACACCCTGAATCGACCGCGTCCTCGGGATCCGCCAAGCCCTATGCCGCACTGGCCGGCGTCCGTGCAGTCGAAGAGCATCTCGAGCGCACAGACCGGCACGGCCAAGTCACCTGGAACCCGGCTACAGGCCGCAACCGCGTGCGCTGGAGACTCAGTGACGCCCACCCGCTCGTTTCGATCATCATTCCGACTCGCGACGGCAGGAGCCTCCTACGCTGCCTGGACAGCGTGCGCCGCCAGACGGCTTACGAACCGTACGAGATCCTCGTCGTCGACAACGGCAGCCGCGGAGCCGCGACCCTGAACTACCTCCGGGCCCACGAAGGGGCGATCAAGGTGATCCGGGATGAACGCCCCTTCAATTATTCGGCGCTCAACAACGCCGCCGTCGCGGAGGCTGAGGGAGACTTGCTCCTACTGCTCAACGACGACATCGAAGTCATGGGCGGCGAATGGTTGGACGAGATGGTCGGGCAGATCCAGCGACCCGACGTCGGCATCGTCGGCGCCAAGCTCGACTACCCGGATGGGACCATCCAACACGCGGGGGTCACTTTGGGTATCCACGGAGTTGCAGGACATCTGCACAAGGGAGTCGACCGGTTCGATCTCGGATACTTCGGAGATCTGGCGCTTACTCGTCAGGTCTCTGCCGTCACGGCAGCCTGCATGCTCGTCCGGCGGAGCCTCTGGGACGAACTCGGTGGTCTCGATGCGGAGGACCTGGCCATAGCGTTCAACGATATCGACTTCTGCCTGCGGGCCAGAGAGGCCGGGTGGATTGTGATCTGGACACCGTTCGCAGAGCTGATTCACCACGAATCGATCTCGCGCGGACCCGACCATATCGGACCCCGTGCCGACGCCTTTCGCCGAGAAGTCGAGCATATGAAGGAACGCTGGGGTCATCTCCTTCGGAACGATCCAGCGTACAACCCAAATCTGACCCTTTTGGGTGAACATGCCGAGCTTGCCTGGCCTCCACGCTACGGCCACGTCCGCAGTACCCTCTGATTCCAGCAGCAAGGCGTCGGGAGACGCCTTCGCAGCTGGCTCCAGACGACCGCGTCACGCTCGGAAGCGATTCTCAGGTGGCTCGTCATGGTTCACCCCCCTCTTCCCCGAGACAGAGCGCTCTCACGCGCCCCCGTGGCTCATCGCTCTCCTATACCCCCTTGCATTCTTCGGTTTGACCGGTGTTTCGCTCCTGCGACAGTCCGGTGTTCCGGCGACGAATACGGTTTGGGCCGAAGACGGAGCGATCTTCTACGAGCAGTCCCGCCTCCATGATTTCGCCCACACCCTCATCACGCCGTACGCAGGCTATCTCCAGCTCGGTCCACGCCTGTTGGTTCAATTCACCCGCTTGGCGCCGATGCGCGACGCAGCCGCCATCATGGCGGTGACGGGTAGCGCATGCGTAGCGCTCGTCTGCTGCTACGTGTACCACGCCTCTCGCGGGGCGTTGAGGCCGATGTGGAGCCGGGTCTTGCTTGTCGCCATCATCATCTTGCTGCCGTTGGCCACGGGAGAGATTCTCGACAACAATGTCAACATTGGATGGTGGCTCTTCTTCGCCGCTTTCTGGGCTCTCATAACCCGCCCGCGCACCACGACGGACGCTGTCCTCGCCGGCACCGTGTGCATGCTGGCCAGCGCCACAGAACCCTTGGTTGCGCTGTTTCTACCCTTGGCTCTGGTCAGAATCCTGGTCGTCCGAAGGGACATCCGACAAGAAGCCGCCGTCGTGGGTCTTGCGCTGGGATTGGCATACCAAGGAATCGGGGCGATCACCGCCAGTGGAAGCGCATCGACATTCGCAACCGCCACCGCACGCGGAGCGGTGCAGGCACTGGGAATCCGGGTCGGCTGGGGATGGCTCAGCGGCAATGACCTGAGCAATCACATACTGACGGCCTCACACCCAGTTGTATGGCAAGCCACCGGTTATGTGTTCCTGGTCCTGGTCATCGGCCTGGCGTTACTCTGTCGAGACAGGGCAACCATCCTCTTCGTGACGACTGCCGTGACCTTCGCCGTGATCACCTTCATCGTGCCGGTCATCGTCAGGGGGGCCGGCCCGAATCTTGCGAGCGGGGCACTCTATATCGGTAGTCGCTACAGCGCGACTCCGGTTCTCTTGGTGTGGAGCGCCTTGATAGCCGAAGTCGTACAACTTCGCCGCATGGCGCGGTCGCGACTGCCCCGATCTCTCCCAGTGCTGGCCTGCCTTCTCCTCTTGCTGCCTGTCTGGATACTCGACTTCCGGCCGGCCAATCTACGGACGGCCGGTCCGCCTTGGAGCCAGCAGGTGTCGAACGCGGTTGACGCCTGCGTGTCACATCCGGATGCGAACGGTACCTTACGGATCAGTCCGTCCGGGTGGGACGTCGTCTTGCCCTGCAAAGACATTTCCTGACACCTGTGGAACTCGCGACGCGACAAGTCGGTTTGCAACACGAGGAATCGGCAACGGGGCACACTCAGGGACCCACGTTCGACGACATGCCTCGATCGTCGATCCGGACATGTGCCCGTTACGGCCTGTCTCGGCGACTGCTCTTGACCGGCATCGGAGTGCTGATGGCGCTCACATTCGCGCGAGGTCTCTTCTGGGTGGTGACCTTCCCTGTCTGGTATGGCGACGAAGGCGCGCACTTCTCGTACGAGCAGTCCGTCGCTACGGGGAACGGGATACCCGTTGCCGGAAAGAGCCTCAATTCAGCAGACACCCTTCGCCTGATCAAAGCGTCACCCGTTGCGATCGAACGGACGATGCCTCTCCCACCGTCACCGACCCTGCGCTGGGGCATCGTGGACGAGCAATACGAGGGCCTTCAATCCCCCTTGTACTATCTCGCGCTGGCGCCTGTGTACTGGGTCGGCCGAGCGGTCGGCGGAACGCTCGGCGCCTTCTCTGCGTTGCGCCTCGCGAGTCTGTGTCTTGCCGTCGCGGCGATCCCGCTTACCGCACTCCTGGCACGTGCGCTCCTGCCCGATCGCCGGGCGGTTTGGCTGCTCGCCCCAGCTGTGATCTGCGTGTTGCAGATCGTCAACGTCCAGAACTCCTATGTTGACAACGACTCTTCGACGATAGTCGTCGCTGCCTTGTGTCTACTGGCGCTCCTGGCTTGCCGCAGTGATCTGCGGGCTCGTCGCGGCATCCTCTTTGGCGCTTCACTGGCCGTCGCCCTTCTCGCCAAGGCCACTTTGGCGGCGTTGCTGCCTGCCATCCTCATCGCCATCGTGGCTTACGCCGTGCGGAGACGACCGGGAATCCGGACGGTCGCTTGCTGGGTGGCGGCCGCTGGCGGCACATTCCTCGTCCTCGTTCTGCCTTTCCTCCTCTTCAACGAGGTCGAGTACCACGCTCTCAGCGGCGCCCGGGCGGCAGCCGCACTCGTCAAGCCCGTAATCGGATCGACGCCCGTCAGTCTCGCTGGGGCTCGAGAGCTCGCAGGGACCTTCGTGCGCACGCTCTTCGTCGGGCAGGATTTGGCACCTCAGCATCTGACTGATCCCTATCGGCACCTGTGGGAATGGACCGCCGTATTGACCGCGGTGGCCGCATTGGTCGGAGCGGCCGTTCAAGGCCAGTGGGAAGAGTTCAAGACGGTCGCGTGGATCGTCGTGAGCATCCCACTCGGCCTGGCGCTTCTCATCGTCGTGGGCTTCGACCAGTCCGGCAGTCAGGCAACCGTGGTGGGACGCTATCTGGACTGTTTACTCCCCCTGTTCGCCGTCATGGTCGGGTATGGTGCCGTCATCGTGCTCGGGTCGAGGCTCGGCTCTGTGGCCCTGCTGGCGATCTTCGTCACCGGATCGTTCCTGGAGGTCTCAGGTGATCGAGCATGGGTCACTTCGACGTACACCGCGGGTGTGATCGGTGACACCCTGCCGGCCATAGAGCAGTCCTATGCCGATGGGTCGACCTCATTGAAGGGCGTGCAGGCGGTGGCTCGCTGCCCGGCGACCACCGTCGCGTTGAGCTCCGTCGGTCCCCCCCCGGCGACCATCACGGTGAACGGTGACCCGTCCGCGGCCCGGAAGACCGCCGGTCTCTGGACGGACTACCCGTTGACCCCGCCTCTCGAAGGGAGCGTCGCGATCCGGTTCGCCCGGCCGGTTCGCCTTGCCGTGGCTCGGCACCTCGCTTCGTTCACCGAACCCGCTGGGAGCGTGGCCAATTCGGGCTCGGGCGTGCCTGCAATTCGAATCTATTGTCCGGCGCACGGCGATGCTGCGAATGCTCGCTTTGCCCAGCTCTACCCGGCGAACCACCCGCCACTCTCCTTCGGCACCCTGCTCGCCTGGCCCGATGCCGAGGCATGGGCGGAGGTAATCCTCGCAACAGGGGTGGTCGTGATGTTGGTATGGAGCACGATCAGGACGCCGACTGCTCGTCATCGTCGGCGTTCTCACACGTCCCCGACCTAGTGGACGACCCGACCTCGTCGGGCAACGATGGCGAGCGCTGGTCCATGTTGTGCCATCACCTCGTCGAAACCGATCTCGATGGAATCGAAACCCGCCCGGCGCAGGCACTCGAGAATCGTGTCGCGCTCGAGCCAGTTCGCGTAGTGGGCGCTTCCGCCACAGAATCCGTTCCATGCCAGCGCTTCGCCGTACTCATACCTGTGTTCGGTGAAGGTGAGATCGCCAATGGCTCGTTCGGTCGCTGATCCGAAGTGAACGGCGATCTCTGGATGATCGAGAACAGCAGGATCGTAGTAGTGAGTCCACAAAACCAGCCGATCGGAGACCCTGGCCATGGCGTTGAGAACCTCGACGGGATCCCGCATGTGGTAAAGGACTCCGCTGGCAAGGCACAAATCGAACCGGTCGGTGCACTCGGCCAGGAACCCGTGGATGTCTCCGCACAGGAAGTGGCTGCGCTCCAAACCGAGAACCTCTTTGACGATCAGACACTTCAGAAACGCACGCGTGTTGCCCTCGACAGCAGTTATCGTGCCAGCGCCGGCCCGCTCGAGCATGGTCGTGTGACCGGCCTCCAAGGGGCCGAGCTCGAGGATACGGTACCCCTCGATCCCGCCGATCACCTCGAGCATCCATTTGATGCGGGCGTCTTCGAAAAGCTCGGATGATCCGGTGATCACGTCGTAGGGAGGAGGCAGTCTCGAGCTCCACTCACCCGCGAAGATCTCGAGTGCCTGCTTTCCGCTCGGTGCTCCCTGTACGTACGAGTCGAGGATCGCATCACCGCTGCCGAGAGCCGCATTCTCATGCTGTGACGACGTCGTCCTCGCGACTGCGGCCTGGTGGGAAGGATCGGTATCGGTCTCCCTGCTTGGCCTGGGCCCGCCCCCGAAGAGCCTCGACACGCGACGGGTGATGCCTGACATGGTTTCCTCCTCGTTGGGACGCTAGCCCACGCGTCGCGACAGAACCGTGGAGCAGTGGGGCTGCGCTGCGCCTACCTTCCGCTCAGCGTCGAGATCAACCCATCGAGGATGTCATCTTCCGAGACGAGGCAACGGTTGCATCCGTAGAGCTCCATGATCACACTCAGGATGAGCGTGCCACCGACGATCACGTCCTCTCGACCCTGCACCATGCCGGGGCGATCGAGCCGAGCAGTGGCGGACTCCGCAGAGAGGGCCTCCAGCCACAGCGCGACTTCACCGCGGTCGAGCACCGAGTGGTGGATGCGCGACCGGTCGTACTCGGTCAGTCCCTGTTGGAGGCAGGCCAGCGTGGAAACGGTACCGGCCAGACCGACGAAGAGGCTTCCCGGCTCGAGCGGAGGCAGCTTCCGTCTGACATCGTCGATAGCCTGCTCCACGAAGCGACGGGCCTGAGTCAGCTCTTTCGGGCTCGGCGGATCGTGGCGGAGAAACCGTTCGCTGATCCTCACGCACCCGGCATCGAGGGACATCGTCCGGACCTCAGGTGTTGCCGCTGCGTACGGGAGAGCGCGCCCGACCGACAATTCCGTGGAACCACCGCCGATATCGACCACGAGAACGGGTGCATCGGAGTCGTACCATTCGGGGAGATGTGCGGTCGCGCCCGCAAAGGCCAATCGCCCCTCTTCCTCTCCCGTCAGCACTTCGGGCGTAACCCCGAGGATGGCAGTGGCACCATTCATGAACGTGTCCGAGTTCGCCGCATCCCTGACCGCTGAGGTCGCCACGGCGCGGATCCTCTTGACCCCTCTTCGATCCATCCTCCGCCGGTAGTCCTGCAGCGCCGTCAGCGTGCGCGCAATGGCTTCACGGGACAGCCTGTGGTTGGCGTCCACTCCCTCACCCAAGCGGGTGATCTGCATCTCTCGCTCCAGGACCGATCCCCACTCGTCGGCGACGATGAGCCTGGTCGAGTTCGTCCCGCAGTCGATCGCTGCAACCGGTCCGTCACGGGTCTGCTCGGGCCGCAGAGCTGGCGCGAACTCGCCTGAGTCGACTCCCAGCTGGTCCGCGGTCCACCGCCCGACTGGATCGTCGCCACCGGCCAGGTACCACGCCAGATGGGCGTGCAGACACTTCACCCCACGTCGCGTCCCGCCGACACCGCCGGTCGGAACCGGCCCGATGTGCCCGAGTGGAACCCGCTGGGTCCGCTCAGCGGCATGGGCCGCATGCGCCGCCGAGAGGACCTCCGGTGACACCTCGGCGGCTGCACGACGAACGCCTCCATCCGCCTCGAGGCGGCTGACCGCGCTACGAAGCCCCGGGTCCACCAGCCAGTAGCGAGTTGGCATCGGTCGCCCGTCATGGAGAATCGGGTCGTTCTCGATCACGGCGGGCGTACCGTTGCGTCGGCGCACCACCACCGAATAGGCCCCGGCAGGTTCTCTGCCCAGCAGCCGCGCCACGACACCTCGGTCAACCTCGTCCACAGCCGGGTCGGACGGTACGTTTCGCGGAGCCGCATCCATACCCCAAGTCTGCCGCGACTCGGGTCGGCGCCCCGGGCGAGCGAAGCGAACCGGGCGGGTCCGGCCGCGCCGGTGGATCAGCGCCAGAATTCGAGCGTCTGGGCCATCCGGGCCAAGAACCCCGGGTTGGACCCCCCGCCGGCATGCTTCGAGCCCTTCGTCGACGCGGGCGGGGTCGTGGTGCCGGGGGGAAGTTCCGAGCTGGCCGAGGGCACCGCGGGACCGCTCGAACCCGGATCGCCGGCATAAGGCGCTTTCGCCGCGTTGGACCCTGTCGGCGGGAGGACCTGGTACGGCTGTTGCCCCGGGCTGACGAGCTGGTACTGCTGCCGGGCGATGCGACCGATCTCGGCGGGGTTGTTGAGGTTCTTCTTCTCCTGAGCCAATGCCGCGTCCTGCGACCGGAGCGCCGAGAGCTGCGTCTGGGCTGTGGCCAGGTTGGAGCGTTGGCTGAGAAGAGAGCTCACCGGGAACCAGGCGAAGATCACGACTGCTGACGCGATCACCGATCCGAGAAGCAGGAAGCGGGCGCGACGCGTGGCCTCGACGTCAGCGGCGTGTGCCCCCGGGCGCCGGCGTTTCGGCGTGGCCGCACGCGGCGGCGGCCTACTCCCGGTCTTCTTAGCCTGCGCCACGCCCGGCACCTCCTCCGCCCGACAACGCAATGCGGCCGCGGAAGCCGGCGGACTGGCCCAGGTCCTCTTCGATCCTGAGCAATTGGTTGTACTTGGCCACGCGATCCGAACGCGCCGGCGCGCCGGTCTTGATCTGGCCGGCATTGACCGCCACCGCGAGATCGGCGATGGTCGTGTCCTCGGTCTCGCCCGACCGGTGCGAGATCACCGTGGCGTAGGACGAACGGGTGGCCAGAGCCACCGTGTCGAGGGTCTCGGTGAGCGTGCCGATCTGGTTGAGCTTGACGAGGATGGCGTTGGCCACCCCGTCTTCGATACCGCGCTGGAGTATCTCGGCATTGGTGACGAAGACGTCGTCGCCCACCAGCTGGATGCGACTGCCGAGGCTCTTGGTGTGGGTCGCCCAGCCGTCCCAGTCCTCTTCGGCCATGCCGTCCTCGATGGACACGATCGGGTACCGGTCGACGAGGTCGACCCAGTAGTCGGCGAGCTCGGCCGGCGACAGCGTCCGGCCCTCCCCCTCGAGGACGTAGGACCCGTCGTCCCACAGTTCGCTGGTGGCGGGGTCCAGGGCGAGGGCGATCTCCTCACCGGGCACCCGGCCCGCCGATTCGATCGCCTCGAGGAGGAGCTTGACCGCATCCTCGTTCTGCGGGAGGTCCGGAGCGAAGCCACCCTCGTCCCCGACCGCGGTGGAGAGGCCTCGGGTCGCCAGGAGCGAACGAAGCGCCTGGTACGTCTCGCTGCCCCAGCGCAAGGCCTCGCGGAAGGACGCCGCGCCGACGGGCATCAGCATGAACTCCTGGAAGTCGATGGAGTTGTCGGCGTGGGCACCGCCGTTCAGCACGTTGAGCATCGGCACGGGAAGCGCATGCGCGTTGGTGCCGCCGATGGACCGGTAGAGCGGGATCCCGAGGTCGTCCGCCACTGCCTTGGCGGTGGCCAGCGAGACGGCCAGCATCGCGTTCGCACCGAGCCGCCCCTTGTCGGGCGTCCCGTCCAGATCGATCATGGCG
This sequence comes from Acidimicrobiaceae bacterium, assembly GCA_027306605.1. Taxonomy (GTDB): domain Bacteria; phylum Actinomycetota; class Acidimicrobiia; order Acidimicrobiales; family RAAP-2; genus Bog-473. The sequence continues at coordinate 48,056 of DAHUZK010000066.1, forward strand.
TGGTCGACGGCCCGCTGGTCGAACGCGTCGAGGCCCACGACGGCGTCGGCGATCTCGTCGTTGACGTTGGCCACCGCGCGGAGCACGCCCTTGCCCGAGTACCGATCGCCACCGTCCCGGAGCTCGACTGCCTCGCGGATCCCGGTGGACGCGCCGGATGGCGCGATGGCGCGCCCACGGGCTCCGGAATCGAGGAGCACCTCTGCCTCGACGGTCGGGTTGCCGCGGGAGTCGAGGACCTCGCGCCCGAAAACGTGCTCAATGGTGCTCACGACATCACTCCTTGATGCCCCCCTGGTCGGACATCCGGCGACCAAGACTACCTGTTGGGAAACTCCTGGTTGGGGACACCCTCGGCTGCTCGAACCTCGGCGCGCAAGGCGAGGGCGCGTCGGCGTAGCGCGAGCTCGGCATCGACACCGGCGCGCTGGGCCAGGGTCGCCACGACAAAGAGAAGCTCGCCGACGACGTCGCTCAGTTCGGTCGTCTCGGCGTCCAACGGGTCGTCCGAGTCAGGCTGGCGGGCCGATGCGGCTGAGACGAGCGCCGTCCATGCGGCGCGCACGTCCTCGGGCCCGCTCCGGGACGGCTCCATCCCGACCGAGCCTGCCTTGCGCGCCAGCTTGGTGGTGAGCATGAGGGCCGGGAGTGAGGACGGGATGCCGTCCGTGACACTGTCCCTGCCCTTCTCGCTCTTCTTGATCGCCTCCCAGTTCTTCACGACATCGTCGGGTCCGTGCACCTCGATGTCGCCGAACACATGAGGGTGACGGTGCACCAGCTTGTCGTGCACCGATCGCGCCACATCGGCGAGGTCGAATCTGCCCGCTTCGGAAGCCAGGCGGGCGTGGAAGACGATCTGGAAGAGCAGGTCGCCGAGCTCCTCTTCGAGATGCCCGTCGTCGTCAGTGCCGAGAGCGTCGAGCACCTCGTAGCATTCCTCGACGAGGTGCGGCATGAGGGACAGATGGGTCTGCGCCTGGTCCCACGGGCAACGCGCCCGCAGCGTGTCCATCAACGTCACCAGCCGCCCGACCTCTGTAGCGGCCGCGTTCTGTTGTGCGGCAGCGGCGGCGGCAGCCGGGACGTACACCGAGGTCAGGTGGTCCGGCTCGATGGTGCGGTCGAGGTCCCACCAGTCGACCGTCACCACCACCTCGTCCTGTAGCCCGAGGTGGTGCAACAGGACCGGACGCGGCGGCGACACGTCGCCCTCGGGCCAGGTGAGCTTGATCTCGGAGAGCAGGTGGCGCGACCAGCACTGGGCCACGAGGAAGGGCCCGCGTTCAGAGGCCGTCACGGCCGCGAACTCCGCGGCATCGACCAGGCGGACCCCCTCGGCCAGGGGGTCCACACCGAGCGCCGCCCAGGCCAGGTCGAGGAACGACAGGGCGGGAACGAGGGTCAGGTCGACCCTGCCGTCGGCGCGCAGGAGCTCGACGCTGCGCTCGCCCACCAGCGGAGAACCGGGCACGGCGTAGACGACAGGCGCCGGCGCCACCTGCTCGGCCGCCGCCACCAGCTCCTCGACGATCTG
>DAHUZK010000072.1 GCA_027306605.1 Acidimicrobiaceae bacterium
CGACTTCGTCGAGGTCGAGGCCAAGGTCGAGACGGTCGACCGCACCGGTGTGGAGATGGAGGCCATGACGGCCTGCGCCATCGCCGCACTGACCGTCTACGACATGTGCAAGACGGCCGACCGGACGATGAGCATCGGCCAGCTCATGCTGTGGGAGAAGACGGGGGGGAGCTCCGGCATGTGGAAGCGGGACCCCGGGGCCTGACCACCGGTCTGCCCGGTCCGGTCCGGACCGGTCACCTCCGGCGGAATCGCCGCGCCTTGGAGGGCCTCGGCGCGAAGAAGTCCTCCGTGACCCGGTCCTCCGTCTCTTCGGCACGGGCCTGCTGCCGCCCGCCCGCATCGGTGGGGCCGACCGCCGGCGCGTCGGCGTCGGGTGCCCCGTCCCCGCTCGGCGGCGAAGGGACGCGAGGGGCCTCGTTGCCGGCGGCCAGAATGTCGTGGGCCATGGCCGCCGAGGTGGCGTAGTCGACTCCTGCCGGGCCGTCCGCGGGTGGGGCTGCCTCTGCTGGTGGTGGTGGTGGTGGCGGTGGCGGTGGCGGTGGCGGTGGCGGTGGCGGTGGCGGTGGCGGTGGCGGTGGCGGTGGCGGTGGCGGTGGCGGTGGCGGTGCGGCGGCCGTCACCGGTGGCGGTGGCGGAGACGGAGACGGGGGCGTGATCGAAGGCACCGCCCGGGGGGGCCGAGGTGGCGCGACCGGTGCGGTTCGCCCCGGGGGCAGGTCGGGCCCCGTCGCCACAGACCGCTCGAGCCCGTCCGCCGCCGGGACCTCAGCCGGCGCAGCGCCCGGTTGCCCCGTGCCGGCGCGCCCACCGGTTCGCCGGTCGCCCCGACGGCGGTGGCGGGGTGCGGCCGAACCGGCGCCCGGTGCCACCCCGGGTGTGCCGGCCGATGGGCCCGGGGGCACGACGTCGGCGCCCACCGTCCACACCAGGAGTTCGGCGATGAAGGCCTCGAACGGACCGGGCGCGGCCCCCGGTGCAGCGGCCGCCGGAGCGTCCCGGTACGTGTCGTCGGATTCGCGGCTCATGGGCATCCTGGTCGGGGCGCCTGCGTCGGCACACTGGTGATGAGCCACCGTCGTCCGCGGCGACCCGCGAGGCGGTGCTCCGCGGTACCGGTCAGGTTTGGACGGCGGAGCGCAGGTCGCGGAGTGACAGCTCCGAGGTTGCCTCGCCACCGCACTGTGCGCAGTGCTCGACGTGCCGCCAGCTGCGGAGCAGACGCGTGCCCTCCGGATTGAGGAGCACGACGAACGACTCCGACAAGGGGTCGATCTCCACGCCGTAACAGGGTTGCCACTCGGTCGACGCCGGGCTCGTCGTCTGGTGCGAACCCTTCACTACCCGCCGGAACCGTGAATGCTCCCTGTCGATGATCCACGTGCTGTGGCACGACTCGATGATGATCTCATCCACGCCGGCCAGTATCCCACGTCCTCGGGGGGCGTCTTGCAGGATTTAGATGTCGGTTGGGTGACAGTTGGGTCGGAGCGTGGCCCGGTGGACCGAGAGCGAGAAGGTGAACGCCCAGGTGGACAAGGGCGGTGTCCCCTCGAGCCCGTCATAGTCACGGCGCAGGTCACGGCGATGCCGGACCGGCACCTGGCACCTCGATCACGAGGCGCGTGCCGGCGTCGGGGGACGACCGCACCGAGAGGCGTCCCCCGATGAGTCGGACCCGCTCGGTCATCCCGGTGATGCCCAGTGCTCGACCGTCGCCGGCGGCCTGGCGCCGCGCGTCGTCGAACCCGACGCCGTCGTCCTCCACCACCAGCCCGACCCCGTCCGGCGAGAACGTGAGGTCCACCCGTACGCACCGGGCGTCGGCGTGGCGCTCGACGTTGGTGAGCGCCTCCTGGGCGATACGGAACAGGGCGAGCTCGACCGGGGCCCCCAACCGGCGCGCCGTGCCGTGCACGGCGAACGCGCTGTCGAATCCCTGGCGTTGCGTGGCCTCCGTGACGAGCAGGTTCACGGAGGCCACGAGGCCGAGGTCGTCGAGGACCGAGGGACGCAGCCCGCGGGCGATGGTGCGCAGCTCGGCCACGGTGTCCTCGGCGGTCGAACGCAGCACGGCGAGCGTCGCTCCGGCCCCGGGCCGTGGAGCAGGCCCACCTTCGAGGTCGTCGATGAGCCTGCACAGGTGGATGAGGGACTGGAGGGGACCATCGTGCAGTTCCTGGGCCAGATGGCGCCGCTCCTCCTCTTGGCCTTGGACGACCCGTCCCGCGAACGCCTCCATCAGGTCGCGTCGCCGGGTCTCCGCGGTGACGTCCTCGAAGACGACCTGCATGCGCCGCTCGGGCCCGGCCGGCCCGACGAGGGTGGCACTGGGACGGTACAGCACCGGTCGGCCGTCCACTTCGAGGGCGAGCGGGGCGACGGGCTGGTCCGGCTCGGCGTCGGCAGCTGTTTCGGCCCCGGCCAGCAGGCGCCCGATGACCCGGCCCGCTGCGTCCGGTCCGATGACGTCGACCAGCCGTCGGCCGTCGGAGCGGCCCGGCGGGAAGGCGTGGTCGGCCGCCTCGTTGCGCTCGACGACGACGCCGTCGGCATCGACGAGGAGGATGGGGCTGCGGTTGGCGCTGAAGAGGTCCCGGTAGAGGGCCTCGGCCCGGAGGTGTGCCTCCTGGGCCGCGGCGGCGCGCCGGCTGACCGAACGCTCGCCGCTCACCCGCTGGCCGATCAGCAGGGCCAGGCTGCACAGGAGCGCGACCTGGAGGACCTCGGCCCAGGCGGCCCCCGCCTCGTGCTGGCCGACGGCCGTCACCACCCGGGGCACGGAGAGCAGGGTGACCCACGCCGCGGTGGCGGCCGCCCCGGACAGGCCGTAGTTGAGGGCGGCCACGACCAGCGGGACGACGTAGAGGGCGACGGTGGAGAACTCGAGGGCGACCGAGCTTGCGTCGAGGTGGAACGCCACCGTCACGGCCAGGCGGCCGAGTGCCAGGGCCAGGACCGCCACCTGGAGCAACCAGAAGCTGGAACTCGCCCACGGCCCCGGCTCCGGTCCCCCGGTCACGACGACCGTGACCTCACGGGGCGCCGTCCGCCGGACCCTCGCCGCCGCCAAGGAGCAGCCGGGTGGCGAGGGCGTAGTGGACGAGCTCGGTACGCGACGTGACCCCCACCTTCTCGAAGACGTGGTTGAGGTGGCCCTCGACGGTGCGCGGGCTGATCCCGAGCTGTCCGGCGATGGCCTTGTTGGGCAGGCCGCGGGCGACGAGTCGCACGACGTCCTCCTCGCGGGAAGTGAGCGGGGCGGTCGGCTGTGACGGTCCCTCGCCCACCTTCTCCCCCCGCCCGACCGGCGTCCCGCCGGGGCCAGCCATGCCCGCGCAGGCAGCCCGCACGCCCTCGACGAGCTCGGTGCCGGGGAGGGTCTTCAAGAAGTAGCCCGAGACCCCGGCCGCCAGGGCGGCGCGGACGTAGTGCTCGTCGTCATACGCGCTCAGGATCACGACCGTGAGGTCCGGGTCCTCGGCGACGAGTTGCCGGGCCAGCTCGATGCCGTTGTCATCGGGCAGGCGGATGTCGGCGATCACCAGCTCCGGCCGGCGCTCGGCCACCACCCGCCGGGCGGTGGCGGCATCGCCGGCCTCGCCGACCACGGCGAAGTCGTCCGCCTCCTCGAGGATGCGGCGGGTGCCGGTGCGCAGCAGCTCGTGGTCGTCGACGATGACCGTCCTTCGGGGTGACCGGGGCGTGGCCGTCGCGGCGTCGGCTCCCACCGGAGGTTCGTCGGTGCCGGTGCAGCCCATGGGCTCATCGTAGGGGGGTCAGGTACCCACGACGAGGGACACAGCCATGCAGGCCAGCACGGACGTCACGAGGGGAACGGCCACGATGGCGGGCAGCCTCGGACCCACGGCCGGGTCATCGCCGGCGTCGGACCGCCGGTGCACCGTCCAGAGGCCGACGAGGCAGAGGAACGTCACCGCGAGCCACGTGGCCGCCCCGGCCAGCGCGCCGGCCAGCCCCAGGCCCCCCAGCCAGCAACCGGCGGAGGGCAGCAGGGTCCGTCCGTGGCCCCGGGGGTCGCCGGCCTCGGGGTCGCGGGTCCGGAGCATGCCGAGCACGAGGGCGCCGGCACCTGCCCCGCCGAGCGACCAGCCGAGGACGGTCCACCGGCCGAGCCAGGCGGCCCCGCCCGCCACGAACACGGCCCCGAGCGTCCCGCCGAGTGCGCCGACACCGAGGGGGGCGCGCCGCCCGCCGTACTCCACCAGGGCGACGGTCAGGGCGGTGGCGGCCAGCGTGCAGTAGCCGATCGAGAGCACGTTGCCGTGCCAGGTCCAGGTCACCAGGACGAACACGCCTGCGGTGGTTGCCTCGACCAACGGGTAGCGGGCGGAGATGGGTTCGTGGCAGCCGTGGCACCGGCCCCGCAGGGCCAGCCAGGACACCACCGGCAGATTCTCCCACCATGCAAGCTGCCGGTCGCAGGTCGGACAGTACGAGCGCGGGGCGACGACGGAGAGTCCGAGCGGCGCCCGGTAGACGACCACGTTGAGGAACGAGCCCACGAAGAGCCCGAGGAGGGCGGCCAGGGGCAGTGCCAGGACCGCCCAGGAGACGGTCGTGGCCGGGCCGGCCGCCGTCACCGTCGCCCCAGAGGCCGGTCCTGTGGCCACGCATCGTTCGTGAGCTGGACGTTCTTGGCATCTCGCCCCGCGAGCATCGACATGGCGTCGTCCGGTCCTCCCGCTGGTCGGAGTCGGACACTGTAGCGGCTCGAGGCCGTCGGCCGGCTGTCGGCGGGGCCGGGCGATTGGCGTTCAATCTCCGTGGCCAGTGTGCCGATGGTCCACGCATGAGCGACGTCGATGCCATTCGGTACCTGGCGAGCGAGCGCGATCTCGAATTTGTCGACCTGGATACCTACGGGGTGGACCCCGCCGCGGGTGAGATCCTCCCCGGCGACCTGGCACGTCGACACCACGTCCTGGCCGTCAAGCGGAAGTTCGGCACACCGGTCATCGCCACGGCCGATCCTGACGACCTCTACGCGCAGGACTCGGTTCGGGCCGCCATCGGCCGCGACTTCATCTCGGTGGTGGCTGCTCCCGAGCAGATCGGCGAGTACCTCGAGCAGATGTTCGGCGGCGCAGCCGAGGACGTCGCCGCCATAGAGGACGCCGCCACCAACGGCGCCGGCGTCGACGGTCGGGTGGCCGGGCTCACCCCGGACCTGCTGACGGCGCTGACTGAGGGTCCGCTCGCCGTTGACTCCCCCCCGACCGAGGAGGTCGAGGCGACCACGGTGTCCGACGACGAGGCGGCAGCGCCGGCACTCCCGGAGTTGGCTGCGGAGGCCGCGGACGTCTCCGCAGCCGAAGCACCGTCGGATCCCGGCACGGTGCCCGACGGCGCGCCGATCGGAGCCACCGACGGTGGCGAGGTGAGCGAGACCGACCCGGAGCCGGACGACGGCGTCCCGGTGACCGTCGCGGAGACCGACGTGGTCGAGGTGTCGGAGGTGGCCACGCCCGAGCCGGAGTCGGAGACCGCGTCGGCACCGCGCCCTTCCCGGCGCGGCAAGCGCAGGAAGACGGAGGCGAAGGAGAACGCCAAGGCCCCGGCGCGGGAGCAGGCGGCCGAGGAGGCCGGCACCGACACCGCGGCCGAGGAGGCCGGCACCGACGCCGCGGCCGAGGAGGCCGGCACCGACATCGCGGCCGAGGACGCACCCACGGACGTCGTCGCCGAGGGATCGACGCCGGCCGTCGCCGGCCAGCGGCCGGATCCGTTCGAGGACATCCTGGACCTGCACGACGGCAGGGGTGCCGACCCGGCGGTCCCCGATCTGCTGGCCGCCGCGCCGACCGCGCTGACCGAGGGAGCCGGTGACGATCCGCTGTTCGAACTGCCGGTGATGGGCGGTGACGACCTCGCCGTCCTGGCCCTGTCCGTCCAGGGCGAGGCCATTTCGGACGGTTCCGACGCCCCCCTCGACTCGACGGAGGAGACCGCCGACCTGGTGGCCGAGGCCGTCGCCACCTTCCAGGAGCAGCACCACGACGAACTGGCGGTCCAGGACGACGACGGCTCGACGGCCACCGCCCACTTCCCGCCGTTGGCCAAGGCCCTCGTCGACGGGGGACGGGTCTCCCTCGAGGACATGAGTGCCGCGCTCGACGAGCACCGTCTCACCGGCCAGAGCATCGCCCGCATCCTGACCAGCCAGAGGCTCGTCACCGAGGCCGACCTGATGTGGGGAATGGCCGAGGAGATGGGGCTCGAGTTCGTCGACCTCGACACGGTCGGCGTCGACCTGGCCGAGGCCGGCACCATCCCCGAGGCGACCGCCCGCCACCACAACGTCATGGTGATCGCCAATGAGGACGGCACCCCGGTGGTGGCCGCCTCGAATCCCACCGACGTGTTCGCCATGGACGATCTGCGGACGATCATGGGGCGCAACTTCATCGTGGTGGTGGCCACCAGGTCGCAGATCAGCGCCTACATCAGCCGGGCATTCAACAGCGGTGCGGACGCCGCCGACATGGCGATGGAGGCGTCGCTCGGCATCGACAACGCCCAGCAGGAAGCCGGGGTGGACGACATCCAGTCGGTGACCGAAGAGGCGCCGATCGTACGGTACGTCAATCTCCTCATCCTTCAGGCGCTCAACGAGCGAGCCTCGGACATCCACATCGAGCCGACGGCCTCGGAGCTGCGGATCCGCTACCGCATCGACGGCGTGCTCCACGACGTCTCGACCGCGCCCCGAACGATCTCGGGTGCAGTGATCACCCGCCTCAAGGTGATGGCCGACATGAACATCGCCGAGCACCGGGTCCCCCAGGACGGCCGGATCTCCCTCAATGTCGGGGCCAAGGGCATCGACTTGCGCATGGCCACGCTCCCCACCATCCACGGCGAGAAGGTCGTGATGCGCGTCCTCGACAAGTCGAGCGTGGTGCTGGGCTTCGCCGACCTCGGGTTCGACGAGGACATGCTGACCACCTACGAGTCGCTCTACACCAAGCCCTACGGAACGATCCTGGTCACCGGCCCGACCGGGTCGGGCAAGTCCACCACCCTCTACACGACCCTCACGGCCCTCAACTCGGCCGAGAAGAACATCATCACCGTCGAGGACCCGGTCGAGATCCCGCTGAAGGGCGTCAACCAGGTCCAGCTCAACCTGAAAGCCGGCCTCAACTTCGCCTCCGCCCTCCGGGCCATCCTGCGCTCCGACCCGGACATCGTCCTGGTCGGCGAGATCCGGGACAAGGAGACCGCATCCATCGCCATCGAGGCGGCGCTCACCGGCCACATGGTCCTCGCCACCTTGCACACCAACAGCGCGTCGGCGACGCCGATGCGCCTCATCGAGATGGGGATCGAGCCGTTCCTCGTGACGTCATCGCTCTCCGGTGCGCTCGCCCAACGTCTGGCCCGCCGCCTGTGCATGCACTGCAAGGAGGCGTTCGAGCCGACCGAGGCCGAGATCGTGGCCGCAGGGTGGTCTCTCAAGGAGGCCGAGGAGGTGGGCGGCATCACCAAGGTCTATCGGGCCGTCGGGTGCTCCGCCTGCTCCCACACGGGCTACCGCGGCCGCAAGGCGCTGGCCGAACTTCTTTCCATGACCGAAGAGGTCGAACGACTGATCATCGAAGGAGGATCCGTGGACGAGATCCATCGCCTCGCCGTTTCCCAGGGCATGATCACGCTCCGGCAGAGCGGCCTGATGAAGGCAATCGAGGGCGAGACGACCCTCGAGGAAGTGCTCCGGGTGGTCGCATGAGCCCGGTCACCGCAGAGACGCGCACCGAGTGGTCGGAGCGGCTGGCCCACGCGCTGGTCCAGGCCGGCTACGACACCGATGCCCACATGACGCCGCTGCTCAACGAGGCCCGGGCAACCGGTCAGAGCCTGGCCACCCTCCTCATCAGTCGCGACCTGGCACTGCCCGGCGTGGTGGTCGGCGCGCTGGCCCACCTCTCCCAGCTCCCGGCCGTGGACCTGGCGGCCATGACGCCCGCGCCCGAGGCCGCGGCGGCCGTCACTCCCGAGGTCGGTCGCGAGTTCGGCGCCATCGGGCTCCAGTTCGACGCCAACGTCCTGGCCGTCGCGTTCGCCGAGCCGCCGACCGCGCAGGACGTCGACGCCCTCGCCTCCCGGGTCGGCTACCGGATCCATCCCGTCCTGGCCGACCCGGTGGTCATCGCCCGGCACCTCGCCGGACCGCCAGCCCCCGGACCCGAGGGTGTGGCCGACAACAACGGCCAGAGCCCCGACGGCCCGTCGGCAGTGCCGCCCCCGCCTCCGGGTGCCCCGTTGGTCGACGCGTCATCCGACCAGGACGAGGCGGCCGACGCCGAACAGACCCGCGTGGACCGGCTCCTGGCCGAGGGGATCCCGCCGGCGGCATCCGACGGTGCGGCCATGCTGCACATCGACGACTTGCTCCGGTACGCCGTGTCGGTGGGGGCGTCCGACCTCCACCTCACGGCGGAGATGCCGGGCTCGATCCGCCTGCACGGGGCCATCCGCCAGATCGAAGGGTGCCCCGTGCTCGACAACGAGCAGATCCGCGACATGGTGTTCGGCATCCTGCCGGCATCACAGCGGGAGCGGTTCGAGGCGGAGCACGAACTCGACACCTCGCACTCCATCGCCGGCGTGGGGCGCTTCCGTGTCAACGTGGCCCTCCAGCGGGGGACGGTCACGGCCGCCCTCCGTCCCATCCCGCACGAGATGCCGGTGTTCGATTCGCTCGGACTCCCCGAGTCGATCAAGGCCTTCACCGACCTCCGTCGGGGCATGGTGCTCGTGACCGGTCCGACCGGGTCGGGCAAGTCGACCACGCTCGCCTCGCTCGTCGACATCATCAACCGGACCAAGCCGCTGCACATCGTCACCGTCGAGGACCCGATCGAGTTCCTGCACGACCACAAGCGTTCGATCATCACCCAGCGCGAGGTGGGGGAGGACACCGGCTCCTTCTCGGAGGCCCTCCGGCGCGTGCTCCGCCAGGACCCCGACGTGATCCTGGTCGGCGAGCTCCGTGACCTCGAGACCATTTCGATGGCGCTCACCGCGGCGGAGACCGGCCACCTGGTGTTCGGGACGCTCCACACCCAGGACGCCCCGCAGACGATCGACCGCATCATCGATGTCTTCCCGACCAACCAGCAGGAGCAGATCAGGGTCATGCTGGCCTCCACTCTCGAGGGAATCGTCACCCAGCAGCTCGTCGTCAACACCGACGGGACCGGCCGGATCCCCTGTGCCGAGGTGCTGATGTGCACGTCGGCCATCCGGAACCTCATCCGGCAGGCGAAGACCCACCAGATCTACTCGCTCATGCAGGTGGGTGGCTCCTTCGGCATGCAGACGATGGACCAGGGCCTCGCGGCACTGGTCCGCCAGGGCCTGATCACCGAGAGCATCGCCTATGACCGGTCGCAGAACGAAGAAGATCTGCGCAACCACCTGAACACCTGATGGGCCAACTCCGACCCACCTACCGACGAAGCGGGGAACCGTGGCACTGACATTCGACTACAAGGTCCGGGACAAGTCGGGCGGCCTCGTCGAGGGCCAACTCGACGGCGACAACATGGCGCTGGTCGTCAAGCGACTGCGCGAGATGGGCTACATGCCCATCTCCGTCACGCCCAAATCGTCGGTCAGCCTGAAGGCGGAGATCAAGATCCCCGGCTTCTCCGATCGGATCAAGCTGCGGGAGATCGCGGTCATGACCCGGCAGCTGTCCACGATGGTGGACTCCGGTCTGTCCGTCGTGCGCTCGCTCGGCATCCTCGGTTCCCAGGTCGAGAATCCCGAGCTGGCCCGCATCCTCACCGAGGTCCGTCTCGACCTCGAGCACGGCTCGTCGCTGTCGGTGGCCTGCGCCAAGCACCCGAAGGCCTTCTCCCACCTGTACTGCACGCTGGTCCAGGCCGGGGAGATCGGCGGCAACCTCGACGAGGTCCTGAAGAACCTGGCCGACACCATCGAGAAGCAGGCCCAGCTCCGCAAGACGATCCGTTCGGCGATGACCTATCCGGGGGTCGTGCTGAGCGTCATGGTCATCATCTTCACCGCGATGATCGTCTTCATCGTCCCGGTCTTCCAGAACCTGTTCAAGACCCTCGGGGGCAAGCTCCCCCTGCCGACCCAGATCCTCATCCAGGTGTCCCAGATCATCACCAGCGCCTGGGTGCTGCTGGTGATCGCCGTGATCGTGGCGGCGATCGTCGCCCTCCGCAAGTGGATCGCCACCGAGGAGGGTCGTCGCAAGTGGGACAGGCTCGTCCTCCGGCCCCCGGTCTTCGGCCCCCTCTTCCACAAGGTCGCACTGGCCCGCGTGACGGGCACCCTGGCCTCGCTCATCAGCTCGGGCGTGCCGATCCTCGAATCGCTCGACATCAGTGCGGAGACGGCAGGCAACCGAAGCGTCGGCGACGTCCTGCTCGAGGCCAAGAACGGCGTCCGCGAGGGCCGGCCACTGGCCGATCCGCTCCGAGAGCACGAGGACGTCATCCCGACCCTGGTGGTCCAGATGATCGAAGTGGGCGAGCAGACGGGTGCGCTCGACGGCATGCTGAAGAAGGTGGCGGAGTTCTACGACCAGGAGGTCGCCGTCACCGTCGCCAACCTCACGGCCCTGCTCGAACCGCTGCTCACCGTCATCATGGGGGTCGGCGTCGGCATCATGGTCATCTCCCTCTACCTCCCGATGTTCAGCTACATCAAGCTCATCCACAACTGACCGCCGAAAGGCGTCGCGAGGGAGCGCAGACCGACGGGAGCCGGCAGCCGGACGTCGTGGGTCGGCCGGTGCGTACGGCCGCGGTCTGGCTCCGCTGACGGGTGGGCCGGCAAGGGCGCGCCGATCTGACGCCGACTCCGGCCCAAGCTGCGGGAGCCGGCCCGGTCGCGGGTGCCCGGGGCGATGCGCCGACAGCCGGCGGGAGCCGCACCGCCGGGAGCCCACCATGCGGTCCTCCCGGGCTGCGGCCGATGTGATGAGAAAACCCTCAAGATGGCGACTCACCGGCCGATACCTCCACGAGGCACCAGATGGGTGTCTCGCATTGATGCATCAATACTCAGAGGAGGCAACAAATGGCTTCATCTCTCTTGCAGCGCCTGAGTGACAGGCGTGACGCAGCCGAGGAGGTCGGTGAGGATGCCGGTTTCACCCTCATCGAACTCATGGTCGTGCTGCTGATCATGGCCATTCTGCTGGCCATCGCCATTCCGACGTTCCTCGGGGTGTCGGGCTCGGCCAACGACCGCGCCGCGCAGTCCAACCTGAACACCGCCCTGACCAACGCCAAGAGCTACTACCAGAACAACGGCCAGAGCTACGGGGCTGGGAACACGACCAGCAACGCTGCCCTGATTTCGGCCCTTGGCACCCAGGAGCCCAGTGTCTCGTGGACCACCGGTCCGTCGACCGCCCCGGGCGTGATCAGCGTGGCCGTCGCCTCCGACGGCAACGGTGTCGTGCTCGCCGCCCTGGCGAAGACCAACACGTGCTGGTACCTGGTCGACAACGAGACGACCGAGACCGCCCTCAATGACACGTTCGTGCCCAGCACCCAGCTCGCAGCTGGGACGTGGTACGGATCGACGTCGGCGGGGACGTCGAGCGCCACCGCGTGCACCGCGGCCAGTGCCTCGACGGCCACCAGCTGGAGCACCGCTCAGAAGCAGGGCTTCCAGCCGGCACCGTAGTAGGAACCCGAACGGCGTCCCGGCCCTTCAGGGGCCCGCGCCAAGGTGCGACCGTGCCCCCTTCTCCGGAAGGGGGCACGGTCGCACCAGCGGGGACGCCGCCGGCCGACGCTCGTGCGCCGAGCGGTCCCCGAGCCTTGCCCTCCGGAAATGGACGCCACCATGACGACTTGCGCACCACCTGCTGACTCAGATCTGGATCCGGTTCCCACGGGTGTCGACCCGACCGCGTCCACCGGTTCGCACCACCGGCCCGACGCGACCGGCCCGACGAGCCGTCTGCCCCGCCGGTTCTGGCCCGCCGTGGCCTCGATCGCCGTCATGGTGACCGGGGTGGGGTACATGCTGGCGTGGGGACCCCTGGTGCTCCACAGGCCGATATGGATGACCGGTGGCGACCTGTGGGGGATCTTCCGAGGCGCCCACTACATCGCCTGGGGCTACCTGCCCGGCGTCTACGCATCGGCCAATGGCGTCGTGGCCTTCCCGGGCATGGAGGTCCTGCTGGCGCCGGTGGCCATGGTGACCAGCGCCCTCCATCTGACCGAATCGTACGGCCCGTTCTTCGTGCCGCGACCCACCGCCGCACTCGTGGTGCAGCCGGTCGAGCTGCTGACCGCAGGGGCGGTGACCTTCGCTGTCGACGCGCTGGCCGAGCGACTTCGCGTCGCACGTCCCCGGCGCATCGTCCTGTGCTTCGCTGCTGCCGCTCTGGCCTGGCCGGTGGCAGCCGTGTGGGGGCACGGCGAGGACCTTCTCGCCCTGACCTTCGGCATCTACGCCCTGATCGCAGCCATCGACGGCCGGTGGCGCCGTGCCGGCTGGCTGCTGGGACTGGGGATCGCCTTCCAGCCCCTGGTGGCACTCATCGTGCCCCTGCTCATCGGCGCATCGCCCCGGGGCCAGCGGCTGATGCTGGCCGTGCGCTCGGCGGCCCTCTCCGCGTTCCTGGTAGGGGTGGCGTTCGTCGGTGACCCGGCCGACACCCTTCGGGCCGTCGTCACCCAGCCCACGCCGCCGTCGGTCAACCACGCCACGCCGTGGGTGGCCTTCGCCCCGACGGTCTCCTCCGGCGCGACGGGCGGCGGGAGCATCCTCTCGGTGGTCCGCCACGGGAACCGCCTCGCGCTCCACACCGCCCAGACGACGATCGGCCGCCTGGAGGTGGTCTCGGGCGGGGCCGGACGGACGATCGACGTCGTACTCGCGCTGCTCTTTGGGCTCTACGCGTGGCGTCGCCCGCAGGAGCCGGTCCGGCTGCTCTGGCTGGCGACCGTGGTACTGGCCAGCCGGTGCTTCTTCGAGGCCGTCATGACGCCGTACTACCTGGCGCCACCGCTCATCCTGGCCCTGGCCCTCGCCGCGCTCCGGGACCGGAGGCGCTTCGTGGCCGCCGTCGTTCTGGCCGGCGAGGTGACCGTCTTCGCCTACCACCGGTTGAGCCCGTGGGCGTGGTGGCTTCCCGTCGTGGCCGGCCTGGTCGCCGTGGTGGCGTTGGCCGTTCCGCCCTCCGTCGCCGGGTCTGCCGGGGCCGCGGACGGCGCGGCGTCGGAGGCCGATCGCGCCGCTGCGGCCGGGCCGATCCGCTCGTCCCCTCCCGAGGTGCCGGTGCTGGCCGCGGTGGGCGGTACCCCGGGGTCCGGGCCGCCCGGTTGACGGCGCCAGGCCGGGACCGGGCGAGCTACAGGGGTCCCACCGTGTGCTTGCGGCCGGGCAGGCGCTCGCGACGGGTCTCCAGCACGGCGAGGGCGTCGGCGACGGCCGGACCGGTGGCCGCCGGGTCGATCACGGCGTCCACGTAGCCCCGCTCGGCCGCCTGCCACGGGGTGAGGAAGCGCTCGGCGTACTCGGCGCGCAGCACCGTCTGCCGGTCGGGTGCCGCGTCGCGGTGGAGGATCTGGACGGCGCCCTCGGCCCCCATGACGGCGATCTCGGCCCCGGGCCAGGCCAGGCACACGTCGTTCCCGAGCCCCTTGGAGTCCATGACGATGTAGGCGCCCCCGTAGGCCTTGCGCAGGATGACGCA
>DAHUZK010000074.1 GCA_027306605.1 Acidimicrobiaceae bacterium
GCGGCCTGCCGCGGCGAGGATCCGGTGCAGCCGCTCGTCGCGCAGGACGCGGCCGACGGCGGCAGCGAAGGGCACGGGTGCCTTGTCGTCGAGCACCAGGCCGGCGCCACCCACGGTCTCGGGGACCGCGGTGACCCCGTAGGCGACGATGGGGACGCCGTGGCCCATGGCCTCGGCCAACGGGACGCAGAAGCCCTCGTGGTCCGAGGCCATGACGAACACGTCGGCGGCTTGGAAGTACGCCTCGAGCTCGGCACCCGTCACCGAGCCCGGCAGCTCGACGGCCTCGCGCAGCCCCAGTTCCTCGATGAAGCTGCGCAGCGCCGGCTCGTAGGTCTCCCCGAGTGGCGATCCCACGAGATGCAGCCGGGCCCGTGCGTCGTCGGTGCGCCGCAGCACGTCGAGCATCTTCACCAGGTCGTGCGGTGCCTTGTGCGGCGAGATCTTCCCGACGTAGAGGAGGTCGGCACCGCCCTCGCGGGCCTTGCGCCGCGCCAGCCTCTCGGCCAACGCGGCATCGGGCTCGTCGCTCTTGGCCTGCATGTCGATGAGCAACGGGACGACGGCCGTGCCGTGGTACCCGAGCGCCAGCAGTTCGGACTCGTTGAAGGCGGAGTCCGCCACGGCGAAGCGGCTCTGAGCGGCCAGGCGGGCCAGCTGCGTCCGGCCCAGCGCCACCTCGTAGGCCACCGCCGGCTCCCAGTCGCGCAGCAGCGGCGCCGGCGTGATGTTGTGGTAGTTGACGAGCTTGCGCTCGGTGCGCGCGGCGAGGATGTCGTAGACGGGGCTGCCGATGGAAGCCTGGTAGAGCAGCCAGCGCTCGCGTGAGGCGCGCCCGAGCTCGGTCACGGGGCGCCCCTCGGCGGCCACGTCGGGCGTGTGGCTCCCGTAGTAGATGTCCGAGTCGATCCCCGCCGCCCGCAGCCCGTCGCGCAGGTTCACCGTGTGGACCCCGATGGCGTCCCGGCTGGCGAGCGACGGGATGACCTGGTCCACCCGCACGGCGCTGCAGTGTACAACCGGGGCCTCGCAGGCCCGGGTGCCGCCGACCATGCACGACGCACCGGGAAGGCGCCGATACCCTGGTGCACCGTGTCGGAAGCCCTCCCCGCGGCGCGCCCGCGCGCCGTTGCCGCATGAGGTCCGCGTCGGCGCGCTCCGCGCGGTCCGTGCTCCTCACCCTGTTCCTGTCCGTCCTCACCGGGGTGTCCACCGCCCTGGTCGCGCCGGCATCGGCGGGGGCGGCCGGCATCGGCGCACCGGACCGGGCGTCGGTGCCGTTGCTGCCGGCGTCGCGCTCGCACGCCCTGCCCGGCGACGGCACGAACGTGCGGATCGACATGAGCGAGAACGACGGGCTCGACGTCATCGTGGAGGCCCTGGGCGGCGTGTCGGCGCCCGGTGTGCCCGATTCGCCCGCCGTCCGCTTCCGCCAGACGGGCGGGACGTGGGCGGTCGACGTCGGCCAGACGTGCGCCGGGCCGTGGACCCAGGTGCTGGCCGACCAGACGACGCCGACGGCAACGCCGGTCAGTGGCGACCTGCTGCAGCTGTGCGTGGTCTCGTACAGCCCGATCGTGCACGGCACCCTGACGGCGGTCTACAACTCGAACGGTCAGGCCAGGACGGTGAACACCCTGCCGCTCGAGCAGTACGTGGCCGACACCGTGCCCGGAGAGTCGCCGTCGAGCTGGGCCGGCCTGGGCGGTCCCGGACCCCAGGGCATGGCCTGGGGGTTCCAGGAGCTCGAGGCCCAGGCCGTGGCCGTCCGCTCGTACGTTCTCGCCGACCTCGGCGGATACGGCGGCTACGCCGACACCTGCGACCTCGGCTGTCAGACCTATCGAGGTGTCGAGTACGAGACGCCGGCCAGCATCGCCGCCGCCGACGACACGGCCGGGCAGGTCATGATCATGCCCGACGGCGCCGTCGCCACCACCGAGTACTCGGCGTCGACCGGCGGGTACACCTCGAGCGCCGCCCAGCAGTCGCCCTTCACGCCCGTGCCCGACGACGGCGACGCCGTCTGCGTCCCGGGCGCCTGCAATCCGAACCATCAGTGGTCGACATCGGTCGGCTACGCGGCGATCGACAGCGCGTGGCCCCAGATCGGCACCTTCACCGGGTTCGGCGGGGCCACGGTCGATCCGGGCCATCCCTACGACGCCGGCTACGGGCGCGTGGACACCATCACCCTCGACGGCACGCTCAACGGCTCGGCCAGCACGGTGACCGTCCCCGGCACCGAGTTCGCCATCGACCTCGGCCTCAAGTCGGACCTCTTCTCGGCCACCGGGACCAACGGCTCCACCGTCTCGATCATCGGCCAGGGCTGGGGCCACGGCATCGGCATGGGGCAGTGGGGCGCGCTGGGTTACGCCATCGGGCAGGACCGCGGCGAGGGCAACTGGACCTACCAGCAGATCCTCGGTCACTACTACGCACCGGCCACGCTGGGGAACCTGCCCGGGGGCGTGTACCTGCTCAACGGCCAGCCGAGCGGCGGTGTCGGCGGGTACTGGATCAACGCGGCCGACGGCGGCGTCTTCAGCTTCGGCAACGCGCAGTTCCACGGCAGCACCGGCGGCATGCGGCTCAACGCGCCGGTGGTGGGAATGGCGTCGACACACGACGCCGGCGGCTATTGGGAGGTGGCCACCGACGGCGGGGTCTTCAGCTTCGGCGACGCCGCGTTCTACGGCAGCACGGGCGGCATGCGGCTCAACCGGCCCATGGTGGGTATGGCGGTGACGCCCGACGGCGGCGGCTACTGGCTCGTGGCGTCCGACGGTGGCATCTTCGCCTACGGCGACGCCGGGTTCTACGGCAGCACCGGCAGCATCCGGCTGAACAAGCCCGTCATCGGCATGGTGCCGACGCACGACGGCCGCGGCTACTGGCTCATCGCGTCCGACGGCGGTGTCTTCGCCTTCGGCGACGCCGGCTTCTTCGGGTCCCTCGGCGGCGCGCCTCCCGGCACGGCGCTGGTCGGCGTGGCTCCCACACCCGACGGCGGCGGCTACTGGGTCCTGGGCGCCGACGGCACCGTGTACGCCTTCGGTGACGCGCCCCAGGTCGGCGTGTCGGGGGTCTCGCCCCCGCTGAGCAGCATGCACAGCCCGATGACCGGCCTCATCCCCGACTTCAGCGGCGGCGGGTTCGTGGCCGTCAACGGCAGCGGGCAGGCCTTCGCCTACGGCGACGCGCCCTACTTCGGCGACGTCACGACCGCGGTGCCCGGGTACTCAGGCCACGTGGTCGGGATCGCCGCCACGCCGGCCTGAGCCACGCCCGCCTGAACCTCCCGGCGTGCCCGCCACCTGGGACAGGCGGGGGAACCGGCGCAGCCGGCCGAGCGGTCCGAGCCTTCCGGCGTCCACGCCGTGGTCGGCCGCGTTGAGCAGGCGCAGGTCGCCGCGGCTGTTGCCGTAGGCCCACAGCACCGGCTGCTCGCCGGCGGACCCCGACAGCAGGCCGGCGGAGCGCAGGTGCACGATCAAGCGGGCGTACTTCTCGGCGCCCCGGCAGTTCTTGCCTTCGTAACCACCGGTCAGCAGGCCACCGCCCCCGACGGCCAGGCGGGTGGCCACGACGCCGTCGACGCCCAACTGGGCCCCGGCGGGACTGACGTAGCACTCGGGGGAGGCCGAGACGATCACGATGTAGTGGCCCTGGCGGCGGTGCCACTCGAGGCGCCGCCGCGTGTCGTCGCGCAGGTGGCGCGCCAGGTGGCGCCGGGCGAAGGTGACCGAGCGGCGGTCCACCTCCTCGACCGGCATCCCGCCGAGGAGGCGATGGAAGACCTTCTCCTTGACCTCGTCGGCCGCGGTGCCGCCGACGAGGGCGGCGCGCAGCAGCGCGGGGGAGAGGCGCACGACGGTGCCCACCACGGGCAGGAGGCCGCGCAAGCTGATCAGAAAGGGGAACGTGCTCCCGATGTCGGTCAGGGTGCCGTCGAAGTCGAAGGCCGCGACGGTCTGGCGCCCGCGCCCGGACCCTCCCGCCGCCGTGGTGTCAGCCGAGCGCAGCGCCACCGCGACCCGCACCCCCGGCAAACCGCGCCGCGCCCTCCAGGGCCTCCCCGCTGCTCACCACGTCGCGCCCGCGCCGGGCCTCGTTCACCGCCGCCTCCTCCTCGGTCAGGCCCCACTGCTCGAGCGCGCTCATGCGGTCCGAGCGCAGGCAGGTCTGGGGCAGCGCCGCCAGCTGGTGGGCCAAGGCCAGGGACGCCGCCAGGGCCTGGCCCGGCGGGACAACGCGGCTGACCAGACCCATCTCGAGCGCCTCGGGTGCCCGCACGGCCCGCCCGGTCAAGATGAGGTCCATGGCCCGGCCGTGGCCGACGAGGCGCGGCAGGCGCACCGTGCCCAGGTCGCACAGCGGCACGCCGAAACGCCGGCAGAAGACGCCGAACACCGCGTCCTCGGCGGCCACCCGCAGGTCGCACCACAGGGCCAGCTCGATCCCGCCGGCCACGGCGTAGCCCTCGACGGCGGCGATGACCGGCTTGGACAGCGTGAGCCGGGTCGGGCCCATGGGCCCGGGGCCGACGTCGGGGATGGGGCGGCGGTCGCCCGCGGCCACCGCCTTGAGGTCGGCGCCGGCGCAGAACGTGCCCTCGGCGCCCGTGAGCACGGCCACGGAGCGGGCGTCGTCGTGGTCGAAGGCGACGAAGGCCTCCCGGAGGCGGTCGGCGCACGGGCCGTCGACGGCGTTGCGCCGTTCGGGCCGGGTGATCGTGACGACGCTGACGGGACCGTCGTGCTCCACGGCGACCGGGTCGGTCCGGGAGGGCACGTCACCGCCCGAATCGGCCGGTCGCCGTTCGGGCGCGCGAGGCATGGTGGCATTCTCGCATGGCGCGGCGGGCTGCCCGCACATCGAGCCTCCACCGCTTCCCAGGTCGGAGCGGGATTCGGCACGACCGCCGGGCGTCAGGGTCGGGGAGCCCGGGAAATATGACCAATCGTGTCGACAATTGGCGTCGCGCCCGGTAAGGTCTCCGGGCACCCACCGACGACCCGATCCGACTGAGGAGGAACCATGGCCGTACGCCTCGGGGACACCGCTCCCGACTTCACCGCCGACACGACCGACGGCAAGATCAACTTCCACGAATGGCTCGGCGACAGCTGGGGCATCCTCTTCTCGCACCCCAAGGACTACACCCCGGTCTGCACGACCGAGCTGGGCGCGTTCTCCAAGGCCAAGCCCGAGTTCGACAAGCGCAACACCAAGCTCATCGGCCTCTCGGTCGATTCGGTCGAGTCCCACAAGGGCTGGGCGGGCGACATCAAGGAGACCCAGGGCTCGGCCCTCAGCTTCCCCCTCATCGGCGACGAGGACCGCAAGGTCGCGGACCTCTACGACATGATCCACCCCAACGCCGACAACACCTTGACGGTGCGCTCGGTCTTCATCATCGGCCCCGACAAGAAGATCAAGCTGACCCTGACCTACCCCGCCTCGACCGGGCGCAACGTGGACGAGATCATCCGGGTCCTCGACTCGCTGCAGCTGACGGCCGACTACTCCGTCGCCACGCCGGTGAACTGGAAGGAGGGCGAGGACGTCATCATCGCTCCGGCCGTGAGCGACGAGGACGCCAAGGGCCGATTCCCCAAGGGCTGGAAGGCCCTCAAGCCGTACCTGCGGGTGACGCCCCAGCCCAACCGCTGAGGAGGCGCCTCCGCCTGCCGTCACAGCGCGGCGAGAGGATGGCGGCATGCGCGAACCCGAAGTCTTCGAGCTGGCCGACCGGGCGATGGCCCGCGTCGTCGCCCGCATCGCCCCCGACCAGTGGGACATGGTCCTGCCGGCGTCGTTCGCCACCACGGCGCGGCCCGCGCCGCCCGTCCTGCGCGAGCTGATCAACTACCACGCCTACGACGACGCCTGGGTTCCCGACATGCTGGCGGGGCGCACCATGGCCGAGGTCGGGGAGAACAGGTACGACGGCGACCTGTTGGGTAACGACCCGGCGGGGAGCTTCGAGGCCATCGTGCAGCGGGCCTGTGCGGCCGCGGCGGCCGTCACCGACCTCGACGCGGTGGCCCACCTCTCCTTCGGTGACTACACGGTGCGCGAGTACTTCTGGCAGATCAACTCGTTCCGGGCTCTGCGCGCCCACGACATCGCACGGGCCATCGGCGCCGAGCCCGACCTACCCGAGGCGCTCGTGCAGGGCGTCTGGGACGAGGTCAGTCCCCACGCCGAGGAGTGGCGACAGATCGGCGTGTTCGGAGCGGCGGTCTCCGTGCCGCCCGACGCCCCACTGCTCGACCGCCTCCTGGGCCTGACGGGTCGCGCGCCACGCTGAGTGTGGCCCTCCGACCAGCTGGGTCAGGTCCGGTGGCGGGTCAGGCCCAGTGGCGGGTCAGGCCCAGTGGCAGGTCAGGCCCAGTGGCGGGTCAGGCCCGGTGGCGGGTCAGGTGGGAGGGACCAGATCGTCGCGCAGCTCGCGCTTGAGCACCTTGCCCTGGGGGTTGCGCGGCAACGGCTCGCCGCGGAACCAGATATGGGTCGGCACCATGAAGCCGGCCAGGCGGGCCTTGACGTGCTGGCCCAGCTCCTCGGCGGTCACCTTCGCTCCGGGGCGCAGGACTACGGCCGCCCCGACCTCCTCGCCGAGAGTCGGATGAGGCACGCCGATGACGGCGCAGTCGGCGACCGCCGGGTGTTCGAACAACGCGGCCTCGACCTGGACCGAGTACACGTTCTCGCCGCCTCGGATGATCATGTCCTTGGCGCGGTCGACGATGTAGATGAATCCCTCGTCGTCGAGTTGGGCCACATCGCCCGTGTGGAGCCAGCCCTTCGAGAAGGTCTTGGCGGTCTCCTCCGGGCGGTTCCAGTAGCCCCGCACCACGTTGGGTCCCTTGATCCACAGCTCGCCCCTCACGTCGGGGCCGTGCGGGGCCGCGGGGTCGGGCTCGTCGCCGTCGTACCCCTCCTCCACGACGGCGACGTCGCAGACCGGCACCGGCGGACCGACGCTGTCGGGCTTGCGCACGTAGTCGCCGCCCGAATTCATGGACGTCACCGAGGAGGTCTCCGTCAGCCCGTAGCCGTTGGAGGGTTGGCCCACCGGCCAGGCCTCCCGAATACGGCGCACCAGGTCCGGCGGCGCCGGTGCACCACCGTAGGACACACCGCGGATGGAGGACGTGTCGTACTTGGCGAAGTTCGGGGAGTCGAGGACCTGCATGACCATGGCGGGCACGCCCCCGAAGGTGCCGATCCGCTCCCGCTCGATCAGCTCGAGCGCACGCTCCGGGTCGAAGTGGTGCATCATCACGATCTTCCCTCCGGCCGCGGTGTTGGTGACCATGACGGAGTGGCAGCCCGTGGCGTGGAACAGGGGCACCGAGAGCAAGAAGGCGGGCTGGTGCCGTTCGGTCTCGGCCTCCTCGGTCGGTACGACAGAGCTGCCGAAGCGCAGTCCGCCCCGGGTGTTGAGGAAGAACAGGCTCATCAGGTTCGTGACCATGTTGCGGTGGGTGCCGACGGCGCCCTTGGGGCGGCCGGTGGTGCCCGACGTGTAGAAGATGGTGGCGTCGTCCTCTGGGTCGATGGCGACGTCGGGTGGGGTGGCCGACTCCGAGACGTTGCCCAGCGCCAAGGGGAACGGCCACTCGGGCACCGGCGGGGCTCCTCCAGGCGGCGTGTAGACGGCGAGCGGCGCCCTGGGTGCGCTGCGATGTTCGTCGGCCACCACGAGTGCGCCGAGCGACGCCAAGCCCCCGAGGAAGGGCCGGATGCGCTCGGCCCGCTCGGTGTCGACGAAGGCGACCTTCGAGCCGGAGTCCTCGAGTCCGTAGCGCAACTCCTCGCCGCTCCACCAGGCGTTGAGGGGCACGACGATGGCGCCGGCCAGGATGGCGCCCCAGAACGCCATGACCCATTCGGGGATGTTGCGCATGACGATGGCGACACGGTCGCCCTTCACGACGCCGAACTCCTCGCGGAGGCGGTGCGCCAGCGTGCCGGCGATGCGGTAGTGCTCGGCGAAGCTCGTCCGCTCGTCCTCGTAGACGAGGAAGGCGGCGTCACCGTGGGCGAGCGACATGTCGATGACCGTCCGCAGGGACGGTGGGGCGTTCTTCCAGGTCCGGGTGAGCACGCCGCGGATGTCGCGCTCTTCCATCTCGAACATCTCGCCCGGCGCGGTCAGCGCGGCGTTGGCCTCTGCCAGCGTCATCGTAGGGGTGTCCTTGCCTGCGCTCACGGCGCCTCCTTCCGGGCGGTCTGGGGGTGCTGCTCGGTTTCGGCCGCGGCGTCTCCGGGAGCGGCCGGGCGCTCCAAGGGGGCGTCGAAGACGGCGGTGCGGTAGTAGGCCAGCTCGGCGACACTCTCGCGGATGTCCTGCAGAGCCCGGTGGCCGCCCTTCTTGACCGGTGCCGCCTTGATGACGTCGGGCCGCCAGCGCCGGCAGAGCTCCTTGATGGTCGACACGTCGACCGACCGGTAGTGGAGGAACTCCTCGATCTCGGGGAGTTGGGCCGCCAGGAAGCGACGGTCGGTGCCTATGGAGTTCCCGGCCAGGGGGACCGACCGCGCCTCGCTGATGTGCTTCTGGAGGAAGGCCAGGGTCTGGGCCCCGGCGTCGGCGAGGGCCAGCGTGGACGCCTCCATATCGGCGAGCAGGCCCGAGCGGGTGTGCATGGCACGGACGAATTCGTCCATGTCCTCGATCTGCGTGGCCGTAGCGTGGACGACGAGGTCCGGACCTTCCTCGAGGATGTTCAGGTTGTCGTCGGTGATGAGTGCAGCGATCTCCACGATCGCATGGCGGCCCGGGTCGAGCCCTGTCATCTCGAGATC
Organism: Acidimicrobiaceae bacterium; assembly: GCA_027306605.1. GTDB lineage: Bacteria > Actinomycetota > Acidimicrobiia > Acidimicrobiales > RAAP-2 > Bog-473. Next base: position 8,824 of record DAHUZK010000074.1, read on the forward strand.
GATCCAGGCCAGCATGCGGGGCGATGCTACCGGCCGCCCTCCCCCCGGTCGCCTTGCACCCGGGGCGATATCCTCCGGCGGTGCTGCGTGTTCCCCTGCACCAGCTGGACCCCGACCTGGCTCTGCCCGGTTATGCGCGGGACGGCGACGCCGGTGCCGATCTCATCGCCCGCTGCGACGTCGTCCTGGCCCATGGCGGGGGACGGGCCGTGGTCCCGACCGGCGTGGCGGTGGCCATCCCCACCGGGTACGCCGGCCTGGTGCTGCCTCGCAGCGGGCTGGCCGCCCGGCACGGCATCACCTGCCTGAACGCCCCGGGCCTGGTCGACTCGGGATACCGGGGGGAGATCCAGGTCGTGCTGGTCAACCACGATCCCGTCCACGACTACCACGTGAGCCGGGGGGACCGCATCGCCCAGCTGGTGCTGATCTGGGCCGAGCGGGCGACCTTCGAGGCCGCGACCGCGGCGGGACTGGGCGAGACGCAGCGAGGCCAGGGCGGCTTCGGGCACACCGGGACCTGAGGAGCCAAAGAGATCGATGCAGCCACTCGTCGGCCTGGACGCCGCCTTCCTGTCGCTCGAGACGCCGACGACGCCCATGCACGTGGGCGTGGCGTTGCTGCTGGACCCGCCCGAAGGCACTCGGTCCCTCTTCTCGTCCTCGACCCGGTACGCGCAGATCCGCCGCATCATCGAGCAGCGGCTCCATCTCATCGCGCCCCTCCGCCAACGGGCGCTGCGGGTGCCTCTGGGTCTGCACCACCCGGTCTGGGTGGACGACCCGGACTTCGATCTCGACGACCATCTCACCCGGGCCAGCCTGCCGTCACCCGGCCGGCGGCCCGAGCTCGACGCCTACGTGGCCTCCATCATGAGCCGGCCGCTCGATCCGGACCGGCCCTTGTGGGAGATGCACGTGGTGGAGGGACTCGAGGACGACCGTATCGCCCTGGTCGCCAAGGTGCACCACGCCGTCCTCGACGGGGTGGGTGGCGCTTCGGTGCTGGCGGCCTTCCTCGACGTCACACCGCGCAGCCGCGTCGTCGGTCTGCCGCCCGAGTGGGATCCCGCACCGCTACCGTCGCAGGCGCAGCTGCTGCGCCACGCAGCCACGTCGCTGGCGCGCCAACCGGGTGAGACCCTCAGCACGCTCCAGGCGGGCGTCGAGACAGTGGCCGACCTCGGCCTGCACAACCGCGAGTTGAGCGGGAGGGGAGAGCGGCCGCCACCCGCGTTCTTCGCGGCACCGCGCACCTCGTTCAACGGCGCCGTATCGAACCGCAAGCGCTACGCGACGGTCTCGGTGCCACTCGAGGACGTCAAGCTGGTCAGGCGCGTGTTCGAGGCCACCGTCAACGACGTGATCCTCGCCATCGTCTCGGGCGGTCTGCGCCGCTTGCTCGAGGACCGTGGCGAGGAGGTCGAGCGCTCACTCGTCGCCATGGTGCCGGTCTCCACCCGCAGCGAGGAGCAGGCGGACGGATTGGGGAACCAGATCTCGGGGATGCTGGTCTCCCTGGCGAGCGACATCGACGATCCGGTCCAGCGGCTCGATGCGATCTCGGAGTCGGCTGGGGTGGCCAAGGAACAGGAGAAGCTCCATCGCGGGCGCCTGCTCGGTGACCTGGCCCAGATCGCCGTGCCCGCCGTGGTCTCACGCATGGCGCGCGCCGTGGCCGGTGCCCGGTTGTTCGACAAGGTGCGGCCACCATTCAACGTGACGGTGTCGAGCGTGCGCGTACCCGATGTGGCGCTCTTCTGCGCCGGCAGCCGCGTGGTTGCCATGTACCCGGTGGGTCCGATGGCCGAGGGCATCGGCGTGAACGTGACGTCGTTCTCGTATCTCGATCGCGTGCACTTCGGACTCCTGGCCTGCCGGCGGCTCATCCCAGAACTCGACGAGCTGGCGACGCACTTCGACGACGCGCTGGGCGAGCTGGTGGCGTGCGCACTCGACGCGGAGGGCGCCATCGCCTGACCGAGAGGCGGGCGGCGGGGCCGAGTGGCGGAGCTCGGCCCTCACCGCCCGCGCTGCTTCGGGTGGCCGTTGGGATCGGCGGCGGCCGGCTAGCGACCGAGATGTCCAACTAGAAGACGCTGCTGGCGGTGGCGGCGCTGCTCGACGGGGCCCCAGCTCCCGATGGCGGCACGTGGGCTCCGGGCCCGGCGTTGGAGCCGCTCCCCATGTTCGGGCAGTTGTGCGTCCCTCCCGAGGGCGCGTTGGTGTTGCCGCTCGAGCCCGAGGACGGGGACGTCGTGGACGAGCCGGACGAGCCGTTCGGGCTGGAGCTGGAGCTGGCGTTCGAGCTCGAGGCCGCATTGCTCGAGGTGGCGGCTGTGCCGGACGCCGTGGCGTTGCTGGAGGTGGCCGCATCGGCGACGAGCGCGCCGCCGGCCACGAGGCCGGAGGTGAGCGCGCCGGCGGCGAGCACAGTGCGGAGGCGGATCTTCATCAGGATTCCCTTTCGTCGTCTTGGTCGTCTGTCCCCGGTCCATTCGGACCAGCATGCGCAGGATGCGCCCCCGACCTTGAGGCCAGCGCAGAACGGCGTGAGGCAGTCGTCCGAGTTTCCTGACGATCGCGTGACGTCTCTCAGGAACGACGGGACCCGGAGGGACAGGGTGCGCGTCCGTGGCTCAGCGCTTGCGGGCTCGCCAGCAGTAAGAGCGCATGGGTACATCGACCACCTCGCTGCCACTGAAGCGCGTCTCGGTCTCGAGGTACCGGGTCATGGTGTCGAGATGCCGGCGACGGGCGGCGTCGTCCATGGTGATGACCGCACTGTAGGTGGTGGCGAGAGCAACGAGGTCCTCTTTGGACATGGGCCGGGTCCAGCGGAAGAGCTCAGTTTCCGGCTCGTCGAAGGGACTCGGGCCCGCGGCCTCGACATCGACGACATGCCGGTGCCGCCGGCGCGCGTCGAGGCTCACCCGTTGCTCGGGACGGAGCTCGGTCCCACCCGCCCACAACGTGCGCATCCAGTCGACGGTACGGTCCGGGCCGCTCCAGGCCAGGGCGAAGCGGCCGCCGGGTCGCAAGACCCGGGCCACCTCGGGGACGGCCCGCCGCTCGTCCACCCAGTGCCAGGCCGACTGGGCGACGACCAGATCGAAAGAGGAGTCCTCCGCGGGGAGTGCCTCAGCGGTGCCGGCCGTGATCGCGAGACGCGCCCCGCCGGCGTCAGCTCCGGCGAGGAGGGCGCGCATTCTCTCGTCGGGTTCCACTGCGGTCACGTGCGCCACGCGCTCGACCAGTAACCGGGTGAGGATCCCCGTTCCGGCCCCGAACTCGAGCGCGCGCGCGGCGTCGTCGGGAACCAGGAAGTCGACTGCCTCCGCGGAGGGGCGGGGGCGAAGCCGGTCGTACTCCGCGGCAACGGCGCCGAAGGATCGGCTCAGGACGGCGGTGGTCGCGTCTTGGCGCACCAGGGCAAATCTACCGACGAGGGGCCGCCGGGCGCGGCCGCCCGGCGTGGCCCTCGACTCGACGCCATCGCTGGCCAGCGAGCACGGTGGCCAGCGGTCCGCTGATCCTCGGCGCGCTAAAGTGGTGGTTCAACGCGGAAGTGGCGCAGCGGTAGCGCATCACCTTGCCAAGGTGAGGGTCGCGGGTTCGAATCCCGTCTTCCGCTCCAGGTCAGCGGCTCCTTTTGGGGCCGCTGCGTCGCGTTTTGGGGGCTCCATGTCGCGTCCATCGCGCGGGCGCGCGCGATGGAGCGCCGATTTCGGGGCCGAAATGCGTGCTCGTCAGCGGTCGTCAGCGGGTCCGCCCGAGCGGCGAAAGGGGCGCACATCAGCCAGCCGGGCGAGCTCCGAGAGCGCCTCGGCGATGGCCCGATCGCGATCCGCCGTGGCGTGTTGGTACAGCAGCGTCGCCCTCGGGTTGGCGTGCCCCATGCGTGCCATGAGCTCCTTGGTCGACGCCCCGGTGGCCGCGGCCAAGGTGTTGCCGGTGTGGCGCAGGTCGTGGAAGTGGAGGTGCTCGACTCCCACCGCTGTGCGCGCCGTGCGCCAGTGGCGGGAGAACGTCTTGCGGTACAGCACGACCCCGCCCGGTCCGCTGAACAGCGGAGCGTCGGCTTTTGCTCCGACGTGGTCGCGCAAGTGACCCTCGAGCTCGGGCACCACGTGGGGAGGGATCGTCACCTTCCGTCTTCCGGCGGCGCTCTTCGGGGGACCGACGACGACGGTCCCGTCGGTGCGTTCGTAGGTCGAGCCCACCACCTCGACGGTGCCGTGGAGCACGTCGATCCGTCGGCGGGTGAGAGCGAGCAGCTCGCCCAGGCGCAAGCCGCACCAGGCCCCGAGGACCACCATGGCCCGATTAGGAAGGATGCATCGCTTCGACCAGTGCGTCGACCTCGGCGATGGTGGCGACCGGGCGCTCCGTAGATTCGCCGCTCGCCGCACCGCGCACGACACAAGGATTCCGCCACACGATCTCGTCCTCGACCGCCGTGGCGAAGATGGCATGGAGCACTCGGTAGATCCTGGCCGTGGTGGCCGGTGCCAACCGGGTCCCGAGCTCGGCGTTCCACGCGCGCGCCTCGGACGGCGTCACCTTGCCCATGGCTCGCCGCCTCTGATCGGACCACGTGAGCGTCGAGAACTCGATCGTGAATCCACGGCTTCGACCGACTCGGGAGCGAGGACGAGGCGGGGTCCGGCAGCGTCACCGAACGGCTGGACCGTCTCGGGAAGGCGGTCTTCGACCAGTCTGCATGAGAGGTTTACAGGGGTGCCGGGGTGTCCCGTAACGCCGGCCCGAGGTGCCACCGTTCGGCCCTGGGGGCACCCCCTGATCTCACTGAGTATACAATGAAATTACTATCTCATACAATGATCAGAGGGTGCCCAGATGACGACCAACTACGTGATGAAGGTTTCCTCCAACGGTCAGGTATCGATCCCGGCCGAGGCGCGGGCACGGTGGAACGTCGAGAAGGTGGTCATGGTCGACCTCGGGGACCGTGTGGTCGTGCGGCCGCTGCCGGATAAGCCCGTTGGGGCTCTCAAGGGCAAATACCGCCGCCGCGGGGCGAACAGCGATCGCATGCGCCGCCAGTCGAGGATCGAGGAAGCTGCTCGCGAACGCCGTCGATGATCGTTCTCGACTCCTTCGCCGTTCTCGCTCTGCTCCGCGATGAGCCTGCAGCCGCCCAGGTCCAGCGGCTCATCGAGGACGATGAGGAGGCGGCGCTCACGGTTCTCGGTGTCGCCGAAGTCGTCGATTGTCTGGTGCGATTGATCGGAGCCGATGAAGACTCCGCCGTCCTCGACTTGGCGCAGCTCGGCCTGGCCTCGCCTTCCCCAGTCAAGGTTGGGTTGGCGCTACAGGCCGGACTTCTTCGAGCCCGGTACTACCACCGCAGAACCCGAGCCGTGAGTCTCGCCGACTGTGTTGCAGCCGAAACGGCACGGCCATCCGGCGATCGGCTCGCTACTGCCGACCCACATCTGCTCGATATGTGCCACGAGGAAGGCATCTCGTTCATTGCGTTACCGGATAGCACCGGATGCACGTGGTCGTCCTGAACACCGGGTAGAGGGCCAGCCCTTACCCTCTATGACGTGGGTTCAGCGTCTCGGTCTGACGGCGAGCTGATGACGGCAGTTCAGGCCCTCGGTGACAAGGGCTTGGCAGTTGAGGGTGTCCACGTATGCGCACACAACCGGCCGCCAATCGAATACCACTGGGTAGCCGACGTGCGCCGCGACATCTTCTCGGCCTCAAAGACGTTCACCGCCGTGGCCATCGGTATCGCTGAGGGTGAGGGGCTACTTCATGTTGACGATGCGATCCTGTCTCACCTTGGTCACCTGACGTCTGCCCCGGCGAACGGTGTTGAGGCGATCACCATCCGGCACCTGCTCACCATGACCTCCGGGATCGCCTACCGCTGGGAAGATCCGGACGCTGACCAGCCGGGGGATGCCGCAGTCGACATCCTGACGACACCGCTCGGTGCGGCGCCCGGGTCCGCCTTTGCCTATCGGGGCGCGAATACGTACCTGCTCAGCCGCATCATCCACACTTGCTCAGGCGAGGACTTGCGAGACTTCCTGTCTCCCCGCTTGTTCGCGCCGCTGGCCATCGGAAACCCGCAGTGGCTGCGATGCCCACTCGGGTACTCACTCGGTGCGGTTGGACTGCATTTGCGCACGGCCGAGGTCGCCAGACTCGGCCGCACCTTGCTCGATGGCGGCCGTTTCCTCGACAAGCAGTTGCTTCCGGCCAGCTTCGTGACGAGCATGACAGTCGACTGCGTGGCCACCAACGGGCACGTCGCCACCGGCGCGACCGCACCCCACAAGGAGAATGCGCTCTACGGCCGCGGCGTCTGGTTGTGCCAACGGGACGACGCGTGGCGAATGGACGGCCTTTACGGGCAGTTCAGCGTGATCCTGCCCCGACATCGGGCGTGCGTGACCACGACTGCTCACTACAGAGGTCCCACCACTGACATTCTGGACGCCATCTGGTCGGATATCGTGCCAGCGCTGGACTGAGCGGCAGGGTGTCTTCGACCACGGAGCACACCGTCCCAGAACGCCTAATACGGGGTATGGGAGCTACCGCCGCAGGTCGTACTCCGCATAGCGCCCATCACGGACGGATGGTCAGCTCATTCCCGGCCCGTCACGGGCTCGTACGTCGCAACGATCACACCTCGTCGATTAGATCGGCCACCATCAGCGACTGGAAGCTGACCACTGCCCATGATTGCCAGAACACCAGTGGTCTGCTCCTTGAGAGGCACTCAAAGAGAGTCACCGGCGCCGGCCATGCCCACGATGGGCTTGTTGAGGCGCAGGGCCCCGGTCGAGCCATAGAAGTGGGCGTCACCGTAGGAGAAGATCCCTCCGTCGGAGGCCACCAGCCGATAGCCCTGTCCCGTCATGCTCGAGGTCATCCCCACCACCGGGGCGTTGAGCGCCTTGCCCCCCATCGAGCCGTAGAAGCGGGCGTCGCCGAAGCTGAAGACCCCGCCGTCGGAGGCAACCAGCCAGTAACCCTGCCCGTCAGAAGTGGTGGCCATGCCCACGACGGGTCGGTTGAGCGTCAGGGCGCCGGTCGAGCCGTAGAAGCCGGCGTCGCCGAAGCTGAAGACCCCTCCGTCGGAGGCCACCAGCCAGTAGCCGTGCCCGTCGGGGGTGGCGGCCATGCCCACGATCGGGGCATTGAGCACCGTCCCGCTCATCGAGCCGTAGAAGCCGGCATCGCCGAAGGCATAGACCGCACCATCAGCACCGACCTCCCAGTAGCCCTTGGCGTCAGGAGTAGCGGCGATGGCGACGATGCCACCGCCTCCGTGGCTCGCGGCATCCCCGTAGTTGGGGGCGTTGCCGAAGCCGTAGACGTTCCCGTCGCGCCCGGCCAGCCAATAGCCGCACGCGCTCGAGGCGATGCCCACGATGTCGTTGACGCTGACATGCTCGCCGGGCAGTGACCCGTGGTAGGACGCGCCCCCGAAGGCGAAGGCCCCGCCGTCTGAGGCCACCATCTGGTAGCCGCTGTGGGCACAGCCTGGCCCGGGCTGCTGGGGAGCCGCTTGGGTGGTCACGACAGGTGAAGCCCCAAGCGGCGCCACCGACCCAGCTCCTTGGCTCTGCGAGACGGCGAACGTGTCGCTGCTGGCGCTCGAGGGAGCTGTCGCGTCGGCGTAGGTGATGGTGCAGATCGCGTTCGCCGCCAGCGTGACGGCGCTCACCGCGACGGTGCGCCCGCTGACCCCAGCCCCCCCACATGTCGAGGTCACAGTGCCCGGCTGGCCCGTCGTCGTGGTCGGATTGGTCCATCCACCCGGGATGCTCAGGTCGAGCTGCCCGCTGCTCATGCCGAGGGCATCAGCGGTGTAGGCGAAGACCAGTGTGTTGGTGCTCGAGGCTGTCACGGTCGAGGGGCTGACGGCCATGGTGCCCGCACCGGACTCAGCATTTACGGACACGCTCGGGGACGTGCTCAGGGCCTGAGCGGTGTCAGACGAGGTCTGGCCCTGATAGGCAGCGAAGGTGTCAGTCCCGGCCGCCGCCGGTGCGGTTGCGTCGGCGTAGGTGATGGTGCAGGTCGCGTTCGCCGCCAACGTCACACCGGAGAGTTCTATGAGATTGCCGTTGGTAGAGATGCTCGTCCCACACGTGCGGGACACGTGACCCTGAGTCGCCGTGGTAGACGGTGTGGTCCACCCAACAGGGACGTTGAGGACGAGCGGACCTGCACTCATCCCTGCCGAGGTGGCCGTGTAGGTGAAGACCAGCGTGTTGGCATTTGAGCCCTCGACCACCGAGGTCGGGGAGACGGTCATGGTGCCCAGCCCTGCAGTTGCGGCTGCCGCAAGAGGCGCGCCCGCCACAAGGGCCATACCGACGAGCGCGAGCCCGCCCACGGCAGCCCCGGCGTACCGCAGCCATTTCATACCCGCCCTAGAACGCAGCATGTGTGTACTCCCGTCTCCGACCTAACTCTGAGCCCCGAAGGATCCGGACCGCACGTCCGGCATGGCGCACCGTGCCGAGATGCCCGGGCGCATCTTGGAGGTCGGCTCGTCGTACTGCTTGCTTTACGGCAATTCGGTGTCACAACCCCGGTTCCTGGGGAACCGTCGGCTGCACCAGACGCACATGGAGGCACTCAAAGAAACCCGCTCAAAGAGAGGCACTCAAAGAGAGGCACTCAAAGAGAGGGACTGCGGACGTTTCTGCGAGATCGCCGTGCAGCAACACGTCGAGTTGGGCCATCGAAGAGGCTCTGTCAGTGACCTGGAGGCGACGTACTTGGGTGTGTCGTTGAGTGCAGAAGTGAACGGACTGTCGGGCTGCGAATTCCAGTGCGACAACAGCTGCTCGTACGTCCACCTCGTTCGCTCGGACACGACCATTTGTCAGGGATTGGGCGGGTAGCTCACCGCGTTGCCAGCAGTTGTGATGCCGGCGTTGAGGTCGACCATCCAGTAACCGAAGCCACTGGGGGTGCTGGCAATGCCATCGGCGATGTCGCCACCCAGGTCGTGAACGTCGGGATGATTCCCTGGGGCATCGCCGAAGTTGTACACGGTTCCGTGCTGGGTGGCCAGCCAATAGCCATGGCCATCCGAGGTGGCGGCTATGCCAGTTATGGGCGAATCGAGATTCGTACCTCCCGTCGAGCCGTAGAACACGGCATCGCCGAAGCTGAAGATCCCGCCGTCGGAGGCCACCAGCCAGTAACCATTGCCGTCTGGCATGGCTGCCATCCCCACGATGGGTTTGTTCAGGTCGACGCCGGCCAAGGATCCAAAGCTCCGTGCGGCCCCGAACGGGTAGACGTTCCCGTCTGCCCCCACCAGCCAATACCCGTTGGCAACCGGATCACTGGCGATGCCGACGACGGGGCCGCTCGGGTTTGACACCGATCCTCCGGTGCCGACCGCGTCACCAAAAGCAGAGACGTGGCCGAGGTCATCGACCAGCCAGTAGCCGCCCCCATCGTGTGTGGCGGCGATACCCACGACCGGTTCGGCCAGGACTTCCGTCGAGAGGTCCCCGAAGTAGCCAGCGTCACCGAAGGTCAGCACCTCGCCGCCGTCGCCAGCCACCCAGTATCCGTGGCCACTGGGGGAGGGGGCGATCGCCGTCGCGAACGGTGGAACATCAGGAGCGATGGCCATTCCCACGATGGGACTGTTGAGCGGGGTTCCCCCCGCTGAGCCCGCGAAGCCGGCGTCGCCGTAGCTGAAGATGCCGCCGTCGGAGGCCACGAGCCAGTAACCACCACCATCGTTGCTCGCCCCCATACCCACGATGGGCTTGTTCAGATGGATGCTGCCGGTCGATCCGAAGAAGCCGGCGTCGCCGTAGCTGAAGATCCCACCGTCGGAGGCCACGAGCCAGTAGCCGCCACCGTCGGGTGTGGCCGCCATGCCGACGATGGGTTCGTTCAGATGGATGCTGCCGGTCGATCCGAAGAAGCCGGCGTCGCCGTAGCTGAAGATCCCACCGTCGGAGGCCACGAGCCAGTAGCCGCCACCGTCGGGTGAGGCAGCCATACCGACGATCGGTTTGTTCAACGGAGTCCCGCCAGCGGATCCATAGAAGCCGGCATCGCTTCCGTAGGTGAAGACCCCACCGTCGGCTGCCACGAGTGTGTAGCTGTCCGGCCCGTTGTAGACATGAGCGCGAACGTGGCCAGTCGTCCGTAGCTCGGTATGAGAGATGGAAGAACCGACTGCAGCTGCGGCCATGGCGGGCGCCGAGGTCACGAGGATCGCCGCCGCAACGCTCGCTAGTACGGTCCGGCTTCCGAGACGGGTGCGCATGTGTGATCCCCCAAAGTCCTGGGTCCGAAGAGGCCGGCTCCGCAGCGTAGCCCGAGCCCTCCAAGAACGACATCCGCTCCCGACGAATCCCCACTTGTGTGCGGCTCGATTTCCGTCGTTCACCCCACCGCCCCGGCCCGGTGGGCACCGGGTCACGTATGCGCCAGGAGAACGCTGTCAGTCGTACTGGCTCCGTGGCACTTCGGGAGAGGCCATCAGCGTACGGTGCGTGAATCGGTCCTACCCGTTGGCCGAGCCCCCATCGGGCGCACGGATCTCAACGGTGATCATGAGCCTTCATGGCGCCCCAACGAGTCCAGGTGTCACCTGACCATCGCGAACTGAGCTCTTCGAACCACGCTCGATGCGAATCGCGTATGCGCGTGCGTGGCTATGTCAGGGCAGCGCCTCAATCGGCGGAATCGTCATCGCCCGCTGCCGAGCGCCTCGGAGGGTCTCATCATCGACGTTGCCGTCAGGGGAACCCGCCACCAGGGGGGATCGGGTGAGGACGACCACACCTACGATGAGTACCGCGAGCGCCAGGATCTCGAGACCGATCCACAGCACGCCGCCACGCAAAATGTCGCCAAAGAGAGTGATGCCGAGCAGGATGCTGATGAGCGGATTGGTGGTGACCAGGGTTGTACGGGACGCCGTGATCGGACCGGCGTGGAGCGCGCTCTGAAGCAAAAAGACAGTCCCTATGCCGACGATCGCAAGCATGTAGGGCTCGAAATGGCTGAAGACGGCGCTCCAGCCGTGGCCCAGGTAGGTCGTGATCGACTTGGTCAGGGCCGAAGTGTAGGAGGCGGCCATCGCCGTGGCCGCGCCGAGCGCGGCGGCCCGCCACCACCGCGGACCCCGGAGCGCGCCGATGATGGCAATGGCGATCGCTGCGGCCAAGATGCTTGTCGCAACCACCCACTGGTCGGTGGAAGGGAGTAGTTGTCCGCCGTGCGGGCGGGCGGCCAAGAAGAACCCACTCAGTCCGAGCACGACCGTCACCGCTCCGACCCACTCCCGCACCCCGAGGCGGTAGCGGAACCAGGTGGCCAGGATCAGGAGAAGGAAGAGCAGCTCCGTCGTGAGCACGGGCTGTACCGTGCTCAACTGTCCGTGTTTGAGCGCCATCGCTACGAAGCCGAACTGCACCAGGCTGAGCACGAATCCGATGAGCCAGATCTTCTGGCGGACGGCATGGCCCATGAGGCTCGCCTTGAGGGCGGATGATGCAGGAGCCGTCTCCACACCCATGCGCTGGAGTACAGACGTCAGGGCGTTGGTGAAGGCGGCCAGAGCGGCGAACGAGACTGCGAACACGGCTGCGCTTTCTGAACGGGAGAGATGGCACGGTATCGCGAATTTTCGAATCGGTCTTGGCCAGGTTCTCATCCGCCTGGCATCCCTACGGTCCACGCCAATCGAAAGGCACGAGGTGGAAGTCGGGCGATGCTGGCCCACCTCGATCGGATTACCGGGTGACGCTGGGTCGGCTCGAGGGGCCGATGACGTCGATCGTAGGGACGCCACGCGCCCGTCGCGTCCATGTGAGATCCCGTCGGGCCTTCACGACGCTGTGCCGGACTCCTCGCCGGGTTCGGGTTGGTCGTGCCACTGACGGCCGACCTTGGTCGCCCATTCCCGGACGATCGAAAGTCGCCACAGTCGAGGCTGCGCCGGCAGGCTCAAGGCGCGCTCCTGAAAGAGCGCGAACGTTTCCTCTGCAGTGGCGATGCGGGCGTGATCCTCGAAGAACTCGCGCAAGGCCTGGCCGGTCAATTCGTCTACCACCAGCACCTTCCCAACGGGATCCGGGAAACCTCGGCTGCGGGTCAGCTGGTCGGCACGTTGCTTGGACACGTTCAGTCCCGAGGCGATTTCTGCGACTCCCACCAAGCGCATCCTGCAAGGGTAGGTGGAGACCCATGTCGTCGGCCCTCGAGTCGAGCTCTCCGAGGGCTACCTGATGAGTGAAACCCTTGGTCGCGGGCCTTGTGCGCTCCCTTGATCTGCTACCCCTATTTGTGAAAACCTGAGCGAAGTCCATTGCTGGTGAATCCTTCAAGGAGGCCCATGTCATGAGTACATGGAACCTTGTGCATGCGCTCGAGACCGGCCCGGCGCGGTGGGCGACCCTCGCCACATTCAACCCCGTCTCTCGAATGCGCAGGGGATCGGGCCGGAAGATCGCCTTCAGCCGTTCCGCCCCCGCCACGTTGGATCAGGTCCGAAGCACGAGCGACGTGAACCCGGAGCATCTTCTGGCGCTGGCAGCACGCTGGCGAGGGAGTGCTGCGTCCGCTAAGCGGCAAGGTGAGGAATTCGACGCCACCGGTGCGATCGGAACAGGCGCGTACTGGCTTGGACGCGCAGATGCTCTCCGCGACGCTGCCCGGGAGCTGACGAAGCTGACGAGTTGACAGACCGACGCTGGCATGGCCTCGAAGGCCGTGCCAGGGGCCGACAGCGCTCGTCGGCCGTCCTTCGAATCTCAGTCCCTCGTCTCGAGGTGCACCAGCTGCTTCCAGATGGTGTCGACCCGACCGGGAAGAGCGGCGTCGACGCCGTCGCTCGCCGAGGGCGCGAGCTCTCGGCGCACGAGATGCGCTGCGAGATCCGTTTCGCCCGCCGAGGCCAGGAGCACCGCCTCGTAGACGAGGCCGAGGTGGTCGACGATCCCGCGGAAGTGCCACTGTCCGAACTCCAGGTCCTCCACGGCCCGTTGAGCGGCAGCCTGCAAGGCGGCTGCGATGCCGGCGATTTCCGAGCCGAGCTGGCCCGCTTCCGACGCAAGCAGCTCGAGCCGCTCGCCGACGACGTTCAGGAGAGGCAATCGACGGCAATCGTTGAGCACCTGAGCCACGAGCACGTTGTGGGCGCCCTCCCAGGACTCGTAGACGATGGCATCCCGATAGAGGCGGGGGAGCACGGAGAAGTCCTCGATCGCTCCGTTGCCCCCGAGGACCTCGATCGCAGAGCGGACGACTTCAGTTGCCTGGAGGCTGACGAGATACTTCACGACGTTCACGCAGAAGCGGTGGAGCAGGACGTCGGATCCGTTCGCTTGTCCTCCGTCGATGAGATCCTCGAGCCGAGTGAGCTCGAAGCACAGCTGGAGCGCGGCTGTCTGGCTCGTCGTCATGTCGACGAGGCGTTGTCGGACCGCCGGAAAGTTCTCGATCGGCTGGCCGAAAGCGACGCGGTGGCGGGCGTAGGCGCTGGCTTCGAGGACGGCGCGGCGCATCATGCCGGCCGCGCCGAGAGACGTCATCCATCGGCTGGTATTGAGGACAATGCCGACGGCAGTCTTGAAACCGTCGGCCACGGGTCCGACAGGCCAGGCGAGAGCTTCGTCGAAATCGATCTCGCCGGAGGCCATCCCTCGCGTGCCCAATTTGTCCTTGAGGCGACGGAGAGAGAAGCCGTTGGGCTCACCGTCGACAAGCCGCGGCACGACAAAGCTGCCGAGCCCCCGCGTCCCGGTCTGGCCACCAGGGACGCGGGCTGTCATGAAGAACTGGTCGGCGTCGGCTACCGAGCAGAACCACTTCTCGCCGGTCACTCGCCACGTACGGCCATCGCCAGTCGGCACCGCTTCGCACACGTTCGCTCCGACGTCACTTCCCCCCTGGACCTCGGTGAGGAATTGCGATCCCCGTTGGGCGGTGTCGTAGTCGCGGTCGACAAGTGCCGGCAGGAAGCGGTCGCGCACGTCGTCGTCGGCGACGCGCCGAAGGGCCCGAGCGAGACCGATAGAGCAGGTCGCCGGGCAAGCGTGGCCGGCCTCGCCCTCGAGCGAAAGAAGGTAGAGGAGGACCGCCTGCTCGTAAGCGCGACCTGGCTCACGCGAGAGCGCCACCAGGCCCGACTGCCAGACCACCCGTCCTGCTAGGTGGTAACTGGGGTCGAACGAGATATCCTCGGTGCGGCGACCTCGCCCGTCCCAGCGGGCGAGTTCGGGCAGATGGGATCGTTGCTCGTATCGAGTGGCGGCCGGACCGACGACGGTGACCATCTCCTGAGCGAATGCACTGGCTGACGCGCGCAGAGTCTCGAGCCGACGGTTCTCGAGATGGCGGTCCAGGATCGCTTGCAGGTTGGTGTCGTCCGAGAAGGGGTCGGATGGGAAGGCTCGGCGCCAGGAGTCGAGCGCGGCACGCGCCGTGGCATAGGTCACGGGACGAGTCTCGCGCTGATCAGCATTGGGGAAGAAAGCGAGCGGAACTCCAGCACGCGGCAGGCTGCCCGCCGACGCGGAAGGTGGCCGGAACGTGCTTGCCGTCTCCGACCGACATCATGCCTGGAGGTCCTGATCCCGGCTTCAGTGAGAAGTGCCCGGGACGAGGGCCCGGTCGTCGCGACGCAAGACCATGTGTTGCGTCGAGGAGCGTCGCCCTAGACGCGTCGGAACCTGGCCTCGACGGTCGAATGGAGGGCGAAGATGATGAATCCGAGGCCCACTGCGCTCAGGAGCAGGGCTCCGGCGAGAGTATTGGCCACTCCTTGGAGTGCGGAATCCAGAGCTTTTGCACGGGACGGATCGTGGGAGACGGCAGACGCGAAGAATGACGATGCAACCATCAAGACTGCGACACCACGGGCTGTGTTGCCCAGAATGCCGCTCCATCGAGCAATGTTGCGGACCAATGGTCTCATTCGCGCCGTTTGCAATGAATCTCCATAGTCGTGCACAGCTCCCCAGACGATGAGGGAGGATCCACCGGCCAGTGTCGCGGTGGCGATCAGGCCGAGCCAGGCCGGTCCGAAGGGCAGCCGCAGGACAGTCGCGGCGAGCGACGAGGGATGCTGCTCGGGGCCCTGGTTCGGACGTGAACCCGTGAGGATCCTCACGACGCTCACACTGAGCGCGACGTACAGCGTTCCTACCGTCAGCCAGCCGGCCCGAGTCCAACCCGACACCTTCTGCCCTTGCGGCCGGCGCGAGATGGTTTCGACGAAACGCCACGTCGCATAGGCGAGCAGCCCGAGCGCCAGCAGGCTGAGGACCTCTGGGCCACCTGGTTGGCGACCGAGTTCGGCAAACGCGCCCTGACTGTCGGCCTGCGAGGATGCATGTCCCTTCACGGCGATTTCGACGATCAGGGCACCGAGCACCAGGTACACCACGGCCCGCGAAATCAGACCCATCCTGGCGAGCCATCGGAAAGCTCCATGGGAACGGACGCGTTGTGCGCCCTGCCCCACCCTGGCGGTGCCAGATTCGTCTCTGCTGGCTCCGCCATCAACTGGGACGAACCGCCGGAGTCGGCCGCTGGGCGTGCTCATCTGTTCCTCATACCCAGGAAACCGGCGGAGACAGAGAGACGGCGATCTCGAGGGCCCCCGAGACGGGCGGCACACCGGTTTTGCCGGTGCAAACGAGGAATCCGGTACGTCGCGGAGATGGGCGATGCACGTCACGTGCTCTGCGGATTTCTGGGTAAGGGTCAGAGATGCGTCTCGTTTTGGTGCGTCACGGCGACGCCCATGCCGGATTCGGTGGGCTTATCAGCGGTCCGCGTGGCTGCAGGGGTCTCACGGATCTGGGCCGACGCCAGGCGGAGGCCCTTGGGTCGTATTTGAAGATCAGCGGACGGATCCACGCCGACGTCCTGCTCACCAGCATGCTGCCGCGGGCTATCGAGACGGCGGAGATCATCGCTCAGTCGCTCGGCCTGTGCTCTATCCGTCAGGAGTGTGATCTGTGCGAGATCCACACCGGCGAGGCCGATGGCCTGGAGTGGGCCGAATACGCCACGCGCTACGGAACCTTCGACATGGAAGCAGAACCAGAGCGCGTCTTCGCGCCAGGAGGCGAAAGCTGGCTGTCGTTCCACGAGAGAGTGATCAAGATGTGTGATCGGCTTGCGTCTGACTACCCGGGGCGAACGGTGATGGCCGTGTGTCATGCGGGTGTCATCATGGCGTCGATACGTGGGCTCTTTGGCATCCCTCATCCCGGGACTGGGACCCGCCTGCAGCCGATCAATACGGGGCTGACCGAATGGGAGCACGAGGCGAGCCGCGACCGATGGACGCTCCGGTCCTTCAACGAACAGACGCATCTGCTCGGTGTCGCACACCACGAGTCCGACTCGGAAGCGGTGCAGACGATCAGAGAGGAGAGATGAGGGCACGAGCATGGACGACGAATCCGACTTCACGATCGAGAGTGCCCGGAAGGCCGCAGTTCGGAACGAACTCGGCGACTGGGTGGCTCGGTTCCTCGCCAGCCCCGGTAGCGACAACGCGGTCTTGGCCGACCAGCTGTCCGAGGGGCTGCACTGGTGGGCTGGTCCTGTCCGGCTGCAGATCGACGAGCTGCATCGTCTCGCCGGGCCGCCGGGCGACCCGGTGCTGTGCCCGGTTGAGGAGGAGTACTGGGACAGCCGTGTGGACTCGATGGACGAGCGTGTCGAGAAGGGTTGGGTTCCGCCTCCGGTCATCGTCTCCCACCGCGAGGGCCGGTTCCAACTCGAGGACGGGAATCATCGAGTTGAGAGCGTTCGCCAAGCCGGCAGGCGTGACACCTGGGCTGTCGTGGGCTTCGCTCAACGCCGGGAGCGGGACCGCTTCGTGGCCGAGCGCGATGATCTCGCTCCGGGTCCTTCGTCCTGAGCGGTCAGAGTTGCTCGATAGTCCGGTGGATCGGGTAGGGATGCACATGTGGCGGCACCCCCGAGTGGACCTGGATCCGACGAAGGCGTCGAGCCGGCCGAGGCAGCCGCCGCTCGGGGCATCGCCGATGCCGGAGCAGAGCAGGACCTGGAGCCGCCCGCCGATCTCGTCCTCGGCGACCTTCCCGTTCCCAGGCGACGGGTGTCGATGGTGGTGCTCACCGCGATCGTCGTGTTGTTGTCGTCCGGTGCAGCCCTGGGCGTCGCATCCATCGCCGGGTTCAGCCGGGTCCTGCACAGGCTGAGCCAGTTCGACCCGTTGTGGATCGCCGCGCTGGTCGGCGGCATCACATGCGCGTTCATCGGCTACAGAGCCGCGTTCGACCGAGTGGTGTGGGGTGGCGAGCCCCGAGACCTCGACGTGCGCCAGCGCTTGGGAGTCGTC
Organism: Acidimicrobiaceae bacterium; assembly: GCA_027306605.1. Classification (GTDB taxonomy): domain Bacteria; phylum Actinomycetota; class Acidimicrobiia; order Acidimicrobiales; family RAAP-2; genus Bog-473. The sequence goes on from DAHUZK010000074.1 coordinate 26,186, forward strand.
GCCGCGGGCTTTGGCGCGTTCGTTCACCGTGGGGGCACGGCCATCGACCGGTACGTCATGCGTTTCTCCGGTCATGCCCGGCGCGAGGTCGACGTCCGGATTTCGGCATTGCAGTCGCTCGAGATGACCCCGATTGCCGTCGGCGCCTGTACCGCCGCGTTCGTGACACTCATCATCGGCGGGCCGAATCGACCCCCCTTCGGGTATGCCCTGCCCTGGGCCATCGGTCCCTTGGTCGGAGCTCCATTGGCGCTGTGGCTCGTCCACCGCTACCGCCGGCGTTTCGGGCAGGTGGGTGGGAAGTGGTACTGGCCGGGTGTCTTCCTCGAGGGCCTCTGGCGGCTGGAGACGGGTCTGCTCCACGACCGGCGGCGCAGGGCGGCCCTCCTCGGAATGACGATGTTCACAGCGGCGGAACTCTTCACAGTCTGGGCGGCGATGGCTGCGTTCGGCTATCACATGTCGGGATCCGGCCTGGTGCTCGGTTACGGCGTCGGGTATGTGGTGTCGCGGCGGTCGGCGCCCCTAGGAGGGGCGGGGGTGATCGACGTGCTCCTGATGCTTGCCTTGATGCAGGCGGGGGCGCCGATCGCCGCTGCCGTGGTCGGAACTTTCACCTACCGGTTCTTCAGCTTGTGGTGTTGGGTCCCTGTTTCGATCGCCGCCCTGTCGTCGGTTCGCCGCCTCACCTCGGTCGCCTGAGCAGGCCGTGGAGGCAGATGGAGCCGTGCTGCTGTCGGGGCCATTGCGAAGAGGGTCGGTATTGGCATCTGGCTTGAAGTCGACGTGGACCACGTACTCGGGTCGCCTGACCTCGAAGCGGGCCAGGCGACCAAACATCTTTCGGTCACCCTCGGTGAGGGGAGGCTGCGTGATCGACCTAGGCCAGAGCCGATATTTGAGGACCACGTTGACCTCGACCGCGAGCAGGGTAACCTGCGCCGCCAGGAACATCCACGACAAGATGACGATCACGGCAGCGAGGACTCCGTAGGTCTCGGTTGCACCTCGAAGCTCTCTGGCCACGTACCAGCCACCGGCTGCCTGGAGGACCTCCCAGAAGGCGGTGGCGAGGACCGCGCCCAGCCAGACGTCGCGCCAACCGAGTGGCTCTGCGGTCAGGACCGTGAACGCGATCGTGAACACTGCGAGCGATATGAGAACCGAACCCAGGTAGGATACGGGCCTGCTCGTCCCCTCAGCGTAGGCCGTGGCGAACGTGCTCAGCGAGGCGGAGGCGATTGTGGCGATACCGAGCGCGATCAGCACCGCGGCCGATCGGAGCTTGCGGAAGACGAAGCTCGGCCAATTCACGTAGGGAATGTTCCAGACCGTGTTCATCGCCGATTCCGCGGCGTTGGTCACGCCGAGGGTACCCCAGACGGTCCCCACCACCCCGACGACCAATGCCGGCCCGCTTCCGTGGAGCAGGTGCCCATTCGGTTTGAGTTGCGCGCCGATGAGCGGGAACTGGCTCAGGGCCGAATGCATGACTTGACGTTTGAAGGCCGGATTCGACGAGAGCACGAACCCGAGGATCGTTGTCAGCAAGAGCATGAGCGGAAAGACCGAGAACAGACCCCGGTAGGCGATACGGGTCGCGAAGGCACCTGCCTGGTCGTTGCCGAATTTCTGCACCACAGCCCACGGAACCGCCAGCACGGCATGCTTCTGCTGAAAGCGGTCGAACCTCCGGATCAGTCTCTCCGCTTTGTTCATGGCCCTGACATACCCCGGCTGCCCACCCCTCCCCCCGGCGCACGGAAGCGGGCCGGCACTCGCTCGTGCGTGCTCCCGGTGCGATCAGCGGGGATCGAGGCCGCCGGCGGTGGTCGCCACCTCTGTGCTCGGCGCGTACCAGCGGCATCCGTCGCGGTTGCACGCAATGGCCGTGATGATCCTGATGGACGTCGGCGGTGCCTCGGCATCGATCGCCGCATATGTCAGGAGGGCAGTGCCGACGCATCCCCGTTCAGGGCAGTTCGCCACGCCGTGCTCCGTCTCCTGGCCGGAGGAACCGTCGGTCGCCTCCATCCGTCCGGAGCTCCCTGCGGAGCCGTCTGGTGAGCTGTCGGCATGCGCCAGAACCGTTCTGAACGCTGGCGTAGCGGACCGGTCGATCTCGCCTCGAAGTGCCTGGCAGGCTTGCCACCCGTCTCGCTCCTCGAGCTCTGCCACAAACCCAACGAGGCTGTCGTTCAACGGGTTCTCTTGGAGCGCCACTGCAACACCATCCTGTGGCTCGGGACAGCGACCCGGCACTCTGTTTGACCGTGGTCGATATCGGCGAACAGGGCGACCCTCGGCGGCGGGGGACCGGAGGGGGATGAGGGTCGCCTGCGGGATCATCGTGACTGACGTCCCGTTATGGCGTCTACCCCAGCCGCGGTCGAGAAAAACCTGTGTGCACCCCGACATCCATGGCGGTATCCCGGGCTATGACCGCATGGCGATCCGACGAGTCCTGGGCTCCCTGATCACGGATGGGGGCGAGCCCCCGCCAGAAGCGCAAAGATCTGGACCATCGCCGCCGTGTTGTTGAGCGGTGATCCCTTTCCGCCGAACAGTCCGTGGGGACGACGCTCTCTGGTCCACATGGTGTCGGCGTAATCGGTCATCAGAGTCCGGTAGCGGGGATCTGGTCTGTGTTCGTCGAGCATGAGGAGGTTGCGGAAGAAGACGGCGTTGAAGGCGGGATCTTGTTCCATGAGCTCGAGCCCGCCGTCGGTGGCGAGAGAGGCGTCCGCAGTCTCGACGGCCTGTTCGAGGAGTTGGGTGTCACCGCTGGATCGGGCGATGAGGACGCCGGATCCGACCATCGTCCCCTGGTTGTAGGACCAGAAGGTCGGCGTGAGCACGCCATCCGGGGTGATCCGGTCTGCGTACAGGCCACCCGGGGTCAATAGGGCCCGACGTGTCCAGCCGTAGATCCGAGAGGCCCATTCGAGGAAGTCCTCGTCGCGCGTCTTCTCGTAGAGTCTGACCGCCAGTGCGGCGGCGGGACCGTTGGCGCAGGTGTTGCGGGAGCCGGTGGTGACGGGCTCCTTCCAGCGGATTCCTCCAGGTATGGCCCAGGCAGGATCGGTCGACCAACCCGACACCACGAAGCCGAAGATGCGCTGGGCCAGCCGAAGCAGCGAAGGATCCCCCGTCATCTCGTGATGTCGCACGAGGGCAAGCCCCAGCCACGCATTGTCGTCGTAGTAGCGGTCGCCCCCGTCCCCCAGCGGCGGTGTCACGACCGATTCGAAGCCGAGGTCGGACTCCCCTTCATCCACGTCTGCCTCTGTGCCGTAGTGGCGAAGTCCCTTGGGCATCTCGGCGAGCAGCCGGAGCGCCTCGTGCTGACCGGGCAGAGATCCCAGCGTGCACAAGGCGGACCAGGTATCGGCGAAGGGCCAGAGGTACTCGTAGCGGCGATCGGAGCGCCACCAGCGCCGGGCGCCGAACAGGTGGCTCTTGCGGGCGAACATGGAGGGAGCACGGAGGGCAGCGACGGTGGCCACGGCCCGCTCCAAGTCGCTGCCCCGCAGACCGGAGGATCTCATGGCCGAGACAACATACGCCGCTATTCGATGTAGCCGGCACCCACCTCGGCGGCCGCGATCTCGCCGACTTCGAGCATCCCGATACCGGCCTCCTCGGCGAGCGAGTGCTCGGCGTGGATGTACTTCTTTCCCCGCGACCAGGACACGATGGCGGCCAGCACGGTGATGCCGGCGGCGAAGTCGAACGCGAGCTGAAGACCGTGCTGGAACGAAGACGAGATGAGCTTCGGAAAGAAACTTCGCCCGGTGAGGTACTGCGCATGTGCGGGTCCGAGCGATGCGAGGACGTGGTGAGGGATCTCGGTTTGGATCGGATTGAATCCCAAGAACGCGGCGAACAAGGTTCCGATGGGTGGCAGGTTCGCGAGCTTGTGCGCCTGGTCGACCGGAACTCCTTGTGCCACGAGCCCCTGGGCCAGATGCCCCGGAAGGGTCGAGACGAGACCGAGCGTGATGATCGAGAAGAAGACCCCGATCGAGAGCACCTGGGCAGAGTTCATGAACGTGGCGTTCATACCTGCTCCTGCACCTCGTTGATTGGGGGGAAGGCTGTTCATCACCGCGGTCTGGTTGGGCGTCATGAACATGCCCGCGAAGATGGAGAAGAATAAGAGGATCGCCGCAAACTGTACGTACTGAAAGTCCATGGGGAGCGTTTCGAGAAGGAGATAACAGAGTGCCGAGCCGGCCAGGCCGGTCGTGGCAATGCCACGTGCCCCCAGTCGATCGGCCAGGATTCCCGAGATCGGTCCGGAGATCATGAACCCGACGGTCAGCGGGATCATGGCGATGCCGGCCCAGAGCGGGGTACGGGAGAAGTCGTAGCCGTGCTGCGGCAACCAGATCCCCTGGAGCCAGATGATCAGCATGAACTGGAGTCCGCCCCGGCCCATGGCTGCGAAGAAGGATGAGATGACGCCGGCGGCATAGGGCCGCACCCGGAAGAGGTGCAGCTGGAACATTGGGTTGTCCACCCGGAGCTCGATCACCACGAACGCCACCAGGACGGCAAGGCCTCCGAACACCATCGTCAGCACGAACGGGCTCGTCCAACCCATCGAATGGCCACCGTAGGGAAGCAACCCGTAGACGATGCCCACCAGGACCGCGATGAGGCCGATGGCGAACGTGGCGTTGCCCCACCAGTCGATGCTCGAGGCTTGGCGTACGCCATTGTCTTCCAGCTTGAGATAGGCCCACAGCGTCCCGACGACGCCGAAGGGAACGGACACCAGGAACACCAGGTGCCATTCGATGGGGGCGAGTACGCCGCCGAGGATCAGCCCGAGGAAGGAGCCCGTGACCAGGGCGATGCCGTTGATGCCCATCGCCTTGCCCCTCTCGTGCTCAGGGAAGGCATCGGTGAGGATGGCGCTCGAGTTCGCGAAGAGCATGGCACCGCCGACACCTTGGCCGAGCCGCATCACGATGATCCATAGGGCTGCGTCCGCCCCCGTCATCCACGTCACCGACAGCAGGATCGAAAAGACCGTGAAGATGGCGAAGCCGAGGTTGTACATCCTGACCCGGCCGTACATGTCGCCCACCCGACCCAGGCTGACGACGAGCACCGCAGTCACGAGCAGGAACCCCATGAAGATCCACAAGAAGTAGGACGTGTTGCCGGGCGCGAGGGGCTGCAGTTCGATGCCGCGGAAGATGTCGGGCAGCGCGATCAGCAGGATCGACTGGTTGATCGTGACCATCAGGATCCCGACGGTCGTGTTGATCAGGACGATCCACTTGTATCGGTCCTGGTGGACGGATCTTTCGGACTGCATGGAGGTGACGGGGGACAGGTCGAGTTCACTCCTTCGGCGCGGCAGGCCATCAGCGGATTTCCATGATTATCCTATATAGTTCGACTATGCAAATCGCACCGGACAAGCGTCGGCCGGACAAGGGTCGAGCGGAACAGCATCGAGCGGAACAGCGAGGGCTCGCCGAGGACCTCGGATCGGTTCTGGCCCGGCTCTACGGGTTCCTGCGCCGCTCCATCCTGCCCGAGCAGATGAGCCTGACCCAGGCCCTGGCCCTGGGCACGCTGCGCGACCTCGGCCCGCAGCGCGTGACGGACCTCGCCGGGATCGAGGGGGTCCGACAGCCCACCTGCACTGCCCTCGTCAATGCCATGGAGGCGCAGGGCTGGGTGGTGCGCACGGTGGACGAATCCGACCGCAGGGCCGTCGTCGTGGAGCTGACGTCCGACGGTCTGGCCGTCCTCGAGGCCATGACCGAGACGCGGGCAGCCGTCTTGGAGCGCTATCTCCAGGTGCTCTCCGAGGGCGAGCGAGAAGGACTCGCAGCCGCCATTCCGAGCCTGAAGAAACTGATCGAGCTCGGCGCCGAAGGTGAAGGTCTCGAGACATGGATGCGCGCGACGACTGCCGGCCACGCCCGCCCGGTTCGGACCCAGGACTGACTCGGACCCAGGACTAACTCGGACCCAGGACTAAACCCGAGCGCCGGTTCATCCGTAGTTAGACACAGCGACCCCGGCCCGATGGAGCGGACCGGGGTCGCTGCCCTGGTGTGGACACCGCAGGCGTCGACGGGCCTGGCGGAACCCTCGGCCTGCGGATGAGCAAATTCTGTCAGAGCCCACGCGGACCGACAAGGGCAATTCCGTGCCTGAACCGAAGAAAAATCGTCGTGCCGTGCCCGCGATCACACCGGGTACGGGGCAGCCCGAAGGAGGTCATGAGCGACGGTTCGAAGCGGACGATGCTCCTGACCCTGTCCATCGAGATCTCGATCGCAAGAAGACCCATGGCATGAGCCGTTCCGGTCACCCCGTCGATGACGTAGAGACCCAATGCCGGCTGGCGGTTGGCCCCGGTGGGGAGCACGCGGTAGCGGCGTCCCTCGCGAAAGGCAACCTTCGAGAAGAACTCGGCGGATTCTCAGCCTGTCGCTCGACTGAGAGATCACGTGAGAGCGTCAGACGTGCTCGCTTGAGCATGCTGTGGACGGATTGCTCGGTGGTGTCCAGCATCCTCGCCACTTCGCGAGCGCTGTAGTCGAGCACGTCAGAGAGAATGACCGCGACACGCTGTCTGGGGGGCAGGAGTTGGAGCGCTGTCGTGAAGGCCAACGAGATCGTCGAGCAGAACGTCGGGATACGGCTCGAGCCACAGGACCTCGCCAAGTCGGGTCGGGGAAGGCACGTCGAGATCTGGAGGTAGGGGAATCGTGGCCACGCCAGGCGCTGAGCAAGGTCTCTTGGACAGCATCGTCGGCGTCGGCGAAAGATCCGAGAAATCCGGCAGACCTTCGGGCATAGAGTCCGTGCTCCTCGCGTTTGTCCTCGAGCCTGTCCTCGCCCGGTCTCTCCGGGTGGCGTGCAGATATCGACACCGCCGAGAACCCGAATTGGGCGCCGTCAGAGCGCCGAATTCGAGAGGCCACCGGTGCCTGCATCTCTGTCGCTCGATACGAGTGGCATCCGCCTTTCACAGCTCAGCATCCAAAGGAGAGCAAGTTGCCTCAGTTCCTGATGACGTACCGTGGCCCGAAGGGCTACGAGCGCACCCCCGAATCCACCGCCGAGTGGCGGGCATGGTTCGATGCCATGGCGGAGCGCCTCGTCGAATTGGGCCAGCCGGTGGGTGGCGCAGTGCGGGTTGGCAACTGTGCCCGAGAGAGCACCGAGCTCGGGATGCTCGTCCCCGTACCTTCGGCTGATTGACGGCGTGAACTGGGTCAGCTCGTTCCGGGATCCTGTCGATTGGGGAGGACAGCCAGAACGACCACTCCGGCGATGCCGACGATCACCGATGCGATGACCAGTGCCAGATCCATTCCCGTCACGAAGCCCTGCTTGGCTGACCCCGCCAGGACGTCGCCGAGTCGCCCGGGGACGTGCTGCGCGACGGCCAAGGCGCCACCGAGCGAGCCCAGGATCAGGTCCGCCACCGGGGGCGGCACCGAATGGCGACCGAGAAGGGGGCGCATGACGTCCTGGTAGCGGACGGTCAGTGCCGTGCCGAGCACCGCCACCCCCAATGCGCCGCCCATCTGCATGGAGGTGTCGCTCGTGGCGGACCCGACTCCGGCCTCCTCCTTGGGGAGCGAGCCCATGACGGATTCGGTCGACGGCGCCATGGCGAGGGCGAATCCCACGCCGAGCAAGACGAACCATGGGAGCAGATCGCCGTAGCGGTCGTGCACCGTCGTTCCCGAGAGCAGGCCGAGCGCGATCGCCACCAGGAACAATCCACCCGTGACGACGACCTTGGTACCCCACCGACGAGCGGCAACGATCGAGAGCGGCGCCACCACGAGGAGCACCGCCGCCAGCGGACCGATCGCCAGTCCGGTCTGCAGCGGGCTGTAGCCGAGGCAGAACTGCAGATATTGGGTCATCAGGAAGAACATCCCGAGCAGGGCGAAGAGCAGGAGCGCCAGCGACGCGATGGCGACGCTGTACCGCCGATTGCCGAAGAACCTCAGTGGAAGCATCGGATGGTCGCTGTGTCGTTCCCAGAGGACGAAAGCAGCGACGATGACCACGGAGCCGAAGAGGGCACCGAGCACGGCCGGGGAGGTCCAGGAGCGGCCCGGCGCCTCGATGATGGCCCAGAGCAGCAGACCGAATCCGAAGATCGAGAGCACCGCACCGACAGGGTCTGCACGTTCGAGCGCGGGATTCTTCGAATTCGGAACCAAGAGGGCGGTGGCCAGCAACCCGAGCGCGGCGATGGGGACGTTGATCAAGAAGACGGATCCCCACCAGTAGTGCACCAGCAAGAAGCCACCGAGGATGGGGCCGATGGCGACGCCGATGCCGGCCGTGCCCGACCAGAAGCCGATGGCCCGGGCACGATCACGGTCCCCGACGAAGACGTTGGTCAGTATCGACAGCGTGCACGGCATGAGAGCGGCCGCACCGACACCCATGACGGCTCGCGCCACCGTCAGCTGATCGGTCGAGCCGGAGAAGGCCGCGAACGCAGAGCCGGCTCCGAAGATCACCAGCCCGCTCATGAACACCCACTTGCGCCCGATGCGGTCTCCGAGGGAGCCGAGGCTGAAGAGGAGTCCGGCGAAGACCACGGCGTAGGCGTCGATGACCCACTGCAGCTGTGTCGTCGTCGCGTGGAGGCTCCGCACGATCGACGGCAGCGCCACGTTGAGGATGGTGTTGTCGAGGCTTATGAGCAGGAGCGTCACGCACAGGACGGCAAGCGTCGCCCACCGCCACCCGCCGCCGCTTCGGTTGGCCACCGACAATGCAGAGGGTCTCGATCGAGTCGTCGAACTCACGAACGCTGCTCTGGTCCGGAGGCGGTTCGCCGTCGGCCAGGGGAGATGCCGTCTACGGCTGCGCCGCGTCGGCGCCCGTCTTCTGTGGGAGATCTCGCTCGAGGGCTGCGGCGAGACGGTCGAGGGTTCCTGCCATCGTCTGGCGGTTGCGGGCAGCGCGGTCGTCGATCCCGGACAGCTGCTTGCTGTACTCGAGAGCAGATTCCGGTCGCAGGTCCTCGCTCCACTCGGTGATCCGGCAACCGCGCCGGATCGGTTCGATTCGGTAGCCCCAGGTGGAGAAGTGATAACCGTGCATGGAGCATTCGAAGGCGAAGCTGCGACCGGGCTCGGCTTCGATGATCCTGCCCTGTGTCGTCCATTCGTGGTCGTCGTGGCGATTGTGGCCGTCGAAGGTGGCGCCGAGCTCTGGCCCGTCGAATCCTTCGTGCCATTCGCACGCGTAACACTCCTCGGACCATTCCCCCATACGAGTCACATCGGAGATGACGGCATAGGCCTCTTCGGGGGAGGCGGCGATGTCGCGGGATATCCTGAGCTCGTCGGTCATGACCGGCAGTTGAGCAGGTCGGCCGTCAAAAGTCCAGGTTCCAGTGCGTCGCGCTCCGAGGCACGCCGCGCTCGCTTGCGGGACCATCACCGGAAGACTTCGATAGACGAGCATGGAATTCTCCACGATCGAGGTGACGCACAGCGGGACGCGCGGCGCGATCACCCTCAACCGACCGGACAAGCTGAACCCGCTCGGTACCGTCATGCTGACGGAGCTGGTGAGGGCCGCCCGGCTCCTGGACGCACAGGCCGACGTCAAGGTCGTCGTCGTGAGCGGACGCGGTCGATCCTTCTCCGCGGGCGCCGACCTGGCGACCTTCTCGGGCGACGGCGGCCCGGCGACGTCCGCCGGCGCGGCGCGGGAGGCGGCCGATGCCGGACGCCTGATGGCGGAGGCCATCGAAGGACTGCGAGCCGTGACGGTGGTGCGACTCCAGGGCCACTGCGTCGGCGGGGCACTCGTCTTGGCCGCAGCGTGCGACTTGCGCGTCGCGTCCACGGATGCCCGTTTCTCGATCCCCGAAGTCGATCTCGGGATCCCCCTCGCCTGGGGCGGGATCCCCCGCTTGCTCCGCGAATTCGGACCGGCCGTGACCAAGGAGCTGGTGATGACGTGCAGGCCGTTCGGGGCTCACGAGGCACAGGCCGCTGGTTTTCTCAATCGGGTCGTCCCGGCAGGCGAGCTGGACGAGAGCGTGGAGACCCTCGTGCGCGAGCTCGAAGGCAAGTCACCGCTCACGCTGGCTGCGACGAAGCGACACGTCAATGCGGTCACGGAGGGCATGGTCGGTACGTCTCGAGCTTGGAACGATGCCGACTCGCTCGTCACGGCCCTGCGCGATCCGGAATCTCGCGACGTGGCAAGGGCCTATCTGGCCCGATTCAGGGGAAACGACGCCTGATCGGCGTTCTGAGCCGCCGCCTGGGCCGGGCGACGGCTGCAGGGGCGTTGCGTGAACGGGTGCGTCCTGGTTCGGTCGGCGTCCGCCTGTCACGGATCGCTTGACAGGTAGCCGTATGGCTGCGTATTGTTATGCAGCCATACGGCTACCTGTTGAGGAGGACACATGCCCGACATCAGACACCGCGTGGAGATCGCCGCGCTCCCCGAAGAGGTCTACGAGGCCGTGGCCACGAAGGAGGGGCTGTCCGCCTGGTGGACCCGCGGCGGCGTCCAGGGCGACTCGGCGGAGGGGGCGAAGCTCGAGTTCTCGTTCGGCCGACCCGAACCGGCCGCCGTGATGGAGGTCACGCGCTTGAGGCCACCCGAGCGGGTCTCGTGGAGATGCGTGGCAGGCGAGCCGGAGTGGGTCGGCACCGATCTCACCTTCGAGGTGACCCCTGGGGGAGCCGGCACGGCCGTGCTGTTCAGCCACACGGATTGGCGGAGCCCGAGCGAGTTCATGGCGCACTGCAGCGCGAGGTGGGCCTACTTCCTCCTGAGTCTGAAGAGCCACGTCGAGACCGGCCGGGGTACTCCGTTCCCTGAGGATCTGAAGTTCTGACACCGTCGGTGGCGCCCTCCGGGGTGGACGTGTTCAAAGCTCTGGCCGACCCGAGCCGGCGCGTTCTGCTCGATCGCCTGAACGAGCGAAACGGTCAGAACCTGCGGCAGCTCTCCGAAGGTCTGAGCATGGCGAGGCAGTCCGTCAGCAAACACCTGGCCATCCTGGAGGCCGCCAACTTGGTGACGATCGTCCGAGTAGGCCGTCAAAAGCTCCATTACCTGAACGCCGTACCGATCAACGAGATCGCCGAGCGCTGGATCAACCGCTACGACCGAGAACGAGTCCGAGCACTGTCGGACCTGAAACGAGCACTGGAGACACCGTCGATGGATGGCCCGCGATTCGTCTACACCACCTACATCCGCACCACGCCCGAGCGCTTGTGGCAGGCCTTGACCGAACCGACGTTCACCGATCGCTGGTGGAAGATCACGTTCGAGACCGACTGGAACGTGGGGTCGGCCATGACCTGGGACAACAACGGAATCGTGATCGCCGACCCCGAGCAGATCGTCCTCGAGTCCGACCCGTACCGGCGATTGGCCTACACCTGGCACACCTTCACGCCCGAGCTCAACGAGCGTCATCACTTCGGAGACGAGACGTTTGGCCGGCTCTCGACCGAGCGACGTTCTCGAGTCGCCTTCGACCTCGAGGCTGTGGGTGACATGGTCAAGCTGACCGTCGTGCACGACGACTTCGAGCCCGGGAGCATAGCGGCGACGATGGTGCAGAACGGCTGGCCCATCTTCTTGTCCAGTCTCAAGACGTTCCTCGAGACCGGTGAACCACTCCGAGCTCCTGGCTCAGCGTGACGATCTGCCCGTTGATGGAATCGGTCTCCGGCGGAGAGAGTGCCCTCAGCCGCGCGTTGCGGCGCAGACGCCCAACGTGAATATCTCTCGGAGCTGTGAGAACAGGACTGGACTCGTCTTCGGGGTGATCTGACTGTTGACGGTGATGCTGACCGAGTTCCGCCCGTTGGCCGACGCCGCGATGAACTGGGTGTACCCCAACGTGTTGCCGGTGTGCCCGTAGACCGTCCCGCAGACGGTGCGATAGCGGAAGATCGCCAGCCCGGCCGCATTCGCCCCGGGACCCGGTGGTTCGGAGGAGCCATTCACGAAGTGGAACTGCTTGGCCCGGGTTGCGGCGTTGGTGGTGGCTCCCGTGGCGTAGCCCCGCACGAAGCGGTTGGCGTCGGCTGGCGTGGAGACCACTCCGCCCGAGGCCCAGGCCCACCCGGCTGCGAGCTCCTGGCTCACGTCCTCTGGGCCCCCCGGGGCCGACGTCACGTAGCCGTGCAGGTAGGGCTCGGGCATGAGGGCGGAGGAGGGGAGGCTGGTCTCCGAGAGCCCGAGGGGTTGAGCCACGCTGCGCGAGAGGACGGTGCTGTAGCTCTCGTGGGATGCCGCCTCGATCATCAGGGCGATGACCACGTTGTCCGAATTGGAGTAGCGGTACTCGGTGCCTGGCTTGAATTCGAGGGGCTTGGCCGCGTTGAAGCACGGGGGCGTGGTGACGTAGCTCAAGAGCTGCCGGGGTGGCGGCGGGGTCTGGGGCGAAGCGGCGACGGCAGCGTGAAAGGAGGGGCAGGCGGAGAAGTCGGGGATGCCGCTCGTGTGGTTCAGCAGCTCGCTCAGGGTGACGACGTGCCAGGCCTCCGGCAGGCTGGGAAGCCACTTGCCGATGGAGTCGTCCAGCGCGAGGGTGTGCCTGGCGACGAGGGAGAGGGCCGCGGCGCCGCTGAATGCCTTGGCCACGCTGGCCACACGGATGTGATCGCCGGCGACCGGCTGTTGCTTGGAGGCCCCGACGACGGCGGTACCGGCGGTGATCGATATCGGGGTGTCGCCGTGCTGCACGACGGCGATCGCGCCGGGCGGTCCGTGGGGGCTCGAGACCAACCGCTCGAGTGCCGTCCGGAGCGCTGAGCTCGTGTTCGACCCGCGGGCGCCGGCAACTCCCGAGACGACCAGCGAGCACAGGGCGGCCACGGCGGCCGCACAGCTCAAGACGGCGAGTCTCCGCCGTTTCAGGACGTCCATGAGCCCCCGAAGTGTTCTGCCCGCAATCGGGGCTGGTGCACGAAGTGGTTGCTCACCATAGACGCGGTCGTGGCCCCGTGGCGGCCGCGTCGGCTTTCTACCCCTCGCTCTCTCCGGGCCCGTCGCTGTGGCCCGACCTGCCGGAACCGGAGACGGGGCGGTTGGGCAGCCAGAGCAGCGCCACGACGGCGCCGGCGACGGCGACGCCCGCGGCTATCAGTGCCGCCAGATCCATCCCGGAGACGAAGGCGCTCCGGGCCGCCGTCTCGAGGGCACGCTCTTGGTGCGGCGGCAGATGGCGCGCCACGGCCAGCGCTCCGCCCAACGAACCGAGGACGAGCCGTTCGATGCCGGCGGGTACCTGGGTTCCGGCGTGCGCGAGCACGGGGAGCAGGTGCCCCTGGTAGCGGAAATTCAACGCTGTGCCGAGGACGCCGACGCCCAGTGCCCCTCCGATCTGCATGGAGGTGTCGTTCGTGGCCGAGCCGACCCCGGCCTCCTCGGTGGGCAGTGTGCTCATCACCGAGGCCGTGCACGGCGACAGGGTCAGGGCGATCCCGACGCCGAGGAGGAGGAAGGAGGGGAGGGCGTCACCGTAGGTGGACGCCACCCCGGTGGTGGCGAACCAGCCGAGTCCGGCAGCCACCAATCCGAGGCCAGCGACGACGACGACCTTGGTCCCGATCCGGCGAGCCGCCAGGACGGCCGCGGGGGCGACGAGCAGCACGGCGGCGGCGATCGGCGCCACGCGCAGACCGGCCGCGAGCGGCGTGAGGCCCAGCGAGAACTGCAGGTACTGGGTGAGGAGGAAGAACATGCCCATCATGGCGAACATGGCCAGGCAGACGACGCCGACGGCCACGCTGTACCTGCGGCGCCGGAAGAAGTGCATCGGGAGCATGGGATGATCGGTGTGCTGTTCCCACGACACGAAGGCCACGGCGCCGGCCACGCCGATCACCAAGGGTGCGAGCACGGTCGGTGACGACCAGCCACTTTGCGGTGCCTCCACGACGGACCACACCACCGTGGCCAGGGACACCATCGACAAGAGCGCGCCCACGGGGTCCGGCCGGCGGGCGTCGGGCGTCCGTGAATTCGGCACCAGCCATGCCGCGGCGACGAGACCGGCCACGACGATGGGGACGTTGACGAGGAAGACCGAGCCCCACCAGTAGCGTGCCAGGAGCAGCCCGCCGAGAATCGGACCGAGAGCGACGCCGAGTCCGGCGGTGCCGGACCAGACGCCGATCGCCCGTGCCCGTTCGTTCTGGCCGGGGAACACGTTGGTCAGGATGGAGAGGGTGCCGGGCATGAGCGCGGCCGCGCCGATACCCATCACGCCGCGAGCGGCTATCAAGAGGGAAGGGCTGCCGGACCAGGCAGCGAACGCGGAGCCGGCTCCGAAGACGAAGAGGCCGGCCATGAACACCCACTTGCGCCCGAGCCGGTCGCCGAGCGCGCCCATCGTCAGTAGGAGCCCGGCGAACGTGAGGGCATAGACGTCGACCGCCCACTGCAGCTGCGCAGATGTGGCACCCAGGCTGCGAACGATGGAGGGGAGCGCGACGTTCAAGATCGTGTTGTCGAGGCTGATCACGAGTAGCGTGACGCACAGGACCGCCAGGACGGCGGGACGGTGCACCCTGGCCCTGCGGCCACCGGGACCGCCGTCCTCGCGTCCCTGTTCCCGGGCACGCGTGGTCGTGCTGGCCGTCGCTGTATTCGTCACGTCTTGGCCCTCCCGTGCATGTGGGCCGCCCGAAGCGAATCGGGGTCTTGCGGTGTCCGGCGGCCCGAGCTCACGCAGTCGATACCCCGCCGACCGGCACTCCAAGGCCGAGCCCCAAGGGAGGATCCAAGGGAGGAAGGGACGCGAAGCTGCTGCTCTCGACGCCGTACCGTCACGAAGCACGCAATTTCGTCATGGAAAGACAACGAGATTCTGAGGTTTCCCTTATCTTGCTTGGCAAGAGTCATGGAGTGCTTCCATTGGTCTTTGAGTCATGTAACGCAACGTGGATCTTCGACACCGATGCCATGCGGTTTCGCCGCGTGCTGAAGGGCATCGAGGTGGAGGGGCACGCGGTGGTCACCGAATGGCGTCCCTTCTACGGTTTGGAGTTCGACGAGACCTCCGAGACGTTCCGGGTCCTGCTCAACGCGGAGGGGACGAAGCTCATACAGTCCTGGCGCCATACGCACGACTGCACGCAGTGCGGAGGTCATGTGACGGCCGAGCTGTCCCTCGAGGAGCTCCAGGCCGCCATCGTCTGACTCCACTCGAGCCGAGAAGTCCGAACGGCCACGCCGAACCGAGGGGCCGGCGCAGCGGGAGCAGGTGTCTAGAGTTGCTCGCGAACCCCCGGCTGGGTCTCCAACGTGGTCGCACGGGGAGGACCGGGGACGAGCGCCTTCTTGCCGGAGCCGTGACGCCCGAGCGGGAGGACCGTTCTGTGGCGAGCCGATTCCAGGTCGACGGCGAGCGCCGTGTAGAGCGCCAGGCAGGCCAGCGCCAGGCCCTCCCAGCCGGCGCTGTGCTCCCAGGCCCCGCCGCCGAAGCGCTCGTACAGGCCGGTGAGCGTGAAGCGCACCGTCGTCGCCACCATGACCAGGGCGGGCACGATCTTGCCGAGCGCGGTGGTCGTCGCAGCGGGAACCAGGCTGGCCGCCGCGGCGAACAGGAAGATGGAGACAGTGTCGCTGCGGGTCCCCGGGGCACCGGTCAACAACAGGAGCCCCAAGGTGAGCCAGGCCGCAGTCTGCACACCGATGCCGGCGCCGCTCGGGGCGTCGCGCGCGAGGAAGCAGAAGATCGTCGCCAACCCCTGCAGGGGGACGGCGAAGGCGATCAGGACGAGGGCGACCTGATGTTGCTCGGTGGCCGGTATCCATCCGAGGTCCAGACAGGCCAGTGTCGCCGTGGCGACGGCCAGGCCCACGAAGGCCAGTGGCAGTGGCGTGCCCACCGGTCGCAGCACGATCCGCTGCGGGTCGGGCACCTGCGGGTCCCGTACGGACCGGGCGCGGGGGTCGACGAGCTCTGTTGTCACGCCTCGCTTCCTGCAATACCGATGTGTCGCCGGGTCACGGTTCGTCTCCACCTCCCGAGGTCCTTCTGCTTGTACCCGTTGATGGAAATGAGATGCATGGAGCCGATCAGCCGTCTTCGACCGGGCTGCAGCCTTCTTGCTCAGAGTTCGTCGGCGTAGGCGAGCGGATGATCTCCGCCGATGTCGACGAAGCGATCGTTGGCGGCCTGGACCAGGACGTCGTAGTCGAGCTCCGCGATGCCTTTGTTCCCCGTCAGGAAATCCCGCACGTCGGCGACTTCGAGGTTGCCGCCGAGCCCGAGGGAGTCGAGCCACAGTTGCTCGACGGTGAGACCGAGCACGGTCAGCGCAGCTGCGAGCGGTCCGGGATCAGTGACCGGCACCTACGTCTCCGTCGGATCCGGCGCAGCCGAGGCGACGACGTCGGCGGCGATGTCGTGGAGCTTGCGGTTCGTCCGCTGCGAGGCCCGGCGAAGGACGTCGAATGCGGTCGGAGCATCGATCCCCTGTCGGGTCATGAGGACCCCCTGCGCCTGGCCGATGACGGTTCGGGTCTCGAGTGCATGGCGGAGCTGAGCGTTGTGGAACTTCGCATCGGCCAACTCGTGGGCGTTCGCGACGACGACTGCGGTCTGCGCGGCCAGGACGCGGGCGGCCTCGATGCTGAAGCGGGCCGCGGCGGCTTCGTCGGCCCAGAAGAGATTGAGAGCCCCGCCCGTCTCTCCTCGTACCCGCAGTGGAGAGGACCAGACACGGAGTATGCCGATGCCGGACGCCAGGGAGCTGAACTCGGGCCAACGATCGCTCGGCAGCTCGGAACCGACCTCCCTGGCCGTGGTGAATGCCTCCACGCAGGGGCCGCGGCCCGATCGGTACTGCAGGTCGTCGAGTGCCCGCAGGGGGGCAGAGCTCGCCACGGGCGGGCGGAACCCGCTCTCCTGGGCCGGGAGGGTCAGGCTCGCCCCGTCGACGCCCGGCAGCGTGCCGGCCACGATGTCGACCACGGCCTCCAAGGCACTCTCCAAGGTTTGTTGGGCGAAAAGGAGTCCGGCAAGGCCGAGGGAGAGCTCGTCTTCCTCGGCCTCGTCGGGTACGGCGCCTGGCATGGCGGCCCTCGCGTTCGGATTGGCATCTCGAGCAGTTCCAGGCTGACTGCTCAACCCACACGCGGATGAAGCCATAACCCTATCTTTCAGGGCCCGGGCCCAACGTCCGGGACGCCGCTGCCGGCTGTGACGTCGACGACAGCTCCCGCAAGTGCTGGCAACTCGTTTGCCGGTGCCGGCCGCTGGGCACAGCGTGACGTGACGACGTGATCGAGTCCAAGGTTCAAGACCCGGGCCGGGCTCAGCGCAATGCTCGAGAGGTCGACGACGATGTCGGCAGCCGGCTCGTACTGTGGCAAGCACGGACACCGTGCCGTCACGACGCTGGCGTCGTCGGCTCGCGGATTCAGGGGCGACATGCGAGGTCGCGCTCGTCCCGGCCAGGTGAGGCGACCGCGTCCCTCCTTCCTGCTCCGCCGGCTCACCCGTGCCACCCACATCCCCTGGCCCCGGATCGCCCGCACGATGCCGGAGAATTCGTGGGTCCGGGTGACGTGCGGCTCGCGGTGTGGTCGTGGGTGTGGGGACGATGACGGCTGAGCCATCTCGTCAGGATCCCCCGGTCGAGGAGGCGGACCGCTCGGACGCTTCTCTCTGCGCCACGGCAGAGCGGATCGCCTCGAGAGCGGGTGGGCTCACGTGGCCCTCGCCCCGCCCGTCCGCAGGACACACACACGCGCGCACCGATCGGCCCGCTTGGAGCGCGAGGTCGCCCACGTCCTTGGCCAGCTCCAGCGCTTCGTGTTCGAAGAGGCTCAGAAGGCGAGGGGCGGTGCGAAGGCCGGATGGGTGGGAACCGGAGGATGGCCCGGATCCGAGATGGGATGGCAGTCGATTCTCGGACATGGTGGACATCACGAGCCTTGCCCAGGCAGGCGATCCGACAAACGGCCGGGATCACCACCCGGGGCTCTCGGTGACTTCGCACACGTCGCAGAAGGCGAACCCCTCGCGCTCGACCAGCTCTCCCGTCGCCACCGCAATGGGACGGGAGAATCCCGGTCCGTCCCACACGAACGTGTGGAACTCACCTCTCTCCCCGCACGGATCGACTTCGGGAGGGAGATCGGCGAGGAGCTGGGCGTCGAAGCTGCGTCCGGCGAACGCGGCGGGGAGCTTGGCCAGGTCGATGCACGTCAGCACGGCGCGGATGCCGCCCGCCACCATGTCGGAAGCAAGTTCGTGCGTCGGCCGTTCCCAGAGCGGGAAGTGGGCGCGCACGGGGAGGCCGGCGAGAGAGCGCTCTCGGTATGCCCGTACGTCGGCCAGGAACAGGTCGCCGAACACGATGGCTTCGACACCCTCGCCCACGGCCGATGCAATGGCATCGGCCATCCTCTCCTCGTAGACCTCGTTCGGACACGGCGAGGGAATGTCGACGGTGTGGAGCGGGAGGCCGAGGCGTTCGGCCTGCGCCGCGAGAAGCGTCCGCCGCACCGCGTGCATGGCGATCCGGTCAGTCTCTGCGTTGATCGTCGACAGCAGGCCCACGACCTCCAGGTCCGGATCGGCCCGCGCCGCGGCGAGTGCCGCTGCACTGTCCTTGCCGCTGCTCCAGCTCATCCAGGCGCGTTCCACCATGTCGGGTCCGAGCCGGCGCCTAGGAGGAGCCGAGGTACAAGAAGCCGTATCCCTCGTCACGCGCGTCGACGCCCGCCTCGGTCAGCGCCACGTCCCAGTCGCCCTGGACCGTCGGGTCGGACTCTTCCATGCCGTGGTCGGCGACCAGGAAGAACGCGCAGTCGTCCCAGACCCCGGCGCTTTCGACCGCCCCGAGGATCCGGCCCAGCCGGGCATCGCTGTCGTGGACCGCACTCGCCGCCATGTCCGAGTACGGGCCACCTTCGTGGAAGGCGGAATCGGTCAGGGTGAAGTTGACCCACGTGAACACCGGAGGATGCCCGTCGGCTTCGGCCCAGATGCTCTGGAACTGCTCGACCGCGGTGTGATCGGCACGCGAGGCCCAGCGGTAGTCCTTGCTCGGGCGGACGAACCGCTCCGTCGCGTCCGGCAGGTCGTCGACGGGCGGGGGTGCCGGCCGCCGGCCGTCGCGGACGAGCCCGAAGGTCGAGTAGTCCGCTCCCGCGTCGCAGGGCTCGTTGATCGACGCCGTCATCCCACGACGGCGACGTCTGGCCGCATGGTGCATCGTCTGGACACCCGGGTGGAGCCACTGCATCGACGTCGCCCACGTCGCAGGTGAGTTGGTCACGACCTGCGCGCCGGTGTGCCGGTCGACCCAGGCATTGTGGAGGATTCCGTGGTGCCCCGGATGGCTGCCCGTCAGGATCGTGGTGTGGTTGGCCAGAGTGACCGTCGGCAGCGACGCCAACGCTCCGTAGCGACAGGCCGTCCCCTCGTCGATCAGACGGGCCACGTTGGGCGCCTCACCGCGCGCGGCGAGGTCGTAGAGGACGTTCGCGTTGGTCCCGTCCCACAGCACGCCGACCAGGTACCGGGCCCGGCCCGGCGACTCCACGAGGCGGTCGACCACGTGCCCGTCCTGACGGGGGAGCGGGGAAGGGCCGTCCGTGGCCCCACCGAGCAGCTGGAGGGCCGTGGGTGCGACGTCGACGAGACGGCAACCGATGTCGGCCATCTTGAGCCTGGGCACGCCCGCGCCGGAGAGGATGAACGGCGCCCGGGCCTGGACGACGTCGAGGGACCCGTGCTCTCCGAGATGCCCGCCCTGGTCCGCCCAGTTGTGGGCTGCACTGTGGACCACACAGAGGTCCGGGGCGGAGGGGTGATCGAAGAGCTGGGCGAACTGCTCGAACGCGCTCGGGTAACTGTTCTCGCTTCGGCGGGGGTGCGGTGTCTTGCGCTCGGCCGCGAGGCCGGCGAACTGCGTCTGGTCCTGCACGGCGAGCGGGTTGCGCCCTGTCACCGATTCGATCTCGTAGCGGTGGGCGACACGGGTGTCGCGGCGGAACCGCACTGCACCTTCGGCCGAGGCCACTTCGTAGGAGTCCTCGGCCGCTCTCCAACCCACCATGTCGACGATCGGCTCGAGCTCGCGGCCCAGCAGCACCTCGAGAGCCTGCTCGCGCTGTCGATGTGTGGCCGGCACGAGGGTGGTCATGCGTGCGATGGTAGAGCCTCAGTCCTCGAGTCGCCGCGCCTCCGGCTCGTCGGTGGAGGCTGCCCCACCGGCGGAACGCGAGCGATCCGCGGCAAGGCCGCGTCGGAGCTGCACCATGCGGGCGATCCCGACCACGACCACGACCGCCGCTCCCGCCAGGGCGGCGGCGAGGAGTGCGACGCTCACCGGGACCCGACCGGAGAGCGAGAAGAACTCGATGCGCGCCGATTGCGTGTTCTGCACCAGGAAGTCCACGAGCGCGATGCCGAGCACGAGCCCCACGACGATTGTCATCCACGTCCAGCTCACCCTGGTCGGCCGGCGCGCGGCGCGCCTCGTTCTCTGCTGGCCCGCCCTCTCCGGGCGGCCCCCGTCGGGCTCGGACGCTCCCATCGTGCTCACGGCCAGCGGAATACCCCTTTCGAGGCTCAGGCACACGGGCAGGGGCGGAGCGTGTTCGGCCTGCGTGAGCCTCGGGAGCGGTACCGGGCCGCTCCCGGTGGCTTCAGCGGCGGCGAGGTCCGAGTCCGACGGCGCGGACGAAGTGATTGATCTGCCGGTTTCCCTCCCGGTAGATGACGCGTCGGGCCTCGCGCTCGGCGGTCGAGCTCGCGGCGCCGGACAATCCGCCACGCCGGTACCCGTGCTCGACCGCCTCGACGTTCCCGAGGTCGCGCGCCAGTCGGTACAGCTGCGAGCGCGTGGTGCTCACGGAGCGGCCTGCTCCTTGGCCCTCCGGTCCGCCAGCACGATCCGCTCCACGATGGCGCGGACCTGCTCGGCGTCCCGTGTCGACTCGAGGAGCGTCAGGTCGTCCGCCGGGACGGCGGCACACCCCATGCCCCGGTCGTCGAACGTGCTGCGGCGCCAGGCCATCCAGTCTTCGCCGTCGGGATCGCTCCCCTCCGCCTCGACCGCGTTGACCAATGCCACGAGCTCGATCTCGCCTTCTCTGGTCACGTCGTATTCGATGAAGAGCAAGGGGGCTCGCTTTGGCGGGTGCCGGGATCCCGTGCTGGGATCCCGCATTTCATACCAGAGGCGGACGACCTGGGCCCACGACGTCCCGTCCGTCGACCCGGCCCGGGTCCGACTGCATCCCCGGGGTCCGTCGCAGCCGGCGCAGCGGACCCGGCGACTCGCGGGGGAGTTGCGCCCGACCGTCCGCTCGCCGAAGATGACCGCCGTACTGGCGCTGGGAGCGAGGTAGGCCGTGGAAGAGTTTCTCAAGTCAGCCGGCTATGGCGCGGTGTTCCTCCTGAGCTTCGTGTCGATCATGGGCGTTCCGGTGGGGGCGGAGGCGGCGCTGATCTACGGCGGCGTCCTGGCCAGCGGGCAGGTGCCGGGGGAGGGTCAACCGCTCAGCCTGGCCGTCGTCATCGTGGTCGGCACCCTGGCCGAGGTCCTCGGCTCCGCCGCCGGCTACGGCATCGGCCGCTACGGCGGGCGTCCGCTGGTGGACCGGGTCGGCAAGTACGTCCTGTTGACCCACAAGGACCTCGACCGCGCCGAGGCCTGGTTCGCCCGCCGCGGCGAGCCCTTCGTCCTCTTCGGGCGCTTCATCCCCTTGATCCGCTCCTTCGTCTCGTTCGCGGCCGGGCTGGGCGAGATGACCATCGGCAAATTCACGGTGTTCACCGTCATCGGCAGTGCCGTGTGGTGTACCGCTCTGTGCTCGCTCGGATACAGCCTCGGCGCCAGCTACAACCACGTGCTCAAGGCGTTCAGCTACGCCGGCTACGTGCTGGGGGCCCTGGCGGTCCTGACCGTGGCCGCCCTCTTCCTGCACCGCCTGCGCGAGTACCGCAGCCAGCGCCGGATCGAGGTCGAGGGCACCGACACCGGGAGCCTCTGAGCGCCGGCGGATCAACGCCGCCGCTACGGACGCTCAACGGACGGACTATCTGGCGCCCGGGCCGCCCCGCGCCCGCGGCCCGGGTTCAACCGGGGCTTCTCTTCGACCGATGCTTGATCCGGGGAGCGGCGCGCCACGGACGCGTGCGGCTCGATGTGACCGAGCTGATCGAAAGAGGCGAGGTGGTCGAGGGGGGAGACGCCGAGGTCGCGAGACCGGTCCCGGACGGGACCGCTGAGCCTTCGCCGCGCGCCGAGCCGGCAGGGCACGGCCGCCTCGCGTTCGCGCACAGGGGCCTGCTCTCCACCACGGGCTGGCTGGTGGTCGCGCTGTGGGTGCTGGCGGGAGCGGGGGTGCTGGCTGTCGCCGGGCAACGGCTTTGGGCCGGCGGCTGGCCCAGCGCGGCGGCGACGATGTTCGCCGTCGTCTTCGGCGGCCTCATGGCGGCCAGTTGGATCTGGCCCATCAGGTTGTTCGTCCACGACCAGTCCGGCGTGTTCGACATCGACGAGGGCCTCTTCGTCCTGCTGATCCTCCTGGTCCCGCCGGACCTGACCGTCTTCGTGCTGGCCCTCGCCACCGTCGTGGCCCAGGTCGTGCGGCGCCGGGCCGTGCTCCGGATCGTCTTCAACACGGGACGGGTCGTGACGTCGGCCGGTGCTGCCGCGCTCGTGTTCGTGCTGCTCGGCGGGGCCCAGGACCCCACCGGCTACTTGAAAGTGGGCGCCGCGCTGGCCGGCGGAGCCGCCTACTTCCTCGTCAACACGGCTGCGATCGTCACCATCTTGATGGCGATGGGTTCGACCTGGCGCGAGGCGCTGTTCGGTGGCATCCGCATCAGGCTGCTCGTGGTGGTGGGCACCATCGACATGGCGATACCGACGGCACTGCTCCTCTCCTACGAGCCCGCCTTCCTGCCCCTGGCCATCCTGCCCCTGATCGTGCTGCGCTATGTCGGCGAGGGCCACTTCTACGCCCGTGACGACCGCGTCCGTCTTCGCGGCCTCTTCGGGGCCACCCTGGACGTGAACCGGTCCATCGGCGAGGAGGAGACGCGGGCCGCCGTGCTGGCCTCGGCCGGTTCCCTCCTGCGCTCACCCGACGTGTCCCTCGGACCCGACCGGCCGGTCCGGGAGGACCCGTCCCTGACGGCTCCGGTCGAGGTCGGCGACCGGCATCTCTGGCTCACGGTGTCGGGCCGGCGACGCAGCCAGCCCTACGACGACGGCGACCGAGCCCTGCTCGACGCCCTGGCTTCCGTGGGTGGCATCGCGCTCTCCAACGCCGACCTCTACGCCGAGGTGGAACGACAGAAGGACCATCTCGCCGTGATCACGCGCAGCCTGGGCGAAGGCGTCTGCGCCGTGACGATGTCCGGTGACATCATCTTGATGAACCCCGCCGGCGCCGACATGCTGGGGTGGACCGACGTCGGCGTCGACGGAGATCCCCGGTCCGTGCGGAGGGCGCCGCGTTTCCTGCTCGACCCGGCGCGGCGTGCCATGTCCCAGGGACAGAACGTGATCAGCGACGACGCCCGCTTCGAGCGGGCCGACGGCACCTACTTCCCGGTCACCATGACCGCCTCGCCGATCGTCGGCCGCGACCAGCCCTCTGCCGCCGTGATCGTCTTCCGGGACACCTCCGAACGCAAGGCCTTCGAGGAGCAGCTGGCACGCCATGCCTTCCAGGACCCGTTGACCGGGCTGGCCAACCGCCGCCTGCTCCTGGACCACCTCGACCACGCGCTGCTCCAGGCCCAGCGCAGCGGCAGCCGGGTCGCCGTGCTCTTCGGCGACATCGACCGCTTCAAGGTGGTCAACGACAACCTGGGCCACCAGGTCGGCGACGAGCTGCTCCGGGTGATCGCCGAGCGCCTGCGCCGGGCCGTGCGTCCCGGGGACACGCTGTCGCGGCTGGGCGGTGACGAGTTCGTGGCCATCCTCGAGGGCGTCCAGTCACCCGAGGACGCCGGACAGGTGGCCGAGCGCATCCTCGACGTCCTGCGCGAGCCGATCGTCCTGGCGGACGGGCACGAGGTCGTGGCGACCATGAGCATGGGCATGGCGCTGAGCGAGGAAGGCATGTCGCGGGACGACCTGCTGCACGACGCCGACGTCGCCATGTACCGGGCCAAGCAACGCGGGCGCGGTGGCCAGGTCACCCTGTTCGACGTCGATCGCATGGAGGCGCGATCGCTCGGCCGGCTCGACCTCGACACCGCGCTGCACCACGCGGTGGAGCGCGACGAGCTCCAGGTGTACTTCCAGCCCCTCGTCTCGCTGGGAGACGAGCGCATCGTGTCCGCCGAGGCGCTGGTGCGCTGGGACCACCCCGAACACGGGATCCTGTCGCCGATGCACTTCATGGACCTGGCCGAGGACAACGGGACCATCCTTGCCATCGGGACCTTCGTCCTCGAGCAGGCCTGCCGGAGGGCCGCTTTCTGGTCGGAGGAGCTGGGAACGCCCGTCGAGGTGGCGGTCAACCTGTCGGCCCGCCAGTTCCAACAGCCCGACCTCGAGGCCCGGATCGCCGGCCTCTTGGAGACGACGGGCATCGAGCCGTCACAGCTGTGCCTCGAGATCACCGAGAGCCTGGCCATGGACGACGTGGACCTCACGGCGACGATCCTGACCACGCTGCACAACCTCGGCGTCCGCCTGGCCATCGACGATTTCGGCACCGGGCACTCGTCGCTGGGCTACCTCGCCCGGTTCCCGATCGACGTGATCAAGATCGACCAGAGTTTCGCCCAGGGCATCGACCAGGATCCGGTGAAGTCGGCCATCGTCTCGGCCGTCGTGGCGTTGTCCCGGGCCATCGGCTCGACGACCGTCGTCGAAGGGGTGCAGACGCGGGCCGAGCTCGAGCAGATCGAGAGCCTCGGCTGCGACATCGCGCAGGGCTTCTACTTCTCGCGGCCGCTGCCGGACGGCGCGTTCGAGGATCTGCTGCGCTCCGGATTGAAGGGGGCGCCCGTTGCCGAGCTGCTGCCGCGCCGCGTGCTCGCCGGCTGACACGCGACGAGCACAGCAACCGGGACGAGCACAGCAACCGGGACGAGCACTGCAACCGGGACGAGCACTGCAACCGGATTGCCACCGCCGCCCGACGCCGCCCGACAACGCCCGACAACGCCTGGTCACGAAGCTTGCGGGGCTATGACAGCGCCGTGAAATTGAGCTGAATTGCCTATGGATAGGTAGAAAGTCATTGAAGCCGTTCCCGAGTGGGTGTACCTTCCGGCAGGGGAAGGAGTCCCGGAGTTGTCCGGAGGAGGGGCGTTCTTGGCGGTCTTTTGGCGTCGCAGAGGTCACGGCTCGGCTCGCCGCGCCGGCAAGGACCGGTCACGCCTGCGGGCGCGGCTCGAGACTCTCGTCTCCGTCGCCCCGGACGCCGATCGCTACGCCGAGCTCGAACGACAGAAGGACGAGCTCGAGCGCCAGAAGGACGAGCTCTCGGTCATCACGAGCAGCCTGGGCGAGGGGGTGTGCGCCGTCAGCGAGCGGGGCGAGATCACCTTCATGAACCCTTCCGGGGCCGACATGCTCGGCTGGGACTCGCTGAGCGGCGAGAGCGGCGCGCTCGCCGTGCACGCAGCCCACGCAGCCCACGCAGCGCCCGCAGCCCACGCAGCCCACGCAGCCCACGCAGCGCCTGCCTTCCTCATGGAGCCGGCCAAGCGGGCCATGGCGCTGCGGCGCAGCGTCACCATCCACGACACCCGCTTCACTCGTGTCGACGGGTCGCACTTCCCGACCACCTTGACGGCGTCGCCCGTCACGGGCGGCGGCGTTCCCTCGGGTGCGGTGATCGTCTTCCGTGACATCTCGGAGCGCAAGGCCTTCGAGGAGCAGCTGGCCCGGCATGCCTTCCAGGACCCGCTCACCGGCTTGGCCAACCGCCGGCTGTTGCTCGACCATCTCGACCACGCACTGTCGCAGGCGGAGCGCACGGGCAATCACGTCGCGGTCCTCTTCTGCGACATCGATCGCTTCAAGGCGGTCAACGACGAGCTGGGGCACCAGGTCGGCGACGAGTTGCTGCGCGTGATCGCCGAGCGCCTGCGCGGCGCCATCCGTGCCGGCGATACCGCGTCGCGCTTCGGGGGGGACGAATTCGTGATCCTTCTCGAGGGCGTCACCTCGGCCGAGGACGCCGACCGTGTCGCAGAGGAGGTGTTGGCGGTCCTACAGGATCCCATCACCCTGAGCACCGGACGCGAGGTGGTCGCCACGCTCAGCGTCGGCGTCGCTGTGAGCGAGCGCGGGCAGTCGCGCCAAGACCTGCTGCACGACGCCGACCAGGCCATGTACCGCGCCAAGGAACAGGGCCGTGGTGCCCTGGCCTCCCGATCGGGCACCGACTCGGCCGTGGTGGCGGCGCGCTCGCTCAACCGGCCCAACAGGGACACTGCGTTCCAACACGTTGTCGACCGGGGCGAGATGGAGATCCACTACCAGCCGCTCGTGTCGCTCTCGGACCGCCGCATCGTCGGAGCCGAGGCACTGGTGCGCTGGAACGATCCCGATCACGGGATCCTGCTCCCGGGCCAGTTCATCCGTCTGGCCGAGCGCAACGGGTCGATCGTCGGGCTCGAGCAGATGGTGCTCGAGCAGGCGTGCCGCCAGGCCAAGACGTGGCAGCGTGAGTTCGGAGCCACGCTCGGGATCTGTGTGAACCTGTCCGCCCTGCACGTCCAGCAGCGGAACGTGACCGACCACGTCGCCGGCGTGCTCGAGTCGACGGGGCTGGCGCCGTCGCAACTGTGCCTCGAGCTCTCCGAGACCGTGGCCCTGCACGACGTCGTCGTCACCTCGAGCGTCCTGCGGGAGCTGCACGCCCTGGGCGTCCGCTTGGCGATCGACGACTTCGGGACCGGTCATTCGTCGTTCGGGTATCTGGCCCGCCTGCCCTTCGACGTGGTGAAGATCGACCAGAGCTTCGTGCACGGGGTGCACGACGATCCGGTCAAGTCGGCCATCGTCTCCGCCGTCATCGCACTGGCCCGGACGATGGGCGCCTGCACCGTGGGCGAGGGCGTGGAGTCGCAGACCCAGCTCGAGGAGCTGACCGGCCTCGGCTGCGACGTGGCACAGGGGTTCTACTTCGCCCGGCCTCTCCCGACGGCCGCCTTCGGCAAGATGCTCACGGCCAGCGCGGAGGTCGATCTCCGGCTGCTCGGGTCGACCAAGACCGCGTAGGCAGGTCGGAGTCCGCCCCCGTCGCCGGCGCCGGCGGTCGTGTGGGCGCTCACCCCGTGGCTGCGGCGTCGCGGCGCACGTTGGCGCCGCGCAGGGCGGCGGTGAGCAACGGCAGCACCTCGTGCCAGTCGCCGACGATCCCGACGTCGCAGTGCGAGAACACCGGAGCCTGCCGGTCCGCGTTGACGGCCAGCACCGTGCCGGCGCCGCGCACGCCCGCCATGTGGTTGAACTTGCCGCTGAGCCCGAGCGCGACGTAGAGGCGGGGGGAGATGGAGCGACCGGTGATGCCGACCTGGCGCGCGCGTGGTGCCCAACCCCTGTCGGTCACCTTGCGGGTCGCCGCCAGCTCCGCGCCGAGAACCGCGGCCAGCGGGCTCACGAGCTCGTACTCGTCGGGCGTCACGCCGGTGCCGACCCCGATCACCGCGGCGGCCCTGGCGAGTGTCTCCACGTCGTCGTTGCGCTGCTCGGCCAGGACGCGCACGCGGCCCCGCCGGCCGAGGACGCGGACCTCGGAGGCTCCGGGCCGGGCCGACCCGGGCAGCGGCACCGGTGCCGGGTCCGGGAGCACGCCGGGACGGATCGTGGCCATCTGCGTGCCGCTGCGGCAGGTGACGTCGGCCACCAGCGCCCCGGCGAAGGCGGGCTTGGCCGCGACGAGCACGCCTTCGCGCTGGGAGAGCGCGATGGCGTCGCCGACCAGCCCGGAGCCCGTGGCCGCCGCGGCCCGTCCCGCCACCTCGCGCCCGAAGGCCGTGCTGGGGGCGAGGAAGGCCCAGGGCCGGCGCTGGCGGAGGTACGCCACCACGGCGTCGCCGACGTCCTCGGGCACCGCCGGCCCCTCCGTTGCCGGAACGAGGGAGACGACGAGATCGGCGCCCAGGCCGAACAGGACGTCGGGCTCGGGCTCGGGCGCGGGCTCCGGCCCGGCGCCCGAGGGTGTGGCCGGTGCCGTGGCCGGTGCCGTGGCCGGCGTCGTGGCCGGCGCCAGCACGTGCACGACCGCATCGAGCTCCCGGGCCAGCCGGCGCGCCGCGCCGACGATCTCACCGACCACGTGCGGGCGGCCCGGCTCGGCCAGGACCGCGACGATCGGTGCGTCGGCCGCAGGACGCTCTGACTGCCCGGCCGTGTGTGGCCCGTCCGCCGGGATCGGTCCCGGCGGCACGGTGGGCGGCGGCACCGATGCCGACAGCGCGCCGCGCTGGGCCAGGACGTCCACGGCGTCTTGCACCTGCGCGTCGATCGGCCCGTCGAGGACCACGAGTGCCCGCTCGTGCTCCATGGCCCGGGTGGCACCCACCACGGTCGGACTTCCGGCCTCGCCCCACGGTCCGGCGCCGAGATCGGCGGCTCCGATCCGGCGCAGCCGTCCCGGGTCGACCGCGGCCCGGCCCTCGGGGTCGACCTTGCACGGGTCGCACAGGCGCTCGGCCACCGTCACGACGGCGGGCAGGGCGATCTCCACCTCCTGGGTCCCGTCGTCGTGCTCGAGCTCGAGCCGGAGCGACGCGCCGGCGTCCTCGAGCCGCCGGACGCCGCTGGCGAAGGCGAGGTCCAGCAGCTCGGCCAGCTCCGGGCCCACCTGGCCCGTCTCGCCGTCGACTGAGTTGCGGCCGAGCAGGACGAGGTCGAAGGGGCCCGCCGCGGCGAGGGCCGCTGCCAGGGCTCGGGCCGTGGCGAGCGTGTCCGAGCCCGCGAAGCGCTCGTCACAGAGGTGGATCCCCTCGTCGGCCCCCCACGCCACCGCTTCGCGCAGGACATCCTCGGCGCTCGGGGGGCCGAGGGTGAGCACGGTGCACGAGCCGCCGGTCTGGCGCGCCAGGGCCACCCCCTGCGCCACGGCGCGGCGGCAGTAGGGGTTCATCTCGAAAGGGACGTCGCGGCGGACCAGGCGCCCCTCCGCGAGGCGGAGCGACTCGGTCAGCGGCACCTGCTTGGCCAGCGACGCCAGGCGCAGCGGCCCACCGGCGGCGCGGGCGCCGGCGTGGCCGCGGACGTGGTCGCGGGCGTGACGGGGCGGCGCGGGGGAGGGTTCGATGCCGTGCACGCTAGTGGCCGCTCAGCGCGCGACGGCATCCCCCTCGGGGCTGCGCGGGTCCGAGGCACCGATCAGCCGGCGGCCGTCGCGAACCGGTTCGGCCACGACGACCTGCGCGCACCCGACGGCCACGGGGTCGAAGGGTCGGATCACCCGCACGCGGTGACCGGCGCCGGTGAGGCCGTCGTGCCAGCGGCGGGGGGCGTCTGCTTCCATCACGACGGTCAGGTCGTCGCCCCACCAGAGGCGGAACGGTCCGGCCCTCGGGGCATCGAGCGTCAGGCGCGGCGCGGCGAGCGCCGCCGCCGGGTCCTGACCGCTCCCGAGCATGCGGGCGAGGAGCTGGCTGAGGATCTGGGGCTGGGCGTCGCCACCCATGGCGC
This sequence comes from Acidimicrobiaceae bacterium, assembly GCA_027306605.1. Taxonomy (GTDB): domain Bacteria; phylum Actinomycetota; class Acidimicrobiia; order Acidimicrobiales; family RAAP-2; genus Bog-473. The sequence continues at coordinate 55,837 of DAHUZK010000074.1, forward strand.
CGACGAGATGGGTGAGGGTGCCGGCCGTCGTCGTCACCACCATGGGGGAGAGCGTGTGCGGTGGCCGCCGGCCTGGCGCCACCTCGGCGGGGTGCCCGGGCTCGAGCGAGAAGCCGATGCCGCGGTTGTGCAGGAAGACGCCGGTCGACGCCTCGATCAGGTGGGAGCCGAAGTCCAGGGCGTTCGACTGCGTGAGCGAGACCCCCAGCCCGTCGGCGTCCATGGCGCACAGGTGCGTGGTGTCGCCGTCCCCGAGCCGGGGCGCCGCGGGCGCACGGGTGCCGGTGCCGGGTGCGACGTCGGGCGGAGCGGCGCGGCGTGCCTCGATGCGCCCGGCCGCCGCCTCGAGGCGGGCACGGTCGAGCAGGACGTCGCCCGCGGCGCCGTCGTGGAGCACGGCGGGGCGGTCGTGACCGGTGGCCCGCCACGACTCGACCAGGAGGTGGGCCCACGCCGGATCGTCGGGATCGGTGCCGAGCCCGGCCGCCTCGGCCACGAACGCGCCGGCCAGGGTCAGGTAGCCCTGCGACGGCGGTGGCACCGTCCAGAGCTCATGCCCCCAGGCCCGCAGGTGCACGGGTGCGCACCACGTGGCGGCACTCGTCGTGAAGTCGTCGGTGTGGAAGTGGCCGCCGCCGAGCGCCTGCAGGCCGTGGCCGAACTCGCCCTGGTAGAAGCCGGCGCGGCCGTCGCGCCCGATGGCGCGCAGGGTGCGTGCGATGCCCGGGAGGCGGACCGGCTGGCCCACGGCGAGCGGGCCGTCGGGGCACAGCTCGCCGGCTCCGGGACGGGCATGGACCAGGTTGCTGGCCAGCGCCAGCATGATGGAGGCCGGGAACCCCTCATCGGCCAGCTCGATCGCCGGCGCCAGCACGTCGGCCAGCGGCAACCGCCCGTGGCGCTCGTGGAGGGCCAGCCAGCCGTCGACGGCGCCGGGCATCGGCACGCTGCGGATGTCGCGGCGCAGCGGCATGACGCTGAAGCCGTCGGCGCGCAGGCGCCCCGCGTCGGAACCGGTGCCGGCTCGCCCGACGCCGAGCAGCGCCTCGGGCGCCGCGCCCGGTCCCGACACCATGGCCAGCATGTCGCCGCCCAGCCCGCTCAGGTGCGGGCCCACCACGGCCATGGCCGCGCCCGCCGCCACCGCGGCGTCGGCGGCGGATCCGCCGCGCGCCAGCATGCGCACGCCGGCCGACGCCGCCAGTTGGTCCGCCGCGCACACCATGCCGCGCAGGCCCGACCGCGAGCCGAGGGGAGCGAGGGGCAGGGACATCTCAGAGCACGACGCTCAGAGCACGGCGCTCAGAGCACGACCACCGAGCGCAGCACCTCGCCGCGCTGCATGCGCGCGAAGGCCTCCTCGACCTGGTCGATGCCGACGGTCTCGCTGACGAAGCGGTCCAGGTCCAGGCGCCCGGCGAGATAGAGGTCCACCAGCATCGGGAAGTCGCGCGAGGGCAGGCAGTCGCCGTACCAGCTCGGCTTGAGCCTCCCGCCGCGCCCGAAGAACTCGATCATGGGCAGGTCGATGCGCATGTCGGGCGTCGGCACGCCGACCTGGACCAGCGTGCCGGCCAGGTCGCGGGCGAAGAAGGCCTGCTCCATCACCGCCGGGCTCCCCACGGCCTCGATGCACACGTCGGCGCCGTTGCCGCCGGTGAGGGACCGGATCGCCTGCACCGGGTCGGTGCTGCTGGCGTCGACGGTGTGCGTGGCGCCGAACGCACTGGCTTGGGCGAGCTTTCCGGGGTCGAGATCCACTCCGATGATGGTCGCCGCCCCGGCGAGCTTGGCCCCGGCGACGGCGGCGCACCCCACGCCACCGCACCCGAAGACGGCGACCGAGTCGCCGAGTCCGACCTCGCCGGTGAACATGGCGGCGCCCAGCCCGGCCATCACGCCGCAGCCGAGCAGGCCCACCGCCTCGGGACGCGCCGCCGGGTTGACCTTGGTGCACTGGCCGGCGGCCACGAGGGTCTTGTCGGCGAAGGCGCCGATGCCGAGGGCGGGGGAGAGCTCGGTGCCGTCGGTCAGGGTCATCTTCTGCGTCGCGTTGTGCGTCGAGAAGCAGTACCAGGGACGGCCACGCCGGCAGGCGCGACACTCGCCGCACACGGCGCGCCAATTGAGCACGACGAAGTCACCCGGGGCCAGGTCGGTCACGCCGGGGCCGACGGACTCGACGACACCGGCTGCCTCGTGCCCGAGGAGGAAGGGGAAGTCGTCGTTGATGCCGCCTTCGCGGTAGTGCAGATCGGTGTGGCAGACGCCGCACGCCTTGATCCCGACGACGGCCTCGCCGGGTCCGGGGTCGGGGACCACGATGGTCTCGACGGTGACCGGCGCCCCCTTCTCCCTCGCGACGACGCCGCGCCCGTGCTGTCCCATGGTGCTCCTCCCCGTCGGCGGGACGACGTGATGTCGGCGAGACGACGTGATGTCGGCGAGACCACATGATGCCCGATGGTGGGTTCGGGCCGCCTCCCCGGCCCGGCGGCGGGCCGCATCTAGGGTGACCGCCGGTGGAGAGCGGGTACCTCGACCTGCCGCGTGGGTGGCGGCGCCTGCGCGGGCACGGCTTCGGCCCCTTCGTCACGCACGAGGTCTTCCGCCGGCCCGACGGCACAAGGCTCACCTGGGAGTCGCGTTGGCACCGCAAGCACCCCCGCTGGGTGTCCCTCGAGTCGACTTGGTGGGCGCCGCGGGCCTTGGCCTGGTGGATCGGCGTGCTGTTCGCGCTGGGCTCCGTCTGCTTCGCCCTGGGCGCCCTGCCGCCCTACGCCACGGCCGTGGGCACCGACGCCGACGACCTGACGTACTTCGTCGGCTCGATCTTCTTCACGACCGCCTCGTTCCTCCAGTACGCCGAGGTGGTCACGACGCCGACCGCGCTCGGTGGCGACCGCCGGCGCGGCCCGGGCTCGCTGCTCCGCCTGCAGCCGGCGCGGATCGACTGGTGGGCCACCGGCATCCAGTTCCTCGGCACCCTCTGGTTCAACCGGACCACCCTCGCTGCCTACCTGGTGGCGCGGGGCGCTTCGTCGGCGCACCACCCGGTGTGGCGCCCCGACGCCCTCGGCTCCGTCTGCTTCCTCGTCTCGAGCTGGCTGGCGTGGGCCGAGGAGTGCCACGGGCCCTTCGCCTGGCGTCCCGCGTTGGTCTCGTGGTGGATCACCGCGCTGAACCTCGCCGGTTCGGTGGCCTTCGGCGTGTCCGCCGTGGCGTCCTACGTGAAGCCCAACGGCCAGCTGGTCAGTCTGGCCGCCACCAACCTCGGCACGTTCGTCGGCGCCGTCTGCTTCCTCGCCGGCGCCGTCCTCTTGCTGCCCGAGCGAACCCGCGAGGGGCCGCCGGACGCGGCGGACGTCGCCGAGACGGTGACGGGACTTTCCTGACGGGTCGGGCCGCGGCCGCGGCCGCTCGATCCGCTCAGGCGCGCGGCGCCCGGCGGCGGCCGCGCAGCGCGCTCAGCACGAGGAACGCCGCCGCCAGGAGGGGAAGCGCGATCACCCCGACCAGCGTGCTCGAGTCGACCAGGAACGCCACGGCCACGATGACGCCGGTCGCCACGGCCAGCTCCGGTGTGTCGCCGACCAGGAAGTCCCACCAGAAGTGGCCGAAGGCGCGCAGGGCGCGGCCGAGTGCGTCCGTCACGGCCGCGCTCCCTCGGGCTCCGTCGTCGTCGTCGTCGGCACGGCGTTGGCCGCCTCCGTGAGCGGTGCGGGGAACCGTGTCCGCAGCAACGTCGTGGACCCGGCGAAGACCAGGGCGAAGAAGCCGACGAGCACGGGAAGGGCGAGGTCGGACCCGGGCCAGTTGACCCCGGCACCCTCGCCCACCCAGAAGACGCCGAAGCTCGTGAGCATCACGCCGACGACGGTCTTGATGGTGTTCTCGGGTACCTCGCTGAGCTGGCGCGTCACGACGAGACCGACCACCGCGACGAGGACGAGCGCGGCCGCGGCCGCCAGCGCAGCCAGGCCCAGGCGGTGCTGGGCCGCGCCGAGGCTGATCACGATGAGGACGACCTCGGTCCCTTCGAGGAAGACGCCCTTGAAGGCCACGGCGAAGCCCACGCTGTCGCGGCCCTTCGGGCGCCGCCCGCCCTCCGCGTCGAGCTCGGCCACGGTCTCGGCGTAGATCTCGTCCTCGTCGTGCATCGCCTTGTGGCCGCTGGCGCGCAGGATCGCCTTGCGCAGCCACGAGAGCCCGAGGACGAGCAGGAGCGCCCCGACGACCACCCGCAGGGCGTCGAGAGGGATGTACCGGACGAGCGGGACGCCGACGGCGACCACCAGAACGCCGAGGACGAGGGCGGCGACCGCGGCGCCCTCGAGTGCCGAGCGCCAGCCGCGGCTCACCCCCGAGGCCACCACGATGGTCAGGGCCTCGACCATCTCGACGAGGCTGGCGGCGAAGACGGCCAGGACGAGGACGAGCGTGGACGAGGTGTGCATGGCGAACGCCCCGAAATTAGTGCGGCAACCGTTGCAGCGGGCCCGTCGGCCCGCCCTGGTGGCCCGGCAGTAGTGTGCGGGGCAGTGTCCGGGGTGCGCGACGTGGCCCCGACCAGGGCACTGACCAGGGACTCTGGAGGGAGCGGCCGCCATGGACGAGGGCACGACCGGCCTGCACGACCGGAACTACGTGGTGGTGTCGGCCGACACCCATGCGTCGCCGGACAGCCTCGAGCACTTCCTCTCCTATGTGGACCCGGCGCACCGCGAGACCGTCGCCGCGTTCGGCGACCTCTCCTCGCTCGCCATCTCCATGTTCGGTGGCTTCGACCCGGGCGAGATCGACGAGTCCGACCCGGTCCGGGCCACCGCGGCCCGTCGGCTGGCGGGGATGGGCGTCGACATCGATGCCGCTCAGGAGTGGTTGGCGCGCTACGGCGCCGACTGGGTCGTGCCGGGGGACGGCGACGGACGCCGGCTGGCTGTGCTCGAGGAGCAGGGGGTCCACGCCGAGGTCACCCTGCCCGGACCGATCCTGGCGGGCGGAATCTCTCCTGCCATGTATCTCGGGGCCCACACGGACAAGGGGCTCGAGGTCGTGTGGCCGGCGCTGCACGGTTACCTGCGCTGGCTCACGGAGTTCTGTGCCGCTGCGCCGGGCCGGCGTGCCGGCTGCATGCCGATCGACTTCCACGACATGAACCGTGCCGTGGAGGAGGTGGCGTGGGCCCGGTCCAACGGCATCTTCGGCGGCGTCATGCTCCCGGCCATGTCGGTCACATCACGTCTTCCCGGTTACGCCGACGAGTACTACGACCCGTTCTGGAGCGCGTGCGAGGACCACGAGATGGTGGTCACGCTGCACACGGGCGCGTCGGGCAGTGCCACCGACACGAAGTTCCTCTACGACGAACGCCACGGTGGCATGCTCGGGCTCTACGAGGTCTTCGTGTTCACCCGCCGTCCCCTCTGGTTCATGATCTTCGGCGGCGTGTTCGACCGGCACCCCGACCTGCGCGTCGTGGTCACCGAGAACGGTGTGCAATGGCTCCCGTCGCTCATCCGGGACATGGAGTCGTTCTTCGACACGCACGGGGGCGCGCCGGTCCGCAGCTACCTCGAGATGCGCCCCCGCGAGTACTTCGAGAAGCACGTGTGGCTCGGGGGCTCGCTCATGAAGCGCTACGAGGCCGAGATGCGGGACGAGATCGGCATCGAGCGGCTCATGTGGGGCGCGGACTATCCCCACGTGGAGGGAGCGGCACCGGTGCACCGCCAGATCCTGCGCCACGTCTTCGGTGGCCTGCCCCAGGACGACGTGCGCCGGATGCTGGGCACCAACGCCGTCGAGCTCTGGGGCTTCGACGCCGACCGTCTGCAGGCGGTCGCCGACCGTGTGGGGCCCACCGTGGCCGATCTGGCCGAGCCCGCCGCATTGGACGAGATCCCCGAGACCTTCAGTTGGAGCCTGGCACGTCCCGTCCCGCTCGCTGCGCACTCCGCCGCGGCTGCGCACTCCGCCGCGGCTGCGCCGGCGACGTCGCTGATGGACGGCTGACCGGTCCGGCCACCTCGGAGGGACGCGGTGGCCCCCTGGAGAACGGTCGTGTCAGGACGGAAGATGTCGGAAGAAATTCTTGGGATTCCCGGCAGACATGTCGGACCGGCGTTCGGACGGACGATCCGCTCGAAGCCGTCACAACTCGGTGATTCCATGTCACCGTGGCATCGCACGACAAGACGGAGCTCCAAGACTTCACCGATTCGCTCGAGGCTCTGATCGCTGCGGGTGCCGAACACCATGGTGACGGGGAGTCGATCACGGCGCTCCATCGGGCACTGGCCCGTCTCGACGCCTTCGTGACCGAGGCAACGGCGGCGTTCGAGGCGAGCGAGGAATGGGCGGCCGACGGGGCAAAGACGGCTGCCGCCTGGGTCGCCACCCGCTGCCGCGTGCCCCGCGCCACGGCACGCCGGAACGTCCGGCTCGGCCGGGCGCTGCGCCAGCTCCCCAGCTGTGCCGAGGCATGGCGCGAGGGCCGCATCGGGAGGGACCAGGCGAGAGCGATCGCCGGGGCCCGCCGGCACCGGACCGCCTCGTCCATGGCCCGCGACGAGAGCATGCTCGTCTCCTATGCGGCGGAGATGGGCTTCGAGGACTTCTACCGGGCACTGTCGTACTGGAAGCAGCTGGCGGATCCCGAAGGCAGCGACGATGCCGAGGAAGCCCGACGTGTAGCGAGAGACGCCTTCCTCGAACCGAGCATCAGCGGCATGTGGCTGGGTCAGATGACCCTCGACCCGATCTCGGGGTCGATCGTGAGCGCAGAGTTGAAGCGGCTCGAGCAGGAGTTCTTCGAGGCGGATTGTGCAGAGGCCGCGGAGCGCCTGGGGCGACGCCCTCGGACGGACGAGTTGGCCCGTACCTCGGCGCAGCGGCGCGCCGACGCGCTCGTCGAGATGGCGACGAGGAGTCGCGCCGCGGCGCCTGATGGAGTGCGTCCGGCCCCGCTCTTCAGTGTGCTTGTCGGCTACGAGACGGTCCACGGCCGGATCTGCGAGCTCGAGAACGGAACTGTGCTGGCTCCCTCGGCCCTCGACCCCTGGATGGATTCCGCGTATTTCGAGCGTGCCATCTTCCGCCTCGGCAATCGGGTGGACGTCAGCGTCAGGGCACGCCTCTTCACGGGTGGCACCCGAAGGGCGATCGAGTTGCGTGACCGCATGTGCACGCACCCCTACTGTTACGAACCGGCCGAAGACTGTCAGGGCGATCACATCGATCCTTATGCCGCCGGCGGTCTGACGACGCAGGAGAACGGTCGGTTGTTGTGCGGGTTCCACAACCGGCTTCGAAATCAGAGCGAGCGCAAGCGCCCGCCTCCCGCTGGCTCCTCCGCGGCCTGACGCGGTCCGGCGCACCAGGGTTGCCCGCCAGGGCTCGATGCGCAGCCAGGACGATCAGGCAAGGTCGGCGCGAGGTCAGGGCAAGGATGTCGGCGCAAGGATGTCGGCGCAAGGTCGGCGCGAGGTCAGGGCTGCGCGGCCCGGTGCGTCAGGCGGCGGACTTCTCCAGGATGTGCACGCCGCAGGCGGAACCCAATCCGATGACATGGGTCATCCCGACCTTGGCTCCTTCGATCTGGCGATCGCCGGCCTCACCGCGCAGGTGTGTGGCTACCTCCCAGACGTTGGCGATGCCAGTCGCTGCGATGGGGTGGCCCTTCGACTCGAGCCCGCCGGAGACGTTGACGGGGGTCTTGCCGTCGCGCCAGGTGGCACCCGAATTGAAGAAGTCGGCCGCACCGCCTTCCTCGCACAGCATCAGGTTGTCGTAGTGCACCAGCTCGGCCGTGGCGAAGCAGTCGTGCAGCTCGACGAGGTTGAGGTCGGCCGGTGACACGCCCGCCTGCTCGTAGGCCTGCGTGGCGGCCCGCCGGGTCAGGGTGTTCACGTTGGGAAGGATCTGGCAGGCTTCCTCGTAGGGGTCGGTGGTCAGCACCGATGCCGAGATCTTGACGGCGCGCTTCTGCTGCTCGAGCGAGAGCGTCTTGAGCTTCGAACCCGAGACGACCACGGCCGCCGCGGCTCCGTCGCAGTTGGCCGAACACATGGGCCGGGTGTTGGGATAGGCGATCATGACGTCGTTCATGATCTGCTCGAGGCTCATCTTCTTGGTGTAGGCCGCCAGCGGGTTCAGCGTGGAGTGGGCGTGGTTCTTCTCGCTGATCTTGGCGAAGAGCTCGAAGCTCGTGCCCCCGTACTTGTGGCCGTACTCCATGCCGATCTGCGCGAACACGCCCGGCATGGTCTCGGTCCCGACCCGACCGTCCACGGCGGCGACGGCGCCGAAGCGACCGTGCGGGGTCCAGGTGTTGGAGTCCGCCGAGCGGCTGCCACCGGCCAGGAGCCCCGCGCCGGCCAGCTTCTCGACGCCGAAGGCGAGGCCCATGTCGGTCTCGCCGGCCTTGATCGCCATCAGGGCCACACGCAGGGCGGTGGCCCCGGTCGCGCAGGCGTTGGACACGTTGTAGACGGGGATACCGGTCTGGCCCAGCTGCTTCTGGACCATCTGGCCCGTCGGCGCCATCGCCATCATGAGGTTGCCCGCACCGATGATCCCGATGTCCTTCATGGTGACGCCACCGTCGCTCAGCGCTCCTTGGACCGCTTCCGACGCCAGGTCGACGAGATCCTTGTCAGGGTGCTTGCCGAACTTGGTCATGTGGATGCCGAGGATCCACAGCTCTTCCGATGCCGATGCCGATGCCATCGTGCTCAACCTCCCAGGGGTTCGAAGCCGAAGCCGACCGCTTCGGTGCCGTTGTCGTCCGTGCCGATCACCTCGGTGGCCAGGCGCACCTTCATGCCCGTGGTCACGTGCTCGGGGTCGGGGGTCACGTTGATCAGGTTCGCCCGCACACTCGTGCCCTCGCAGTCGACCACTGCGGCCACGAAGGGCACCGGGATGCCGGGGGCGGCGAAGGAGACGATGGTGAAGGTGCGCACCTCGCCGGTGGTGGCCACGTCGACCTGCTTGAAGTCGGTGCCGCCGCAGGAGGCGCAGGCGTTGCGGCGGTCGAAGAAGCGAGCCCCGCACGAGGTGCACTCCTGCGCCACGAGGTGGGGATTGTCCCCCAGCACCAGGTAGTCGACCAGCGGGATCTGTTGCGCCATCTTGCCCCCAAGCTCGGGTCGGAAAATCGTGTTCTCAATCTAGCGGCGGCCTGAAATGACCCGCTAATCGGCCGCAGCCCTCGCTGGGGCCGTCGCGGGTGGGGCATGACCGCAGTTAGGGTCGGCCCATGCGCTTCACACACCTGGGCCGCACCGGCCTCACTGTCAGCCGTCTCTGCCTCGGCACCATGAACTTCGGGCCCGAGACGGATGAGGCCACCTCGTCGTCCATCATGGACTCGGCTCTGGAGGCCGGGATCAACTTCTTCGACTCGGCCAACGTCTACGGCCGCTCCAAGGGTCGGGGTGCCACCGAGGAGATCGTCGGTCGCTGGTTCGCCCAGGGGGGCGGACGCCGCGAGAAGGTCGTGATGGCGACCAAGCTCTACGGGGACATGGGTGACTGGCCGAACGAGGGCCGGCTCTCGGCGCTGAACATCCGGCGCGCCTGTGAGGCCAGCCTGCGCCGGCTGCAGACCGACTACATCGACCTCTACCAGATGCATCACATCGACCGCGGCGCCGGTTGGGACGAGATCTGGGAGGCCATGGAGGTGCTGCGCACCCAGGGCAAGATCCTCTACGTCGGCTCCTCGAACTTCGCCGGCTGGCACATCGCGAAGGCCCAGGAGGCGGCGGCGCGTCGCCACTTCATGGGGCTGGTGAGCGAGCAGTCGCACTACAACCTGCTGACGCGCCGGATCGAGCTCGAGGTCCTGCCGGCGGCCGAGGACTACGGCCTCGGGGTCATCCCGTGGTCCCCCCTGGCCGGCGGGCTGCTCGGCGGAATCGTGCGCAAGGAGCGAGAGGGGAGCCGCCGCTACGGCGAGCACCTCAGGCGGACCGTCGAGGCGAAGCGCCCGCAGCTCGAGGCCTACGAGGACCTCTGCGCCGAGATCGACGAGGAGCCCGGCGCGGTCGGCCTGGCCTGGCTGCTGACGCGGCCCGCGGTCACCGGTCCCATCGTCGGGCCGCGCACCCCTGAGCAACTGGACTCCGCGCTGCACGCCGTCGACGTGACGCTCGACGACAAGGTGCTCACCCGCCTCGACGAGCTCTTCCCGGGTCACCGCCCTGCACCCGAGGACTACGCCTGGTAAGGGCCTGGTCGCGCGTTCCGGCGGATGACGCCTGGTCGCGCGGTCCGGCCTCAGGAGCGGACGGAGTCCGCGAGCTCCTGGTCGGCCTCGGGAGGCTTCTGTCCCGGAGTCGACCTGAGCTCGTCGGGGTCGACGGAGAGCCTCGGCACGATCCGATCGAGCCAGCGGGGCAGCCACCAGTTCGCATTGCCGAAGAGCATCATGACGGACGGCACGATCGCCATGCGGATGAAGACGGCGTCGACGAAGACGCCGCCCGCCAGGCCGATGCCGAATTCCTTGATCACGCGGTTGTTGCCCAGAATGAAGGCTGCGAACACGAGGATCATGATCAGCGCGGCCGCGGTGATCGTCTTTCCTGTGGCCGCCAGCCCGTTGCGGACGGCGACACGGTTGTCGCGGCCGGATCTGAGGTACTCCTCGTGCATGCGGGACACCAGGAAGACCTGGTAGTCCATGGACAGTCCGAAGAGGATGGCGAAGAGCATCACCGGGAGAAAGGCCTCGACCGGACTGGTGCCCTGCAGTCCGATCAGACCGCCGAGATCGCCCCACTGGAACACTGCCACGAGCATGCCCAGGGCAGCCCCGATCGAGAGGAGGTTCATGCAGGCCGCGGTGAGGGGGATGACCACGGAGCGGAAGACGGCCATGAGCAACAGGAACGACAGGATCACCACCACCGCCACGAAGAGCGGAAGCTTCGCGCTCAGCACGTTGGCGAAGTCGATGTAGATCGCGGTGGTGCCGCCCACGAGCACGCGCACACCGGAGTCACCGACGGCTTGGGGGACGGTGACGGACCGGAGATGGTTGACCAGATCCGTGGTGGCGCCGTTCTGGGGCGAGGAGCCCGGGTAGACGTTGATCAGGACCACGTCTCCCGAGCCGGTCTTGCTCGGGATGGAGAGGGGCTGGGCGACCTTGGCCACGTCGGGTTGCTGGGAGACCGCGTGCACGACGTTGTCGATCACGTGTTGCTGATCGGGTTGCACCACCGCGACCAGCATCAGGGGGCCCGTGTACCCCGGGCCGAAGCCCTTCGAGAGCATGTCGAAGGCGATGCGTGTCTGGGTCCCCGCCGGATCGGTGCCCTGGTCGGCCGAGCCCAGGCGAAGCGAGAAGAAGGGGAGGGCGATGGCCACGACGACGGCCAGTGCGATCCCGGCCGAGAGCCACGGCCACCGCTGCACCCGGTTGGCCCAGTTGGGCCAGAAACCCTTGTTGTCCGCACCGACGATGCGCGGGCCGTTCTGGGCCAGGTTGCGCTTCTGCTTGCGGCTCATCACCTTGGGACCGATGAAGCCGAGCATGGCGGGGAGCAGGGTTAGGGCTGCCACCATGGTCAGGGCCACGCCGATGGCCGCGGACACCGCCAGGCCGTAGAGGAAGCTGACGCCGAGGGCGAAGAGGCCCAGCAGGGCGATGCAGACGATGATGCCGGCGAACATCACGGCCCGGCCCGACGTGTTCACCGCGTTGACGATCGACTCCTCCGTGTCGCGACCGGCCACGAGCCCTTGCCGGTGGCGGGTGACGATGAAGAGGGCGTAGTCGACCCCGACCCCCAGCCCGATCAGCAGCATCACCTCCGGCGAGATGTCGGGCATGCCGATGCCGTGGCTGAGCAGCGTGATCAGACTGTACGCGGTGCCGAGCGCGAACAGCGCGGAGACGATCGGGAGTAGCGCGGCGAACACCGACCCGAAGACGAGCAGGAGCACCACGAGTGCGAGGAGCACTCCGATGCCGGTGCTGCTGAAGGACTGGTTGTTGGCGTTCTCGGCCAGTGGGCCCGTGTCCGCCACCGTCAGGTCGTGGGTTGAGGCCGAAGTGACGATGTCGACGAACTGCTTCGATTCTGCGTGCGTGATGTTGTTGGGCAATTTGTCGAACTTGACCGGAAGCCAACCAACGGTCTGGTTCCGGTTGATGTTGGTCGTGTTGACCAGATTCCCGGCGGCGTCGTAGGGGCTGCTGGCGACGGAGACGTGCGGGAGCGTCTTGATCTGGCTGACCATGTGGTTGATGCGCTGGCCGATGGCGGGATCGGTCAGCCGCTTGTCCCCGTGCGTCCCGAACACCACCTGCTCGCTGTCACCGGACTGGCCCGGTGCGACCGACTTGAGGAGGTTGATGGCGTCGAATGACTGGGTGTGAGGGAAATTGAAGTTGTTCGAGAAGGACGACCCGACCGACCGGGCCACGAGGCTCGAGAGCACGAGCACGATCAGCCAGAGCAGCACGACGAGACGGCGATGGCGGACACACCACCCGGCAAGGGTGCGCATTGTCAGGGGGATCTCCTCGGGGACTCAGACACCGTCATGGCGGCGTCTCGGGGCGGGTCACCATCGTACCGGCACGGCGACACACCTTTGGATCACGTTCGGTTCACCCGATCACGTGGTTCTCTCCGCCAGATGCTGCAGCGCCTTGTACACGGGCGCAGCCAGCCTCTCCGGCGCGGTGGCCGAACGGGCGACGAGGCGTTCCGCCAGAACGGGATGGTGCTCGGGTATGGCGAAGAACTGCCGCGCATCGAGTGTCAGCAGGGTGAGCGGGGACAGCGCCACGACCGCCATGGGCGAACGCTGCTGGTCGAGCAGGGCGTGCTCGGACCAGGAGTCACCCCGGGCGAGCAGTCCGATCGGCGTGGTGTCACGCTGCACCAGGGCGTGGCCACCGGCGATGACGTACCAGCGTCGCACCGGGACGTCCTGGGCCTGGACCACCTGTCCCGGGTGCGCCACCGCCACGTGGCACAGGCCGGCGAATCCGGCCAGTTCGGCGTCCGGGAGGCCCTCGAAGAGGGCCATGGTCTCCAGGGCGGCGACGAGGTCGGCCGGGTCGTGGGGGAGAGCCGCCACCACCCCTCAGTGCTCCATGGCCGGGCTGGGCCGTCCGCCTTCGTCGTGGTGGTGCCGGTACCGGCGTCCCGTGCTGTGTCGCCAGATGACCAGGCCGACGAGCGCGAAGAGCAGCCACGGCACGTGGAACATCGGAGAGAAGGGCAGCGTGGCGCCTGCCGCGACGACCAGGACCGCCGCCAAGAAAATCCACGGCAGCGCGTGACGATGCCGTGGTGCAGGGGACGCCGGCTCGCTCGAGAGCGCCGGCAGATCGTAGAAGAGACCGTTGAGGTCACCCCGCGTCTTGGCCGACATGGCGGCGTCGAGGCGAGCCTTGAACTCGGTCTCGTCGAGCCGGCCCTCGGCATAGTGGCGCGACAGCGTGTCGGCCACCCCATTGCGTTCGTCGTCGGATGCCCGGAGGTCGGCGTCGTACGTCGGCGCGTTCCGGCGGCCCGGCGGGTAGGCAGGGTCCCAGCGGTAGCGCATCAGCGTGTCTCCTCTCGTTCGTGTCTCAACCGTGTCTCAACCGGGTTCAACCCGCGTCCCGACCGCCGCGAGGCGTCAGTAGGCGCTGCGGGCGTGCTCGTGGCTCAGGAACTCCTCGGCGATAGAAAGGTCGTTCTCCTCGTCGGGGATGAGCAGCCACCCTGCTATGTAGAGCGGGACGGCCAGGCCGCCCATGAAGGCGAGCACGAGGAAGGCGATGCGGACGAGCGTGGGGTCGATGTCGAAGTAGTCGGCCAGGCCGGCCGCCACGCCGGCGAGCATGCGCCCGCGGGTGGCGCGGTGGAGGCGCTGCTCGTCGGCGTGGGCCGGACCGGGCGGGGGGAGGGGGGACTGCTGTCGGGGGTTCGGGGTCTCGTTCGGCGTGGTGTCCATGGAGCCAGCGTGACGGCCCAAGACTCCCGCGTGAATCCGGAAGGACCCGGTCCGGACCCTGACGGGTCCCCGAGGAGGACCCCGGCGGCTCAGGGATGTCCCTGATGGCCGGCGCTGCCGGGGCGCGCGATCATCGGTGTATCGCAGAAGCCACCGACCCCGGCGGGCGCCCGATTCCGATCGACGGGCGCCGGACCGAGCCCTCGCTCGGCGCGCCCGCACCGGATGTGCCGCCTCGGTCCGGCAACGGCGGCGCCAATGGCCCGACCGGGGCTCGGCACACCAACGGCACCAACGGCATCAAGGGCACCAACGACACGGGCAGCGTCTTCCGCGGGCCCCCGTGGGTCCGCCACCACGGCGGCTGGCACGACGGTCGGGCGCACCACCACCCGGTCGGGCGCAAGCTCCGCGCCCTGCGGCGCAGTCCCGACAACCGGGTGCTGGGCGGCGTGTGCGGCGCCGTCTCGAGGGCGACCGGGGTCGACGTCACCTGGGTGCGGATCGGCTTCGTGCTGCTGGCTCTGGCCAGCGGCGTGATGGTGCTCGTCTACGCAGTGGCATGGCTGGTCATCCCCATGGAGGGTGAGAGCTCCAACATCTATTCGCGTGCGGTGGCGGACCGCCGCGGCATGCGCCTGGTCGCGGCCATCCTGGTCCCGCTGCTCCTGGCCGTGCAGCTGATCACCAGCACCCTCCACGTCCCCTTCATCGGGTTCATCGGGTGGCCGACCTTCCTCGCCGCCGGCGTGGTGATCCTGATCTGGCGCAACGCCAACGAATCGGAGAAGGCCTTCATCGACAACGACGTGGTGCCGCTCTTCGGTGCCGACACACACGGCGAGGGTCGGCGCTGGCTGATCGTCCGCGTCGTCGTCGGCGCCTTCGTCGGTGCTCTCGGCATCGCTCTGTTGGTCATGGGGCACACGACGTTGGCCGCGCTGCGGCCCGTCGGCGGCGCGGCACTGGTCGTGGCGGCGGCGGTCATCATCTTCGGTCCCTGGTGGCTGAGCTTGGTGCGGGACCTCATCGCCGAGCGACAGGCCCGCGCCCTGGCCGAGGAGCGCGCGCAGATGGCTGCCCACGTGCACGACTCGGTGCTCCAGACGCTGGCGCTCATCCAGCGGTCTGCGGACGATCCTCAGAACGTGGCGCGCCTGGCCCGGGCCCAAGAGCGCGAGCTGCGAGCCTGGCTGTTCGAGGGGAGGCCACCGGGAGCCATCAGCGAGGACGCCACCATGCTCGCGGAGGGCATCGGACTGCTCCAGCGCCAGGTCGAGGCGGACCACGGCATCGCCGTCCAGGTCGTGGTGGTCGGCGACTGCGAGCTGGACGAGGCGCTGCGCGCCCTCCTCGATGCGGCACGGGAGGCCACGGTGAACGCGGCGAAGTGGTCCGGCGCCGATCAGGTCTCGCTCTATGCGGAGGTCGAGCCGGACACCGTGATGCTCTATGTGCGGGACCGTGGCCGCGGTTTCGACCCGGAGGCGGTCCCGGAGGATCGGCAGGGCATCGCCCGGTCGATCCGTGGTCGCATCACGCGCTACGGCGGTACCGCCGGGGTGCGTTCCGCTCCCGGAGAGGGGGCGGAGGTCCAGCTGTCCATGCCGCGGCGCGAGCGTGTGAAGTGAGCGGGACGACGTCACCGGGGCGTCCGCGCGTCTTCCTCGTCGAGGATCACGCTGTCTTCCGGGCGGGCGTGAGGGCCGAGCTGGGCGGCGCCGTCGAAGTGGTCGGCGAGGCCGACGAGGCTGCCGCGGCCATCGAGCTGATCGTCGAGCGGCTGCCCGATGTGGTCCTCCTCGACGTCCACCTGCCCGGTGGAGGGGGCCACGCCGTCCTGCGCGGGGTCCATCCCCAGCATCCCGAGGTCCAATTCCTGGCGCTGTCGGTCTCCGACGCGCCCGAGGACGTGATCGAGGTCATCCGGGCCGGTGCACGGGGATACATCACGAAGACGATCTCGGGTCCCGAGCTCCTGCAGGCGGTCTACCGGGTTGCGGCGGGTGACGCGGTCTTCTCGCCCAGGCTGGCCGGGTTCGTGCTCGATGCCTTCGCCCAGGGTGGCACCGCGCCGGCTGCGCTCGATCCCGAGCTGGATCAGCTGTCCCCACGGGAGCGCGAGGTCCTCCGCCTCATCGCCCGCGGCTACACCTACAAGGAGGTGGCCCGGGATCTCGGCATCTCGGCCAAGACCGTGGAGTCCCACGTCTCCTCGGTGCTGCGCAAGCTCCAGCTGTCGACCCGCCACGAGCTCACCCGCTGGGCCACCGACCGCCGCCTCGTCTAGACCCGCTAGAACAATGGGCCATGTCGGAGGACCTGGCCGCCGAGCACCGTGACGCCGCCGCACTCGCCGAGGCGGCGGGACGGCTCCTCGTGCAGCTGCGCCAGGCACCCCCGACGGTGCGTGACATCGGGGCGGCCGGGGACCACATGTCGCACCAGTTCCTGGTGGAGGAGCTGAACCGCCGGTACCCCGGGGACAAGGTGCGCTCCGAGGAGGGCTTGGAGCACGTGTCGGGCGACGGCAGGCTGTGGATCGTCGACCCTCTGGACGGGACGCGCGAGTTCCGCCAGCTGACCCGGTCCGACTGGGCCGTCCATGTCGCACTGGCCGTCGGTGGTGTCGCGGTCGTCGGCGCCGTTGCCTTGCCCGCACTTGGCCTGGTGCTCGGGACGGTGGACCCTCCCGTGCTCCGGGCGCTCGACGAGGCGGAGCCACCACGCATCGTGGTGTCTCGCACCCGGCCACCCGACGTGGCCTACCAGGTGACCGAGGAAATCGGTGGCGTGATGATCCCCATGGGCTCCGCCGGGGCCAAGATCGCCGCGGTGATCTCGGGGGCGGCCGAGGTCTACGTCCATGCCGGCGGGCAGTACGAGTGGGACTCGTGCGCCCCCGTGGCCGTCGCCACCGCTAGCGGCCTGCACGCCAGCCGATTGGACGGACAGCCGTTGCGCTACGGGGACCCCGACGCCTGGCTGCCCGACCTCGTCGTCTGCCGCCGGGAGTACGCCGACTCCGTGCTCGCCGTGACGACACGGTCGTCGAGGCCCTACTGGTGACCGTCGAGGATCGTCCCCGAGGGAATGGTCCCCGAGGGAATGGTCACGAGTTGCGGGAATGGTCACGGAATTGCGAGAGGGCCCTGTCCCTCGCGGGACGGGGCCCTCTCGTGTGACTCGGTGGCGCGCCGCGTCAGGCGAGCCGCAATCGTTCAGTAGTTCAAATGGCGCGCACGTTGGCGGCCTGAAGCCCCTTTGGGCCCTCGTTCGTCTCGAATTCGACCTTCTGTCCTTCTTCGAGATTGCGATAGCCCGAACCTGCAATCGCGCTGAAATGCACGAAAACATCGGGACCCCCACCGTCCTGAGTGATGAAGCCGAAGCCCTTCTCACCGTTGAACCACTTCACAGAACCAGTTGCCATTGAAAATCCACTCCTCTCCTGGCCGGATTTGACCCTTGTCGTTCGGGGGTCGTGGCCGGTAGCCCTTGCGGGCCAGAGGGATTTCCAAACTCGTGATGGTGGTGCCCTCGGGGGGGAACCTTAGCGCGAGCCGTCGTCCGGATGCGGGTTTGCGGTCCGACCTCCCACAACGGTCACGTGTTCTTCACGCCGCCTCGGCCTCCAGCATGGATCGGCGGTCGCTGCCGATGGCCCGTACCGGCGTGACTCTCGTGTCGGCTCAGGCACGAGCACCGACGCCCGGGAAGCACGGGGACCCGAACTCTGGGGATCCCCGGAGCCGAGTCGCTCTGGATCCGGTGACCCCGGACCCGGTGACCCCGGACCCAGCGCGGCCCGCCGTCGGCTCCGGCCCGCCCTCTCCGTGCTGCCGTCGGCTCCGGCCCGCCCGGAGCGGCACCCTGCCATGACCTGGGACGCCGCGGCCAGCCGGTTTTCCCTGTCCAGCCGGGGTACTCTTCCCAAGTGTTCGTTTGGCAGTGGGTGCAGCAGCATCGCCTGCTCTCGGTGCTGATCCTCGCCTTCGTGGTCGTCAGCACCGCCGGCGGGACGGCCTGGGCCCTCGTGTTCCGCACCGTGTCGTCACCGGTCGGGTTCCGCGAAGCGCTGCGGATGTACCGCAAGGAGCAGGCCGGCAAGATGCTGGCCTCGCTCCGCACCAGGCTTCCCGAGCCGGGTGTGTACGCCTACCGCACCAGCGGCGGCGAGGGCCTCAACCTGCCGGGTGTGCAGCGGAGCTTCCCGCCGGCGACGTCGATGATCGTGGAGGAACGTCGGTGCGCGACGATCAGTTGGGTCCCCATCGTCCAGCACACCGAGACGATCACCGAATGCGCCGGGCCCGGTGGCGGGCTGTTCGTCCCGAAGCTGGTCACCCACGAGTCCATCGCCGGTTCGGACACCACGTCGACGATCGACTGCCCGTCGACCGCGTATCTCGTGCCGCCCTCGGTCCGCCCCGGGCAGCGCTGGAACGTCACCTGCAGGCTCGAGAACCCCGCCGAGAAGGCCGTGCTCGATGCGCAGGCACTGGGCACGTCGACCATGGTCGTAGCGGGACACCACGTGAGGGTCGAGCACACCAGGTTCTCGCTGACCTTCTCGGGTACCGAGCACGGCACCAACCCGACGGACTTCTGGGTCGTCCCCGAAGACGGGCTGATCGTGCGCGAGCGCGAGCGCGTCGACATAACCACGGGCACCGTGCGCTACGAAGAGTCGATGGAGACGACGCTGGCCGGGCTCGTCCCGGCCCGCTGAGCGATTGGGCGCGCCGAAGAGGACTACGCCCGAGGGCCCGAGTCGCCGCCGCCGCCGGTGACGACTGCACCCGCCTCGGCCCGGTCCCGCGCCACCGCGTCGTAGGACTCGTAGTCCGAGCCGGTGTCGTCGGCGAACTCGAATTCGAGCAGGCCGGCCGCCCCCCACCGCTCGCGCAGCCAGCCGCCGTTGGCATCGAGCAGGCCCAGCTTGCGCACGTTCGGCACGAGCTTGGCGAAGAAGCCGCGGGCGAACCCGCCCAGCAGGTTGGTCTTCATCTGCTGGGCCGCCTCCACGATGAAGGGGAGCACGGCCTGGTCCGTCGTGCCGAGCCGCTCCCACACCTCGGGCGTCGTGGCGCGCGCCCGCTGGTTGAGCGTGGCGTCGACGAGGAACTCCTGGCGCTCCTTGAGCTCGGCCGCGCTCAGGTCGGCGTAGTACTCCGAGAGTGTCAGCACGCCGAAGGCGACGTGGCGCGCCTCGTCGGACATCACGTAGCGCAGGAGCTTGGTCAGCAGGGGCTCCTTGGTCCGACGCAGCATGTCGCCGAAGGCGGCGAGCGCCAGCGACTCGATGACGATCTGCATCCCGAGATAGGCGATGTCCCACCGTGCGTCCTCGAGCAGCGACCAGATCTGCGCCTTGAGGAACGGGCTCATGGGGTAGGCATCACCCAGCTTGGTGCGCAGGTACTTGGCGAACACCTCGGTGTGGCGCGCCTCGTCCATCGTCTGTGTCGACGCGTAGTACTTGGCGTCGATCCACGGCACTGTCTCGACGATCTTGGCCGCCGTCATCATGGCGCCCTGCTCGCCGTGCATGAACTGGGAGAGGTTGGCCTTGAAGAACTCGATGCCGAGCTGGAGGTACTCCTTCTCCGTCCACTTCGCCAGCGGCGAGCCGGGCAGCGTCCCCGCCACGCGCGCCACCGCCAGGATGGGGCTGTCCTGCTCGGCCACCAGCCGCTCCGGGTCGACCGCGATGGACCAGTCGAGGTCCTTCACGCTGTTCCACTGCGACCCCATCGCCTTGTTGTAGAGCGTGACGAGCTGGCCCCGGTCGCGCTCGTAGTCCCACAGGAACAGGCGCTCCGCGTTGTCGTGGATGACTTGGACGGAGGCCTCGACGTCCTGCCGGGCCGGGAGCGGAGGGGTCCCTTCGGCGGCCATGGGACCAAGCTATCCCGCGCTAGCTGCGGCGGCCGCCCATGTTGGCGTTCGGCGCCGCCTTCGCCACCAGGTCGGGTACCACTGTGCCGAGCTCGGCGGGGTCCCAGCGGTCGCCCTTGTCCTGGCCCGGACCGGCCACCCAGCCCTCGGCGACGCTCAGGTTTCCTCCCATGACGTTGAAGACGCGGCCCGTGATCCCCTTGGACTCGGGGCTGCCCAGCCAGACCACGATGGGCGCGATGTTCGCCGGGTCGACGGGATCGAACTCCTCGGGCTTGCGCTCCGACGTGCGCTCGCCCATGCCGAGGTTCTCGGTCATGCGCGTCAGCGCGGCGGGAGCAATGGCGTTGACCGTCACGCCGTAACGCTCGAGCTCCATGGCGGCGATGATCGTGAAGGATGCGATGCCGGCCTTGGCGGCCCCGTAGTTCGTCTGCCCCACGTTGCCGTAGATGCCCGAGGGCGACGTCGTGTTGATGATGCGGGCGTCGTTGGTCTCTCCGGCCTTGGTGCGGTTGCGCCAGTACTCGACGGCGTGGCGCGTGGGCGCGAACGTGCCGCGCAGGTGCACCTTGATCACGGCGTCCCATTCCTCGATCGTCATGTTGACCAGCATGCGGTCGCGCAGGATGCCGGCGTTGTTCACGAGCACGTCGATCGTGCCGTAGGTGTCGATCGCCGTCTGGATGAGCCGTCCTGCGCCGTCGTAGTCCGAGACGTCGTCGCCGTTGGCGACCGCCTCTGCGCCCATGGCCCTGATCTCATCGACCACCTCACCGGCGGGGCCGGTGGAGCTGCCGGTTCCGTCCACCTCGGCGCCCAGG
The DNA here is from genome assembly GCA_027306605.1 of Acidimicrobiaceae bacterium. Lineage (GTDB taxonomy): Bacteria > Actinomycetota > Acidimicrobiia > Acidimicrobiales > RAAP-2 > Bog-473. The sequence continues at coordinate 76,530 of DAHUZK010000074.1, forward strand.
TCGTTGACGACGACCTTGGCTCCCTGGCGGGCGAACTCGATGGCGTGACCCCGCCCGATGCCTCGGCCGGCCCCGGTGATGATGACGACTCTTCCCTCACCGATCCCTGACACTTCATTTCCTCCTCGGAATGCGCTGCGGGAGTGTAGAAGCTGGTAGGAAGGACTGGCCCATCCGGAAAGGACCGCAGTGCCAGATTGGAAGCAGCTGTCCGAGGCTCTGTCCTCCACCCTGCACCTGACCACCGCCCCCATCGGCATCACCTTCTCCGACCAGGCCCCCGCCGGGATCGACGCCTTCGACGCGCCCATGGCCACCCCGACCGGGGACGGCCGCACCGGCCGGGTCCCGGCCGGCTGCGCCTTCTGGACCCACGCCGTCGAGCGGACCTTCACCACCGTGGCCGAGGACCATGGCAACTGCAGCGTCGGCAGTTTCACCCACGGCCTCAAGACCGCCGATGAGGTGGCCGGCAGCGGGGACGTGGCCGCCCTGGTGGGGTCGGGCTGGGCGCCGGACACACTCCTGTCCGTGCTGCCCTCGGTGTCGGGCCGGCCCTCCACC
>DAHUZK010000075.1 GCA_027306605.1 Acidimicrobiaceae bacterium
GGGCCCGGACGAGGTCGATCGTCCGCTCGGGTGCTGCGTACACTTGCACCACCGGTGAAATGCTGGGCGAGGTCCACGTTCTGACCCGGCGACTCCTGGTTCAGACTGATGCCCACCCATGCCCGCCATGCCGCCCACCGATCCGCCCGCCCCCGGCCCCGATCCTGACGCCGCCGGGTTCGATCCCGGCGACGTGGAGTTCGACCCCGAGGCCGTCCACGCCAAGTACCTGGCGGAGCGGGACCGGCGCCTGGTGGAGGGCCGGGCCGACATCCGCGACCTCGACCGCGACGCGTACTTCGCCCGCTTCCGCAGCGACCCGTTCACGCCCCGGATCGAGCGCGATCCCGTCCGCGACGAGGTCGACGTGGTGATCGTCGGCGGCGGGATGGCCGGCATCCTGGCCGGGGCCAACCTGCGGAAGGCGGGCATCGAGCGCATCTGCATCGTCGACCAGGCAGGCGGGATCGGCGGCACCTGGTACTGGAACCGCTATCCCGGGGTCATGTGCGACGTCGAGTCCTACATCTACATGCCGATGCTCGAGGAGTTCGGCTACGTCCCCACCCGCCGCTACGCCTCTGGTGAGGAGATCCGCACGCATCTCGAGCGCATCGCGGAGCGCTACGACCTCGTCGAGGACGCGCTGTTCCACACCGACGTCACGCGGGCCGAGTGGCAGGAGGACGTCGGGCGGTGGCGCGTCGAGACCGACCGCGGCGACCGGGTGGAGTGCCGCTGGTACGTCCTGGCCGTCGGGATCCTCAACCTGATGAAGCTGCCGGCCATCGAGGGCATGGAGGAATTCGCCGGGCGCTCCTTCCACACGGCGCGCTGGGACTACGAGTACACCGGCGGCGGCCCCGACCGACCACTCGAGCGGCTGCGCGACAAGAAGGTGGCGCTCATCGGCACCGGCGCCAGCGGGATCCAGATCGTCCAGCCCCTGGTGGATTCGGCCGAACACGTCTACGTGTTCCAGCGCACCCCGTCGGCCATCGGCATACGGGGCAACCGGCCCACACCGCCCGAGTTCGCCGACACCCTCGAGCCGGGTTGGCAACAGGCGCGCATGGACAACTTCCAGGCCATCATGATGGGGCTCGACGTCGACGAGGACCAGGTCGACGACGGGTGGACGCACAACTACGCCGCCATCCACCACCCGCGCCTCGCCGAAGGGATGTCACGGCGCGAGATCGCGCAGGCGGCCGAAGCCATCGACTTCGAGGTCATGGAGGCGCACCGGCGCCGTGTCGAGGAGACCGTGGCCGATCCGGCCACGGCCGAGATCCTCAAGCCCTACTACCGCTACATCTGCAAGCGGCCCTGCTTCCACGACGAGTACCTCCCGGCCTTCAACAGCCCGAACATCTCGTTGATCGACTGCCCGGCCGGGATCGAGCGCTTCACCGCCCGAGGCCTCGTCGTGAACGGCACCTTGTACGAGGTCGACTGCGTCGTCTACGGCACCGGCTTCGAGGCCGAGCGCACGCCGCTCTTCCGGCGGGCCGGTCACGACATCGTGGGCCGGGGCGACGTCACCCTCGCCGAGAAGTGGGCCGACGGGCCGCGCACCCTGTTCGGTCTCATGACGCGGGGCTTCCCGAACATGTTCACCATGCCGGCGCCGACCCAGCAATCGGTGGTGACGGTCAACTACACGCAGTTGGCCGTGCTCGGCGCCGAGTTCGTCGGGCGCACCGTGGGCCTCCTGGCCGACCACGGCGTCGACGTCTTCGACGTGAGCGCCCGGGCCGAGGCGGACTGGACCCAGGGGATCGTCGACGTCTTCATCGACGCCAGCCGCGTCATGTCGGCCTGCACGCCCTCGCGGATCAACAACGAGGGGCATCCCGAGGAGGCGAGTCCGCTGGCGGGCAACTACGGCGGCCAGCTCGGCGACTGGTTCGGCTATCGCGCCCTGCTCCAGGAGTGGCTCGACGACGCAGGCTTCGAGGGGCTGGAGATCGACGTGCGGTCGGCCACGGCGTGAACGCATGAGCACCCGCCAGCGGGTGGCCGTCGTCACCGGGGGCGGGGGCGGGATCGGCGCCGCGGTGGCCGAGGAGCTCGGGCGCACCGGCTGGTACGTGGTGACGGTGGACCCGCTGGTGACGCTCGACGGTACCGAGCAGCTCCCCGAACCCACCGAGTCGACCGCCGGGCGCATCGTCGCCGCCGGGGGCTCGGCCCGGTCCTCCTCCGCCTCGGTCACCGACCGTGACGACCTCCGCACCCTCTTCGCCGAGCTGGCCGAGGAGCACGGCGGCCTGGACGCCGTCGTCAACGTGGCGGGGATCACCCGCCAGAGCTACTACGCCCGTGGTACCGAGGAGGACTGGCTGGCGCTGCTGGCGGTCCACCTCGGCGGCTACCTCAACGTCCTCGAGGCGGCGCTCCCCCTCATGGCCGAGGCCGGCTACGGCCGCGTCCTCGGCGTCACCTCGGGGTCGGGATGGCGCGCCGCCGACGCCGGCGGCTACAGCCAGGCCAAGCGGGCCGTCGCCGCGCTGACGTGGCAGCTGCGCGACCACCTGCCCCCGGGCGTGGCCGTCAATGCCATGTCGCCGATCGCCGGCACGCGCATGGTGGCCGCCGCCCTCGAGCGGGCGCGCGCCGAGGGCCGGGTCGGCGGGGGCGGGGGCCTGACCCTCGACTCCATGCCCGGGCCCGAAGATCTGGCGCCGCTCGGTGCCCACGCGGTGAGCGAGGGCTTCGGGTGGTGCAGCGGGCAGGTGCTCTTCGCCGGCGGCCCCGAGCTCGCCGTCGTCGACCGGCCCCGACTGCTCGAGGTGGTCCGGACCGAGGGTGCCACCGCGCTCGGCACCGTGCTCGGGACCGTCCTGCCCCGTGCCTTTGTGGCGGCCGAAGCGGACCAGCTGAGCAGCGGCGGCGCCAACCCGAGATTCGGGCCGATCTTCGAGGAGCCGGCGTCGGCGGCGCCGGCCGCGGCCGACGTGCGCGCCTGCGCGGTGGTCAGCGACCGGCCCGAGCTGGCCCGGGCGGTCACGGCCGCACTCGAGGCGCGCTCCGTCGCCTGCCTCCGCGTCGAGCCGGCCCGCGGCTTCGCCGGCGCAGCGGCGGCGTTGCGTGCCGGGGTCGAGACAGGGGGTCCGATCGACGCCGTCGTCACCGCTCTGGCGGGCTCCGGTCCGGCGGCGGGCAGGACGGGGGGTTGGGAGGGCGTGCTCGCCGAGCACCGCGGGCTCCTCGAGCAGCTCCACGACGACGCCGGCTGGGCCCGCGCCGTGGCGGACTACGCCGCTGACACCGATCGCCCGGTCCGCCTGGTGACGCTCACCGACGCCCGCAGCGCCGGCGGCAAGAGCCGGGCGCAGGCAGCGGTGCAGCTGGCCCGGGTGGCTTCCGCGGCGACCCAGCGCCGGGTCACCGCCTTCGCCGCGGGGATGGAGGCGCCCGAGGGGCGGGCGGGCGACGTCACGGCCGAACTCGTCGGCCACCTGCTCGGCGCGCCCGACGCCACGAAGCTGTCCGGGGCCGAGCTGGTCGTGGGCGGGGGCTGGGTCGGCCTGCGCAGCCACCCCCGCCCCGTGGGCACGGTGATCTACGGCGGCCCGTCGGTCCCGCCGTGGCTGGACGACGCGCTCGGGGAGATCGTCGGGACCACGGTGTACCCGGGGACCCGGCCCACGTGAGCCGACCGGAGCCGACGTGACGCGTTCGGAGACCTCATGACGACGCGGCCCGCCCGGATCGTCGACGCGCACATCCATCTGTGGGACCCGGCCCGGACCGAGTGGTACCCGTATCTCGGCCACGTGCCCGAGCACGGCACCGGGGACCCGTGGCGGATGCACCGCCGCTTCGACCTCGAGACGTATCGAGCCGAATCGGCGGACTGGAACGTCGAGAAGGTGGTCAACGTCGCCGCCGCCACCGGCCGCAACTCGATCGAGGAGACACTCGAGCTCGACCGCGAGGCGTCGGCGCGGGGCGGACCCGACGCCATCGTCGGCGGCCTGCCCAAGGCCGACTCGGTGCGCGAGGCCGTCGAGTTCCTCGACCTGCAGATGGCGGCGCCCCGCTTCCGCGGCGTCCGGCCCATGGTGGGCGGACTGAGCGACCCCGTGCCGGCAGACGAGGTCCTGCGCGCCCTCCAGGAGCGCAACCTCGTCTTCGAGCTGATGGCACATCCCGACCAGCTGGCCGCCGCCGCGGCGCGCCTGGCCGCCTTCGGCGAGCTCAGCGTCGTGGTCGAGCACACGGGCTGGCCGCGCTCGGCCTCCGACGAGGAGCGGGCGCTGTGGCTCGAAGGGATGCGGGCCCTAGCCGGGCTGGGCGAGCACGTGGCGTGCAAGTTGTCCGGTCTGGCCATGCCCTTCGAGTCGATGGCCGCCGACGCGCTGGCGCCGTGGCTCGAGACCGCCATCGAGACGTTCGGCGTGGACCGCTGCCTCTTCGCCAGCAACTTCCCCGTGGACGCGACCTACGGCACCTTCGACGAGCTGTACACGACGTTCGACACGGTCACGGCGGGACTCGACGAGGCGTCACGCGACAAGCTCTTCGCCGGCACGGCGGAGCGCGTCTACCGGCTGTAACCGGGCCCGCTCTCGAAAGCCGGGCCCGCTCGAACGCGCCCTGTCGGGAGGCGCCGGGTTCCCCTCAGTAGGCGGCGACGTCCTCGAAGTATCGGCGGGGCACCTCGACGAGCATCGTCTCGATCTGGCTCTCGCTCACGCCCTTCTGGCGGACGTAGGGCAGCACCTCGTCGTGGATGTGCTGGTAGTTCCACTGGGTGAGCAGCGCCAGCACGCCGGGGTCGATCCAGTCGATGTAGCACGCTGCGTCGTGTGCCAGCACCATGCGGTCGGCGTAGCCCCGCCTGCACATCTCGACGAGCGTGTCCGCCCGCGCCTCGAAGGTGGTCTCGACGTTGAGGCCGAAGCGGTCCATGCCGAGGATGAAGCCGGCGTCGGCCAGCGCGCTCAGGTGGTCCACGTCCGCACTGTCCCCGGAGTGACCGAGCACGACCCGGGTCGGGTCCACGCCCTCCTCACGGCACAGGAGCTGCTGCACGGCCAGGCCGGCCTGCGACGCCGGATGGGTGTGCACGGTGATGGGGGCACCGGTCAGCCGGTGGGCCCGCGCCACGGCGCGCATCACCCGGGCCACCCCGTCGGTCATGCCCTGGTGGTCGATGGCGCACTTCAAGAAGGCGGCCTTCACCCCGGTGCCGGCGATCCCGTTGGTGATGTCGTCGACGAACATGTCCACCATCGGATCCGGCACGTCCGCGCCGAGGGCCGCGGCGAGAGCGGGGCCGCGGTAGTGGAAGAAGAACGGCACCTGGTCGTAGGTGTAACAACCGGTGGCGACGATGATGTTGAGTTCGGGCACCTGCTCGGCGATGCGCTGGATCCTCGGGATGTAACGGCCCAGGCCGACGACGGTCGGATCGGCGATGCTGCCGATGCCCTGGGTGGCCAGGGCCTTGAGCTTCCCGACGGCGTCGGTCACGCGGTCGTCCTCGCTGCCCCAGGCGGCGGGGTAGTTCTGCTCGACGTCGGCGTCGAGCACGAAGACGTGCTCGTGCATGTACGTGCGGCCCAGCGCACCTGCCTCGACCGGCCCCCGGACCGTCTCCACTGTCGGCATTCGCCCCACCCTTTCTCTCGTTGGCGACCATCTTGGCGGACCCGGCGTCGGCCGACCCGGCTCGACCGACCCTCGTCGAACCTGCGAGCGGAGCCGCTTGACCCGCCGGAAATTCGTGTCGTAGCCTGACATGAATTCACCCCGGGGGTTGCCATCCGAACGGCCCCCTCGGAGCCTCAAAGGGACAGGTGGGACAGGTGACGGACGTCTACTACGACCAGTACAGCGCCGAGATCAACGCGGACCCGTACCCGGTGTACCGGCGGCTGCGCGAGGAGGCTCCGCTCTACTACAACGAGACCCACGACTTCTTCGCGGTGAGCCGGTTCGAGGACGTGGAGAAGGGGCTCCTCGACGCCCGGACCTACAGCTCGGGCAAAGGGGCCATCCTCGAGGTCATCAAGGCAGACATCGACATCCCTCCCGGTGTCATCGTCTTCGAGGATCCGCCGACGCACACCATCCACCGCCGCCTCCTGTCGCGCGCCTTCACCCCGCGCCGGGTGGCCGAGCTCGAACGGAAGATCCGTGAGTTCTGCGCCCGCAGCCTCGACCCCCTCGTCGGTGCGGGAAGCCTCGACTTCATCGCCGACCTCGGGGCCCAGATGCCCATGCGGGTCATCGGCATGCTGCTCGGCATCCCCGAGGGCGACCAGGAGGCCATCCGCGACCAAATGGACGCCAACCTCCGTACCGACGAGGGCGAGCCGATGAAGGTGACCGAGGACTTCGTGACGGGCGCCCAGTTCGCCGACTACGTCGACTGGCGGGCCGAGCATCCCTCCGACGACATCATGACCGAGCTACTCAACGTCGAGTTCACCGACGAGACGGGGACGGTCCGGACGCTGACGCGCAACGAGCTCCTGACCTACATCGAGGTGGTGGCCGGAGCCGGGAACGAGACCACGACCCGGCTGATCGGATGGACCGCAAAGGTCCTGGCCGATCACCCGGACCAGCGGGCCGAGCTGGTGGCCGACCCCTCCCTCGTCGCCGGTGCCATCGAGGAGGTCCTGCGCTTCGAGTCACCCGCGCCGCACGTCGGGCGTTGTGTCGCCCGCACCGACCTTCGCGTGCGCGACGTCACGGTGCCCGAGGGAAGCGTCATGCTCTTCCTCCTGGGCTCGGCCAATCGCGATGATCGCCGCTTCCCCGACGGGGACACCTTCGACATCCACCGCAAGGACGGACGTCACCTGACCTTCGGGAACGGGATCCACCTGTGCATGGGAGCGGCCCTGGCGCGTCTGGAGGGCTGCATCGCCCTCGAAGAAGTCCTGGCGCGCTTCCCCGAGTGGGACATCGACCTGTCCCGGGCCCGGTTGTCGCCCACCTCGACCGTGCGGGGCTGGGAGACTCTCCCGGCGCGCCTCCCCTAGTCCCGGCCGCCCTGCCCGATGGCCGAGTCCGCACCTCCCCCTCCGGCCCCGCGCAAGTACGACAGCCCGACACGCCGACGGCGCGCCGGCGAGACCCGGGAACGGATCGTCACGTCCGGGTGCCGCCTCCTGCAGAGCTCCTCGGTCCGGGACTGGCGGGTGCTCACCATCCGGGGCGTGGCGGAGCGGGCGGGCGTGAACGAGCGGACCGTCTACCGCCACTTCGGGAACGAGCGCGGCCTTCGCGACGCCGTCATGCACCGGCTGGAGAGATCAGCCGGCATCGACCTCGAAGGGATGGGTCTCGACGACGTGGCGTCCGTCGCGGCGCGCATCGTCGCCCACGTGTCCTCGTACCCGCTCCCGTCGAAACCACCGCTCGACCCCACGCTGGCCGACGCCAACCTCCGCCAGCGCCAGGCGCTCTTCGGCGCGCTCGACGGCTGGACCCAGGGGTGGCCCGAGACGGACCGCACGTGCGTGGCTGCACTGCTCGACGTGCTCTGGAGCGTGGCCACCTACGAGCGGCTGGTCGCCGACTGGTCGATGGAGCACGGCCAGGCGGTCACCGCGGTGACCTGGGCCATCGGGCTCATCACCGAGGCCGTCCGCCAGAACCGGCGGCCCGGGGCCTGAGAGACCCCGGAGCTAGGCGACGTCGGGTCGCCGCTTGCCCCGGCGTGCGCGCGCCCCGCGGGTGCCGACCTCCTCCATGACGTCGCTCGAGCGCTCGACGTCGAACTCGTTCCCGCTGGCGCGTAGCTGGGCCAACAGCTCGACGAGCTGGCCCCGCTGCGGCTCCGAGAGGCCGATGCGCTCGTACACCTCTGTGTTGAGGTCGTGGGTGGCGTCCGTGGCCACCTTGCGACCCCGAGCGGTGATCACGGCGAGCGTGGTGCGGGCATCGGAGGGGTGCGGGGCGCGGCGCACGAGCTTCTCGAGCTCCAGGCGGTCGATGATGTCGGTCACGGTGGCCGGCGGGATGCGCAGGGACTTGCTGATCCAGCTCAGGGTCCGCGCCGAGTCGGGATCCGTCCCCAGCCACGCCAGGACCTCGTAGCGCGCGAACGTCAGGCCGTGGCGGCGCATGACGTCGTTGACCTGTTCGTTGAGCAGCTGATGGGAACGCAGGATGGAGGCGAAGACCGCCATCCCCGATGCAGCCTCGGGCTCCCAGCGTTCCAACCAGACCCGACGGGACGCCTCGACGACGTCGAAGGGAGCCGCCTCGAAAGCCACTTCGGAAGAATACGGCACCCGCGACCGCGGCCTAGGTCCTCGACGCGAGCGTTCCGCCCACGATCCCCTCCGCCTCGAGCGTGGCGATCTCCTCGGGCGACAGCCCGAGGTCCCGCAGCAGCTCGTCGGTGTGCTCGCCCAGCAACGGAGCCGGCCGCCGGTGGAACCGCTCCGGACCGAGCGAGAACCGCATCGGCACCGTGCTGTAGCGCGAGCGCCCGATCACCGGGTGGTCGACCTCTTCGAAGAAGCGGCGGAACTCGAGCTGGGGCAGCTCGGGCTGGTGGTGCGGCTGCATCACCTTGGCCACGGGGACGCCGGCACTCCACAGGCGTTCGACCACTTCGTCCGCCGAGCGGGAGCGGCACCATTCCTGCAGTGACGCGTCGATGCGGTCGTGCTCTTGTCGGCGTCCGGCCGTGGTGGCCAGCGCGGGGTCGGCGGCCCATGCCGGTTCCCCCAGTGCACCGCGCAACGCCACCCACTGGTCGTCACCGGCCACGGCGATGGCGACCCAGCAGTCGTCTCGGCCCCATTCGTCGGGTCCGGCCACCTGGTAGAGGCCCTGCGGCGCGGCGAGCGGTCCGCGGTTGCCGCTGCGCGAGAGGAGCGCCCCGTAGGCGGAGAACTCGATCGGCTGCTCGGCTGCGATGTTCGCAGCGGCATCGACCATCGCTGCTTCGACCAGCGCGCCCTCACCGGTACGGGAGCGGTGCTCGAGCGCCAGCTGCAACCCGAACAGTGCGTGCAGGCCTGCGTTGGGGTCGCCGACGCAGTAGGGCTCGAAGGGCAACAGGTCGGGGTGCCCCGTCAGCCAGGTGAGGCCGGCGGCGTCCTCGATCACGAAGGCGAAGGCCGCCTGGTCGCGCCAGGGTCCATTCAGCCCGAATCCCGGCATCCGCACCATGACGAGGTCGGGCCGTTCGACCTTGAGAGTCTCGTACCCGAGACCCATCTGGTCGAGCACGCGCGGCGTGTAGTTCTCGATCACGGCGTCACACGTCGACACGACGCGACGGACGAGTTCGATGCCGCGTGGAGCCCGCAGGTCGATGGTCAGGCTCTTCTTGTTGGTGTTGAGCGCGGCGAAGATGGGGCCCTTCTCCCAGTACTGCGCCTCGGACTGGGGTACGCCACCGACGAGGCGGACACCGTCGGGCCGGCCCGACGACTCGAGGTGGATCACTTCCGCCCCGAGCAGGGCCAGGAGATGGCCCACCAGCGGGCCCGCCCAGTAGGCGGTCATGTCCAGCACGCGGAGGCCGGCGAAGGGGAGTGCAGCCGGGCCGTCGGTCCGGCGCGTGGCGCGGCCGCCGGGGCGCGGCCGGTGACCGCCGGAGGGTGCCGCCAGGGCGCCGATGGCGTGCTGGCCGAGTCGGGGCGCGGGCTCGGGCGTGCGCAGGCGCCCCGCGCTGAGCCGGACCGGGGGCCGCGGGTTCGTGGCTCCGTCGCGCGGATTGGCGGCGAAGGACTCGCGCACCCGGAAGTGCTCGAAGGCGGCGATGGTGGCGCCGTTGGCCACCGGCGCGTTGGGGATCCGGAAGGCCGAGGCCAGGTCCAGCACCTCGTCGGCCGAGCGGGCGGCGATCCAGGCGTCGATCGTCGGAGCCAGCGCGGTGCGGTCGAGGAAGAGCTTGGGGTCCTCGGTCCATTCGGGATGCTCGACCATGGCGCAGAAGTCGAGCCACTGCTGCCCGGTGCCGCACCCCAGCCCGACCAGGCCGTCGCGGGCGGCTCCGACCCCGGGGGTCGGGACGAACCGGCGCCGGCGCATGGGCCGTCCGAGCTGATCGTTGAACGTCACCGGGTAGTACGTCAGGCACATGGCCAGGGTCTCGAGCATCGACACGTCGACCAGCTCTCCGTCGGCGCCGTCGCGCCGCAGGGACGCCAGGGTGCCGACGGCGGCGAAGGCGCCCGCCAGCCACTCGCCGACCTGACCGCCCACGTGGACCGGCGCCCGCTCCGGCCGCCCGCGCGCCAACCCGACGATGCCCCCGGACCACGCCTGCAGCGTGAACTCGGTGGACGCCTTGTCCTTCCACGGTCCCTCCAGCCCGAACGGCGTGATCGACGTCACGACCAGGTGGGGGTGGGTCTCGAGCAGCCGACGCGGCCCGAACTCGGGCGCCTCGGCCAGGAGCGAGCCGCGGGACCACACGGCTGCGTCCGCCGAGGCCAGCAGTGCGTGCAGCGCACGCGCGTCGTCCTGGTGGCGAGGGTCGACCACGACCGCCCGCTTCGAGGCGGCGAGGAAGTTGAAGAGCGCACCGTCGTCCCCCGGCGGGATCGGCGCCCCCGAGGCCGACCACTGCCGCAGCGGGTCCCCCGCCGGCGCCTCGGCCTTGACGACCTCCGCCCCGCCGTCGGCCAGGAGCTTGGTGCAGTAGGCCCCGCCGATCCACGACGAGAGGTCGACGACGCGCAGTCCGCTCAGCGGCGGCCCGGCGCCGGCGGAGCCGTGCGTGGACCGCTCGTCCGCTGCCGCGTCAGTCGCCATGTGGGTCGGCGTCGCGCCGAAGGCGACCGGACCGGCTGAGACGCCACTCGGGGGGGTAGGCGCTGTCCTTGTCCTTCACGGCGATGTTCAGGCCGGCCTCCATCGTCTCCTGCCGCAGTGTCGCCCGCTGGCCGGACTCGTCCTCACGCAGGATCCCGCCCATCGACTCGAGCCACGCGCTGAGCAGGCTGCCCATGTACTCACCCTGCTGCTGCTTCATCACCTCGAAGAAGACCTTCTGCATGAAGACGGTGTCGGTGGGGCGCGTGCGCGCACAGGCCAGCGCGTACTTCTCGACCTCGGCTTCGAGGTCCTGCCGGGGGACGACGCTGTTCACGAAGTTGCACTCGTACATCTCCTGAGCGGTGAAGGGGCGGCCGGTGAACACCATCTCCTGGAATTTGCGCAGGCCCATCATCGTGGCCCACTGCCACATCCGCGGCGCGTAGCCCACGTAGCGGAAGGCCGGATGCCCGAAGAGCGCGTCGTCCGAGGAGACCACCAGGTCCGCGTCACCCGCCTGGTAGAAGTGCCAGCCGTAGCAGTAGCCCTTGACCTCGAGGATGCTGATCTTCTTGAAGTCCTGCAGGCTGCGACATCCCGACCGGGTGTTGCCGTACCAGTGCAGCAGCGAGGCGCCGGCACGGTACGAGCGGGGGCCGGGCATGGTGACGTCGTCCTCTTCGTCGATCCCGAACTCCTCCTGGAGCGAGGTGCCCTGGGCCTGCTTGGCCATCAGCTCGTCGAGGTCGGCACCCGAACCGAGATGGTCGCCGACGCCGCGCACCACCAGCACCTTGACGTCGTCGTCGATGCTGGCCTTGAAGATAAGGTCGGCGTAGCGCTTGCGGGCCCCGATCGTCGGGATGTTGAGCTGGTCGGGGCGATTGAGCGTAATCGTGGCGATGCGGGTGCCCGGGTCCTTCTCGTAGAGGATGATCTCCTCGGGCGCCGGGATGTCGATGTCGGTCACGCTTGACTCCTCGCTTCCTGGAACGGATCCGTCGAGAGCAGCTCGGGCCCGGACGGGGTGACGAGCACCGGCTCCTGGCCGTAGACGGCGCCCCGGCCTTCCTTCCACACGAAGGCGGTCAGCGCCAGCACCATGCCCTCCTCGAGGCGCTGCTCGGCGGCGAGCTCCGGGAGGGCATGGGTCACGAGGGGCAGGTCGAAGCCCAGCCCGAGCCCGCGGGCCACCGGGACGGGGGGCGGCGCCAGCCCGACGGCGTCGTAGGCGTCGAGGAGCCCGGTCGCCGTCGCACCAGGCCGGCACGCGCCGAGCAGCCGACCCCACAGCGCATCCTGGTCGCGGCGCAGCGCCCGTTCGGCTTCGTCGGCCTCCCCTTCTCCGATCCGCTTCGTCCGGCCCACCTCTCCGGCGTACCCCGACGCGATGACGCCGGCGCCGAAGGCCACCAGGTCGCCGGACTCGAGCGGTTCGTCACGGCCCCCGCGCCGTCCGGGGTGCACGCGGGAGGGGACCCAGGCCACGTCCTGAGAGGCGGGTGTCGTCACCCCGGCCGCCGCCATCGCCTCCAGGAAGACGCCGGTGAGCCGGCGCGCCGTCACCCCGGGTCCCAGCGCGGCCACGGCCTCGCTCAGCGCGTGCTCGGCCAGGCGCACCGAGGCCCGCACCGCCTCGACCTCCTCCGGCGTCTTCACGGCGCGCACCCGACGCAGCAGCGGCTCGCCGTCGACGAGGTCGGCCGACGGAAAGGACCTCGCCAGGAGCTGAGCCGCCGAAGGGGTGAGACCGTCGGTGGCCACCGTGCGGACGGACGCGGCGCCCTCGACCCGCTGCAGCGCGTCGAGGAAGTTGGCCGCGTTGAACGAGATCCCGTAGAGGTTCTCGTGGGGAATCTCCTCGGGCACCCCCTCGTCCCACGTGCTGAGCAGATGGACCGCACCGCTCTCGCGCACCAGGACGCAGCCGGGGCCGAAGGCGCGCGAGCCCGCAGTCCACAGCCGCGGTGCGCCCGAAACGTAGCGGGCGTTCGCCTCACGCCCCATGACCAGCACATCGACCCCTTCTGCTGCCATGGCGGCCAACACCCGCTCGCGTCGGGCACGACGCAGCGAGCGCTCGTCGGGCTGCACTTCGGTTCGCGGCACCGGATCCTCAGAAGGGGTCGTAGGGGTAGTCGGTCATCGGCTCCCACCCGTCGTCGGTGACGACGAGCACCTCTTCGGACCGGTAGCCGGCGGCGCCGTCGTCCCACACGACGGGCTCGAGCACCAGCACCATCCCCTCGGTGAGGACGAGGCCGGCGTCGAAGGCCTCACCGATGTCGCTGCCGACGTAGGGCATCTCGGCACTGTCGATTCCGAGGCCGTGGCCCAGGTAGAAGTGGGGCATCCAGGGCTTCACGCCGCCCGCGGCGTCGACGGCGGCCGCGGTCAGATCGGCGGCGGTCGAGCCGGCGCGCGTGACGTCGAGCACCGCCGCCATGATCGCCTGCCAGCGCTCGAACTGTGCCCGTTGCCGCGCATCGGGCCCGCGCCCGACGATCCACGTCCGCCCGAAGTCGGAGTGGAACCCCCCGGCGCTGATGCCGGTGTCGACCCAGAGCACGTCGCCCTCGACGAGGACGCGCTCGGTCGAGAGAAGGGGGCAGGCGAGGTCACCGGTCGTGGTCCAGGGGCCGTCGGCGAGGCGCGGCGGCATCACCTGCCAGATCGGGTCGAGGACGTTGGCGTCGGCTCCCGCCTCGAAGATGCACCGCAGGAACGTGGCGGTCAGCTCGGTCTGTCGGACCCCGGGCGCGACCCCGGTCTGCACCTCGGCGATGGCGGACTCGGTGATCCGGAGCCCCTCGCGCATGCAGGCCAGCTCGTCGGGAGTCTTGACGAGCTTGGCCCTGCTGATCACCCGGCCGCCGTCGGCCGGATCGCCGGCTCCGAACAGGAGCGAGCGGTCCCGGCGCAGTGCGTTGGTCCATTCGTCGATCCCGACGGCGGCGCCCGCCGGAACGAGCTCGGCCAGGTGCGCCGTGAACCGTGCCACGCCTTGGTCGAAATCGAGGAAGACGGGTCCGTGCAGGTGATCGGGCGGGAGGTCCGACCTCTCGGGATCCGCTACGGACATCGAAGAGAAGAGGTGCGGCCAGGCGTCGTCTGCGAGCACCACGGCCACCGGTTGCTCGAAGGCGGCCCGTCCCGAGTCGGCGAGGGGCCAGACGACCCCGGTGGCGTAGACGACGTTGGTGTTGCCCAGCAGCACGAGTGCGTCGAGCCCCTGCGCGTGCATCGCGTCACGGATGCGCTCGACCCGCTGGTGGCGCATGCGGGCCAGGTCCGCTTCCGGCGGGATGAGCGTCGATCCGGCCGCCGGCGCAGAGGCCATCAGGCCTGCCGGCATCAGCCCTCCAGTCCGAGAAACCGCTTGACGTTGCCACCCACGATGGCGGCGGCCGCCTCGGGACCGACGGCGTCGACGACGACGGCCAAGGACCGGTCGCTGTAGCCGTAGGTGCTCTCGTTGTGGGGGAAATCCGTGGACCACATCACCCGGTCGACGCCGATGCGGGCCAGGAGAGCCAAGCCGAGACGATCGACCATGAACGAGGCACACATGTGGTTGTCCCAGTAATAGGTCGGCTCGTGCTCGAGTGTGAGGTTGTTGAGGTGCTGGAACGACGCCGCGATGTGCTCCGCGTCCTGGAGCGCCGAGGGGACCCAGTTGATGCCCCCCTCGAACCACCCGATACGGAGCCCGGGATGCCGGTCGAGAATGCCGCCGAAGAGGTACTTGCCGAACACGTCCCGGAACGAGGCGACGGACTGCAACATGCCGATGCTCACGGCGTTGAACTGGTTCGGCGTCGCAGGCGGGCTCTCGCCGATGTGGTGCGCGATCGGGACCTGGGCCTCTTCGATCGCCTCCCACACGCCGTCCATGGCGGGACTGGCGTAGTCGATCGGGCGCTTCTCGAGGTCCTTCCCCGGGGACAGCGGCATGAGGAACGTCTTGAGACCGAGGCCCTTGAGCTCCTCGACAGTGCGTCGCGTTCCCTCGGCGTCCCACCAGTTGATCAGCCCGACACCGAAGATCCGGTTGTTCGAGCGCTCCTGGACTTCGGCCATGTGCTCGTTGTAGATCCGGAAGCAGAGCTCGCGCACCTCGCGGTCGGGCCAACCGAACAGAGCCAGCACGGAGTTCGGGAAGGCGAGCTCCTTGGAGACCCCCTCCGAGTCGAGTGCAGCGAGGCGGGCGTCGACGTCGCCGGTGTGGGACCCCGGCACCGGGTCGTACTGGGTCAGCACCTCGACGAACTCGGGTACGAGGATCGACTTCCCCTCCATGCCGATCACCCAGCCTCCGTCGACGTTCATCACGCGGGGTGCACGATCCTTCATGCCGGCGGGGAAGCGCTCGTAGAAGATGTCCTCGGCCAGCGAGATGTGGTCGTCGGCCGAGAAGATCTCGGTCCCCTCGGGCAACCCCAGGGCGTCCGGTGGGGGTACGGGGCGGCGGTCCTTCGGAGCTCCCAACCCCCCGGGCGGGTAGCTCAGCGTCCTCGAGGTCGCAGTCATCTCCCCCACTTCGCTCGACGGCGGATGCGGACAGAATACTTCGGTTCCGTAGCAATCGTCAACAGATCCTGCTAGCTTCCGCGACGACGGCGAATGCGGTATGCACGGGGAGGGCAGGGTCCTGAGATGACGACATGGGACGACACGGTCGATGTCGTGGTCGTCGGTTCGGGGGGAGGCGGCATGGTCGGCGCGCTGGCCGCGGCCGACTCTGGCGCCAGCGTGCTGGTTCTCGAGAAGCAGGACCGCCTGGGTGGCTCGACCTGCATGTCGGGCGGCATCGTCTGGGTCCCCAACAACCCCGTCATGCGCGCCAAGGGCGTCGCGGACTCCTACGAGGAGGCCATGGCCCATTTCGACGCGGTCGTCGGCGACGTCGGGCCGGCGTCGTCGGCCGAGCGACGGGAGGCCTTTCTCACGGCGGGACCGGAGATGATCACGGTCCTCCAACAGCGCGGCATGCGATTCACCTACTGCCGGGGTTACAGCGACTACTACTCGAACGCGAAGGGCGGGCACGACCTCGGACGGGGCGTCGAGCCGGTACCCTTCGACGCCCGGGTATTGGGCGAATGGCAGGGGCGGTTGCAGC
>DAHUZK010000017.1 GCA_027306605.1 Acidimicrobiaceae bacterium
TCGTCGTCAGGTGGACGCTCGGGTCCTCGGCCAGCGCGACGTTGGCGATCACGTAGGGCGGCTCGAAGTCCGGGTGCCAGCGGTGGGCGTTGACGGTGAAGCCGACGATCGTGCCCCGGCCCGACACGATGACGGGTTCGGAGGAGCGGCTGCGGCACGAGGGGCACACGGGGACGGGCGGGTGCACCAGCTGGCCGCAGTCGGCGCAGCCCTGGATCCGCAGGACCCCGTCCGCCCCCGAGGTCCAGAACCACTCGTTGGCCGGCGTCAGCTCAGGCAGCGGGCGCACGGCCACCAGGCAGGGGCGAGGTCCGGTTCTTGACATCGACGTCGCAATCGAACATCCGTGCCATGGTACCGAGTCGGGCGAGGGTCTCGGCGACCGCCTGCTTCCGTTGCCCGATCTGTCTGAACAGGCAGGATATGTCGATCCCTGACATTGATGTCATTGTCAAAAATAGGTAAGCTGATGGGCATGGCCAGAACCTGCGACTTTCCGACCTTCGACGCCGACAACCACCTCTACGAGACCAAGGACGCCTTCACCCGGCACCTGCCCGAGCAGTACAAGGGCGCCATCGACTACGTGGAGCTCCACGGCCGGACCAAGATCATGGTCCTGGGCACGGTCAGCGAATACATCCCGAACCCCACCTTCGACGTCGTGGCGCGGCCGGGCGCGCAGGAGGAGTACTTCCGCAACGGGAACCCCGAGGGCAAGTCGTACCGCGAGGTCATCGGCGAGCCGATGCGGAGCATTCCCGCCTTCCGCAGGCCCGAACCGCGGATCGAGGTCATGGACGAGCTGGGGCTCGACCGGACGCTTATGTTCCCGACCCTGGCCAGCCTTCTCGAGGAGCGCATGCGCGACCACCTCGACCTCACGCACGCGGCCATCCACGCCCTCAACGAGTGGATCTACGAGGAGTGGACCTTCAACTACGAGAACCGCATCTTCGCCACGCCGGTGATCACCCTGCCCATCGTCGAGAAGGCGATCGAGGAGCTCGAATGGTGTGTCGAGCGCGGCGCCAAGACGGTGCTGATCCGGCCGGCACCGGTCCCGGGCCTCCGCGGCTCGCGCTCGTTCGGCTACCCCGAGTTCGACCCCTTCTGGCAGGCCGTGGTCGACGCCGACATCCTCGTGTCGATGCATTCGTCGGACAGCGGCTACACGCGCTACACCAACGACTGGACCGGTCCGAGCGAGATGCTGCCCTTCCGTCTCGACTCCTTCCGTTACATGACCGGCGGTCACCGGCCGATCCAGGACTCCATGGCGGCCTTCGTGTGCCACGGCGTGTTCTCCCGCTTCCCCGACCTGCGGGTCGCCTCCATCGAGGCGGGCGGGGAGTGGATCCGCTCGTTCGTCGAGCACCTGGGTGACACCTACAAGAAGATGCCGAACGCCTTCGAAGGCGACCCGGTCGAGCAGTTCAAGCGGAGCGTCTACGTGAGCCCCTTCCACGAGGACGATCTCGGAGAGGTCATCGACGTGATCGGCGCCGACCACGTGCTGTTCGGTTCCGACTGGCCGCACCCCGAGGGCCTGGCCGAGCCCTGCAGCTATGTCGACCACCTGCCAGTGGGCCTGCCGGAGCAGGACGTGGCCAAGATCATGGGCGGCAACCTGGCCCGCATCATGAAGGTCGACGAGCCGGTGGGCGCGCGCGCTCACTAGGGTCGGACACCACCGACGCAACGCGCCGCAAACCCACAGACCACAACGCGCCGCAAACGCACAGACCACGGGGAGCCCGAGATGCCTGACTACAAGTTCGTGCTGTACGAGAAGCTCGATTCGGGGAGGATCGCCAGGATCCTCCTCAACCGGCCCGACTCCCGGAACGCCCAGAGCCGTGGGCTCCTGGTCGAGCTGAACGACGCCTTCTTGCAGGCCGAGGCCGACGACGACGTGCGCGTCGTCATCCTCGGCGGCACGGGGCCGATGTTCTCCTCCGGGCACGACCTCGGGTCGAAGCAGTCCCGCGAGGAGATGACGCCGGGGCCGACGCTGCACCCCTCGCGCACCATCAACGGCGGGACGCGGGCGGGCGCCGAGTCGCTGATGCTCCAGGAGTGGCACTACTTCTACGACAACACGCGCCGCTGGCGGAACCTGCGCAAGATCACCATCGGCCAGGCGCACGGTGACGTCTACGCCGCCGGACTGATGCTGCTCTGGGCCTGCGACCTGATCGTGGCCGCCGAGGGCACGCGGTTCGCCGACGTCGTCGGCACGCGCCTCGGCATGTGCGGCGTCGAGTACTTCGCCCACCCGTGGGAGTTCGGGCCGCGTCGAGCCAAGGAGCTCCTCCTGACCGGCGACTCGGTCGACGCCGACGAGGCGCACCGGCTGGGCATGGTCAGCAAGGTGTTCCCCCTCGACGAGTTGGGCGACCGCACGCTGGAGTTCGCGCAGCGGATCGCCGACCTCCCGACGATGACCGCGCTCTTGGTCAAGGAGGCGGTCAACCAGAGCGTCGACAACATGGGCTTCTACAACGCGCTGAACGCATGCTTCACCCTGCACGAGCTGAACCACTCGCACTGGGCCTGGATGAACGACGACAACTACCCGGTGGCCAAGGAGGACGCGGGCATCCCGAACTGGAAGGAGGCCCCGCCGATCGTGCCGATGGTGAAGGACAAGGTGCGCGCCGAGAGCTGAGCGGAGTGCCGCAGAGCTGACCTCAGCTGAGCGCGGCCCCGGAGCGCCGGGGACGGTTCTCGAAATGCCAGTTCACGGAGCGGATCCGTGGCCGTGCACGGGCGGCCCCCTGTCGTTAGTATCAGAATCGACGTCGATGTCAGAAACGTCGCGCTGAGCGCACGGCAAGAAGGGGTGGGGCTCGCAGGTGCTGCAATTCGTGATCGCCGGCTTGGTGCTGGGGGGGATCTACGCCATCGCGTCGGCCGGGCTGGTGATCACCTACACCTCGTCGGGCATCCTCAATTTCGCCTTCGGTGCGATGGCGTTCTTCATCGCGCGCTTCTACTACTACCTGCACACCCAGGAGAGCTGGTCCATCGCCGCCGCGGCGGTCGTCTCCATCGTGCTGGCCGCGCCGGCGATGGGGGTCGTGCTCTACTTCCTGCTCTTCCGTTACCTGCGCCTCTCCGCCCCGCTCATCAAGGTGGTGGCGACCATCGGTCTGCTGGTGGCCATCCCGTCCCTGGCCACGCTGGCCTTCGGCAACCAGGCGATCCAGCAGGCGCCGGGTCTCGCACCCGAGCCCGTCGCGGTGTACCAGTTCCTGGGCGTCCCCGTGACGCTGGACCAGGTCATCGTCTACGCATGCGTGATCGTGACGGTGGTCGCCGGCGCGCTCGTGCTCCGGTACACCGAGGTGGGCCTCAAGGTGCGTGCCATGGTCGACTCGCCGGCCATGACCGGTCTCTCGGGCACCAACCCCGGGGCGATCTCGGTCGGGGTGTGGGCCGTCAGCACCTTCTTCGCCGGACTCGTCGGCGTTCTGGCCGCACCGATCATCGGTCTCGACTCGGGCAAGTTCACCGTGCTCATCGCGGCGTCCCTCGCCGCCGTCGTCGCAGCCAAGCTGCGGAACCTGCCCGTCGCCGTGCTCGTGGGCCTGGCGATGGGTGTCGCCACCTCGCTCTTCCAGCGCTACCTGCCCCCGGCCAGCCAGTGGACCACCGAGATCATCGACGCCGTCCCCTTCATGGTGATCGCGCTGTTCCTCGTCTACAGCCTGATCCGCGGCGGCCGTGTCGGCGACAACGAGGGCTGGGGTGGTGTGTTGGACCGCGCCATCACGCCGCAGGGCGAGAGCCGTCTCGCCGGTTCGGCCAGCGGCACGGTCGAGACGGCGTCGGTGGGAGTGGTCGGCAAGTACGCGGGGCCCCTGCTCCTCATGGTGGTGGTCGGCGCGCTCCCGATGATCGTCTCGGGTTACTGGGTCGGCCTGTTCGCCCAGGCCTTCGCCTACGCGGTGATCTTCCTCTCGTGGACCATCGTGACCGGCGAGGGCGGCATGCTCTGGCTGTGCCAGATCACGTTCGCCGGTGTCGGCGCTCTGACGACAGCGCAACTGGCGAGCAACCACGGCTGGCCTGTGCTGGCAGCGGCACTCGTCGGCGGTCTCGTGGCCATGGTGATGGGGGCGCTCGTCGGCTTCCTGAGCATCCGCCTCGGCGACCTGTACGTCGCGCTCGTCACGCTGACCTTCGGGCTGCTCATGGAGAACCTGGTGTTCACCCTGCCGACCTTCGTCAACCAAGGGCTCGGCCTCTCGGTGAACCGGCCCGGGTTCGCCACGACCGATCTCACGTTCACCTATCTGAGCCTGCTCGTGTTCGTCGTCATCGCCCTCTTCATCGTCAACTTCCGGCGGTCCACCACCGGCCTGGCGCTGAACGCGGCGCGGTGGAGCGAGGCCGGTGCGCGGACCTCGGGGATCAGTGTCGTCCAGCAGAAGGTGATCGCCGGGTCCTTGGCCGCCTTCATCGCGGGCATCGGGGGGGCGCTGATCGCCATGGCGCAGTCCCCGTTCCAGCCGGCCGAGTTCGCCACCTTCCAAGGTGTCGTCTGGCTCGCCATCTTCGTGACGATCGGCGTGCGCTCCAACGTCGCCGCCCTGATCGCCGGCGTCATGTTCGTCTTTCCCGACGCCCTCTTCCAGTACTACCTGCCGTCGTGGACGACGCTGCCCGAGATCCTCTCGGTGCTCTTCGGCCTCGGCGCCATCTCGGCCGCCAAGTACCCCGAGGGTGCCCTGGCCGAGAACAGCCGCCGCCTGCGGGCCCTGCTCCAAGGATTCCGGCCGGCCCGTCCCGGGGGCGAACCACCCGGTGACCTCGGTGTGCCGGTGGGCGTGGCCGCCGTGAGCCCGGCGCCCCGCATCTCCGAGCAGGTGTCGTGACGACGGCCGCGGCACCTCCGCCTTCGCCCCCGCCCCCGTCCTCGTCCGCCGGTCCGGCCGTGGCGCCGGCCGATGTGCCACCCGGCTCCGCGGCGGCGCTCGCCGCCCGCGGTGTCACCGTCCGCTTTGGCGGACTGATGGCACTGCACGACGTCTCGATCGAGGTCGAACCGGGCGCCATCGCGGGGCTGGTCGGGCCCAACGGGGCCGGCAAGTCGACACTCCTCGGTGTGCTCTCGGGGCTCCAGCGCCCCAACGCCGGAAAGGTGTGGCTGCGGGGTGAGGACGTGACACAGGCGTCTCCGCGTGCCAGGGCGGCGCGCGGACTGGCGCGCACCTTCCAGCAGCCGGAGCTCTTCATGGGCCTCACCGTGCGCGAGCACCTCGTGCTGGCCTACCGGGCACGCACAGCGCGGCACCGGCTGTGGCGAGACATGTTCGACCCGCGGTCGTTGCTCCCGGCCTCCAGGACGGAAAACGACCGCGTCGACGGTCTGCTCGAACTGCTCCGCCTGACGCGCGTCGCCAAGGCCCCGGTGGCCGCGCTGCCGCTCGGGGTCCTGCGCCTGGTCGAGGTCGGTCGAGCTCTCGCCAGTGATCCCCAGGTCCTGTTGCTGGACGAACCGCTTTCGGGTCTCGACATCAAGGCATCGGAGAACCTCCTGCTCGTGTTCCGCCAGATCGTCGACCAGGCGGACCCGCCTTTGTCGCTGGTCATCGTCGAGCACGACGTGGCAGCCGTCCTCTCGTTGTCCGACACCGTCTTCGTGCTCGACTTCGGCGAGCGCATCGCCGTCGGGACCCCGGAACAGATCCGCAACGACGCGGCGGTGCGTGCCGCCTATCTCGGCGACAGCGAGCCAGCGCAGCGGGCGACGCCGACATCCGAGATCCCGGCGGAGGCGGCAGCGTCGGGGTCCGAGCCATCGCCGTCCCTGGCGGATCTCGAGGGCCGCTCGTGACCGCGCCCATCCTCGACGTCGTCTCGCTCGACGTGCGCTACGGCCAGTCCCAGGCGCTCTTCGGCGTGTCCCTGAGCGTCGCTCCCGGCACGGTGCTGGCCGTCCTCGGCGCCAACGGGGCAGGAAAGAGCACCTTGGCCCGTGCCGTCTCGGGACTCGTGCGCCCCGCGGCGGGAACGGTGACCTTCGACGGGCGCGACATCTCGCGGCTGCCGGCGCACCGCGTCCGCAAGCTCGGCCTGACCTACATCCCGGAGGGACGCGGCATCTTCCCCGGCCTCTCGGTGATCGACAACCTGCGCATGGCGGTGGCCCAGGAGCGCCGGGCGGATCGCCCACAGGCGATCGACCGCGCCATCGAGCGCTTCCCCGTGCTCGGCGACCGCCGCACCCAGCGCGCCGGGAGCTTGTCGGGAGGGGAGCAACAAATGCTGGCCCTGGCCCGGGCGCTGGCCGAGTCGCCCAAACTGGTGATCGCCGACGAGATGTCGCTCGGTCTGGCTCCCCTCGTGACCGAATCCGTGTTCGAGGGCCTCGAAGCGGCTCGCCAGGAGGGCATCACGATCGTCCTGAGCGAGCAGTTCGTGCACCGCGCCCTGGCCATGGCGGATCACTGCGTGATCCTGACCCGGGGACAGGTCGGCTGGTCCGGGCCCGCGGCCGAAGCAGGCCAGGAGGTCATCGACCGCTACCTCGGGGAGGCCGAGGCCCCGCCCCCCACCCCGGCTCCCGCCGCCGTCACGGCGGGGCCACCGTGACGCTGCGCACTTCTTGAGACCGGTGTGCCCTGCTTCCGGGAGCACCGGTCTCAGAGGCGGTTCGACGGCGCCGACCGGATCAGACCTCGGGCGCCGCCGGTAGGTCCTGGTGGACGGTGACCCGGGAGTCGTCGAAGCTCACAAAGCCGGCGAGCGGTAGCGATTCGGGAAAGGGATCCTCGTAGCTCCACGCGACGTCTTGGATCACGTCGGCACCGATGCGCGCATTCCAGTAACGGGCTGTCCCCTTGTACGGGCAGTACGTCTTCGTCGAGCTGGCTTCGAGGAGATCGAGGCGGACGAGACGTCGCTCCACGTAGAGGCGAGGCTCGAGCGCGGTCTCGAAGACGGCCAGCGTCTCCGACGTGTCGACGAGCGTGGCCCCTGCGACCTCGACGCGCAGACGGCGCGTGGACCGCAGGCTGTCCACCCGGTGGTACGGGTTGCGCGGGTGTCCGATCACCCGCTCTTCCTCCTCGTACCACGCGTCGGCCGCGTCCCACGGCACCCCGACGTAGCCCGGCGCATCCACCTCGGGACCGGAATCAACGCCCTGCACGTCTCCGGCCGGGAACGCATATGCGGGAGGGCGCCCAGGTCGATGGACGAGCAGCACCTGTTCGCTGTCGACGACCGTACGGCCGCCTTTGACCGCCCGCACGCGCCGACGGAACGGTTCGAGGTAGGAGACCCGGTCGGGCATCGGTGCCGTGAAGCGCCCCGCCGGACGAGAACTGAGGGGACCGCGCCCGGTCGAGAGGCTCACAGCGCCGTCCGCTCGTCACGCTCGACACCGTCCGTACGGTCGGGAAAGGCGCGGACCATGGCGTCCACCGAAAATGAGGCCAGCAGTGCCCCGTCCTCTGCGTGGACGCGGCACTCCGCGTGAGTCATCCCGTCCCCGGCGAAGGTCGAGTGATGGTGGTAGAGCATCCACTCGTCGGCCCGCACGTCGCGGTGCACCGACATGTAGATGGCGTTGATCCCCATCGACAACGTCCGGTGGGCCTGGTCCTGGCCGATCCCGGCATGGCTCCGGAGGGCAGCGGCGATGGGCATGTGCCCGGCGAACTGGGCCATGAGCGCGGCGTGAAGCGGCGGATCGTCGGGCAGGTCGCGGAAGCGGACCCAGCAGTCGAGCAACGGCGGACCGGTCGGCGCGTCGGAGTCGTTGGTGTACGCGTCGTCGACCACCCGCAGCTCGCGACCGGTGACGCCCATGTCGTAGTGCGGGCACTCCTGGGGCCCGGGGACGGCCGGAGGTTCGATCGCGTGACTCAACAGCTGGGGTGCGGTGACGTCGAGCAAAAGCGTCCCCGCAGCACAGGCACGGCCACCCTGGCGCACCTCGACGGTCAAGCCGCTGAAGGTGCGACCTGCGCTCAACTCGGAGAGGGCGAACTCGAGCGGACGGAACGCGTCGGCCGCACGCACGAAGATCATGGAGGCCGACACGGCCCGCCTTCGCGGCGCATGTCGGCTGGCCGCCACGATTGCCTGGCCGAGCATCTGGCTCGCCTCGACCACCGGCCGCCGCCCGTCGGTGTGCGCCATGCTCACGAAGTGCAGGTCGCCCTCCTGGCGCACGTCGAGCATGTCGGCCAGGTGACCGGCGTCACCCCACGGCGGGAAGCGCTTGATCGTGATCTGGTCCTCCGAGGCACCGGGCGGACCGTCGAGGACCTCGACGGTGACAAGGGCCGGATCGAACGTCCCGCAGCCGAGGAGCGGCGCCTGCGCATCGGCCGGGTCCGTCACCACGGTGAGGACCTGCTCGCCTCCGACGCTCCAGCGCTGCACCTTCCCGGCAGCCGAGGCAGAGGCACCCTCGTCCCGGCACGCTGCGAAGTCGATGTCCTCACTCGGGAAGTAGAGGACTGAAGGCGCCCCCTCTGTCTCCACGCAGAGACAGGCTCCTGACACGGCGAGCACGCGGTCCCTCTGGCGGGCCCGGGCACGATAGGGATAGCGATTGATCCTCATGGTCGGGGTGCAGCCGTCGGATACCGGCATCGGGAACGCGCCGGCGCGCGCGGTCACCTCGGGGCGGCCGCGGTGCGTGGTGTGACCGTGACCGAGGGCACGCTGAGACTGCTGCCATGACGGATCAGCGAGTCGACCACCGTCACGAGCTCGTCCACCTCGATCAAGCTGTCGCTCAGGTACTTGCGCGCTGACCACTGGTCGTAGAACTCGGGCACGCGCTCGACTTCCCATGCGTTGGCGAACTCGGTCGTGGCGTCACCCTCGCCGCCGGCACAATCTCCGACCACCAGGCGGGTGAAGCCGATGGACGGGTGCTCCGCCCTCCATGCCTCCACCAGCTTGTCGAGGGCCGCCTTGCTCACGGCGTACGCGCCCAGTCCGGGCCAGGGGGGCGTCTGGGACGCACTGACGGAGGAGAGGTAGACGGCGACGCCGTTCGAGATGGTCAAGTAGGGGATGGCGGCGGTCGTGACGAGCGCGGCGCCGATGACGTTGGTGTCGAAGACCCGCCGCCAGGTCTCGGCATCGGTGTCGACCAGGGCGGCCAGTGGCCCGATGGCGGGCGTGTAGACGAGGGCGTCGATGCCCCCGAGGTGGTCGGCCGCGGCCTCCATGGCCGATCGGCACGACTCGGTGCTGGTCACGTCGCAGGCCAGGGCCAAATTCCCCGGTCCCGCCTCCTTGGCGGCTGTTTCCAGGCGCTCCAGCCGGCGCGCCATGAGCACGGTCTGAGCCCCTCGTTGGGCCAGGCCCACGCCGATGCAACGCCCCAGGCCACTCGAAGCACCAACGACGACGGTGCGCAACGTACGGCCCTCCCCTTCCTCGAGCTGGCAACGATGCTAGTCACCAGCGGGAAATCGGTTCTCGCCGGGAACGTCTCTCGGATGCCGTGGGGAGGGTCCGGGGGGGGTCTTGGCGATGTGTGTACCTCTGTGTGTACACCCCGCGAGATTCCCGCCATGCACCGCCTCGGCGGCACCCGCGTCAGGATTTAGTTCGACGTTGAAGTAATATGTGGCCATGGCAGAGTGGAGCAGGTGGCAGGCGGATTTCGAGCGGTCGCCCCAGCGCGACGCCCGCTTCGAGACGATGTCGGGGCTGCCCCTGGAGCCCGTCTACGGGCCGGAGGGTTGCGAGCTGCCGGGCCAGTACCCCTACACCCGCGGCCCCTATGCGTCCATGTACCGGTCGCGCCTGTGGACGATGCGCCAATTTGCCGGATTCGGCACCGCCGCGGACACCAACGGACGCTTCAAGGAGCTGCTCCGCGCCGGTGGCGACGGCCTCTCGACGGCTTTCGACATGCCGACCCTCCTCGGGCGCGACAGCGACGATGCGCTGGCCCGCGGTGAGGTGGGCCGGGCCGGGGTGGCGGTGGACAGCCTGGCGGACATGGAGATCCTCTTCTCCGGCATCGACCTCGGTGCCGTCTCGACATCCATGACCATCAATTCCGGAGCGGCCCCCGTGATGGCGATGTACGTCGGCGTGGCCGACCGCACCGGCGTACCCCGGGCCGCGCTCTCGGGCACCATCCAGAACGACATCTTGAAGGAGTACCAGGCCCAGAAGGAGTACATCTTCCCGCCGCGCCCGTCGGTGCGCCTGGTCACCGACGTCATGCGGTTCTGCGCGGCCGAGATGCCGCGCTGGCATCCGGTATCGGTCTCCGGGTACCACATCCGCGAGGCGGGCTCGACGGCCGCCCAGGAGCTCGCCTTCACCCTGGCCAACGGCTTCGCCTACGTCGAGGCGGCGCTGGCCGCCGGGATGGCGGTGGACGACTTCGCCCCCCGGATCAGCTTCTTCTTCAACGCGCACAGCGACTTCTTCGAGGAAATCGCCAAGTACCGCGCGGCGCGCCGGATCTGGGCTCGCTGGATGCACGAACGTTACGGAGCCACGGACGGGCGCTCGACCCAGCTTCGCTTCCACACCCAGACCGCCGGCGTCTCGCTCACGGCGCAGCAGCCCGAGGTCAACCTCGTCCGGGTGGCGATCGAGGCCCTCGCCGGCGTGCTCGGCGGCACCCAGAGCCTGCACACCGATGCCTTCGACGAGGCACTCGCCCTCCCAACCGAGCACGCGGCCCGTCTGGCCCTGCGGACCCAACAGGTCATCGCAGAGGAGAGCGGCGTGGTGCACGTGGCCGATCCCCTCGGCGGGTCCTGGTTCGTCGAGGAGCTCACCGACGCGCTCGAACGGGAGGCCGAGGCCATGTTCGGCCATGTCGGCGAGGCCGGTTCCGGCTCCATGCTCGACGGCGTGGTGGCGTGCATCGAGGACGGCTGGTTCGTCTCGGAGATCGCAGACGCCGCGTACGCCTTCCAGTCCAAGATCGCCCGGGGCGAGTGGCGGCAGGTCGGCGTCAATGCCTATGTCGAGGACGACGGCGTGGCCCCCTCGACGCTGTCCATCGACCCGGCCGTCGAGGCGGCACAGCTGGCACATCTGGCCCGGGTGCGCCAGGAGCGGGACGATGACGCCGTACGCCGCGCCCTGGCCCGTCTGGCGTCGGAGGCCTCCGATCCCACCGTCAACCTGATGCCGGCTCTCGTCGAGGCGGCCCACGCCATGGTGACGCTGGGTGAGATGACCGCCGCGCTCGAGCAGGTGTTCGGGACCTACACCGAGCGCCACGTCGCCTGAGCATGTCCACGTCGGGAGCGAGGCCGCTGCGGGTGCTGATGGCGAAGGGCGGGTTGGACGGGCACGATCGGGGCCTGCGCGTGGTGGCGCGCATCCTGAGGGATGCCGGGTGCGAAGTGGTCTACGCGGGGCTGCGCCAGTCTCCCGAAACCATCGCCGCCATGAGCGCGCAGGAGGACGTCGACGTCGTCGGCGTCTCGATGCACAACGGCGCCCACCTCACGCTCGCCCCTGCGGTCGTGGGCGCGCTCCGCGACGCCGGCCTCGACACGCCGGTCGTGATCGGAGGGATCGTGCCTCCCGATGACGTCCCGGTGCTCCTCAGGGCAGGTGTCGCCGCGGTCCTCGGCCCGGGTGCGTCGAACGAAGAGGTCGTCGAGACGGTCCGCCGGGCCGTCCCGTCCACGGCCTGATCGGGACCACCAGCGTCGGTGCCGACCTCCGCCCGCCTTCCCTTCGATCCCATCGCCGAGGCGATGCGCCAATGGCGGGACCATGGCTGGAGCGAGGCGGCCCTGGGCATGGGCGTGATCACGTCGGTCATCCGTGTCCAACAGATCCTGGCGGGGCGGGCCGAGGGCGTGGTCCGTCCCTTCGGGCTGACCTTCGCCCGTTACGAGGTCCTGATGCTGCTCCTCTTCTCGCGGCAGGGCGAGATGCCTTTGGGCAAGATCGGCGAACGGCTCCAGGTCGGGGCGGCCAGCGTCACCAACGCCATCGACCGTCTCGAAGGCGACGGCCTGGTCAGGCGGCGCGTCAATCCCAACGACGGGCGGGGCGTCCTGGCGTGGATCACCGACCGGGGCAGGAACCTCGCCGGCCAGGCCACCGACGCCCTCAACCAGAACGTTTTCAAGGCGGTGGACCTGTCGCCGACCGATGCGGACACACTGTTCGCCCTGCTCGGCACTCTCCGAGCGCGGGCCGGCGATTTCGACTGAGCCGCCGTGGTCCTCGCACCGGCGCCGGGAATCGGAGGACCGTCCGCCGGAGGAGCCTTGCAGTTCACGCCGGCGCGCTGACGACCCGTTACGGGCGCATCGCCGCGATCACGGATGCTCCGAACTCCTCCACGCTGTCCGGAGGGGCGAAGTCGGTGAACCAGACGTACGCCCGCTCCACGTCGCGCTCGGCGAGCGACCCGAAGTAGTCGACCAGCTCCGCGGCCGTGCCGGGAACGATCCGGTCTCCGAAGCGCCGGCGTGCCGTCTGTTCGACCCCCACGCGGTCGTCACCTTCCCGGACGAAGGCGACCTGGACCTGGAGCGAACAGCGCGCCGCACCGGCGAGGGGGCGCATCTCCTCGAAGCGGTCCAGGATGGCGACGTGGACGTTCCACCAGTCGGCGTACGACGCCACCAGTTCCATGGTGCGCTTCCCCGCACCGCCGATGACGATGGGGATCCTGCCGAGCGGGGTCGGCTGGTGCTGAGCGGCGTGCAGGGTGAAGTGCTCGCCCTCGTAGTCGAAGGGCTCCCCACGCCACAGCGCCGTCATGATGTCCAGTGATTCCTTCAGGCGGCCGACCCGTGTCCGGCCGTCGAGCGAACCGATCCCGAACGTCGCCAGTTCGGCCGTCACCGATCCCCAGCCGATGCCGAGCTCGAAGCGACCGCCCGACGCGTGGTCGAGCGTCACCGCCTCGCGGGCGAGCACGACGGGATGCCGG
Source organism: Acidimicrobiaceae bacterium (assembly GCA_027306605.1). Classification (GTDB taxonomy): domain Bacteria; phylum Actinomycetota; class Acidimicrobiia; order Acidimicrobiales; family RAAP-2; genus Bog-473. Next base: position 12,911 of record DAHUZK010000017.1, read on the forward strand.
AAGGAGTCGCACAGCACGAGCGAGCCGACGCGCAGGTGACGGGTCTGTGCCGCCAGCCACGTGTTCGTGACCATGGCCTCGTACATGGGCCAGGACTCGGCCAGGGGCGGGGCCAGGTGGTCCATGCCGGCCACGCCGACGAAGCCGGCCGCCTCGGCCGCCCGGGCCCGCTCGGCCATCTGCTCCACGCTCAGGCGCAGTTGAGGCAGGTAGAGCCAGAACTCCATCGTCGCCGTCATGGCCGCAGGGTACCGGGCGCACCGGGGGCCTCTCCCGGCCCGCCTTCCCCGACGAGCGGGCCGGTGAGCCGGCGCAGGGAGGCATCGACGTCCTCGAGGTGCCTCTGTACCGCGGCGCGCTCGAGGAAGGAGCCGGTGAAGCTGTTGCGCGCCAGGCGGGCCACCGCCGCGGCATCGAGGTCGAGCGCGGCGGCGGCATCGGCGTAATTGTCGCCGGCGTAACCGCCGAAGTACGCGGGGTCGTCGGAGTGGACCGATGCCAGGAGCCCGTGGTCGAGCAGGACGCCGAGGGGATGGTCGGCCAGGCTGTCGACCACGCGCAGCCTGACGTTGGACAAGGGACAGACGGTGAGCGGAACCTGTTGCGCCGCCAGGTGCCGCACCAGTCCATCGTCCTCGAGGCATCGCACGCCGTGGTCGATCCGCTCGGCGCCGAGCAGGTCCAGTGCCTGCCAGATGTAGTCGGGCGGGCCCTCCTCGCCGGCGTGGGCGACGACGTGGAGACCCTCGGCGCGGGCGCGGGCGAAGACTCGGGCGAACCCGGACGGCGGGAAGCCCACCTCGGAGGAGTCGAGACCGACACCGACGAAGTCCTCTCGGTAGGCCAGTGCCTGCGACAGCGTCGCCTGGGCCCGTTCCTCGGGGAGATGGCGCAGGAAGCACAGGATCAGCTGCGCCGAGGTTCCGAGCGATGCGCCGTCGTCCAGCGCTCGTCGCAGGCCGGCCATCACGGTGCCCAGGGGGACGCCGCGGTCGGTGTGGGTCTGCGGGTCGAAGAAGATCTCGGCGTGGCGCACGCCTTGTGCCGCCGCCCGCTCCAGGTAGGCGCGCCCGAGATCGTAGAAGTCCGACTCGGTGAGGAGCACACCGCAGGACCGGTAGTAGACGTCGAGGAACGACTGCAGGTCGGTGAAGCGATAGGCGGCGCGGGCCTCGTCCACCGTCCGGTACGGGAGGGCGACGTCGTTGCGCCGCGCCAGCTCGAACATCAGCTCTGGCTCGAGCGTGCCCTCGATGTGCACGTGCAGCTCGGCCTTGGGAACGTCCAGCGCGAAAGCGCGCAGGTCGGCCTGCGAGGGTCCCATCCCTGTCCTTTCTCCTTCAGCGGTCGCGGCGAGTCTCCTTCAGCGGTAGCGGCCGGCCGCTGCCCGGGCCTGCTCCCGGTACCGGCCACCGAACAGCACGGCATGGACGAGCAACGGATACAGCTCGAAGAGCGCCACCCGCTGCTCCCAGCCGCCGGCGGGGGGAAGGATCTCGGCGTAGGCGTCGCGCAGGCATGCCGGGACCGGGCCGAACAGTCCCAGCATGGCCAGGTCCTCCTCCGGGTGCCCGCCGTGCGCCGACGGGTCGATCAACCAGGCCCGCCCGTCGGCGCCGAAGAGCACGTTGCCCCACCACAGGTCGCCGTGGACGAGGGACGGGGGCCCGGGGGGCACCAGCTCGGCCAGCCGCGCCACGACGGGCTCGACCGCGGCCTCCAGCCCACAGCGGAGCGCCAGGGAGGCGAGGCGCCGGCCGTAGAAGGAGGGGGCGTCGTCCGCCTCGGCCGGGTCGACGCGGCAGGGGCCGATCCACGGGGACCCCCCACCCCAGCACGGGAACGGGGCGCGGTGCAGTGCGGCGAGCGCTCGACCGAGCGCCACGTCGTGGCCCGGTCCCCGGTCCGTCTGCGCCACCACGGTCGTGACGAGGAGATCGTCCTCGACCATCACCACGTCGGGCACCGGCGGCGCGCCGTCCACCGCGCCGATGCGGCGCAGCCCCGCCGCCTCCGCACGTGCCCCTGGTCCGGGCTTGGCCACCAGCGCCCGGCCGCCCGCTGCCACCAGGTAGGCACCGCCGAGCGAACGGACGTCGCCGAGTGGACCGAGCACGGCGGCCAGGCGGGGCAGCCAGGCGGGCTCGGCGGGCTCGACAGGCTCGGCGGGCACCCTGACACTCTCGCAGGCTGCCGGTGCCGGCGGCGAAGAGTCTCCGGGCGGACAGCGGCGCGAGACGGTGCTGGAGCATGATGGCCCGGTGGCCCAACCCCGCATCGCCGGTCTGGTGCTCACGCCGGGTGCCAGCGCGGGTCGTGACCACTCGGGCCTGATGGCGATCGACGAGGCGCTCAGCCCCCGAGGCGTGGGGGTGGAGAGGGTCGAGTTCCCGTCCCAGGCGGCAGGCACGCGGCGCACCGATCCGTCGGCCGTCTGCATCGGGACGGTTCGCGACGCCACCATGGCCCTGGCCCAACGTCTCGACGTGCCGACGGGCCACATCGCCGTGGGCGGGCGTTCCTTCGGGGGGCGCATGTGCTCCCTGGCGGTCGCCGGGGGTCTGGAGGTCGCGGCTCTGGTGCTCGTCAGCTATCCGCTCCACCCACCCGGCAAGCCCGACCGCCTCCGGACGGAGCACTTCACGGCGCTCGAGGTGCCGTGCCTGTTCGTGTCGGGCCGGCGTGACGCCTTCGCGACGCCCGAGGAGCTGGCGCGCGAGACGGCGGCCATCCCGGGAGCGGTGACGCTGGAGCTGGTCGACGGGGACCACTCGTTGCGGCGCAGCGAGGTGACCGTGGCTTCGATCGTCGCAACGTGGGTGGCCGGGTAGAAAGGGGGGTGGCCGGCTCGCCGGTCGTCCCCGCGTGTGGGGTACGGACTGACGAACGAGGCCATGGAGGAGAGGAGTCATGACCGAGACGCCCGACACCGCACATCCGAGTGAAGTCCGGGACCCACTCGACGAGCAGGAGGACGAGTCCTTCCCCGCCTCGGACCCCCATTCCGACTGGGCCGGTCCACCGGACGATGTCGAACGCTCACCGGGAGAGCCCTAGCGCGACTCGCGGCACACCACTTCTGCACACCAACGGCACAACAGCTCAAATCGCACGTTGGATGTGCCGAAACTCGAAGTGATGGCAGGAGCGCTCTCGACCCGTGAACGTGAAGGGGTCGAGCACCGTCGCCACGGGGGACGAGCCCGGCGACGGACGACGAGATCGGCGGGGGGTGGGGCGGATGCGCATCCTGATCGCTGACGGTGACGTCACCGGCCGACTGCCACTCGAGGCACTGGTGTCCGATCTCGGCCACTCCTGCCTGGTGGCCCACGACGGTGACACCGCGTGGACCCTGCTGGCGGGCGGTGGGGTGGACGTGGTGCTGATGGACTGGGACATGCCCGGCCTGAACGGTCGCGAGCTGTGCCGGCGGGTGCGCAACGAGCCGGGAGACCGCTACGTCTACATCGTGCTCACCACCGAGCTCGACCACCCCGAGCACATCCTCGAAGGCCTGGGCGCCGGCGCGGACAACTACTTGATAAAGCCGGTCGACCCCTTCTCCGTCCAGACGCGCCTGGTGGCGGCCGAGCGCGTGGCCGCGGTGCACGGCGCGCTCGCCGTGACCCAGGCCGAGCTGGAGCGGGCGAATCTCGAGCTGTTGGAGCAGTCGCGCACGGACGGGCTGACGGGATTGGGCAACCGCCGCCGCATGGAGGAGGACCTGAACCGGACCCACGCCCGGGCGGTGCGGGTGGGGCGCACGTACGGCGTCGCGCTCTTCGACATCGACTACTTCAAGCTCTACAACGACCATTACGGGCACGTCGGAGGCGACGAGACCCTGCGGCGGGTGGCGGCCACGATCGACGTCGTCGTGCGGGCGGGCGAATGCGCCTATCGCTACGGTGGCGAGGAGTTCCTGTTGCTCATGCCCGATTGCCGTCCGACCGATTCCATCTTCATCACCGGAGAGCGGATCCGCCAGGCCGTCCTCGACGCCTCCATCCGACACGTCGCCCGGCCGTCGGACCCACCCCTGGTGACCTTGAGCGGCGGTGTGTCCTGCTGGACTCCCGGGTCCCCCCTGTCGTTGCTCGAGGTGCTCGAGCAGGCGGACGAGGCCCTGTTCGACGCCAAGTCGGACGGGCGGAACCGCGTCTACGCCGCCCCGTCGGTCGACGGGTGCGGCGACCTCGCGCCGAGGGGAGCGGTCGGAGTCGCCCTGAAGTAGCCGGGACGCTGCGCCCGGCGCGCTCAGCCCGGGCCGGCGAGCGCTGTGCGCAGCGCTCGGAACGCCTTCGAGGTCCGGGCGACGAACTCCTCGTCCCGGGCGGCGTCGCCGTGCTCGAGCCAGGTCAGCGTCGCCTCGACCAGCCACCCGAAGAGGGCCTCGGCCCGCCAGGCGTCCAAGGTCCGGTCCCCCGAGTCGAGCGAGCTGAGCCGGCGCACGACGGACACGGAGGTCTCGCGGATCCCCCCGGCGTAGGCCGCGAACTGCCGCTCGTGGGCCGCATGCCGCCACAGAAGGGTGAAGGCCGCGGGATCCTCCCGCGCCACGGTCAGGAGAGTGCGCGGACCGAGCCCCGACTGACCGGGCTGGGCGAGTTCGGTCCGCAACTCGTCGCCGAGGTGGTCGAAGACCTGCTGGAGGATCTCGCGGTAGAGCTCCTCCTTCGATCCGAAGTGGCGGTAGACGATGAGCTTGGTGACGTCGCAGGCCGCGGCGACGTCGTCCATCGACGTCTCGGCGAACCCGGATGCGGCGAAGGCCCGTGCGGCACCGTGGAGGATGGCGGCCCGACGTTCGGCGCGGGGAAGCAGCTTGCTCTCGAGTTGTATACGCGCAAGTATATACCGTTGAGTTCACACTCTCCAGGACGACGTGGGGGCACGACCATGGCGACGGCGCAGCTGCAATTCACCGAAGCGGAGCTCCTGGCCGACGCGCCGGTCGACGAGCCGCTCTTCGCCGGCGGCGTCCGGTGCCACGGAGGCTTCGACGAGCGGGGGACCTACGTCTCGCCGCGCACGCGCCACCGCGTCCCGGCCATCGCGGCCTGGGCGGAGCAGAACGGCGCACGTTTCAAGACGGAGCTCCTCGACGTGCCGCTGGAGCGATGGGAGCGCTCCTTCCCCAGCGTGGACCAGGCGCGGTTCCTCCTGCAGGCCGGAGTGCCCGAACCCCTCATGGCGACGCTGACCCGCATCGGCACCGTCGAGGGCTATGGCGCCAACATCCGGCTGCTGAAGCCCAAGGACCTCCAACGGCACTTCGTCGAGGACGTGGAGGGAACGGCCATCGACCATCTCGGTCGCGGGCTCTTCGAGGCGCACGGGCGGGACGAGGCGGGATGGGAAGCGGAGGCGGGACACCGCGACATGTGGTTCGCCGCGCGGGACATCGCGTTCGGGCGGCCCTGTGACGACCTCGACGTGGAGGCGATGTTGGCGCGCATGGGAATCGGAGCCGGCCGGACCGGTGCCGACGCCAACCGCTTGTTGCCCGACGACGTCTCGCCCGAGCTCGAGATGATGGTGACGCTGATGGTGCGCGTGCTCTTCATAGAGATCTCCGCTTTCCACACGTTCGCCTGGGCGGAGGAATGGATGTCCGACACCGAATTGGTGGCCGGCGAGGGAGAGGCCGCCCGCCTCGTGTCCTTCATCCGGGCCGACGAGACGCCTCACGTGGGCTACCTGCGCACCGCCCTCTCCGAGATGCGCGACCGCACCTGGGTGGGCGAGGGCGGCCGGCACCACGACGGCGGCCGGATGATCGCCCGCATCTGGGAGCCGCTGCTGGCTCAGAGCCTCGGCCCGGCACGCCACGAAGCCCGGCGCGCTGCCATGGGCGAGGTGGAGCACTGGTGCGCCCGGCGCCGCAACGGAGCCGAGATCCTGGCCGAGTTCACGTCACTGGGGCCCCCGGCGCAGTGAAGTTCGGGATCTTCTACGAACACCAGCTGCCCCGTCCGTGGAGCGAGGGTGACGAGTACCGCCTGCTGCAGGACGCCCTCGAGCAGGTCGAGCTGGCCGACCGGCTCGGTTTCGACGTGGTGTGGGAGGTCGAGCACCACTTCTTGGAGGAGTACAGCCACTCCTCCGCTCCCGAGGTCTTCCTCGGCGCGTGCAGCCAGCGCACCAAGGACATCCGCCTCGGGCACGGCATCATCCAGACGGCGCCCGGCTACAACCACCCGGCCCGAACGGCGGAGCGCGTGGCCACGCTCGACCTGCTCTCGGGCGGCCGTGTCGAGTTCGGCTCGGGGGAGTCCGGTTCCGAGGCCGAGCTCGGCGGTTTCCAGGTCGACCCGGCGACCAAGCGCGAGGCCTGGCTCGAGGGGCTCGAGGTGGCACTGCGTTGCATGACCGAGACACCGTTCAGCGGTGTCGACGGGCGCTTCGTACAGATGCCCCCGCGCAACGTGGTGCCCAAGCCGATGCAGCGGCCGCATCCGCCGCTGTGGGTCGCCTGCTCTCGCCGCGACACGATCCTGCTGGCGGCGGAGAAGGGGATCGGCGCGCTCACCTTCGCCTTCATCGACCCCGAGGAAGCGGTGAAGTGGGTCTCGGACTACGAGCGGACGCTGTCCGAGCGCTGTGTCCCCGTCGGGTTGGCCGTGAACCCGAACATCGCCTGCGTGACCCAGATGATGTGCCACCAGGACGAGAAGGTGGCGCTGGACCGGGGCCTCGAAGGGGGCAACTTCTTCGGGTACTCGCTCGGCCACTACTACGTCTTCGGCGAGCACCGCCCGGGGTCGACCGACGTCTGGGCCGAGTACCGGGATCGGCGGGGCGACGTGGGCTATTCGCCCGAGGTCGAGACGGCGCTGCGCCAGGAACGTCTCGGCGCCAAGCTGGCCGCCGGCGACCGCACCGGCCTGCGCGGCGCCATGGGGACGCCCGGCCAGGTGCGCGAGTTCCTGGAACGCTTCGAACAGGCCGGCGTGGATCAGGTCATCTTCGTGTTGCAGGCGGGCAGGAACCGCCACGAGGACATCTGCGAGTCGCTCGAGCTCTTCGGCCGCGAAGTGCTCCCGGCGTTCAAGGAGCGCGACGAGTCACAGGCGGCGGCCAAGGCCACCCGGCTGGCACCGGCGATCGAGGCCGCCATGGCGCGTCGCGACGAGGAGCCCTCGCCTCCGGCGCTGCCCCCCGACTACTCGTTTCCGGCGATGCCGCGCCGCTGGGCCGACGAGACGGGCAGCGAGGAGATGCAGGCCTGGCTCGAGCACTTCGCCGAGAGCCGCGCCAAGGGCGTCCGGGACGAGGGGCTGGGGATCCTGGGAAGCTGAACGAGACATGACTCCTCGGTCGCTTCGCTGATCCGGTCGATCTGGCGTCGTTCAGTCGTTCAGTCGATTCAGTCGATCTCGCCCTCACCCTTGACCTCGGCCCCGATGCGGCCCATCTCCCGCTCGTGGGTGGCGACCTCCGGATCGGCCTCGCCGCGATCGGCCGCGGCCTCCTCCTCGGGGGTCGGCGCCCGATCCGCTTGGTGGCCGGCGGCGCTCTCCCGATCCTCTTCGATCCTCGTGCGGTCGTCGACCCTGTCGCCTCCGGCATCGCGTGGCTCGCTCATGGTGCCCTCCTTCCGTCCTCTGCTCTTTTGCCACGGATCCGTCTGCTCAATCATCGACCGGTCGTCCATCGACCGGTCGTCGACCCCGATGCAGGCACCGAGCCGTCGCGAGAAGGCGGCCCGGCGCCGCGATCGCTACAGTCCCCCGGACATGCCGGACTTCGACGTCATCGTCATCGGTGCGGGACACAACGGGCTGACCGCCGCCGCCGTGATGGCACGGGGCGGGCTCAAGGTGCTCTGCCTCGAGAAGAACCACTTCATCGGCGGGATGGCCTCCACCACCGAGCTCATCCGCGGCTACCGGTTCGAGCTGGCCGGTTCGATCCAGTTCCCGGTGCCGAACGAGATCTTCGAGCAGCTCGAGCTCGACTCCTGCCCGATCTACGAGCCCGAGGTCCAGTCGGCCTCCATCGGGGAGGGGGACCAGCCCCCGCTCTTCCTCTACTCGGACCCCGAGCGGCTGCTCGGACATCTCGGCGAGACGCTGGGGACCGAGGCGGTGCTCGGCATGGCCGAGGTGGCGGCCTGGGCCGAGGCACCGGCACGGGCCATCGGCCGGTTCGAGGTCCGCCGTGGGCCGAAGTCACTCGACGAGATGTGGGCGTGCGCGGCCAACGAGGCTGAGCGGGAAGCCATCCGCATGGCGATGTTCGGCAGCGTGATGGACGTGATCGACCGCTATCTCCCCGACCGCACGAAGCATGCGCCCGTGCGGTCCATGCTGAGCTTCCTCGCGGTCAATTCGACCTTCCGCGGCCCTGCGTCGCCGGGAAGCGCCCTGTGCCTCGCCTTCGCCCTGGCCTCTCCCGGTACCGCCACCATGTCCAAGGTCCGCGGCGGGCTCGGGACGATCGCCGACCATCTGCGCCGGCTCTTCGAGCGTCACGGTGGCCAGCTGCGCCGCCATGCCAAGGTCGCGCGGATCGTCGTCGGCGAGGGGGCCGCGCGCGGGGTCGAGTTGGGAGACGGAGAGGTCGTCACCGCCCCGATCGTGGTCTCCAATCTGGACCCGACCGCGACCTTCACGCAGCTGGTCGAACCGGAGGCCCTTCCCGACGCCTTCGCGCGCCGGATCGCCGCCATCGACCACCGGGCGGCATACTTCCAGGCGCACTTCGCCCTGCGGGGCTTGCCGGAGTACCGAGGCCCTTACGAAGCGCTCAACGACAGCGCGATGGGACGCAACGTCACGTTCTTCGGCACCGCCGAGCAGATGCAGCGTGACTTCGAGGGCTGCGTTCGAGGCGAGGTGCCGCAATCGCCCAGTTTCAACCTGCAGATCCCGTCCCTCGACGACGCCTCACTGGCGCCCGAGGGGATGCATGCTGCCAGCAGCTTCGCCTTCTACCTGCCCATCGGCACGGACCGCGAGAGCCAGGGGCGCCTTCGCGACGAGATGGCGTCACGGATCGTGGCCAAGATCGCTTCGGTCGCCCCGAACTTCCCCGATCTGATAGAGCGCCAGCTCAACTATCCCGCCTACACCTACGAGCTGATGTTCGGGTGTACGGGGGGTGACTTCACCCACGGGCTCCTCCAGCCCGAGTTCATGGGTCCCTTCCGGCCGGGACCGCGGGGATGGCCGGACAATCCGGTCCCGGTCGAGGGGCTCTACCTGTGCGGGGCGGGCTGCCACGGTGGGCCGGGCGTGACCTTCATCCCCGGCTACAACTGCGCCTCCGCGGTGTTGGAGGGGACGAGCGCCCGGTTGTAGCGCAGCTGGCGCTCCATGAAGGCGAGGAACATCGCCACGGAGAAGGCCAGGCTGGTGAACAGGCTCATGACGAAGAAGATCCACGCCCAGCGCAAACCTCGCCGGGTGCCCTCGGTGATGGTCCACAGCGGCAACAGCACCACGTTGACGATGATGTAGTCCTGGGCGGCGGAGTCGGCGGCCCAGTTGGTGAAGAGCAGCGAGGTGTAGTTGGCGTAATTGGCCCGGTGCCCGAAGAGGTGGGTGTAGCGGACGTTGAAGTACCACCCGAGGACGAGCGAACACACCCCGACCACGTCGTAGACGCCCTCGAGCAGAGTGACCGCCCCGGCACGGCCGCCCGCGAACAGGTGCCGGTTGACGAGGAAGGCGACGAGCGTGCTCGCGATGCCGAGAATGCCGAAGATCATCAGCTGTGACGTCATCGTCGTCCTCCTCACGCGTCACACCGCGGCGCGGCACAACCCTAAGGGCCGCTGTGGTCACGCAGTGGGATCGCTCAGAGGATGTCGAGGACCCGTTCGGGGGGCCGGCCGATCACGGCTCTGCCGTCCACCACGAAGATCGGGCGTTCCAAGAGGACGGGATGCCGGGTGACGGCCTGCAGGAGCGAGTCGCGATCACTGTCGCCGTCGAGCCCGAGCCCTTCGTAGGAGGGTTCGCCGGTGCGCATCATCAGGCGCGGATCGTCGATGCCGAGCAACTGCATCAGCCGTTCGAGATCCTCGCGGGTGGGCGCGTCATCGAGGTAACGGACGATCTCGGCTTCCACCCCGTGCTCTTCGAGGATCGACCGAGCTGAGCGGCACTTCGAACAGGACGGGTTGAAGTAGAGCTGCGGCACCGCCCCACACTAGATGCCGGTCAGGTGGAGCCCGGGGGGAGGAGAGCCTCGACGGACGCCCAGCTGAAGACGTGGCGATGCACGGGCGCGCGCGCCACGGCCAAGGTGACTGCCATGGACGTCCCCCGGACGTCGCCACGGTGCGTGTCACCGTGCGGGTCGAGGGCAGCCCCCATGACCAGGTTCGGTCCCGAGCCGAAGTCATCGAGGATGCCCTTGCGGTGCCCCCAGCACCCTTGGGCGCCGCGGCGTGGGCAGTCGAGATTCCCGCTGCCGTATCCGTCGTCGTACATCCAGCCGTAGACGGCGTCGAGTCCGTTGGACGACCCACCCGCCCATTCGGCGTCGTCGAGGACGTAGTTCCGTCCCGGATCCGGGGGGTCGTTCGCATCGTCTGCGCCGCGTTGTGCGTTGCGGTCGAGCGGGCCGATCAGACCTCCGAAGGGTGGCAGTCCGCGGTCGACGCGCTCGAGGTCCACCGCCACGAACAACTGCTCGGGCACGCTGAGCTTGGCGAACCCCGAAGGAAGGACCAGTGGACGCAGGCCCTCGAGCGCGTGTGCGTGGTCGATCGCGGCGAGAACGGCATCGAGGCAGGCGGGCGATTCGTCGAGGCCGGCGGCGCACACCTGCGTGAAGTCGGGCACGGGGGCGATGTTGGCGTTCGGGTCGGGGATCCCGCTGTTCGACTCGGAGTCCGGGACGGCGCGCAGGGGAGTCAAGACGCCGGCCGACGTGGCGGCCAGGGCATCCTTCCACGTGTAGGCGAAGGGGACCGCGCCCCCGGTGTCGACGGCAAGGGTGGCGGCGAGCGAGGAGCCGCCCCGGTCGCCGGCGCTGTCGCCCTCGGCGACGTACCCCGCCCCCATGGCGAGCAGGTGCCCGGACCGGCCGAACCGGGTGAGCACGATGCCGCGGTCCGCCCAGCATCCTGATGTCTGTCCGCCGCCGCAGCCCGGAACCCCGCTCGTCGGCCCATCGTCGTACATCCACTGGAAGTCGGCGTCGAGTCCGTTGTCGACCTCGCCGATCCACTCGGTCTGGGCGGACGCGAAGCCCTCTCCGGGCCGCGCCGGGAGCCGTGCGCCGTCAGCCGCTCGTTGCGCCCTCGCGTCGAGCACGCGGGAGAGACCAGTGAACGGTGCGAGGCCTCGATCGACCCGCTCGCGGTCGACGGCCACGAAGAGCTGCTCGGGGACGCTCAGGCTGGCGAAGTCCGCCGGCAGGACCATGGGTCCTACGCCCTCGCGCGCCCGGGCGGCGTCGATCGCCTGCAGGGTCAGGCGCAGGCAGACGGACGAAGAGTCGGCGCCGACCGGTGCACACGTCTGGGTGTAGTCGGGGGTGGGGACGACCGAACGCGTCGGCACGTCGGGCGGCGCGGACGACGAGGCGGTGCCACCGCCGACCGCCAGCACACCGAGCACGAGCGCCGTCACCACGGGGACGGTGACCGTTCGACCCCGCCACCGGCCCAACCGCCGACCCCACCGCCACCGGCCCAACCGCCGACCCCACCGCCGCCGGCGACGCCGGATCGGCGTCGGCGAAGCCTGGCCGGGTCGGCTCAGGCCGGCTTCTTCCCGACGCCGAGCGAAAGCCAGGTCCACGGCTTGGGTCCGCGGCCGTATCGCTGTTCGCTGCTCTCCATGGCGAAGCCGGCCGCTTCGACGAGGGTCGGCGCGTCGCGTGTCAGATGGCAGCCGTCGGCGAGGCGCTTCTGTACCGGGTCGAGTCGGTGTTGCCACCGCGCCACGTCGGGGTCGGGGGAAAGCCCGTGCTCGAGGAAGTGGACCGTGCCACCCGGTCGCAGCACCCGGTGGATCTCCGCCAGGGCCTTGGTGGGATCGGGCACCGTGCACAAGGTGAAGGTGCAGAGCGCGGCGTCGCAGGTGCCGTCGTCGAGCGGAATGTCCTGCCCGTCGAGCCCGACGTGCTCGACGGGCACCGCCGAGGCCTCGACGCGGTCTGCGGCCAGCCGGCGGGCGAGCCGGGCCGGTTCAACCGCCAGGACCATCTCGACCTCGGACGGGTAGTGCGGGACGTTGTGTCCCGAGCCGAAGCCGATCTCGACGACGGTCCCCCGCAAACCCTGGGCGGCCCGGGCGCGCCATCGGTCGAAGTCGGCGACGCCGCAGGCCAGGTCCACGAGCCTGGGGACCACGTGTTCCCGGTACACACCCACGGGGCGACGTTAGTGCCGATCCGGTGAGGGAGAATCGCGTCGGCAGAGGGTCGGCAGAGGGTCGGCAGAAAGGTCTTCGTGCAACTCGACGTCGTGTTCGCCGTGATACCGATCATCTTCATCGGCGAGCTCCCCGACAAGACGATGTTCGCCTCCCTGGTGCTCTCCACCCGGGGACGGCCGTTCATCGTCTGGATCGGTGCCGCGGCAGCGTTCGCCGTCCACGTCGTCATCGCCGTGACGATCGGCGTCGCCTTGTTCCACCTGCTGCCCGCCCGGGTCCTGGACGGCTTCGTGGCCGCCATGTTCCTGGCGGGCGCCGCGCTGGCTGTGCGCGAGGTGGTCAAGCACCGCCAGACGGAGCAGGCGGAGGAGGAGCTCGTCGAACGCGAGCTCGCTTCCCATCGCCGGATCGCCGTGACGGCCTTTCTCGTGATCTTCCTGGCCGAATGGGGCGACCTCACCCAGATCCTGACGGCCAATCTGGCCGCCCGCTCTCACGATGCGCTCTCGGTCGGCGTCGGCGCGCTCGTCGCGCTGTGGGCCGTGGCCGGACTGGCCGTCGTGAGCGGGCAGAGCCTGCTCCGTTTCGTCGAAGTCACGACGGTCCGCATCGTGACGGCGGTCGTCCTGTTCGGCTTGGCGGGCTGGGCCGTGTGGGAAGCGGTGCGCTGAGCGGCCGGGCCGTCCCGATGGCGCCGGCGGGCCGGCGTTGCATGGAGTCCTTGTGCCGGGTCCGGCCGGTCGATAGAAGAAGGGGATGGAGAATCGGGGTGCGCCTGGTCCCGGACGTGTCGCCGCCGTCGCTGCCGCGCTCGGCCTCTGCTTGTCCGTGGTGCTCGTCCTCGCTGCCCCCGTGGCGGCGGCCACGGGGGTACAGCCCGCCTTCACCACCGTGCAGGCCCCGGGTGGGGCCGCCACGGCCGGCCGGCGGGTGATCGCGCTGACCTTCGACGACGGGCCCGGGCCCTACACCCCGGCCGTGCTCTCCGTCCTCGAGCAGTACCGCGTCCCGGCAACGTTCTTCGAGGTCGGCGAGGAGGTCGCCCGCTATCCGCAGGACGCGCGGCTGGTCAGCGCGGCCGGATACCCCGTCGAGAACCACACGTGGAGCCATCCCGACCTCAGCACGCTCCCGCCGTCGGGGGTGGCAGCACAGATCGACATGGCCCAGAGCGAGATCCGGGCCGTCACCGGCACGACACCCGACTGCCTCCGACCTCCCTACGACGCCTGGAACGCCGGTGTGCTCGGCGCCGTCGCGGCGCGGGGCATGACGACCATGAGCTATTCGGTGGATCCGCGTGACTGGACGAGGCCCGGGGTGCCCGCCATCGTCCAGGCGGTGGTCGGGGCCGCCTTCCCCGGCGCGGTCGTGGACATGCACGACGGCGGGGGGGATCGCTCACAGACGGTGGCGGCGCTGCCGCAGATCATCACGCGGTTGCGGGCCGCCGGCTACACCTTCGTCTCCATCTGCGGGGGATCGAGCTTCGGGCCACAGGTCACCGCGACCTATGGCTTCGGCGACGCCCCGGCGCCGGGCCCACCCCTCACGTCCAACCTGCCGCTGGTCGGAGGGGCGTCCACGCCGAGCGGCAACGGCTACTGGGAGGTGGCGGCCGACGGCGGCATCTTCGCCTTCGGCGACGCCGGCTTCCACGGCTCCATGGGCGGCACGCCCCTCAACGCGCCGGTCGTGGGCATGGCTGCCACGCCGAGCGGCAACGGCTACTGGGAGGTGGCGGCCGACGGCGGCATCTTCGCCTTCGATGCCCCGTTCTTCGGCTCACGCGGGGGCGCGTCCGCGGTCGACCGGTTCTTCGGCATGGTGCCCACCCCCGGCGGCGGCGGCTACCTGCTCCTCGGCCAGCACCCACCCGGCGCCTGAAGCGCCGGGGCGCGGCTCAGGAGACGGGGGCGGCGAAGCGGTAGCCGATACCCCTGATCGTGGTGATCCAGCGCGGGTTCTCCGGATCCTCCTCTATCTTGAGGCGCACGCGTCGGATGTGCTCGGTGACGGTCGAACGGCCCTGCCACCGCCCGTTCGACCCCCAGACGCGCTCGAGGAGATCGTCCCGCGAGAAGACGCGACCCGGTGCGTTGGCCAGGAACGCCAGGAGGTCGAACTCCTTGCGCGTCATGGGGACGTCGGTCGAGTCGACGGTCACGGTGCGCGTGCCCTCGTCGATGACGAGGTCCCCGAATTCGAGTCGCATGGACGGAGCCGATGCGCCGCGTCGCAGGACGGCCCGCATCCGGGCCTCGAGCTCGGCGAAGGAGAAGGGCTTGGTCAACAGATCGTCCGCGCCCAGGTCGAGCAGGTCGATCCGCTCGCGCTCGGTGGCCCGGCCGGCGCAGACGATGACGGGCACCGTGCTCCCCAGCCGGATCTGGGAGAGGGTCTCCGACGTGCCGCCGCTCTCCTCGAGGTCGAGCACGACCACGTCGGCCGGGGAGGCGGACACCGATTCGAGGGTGGACCCCGTGGTGGTCGCCTCGGCGACGTTGTAACCGATCCGCCGCAGGTAGTGCTGCAGGGCACGCCGGCAGTTCCCGTCGTCCTCGGCCACGAGGACAGTGGTGCCCGCCACGCCGTCGGCGGCAGCGCCGATCAGGAGCCGCTCGTCGTCGAGGGCGCGCAGGCCCTCGTGGTGCGGCCCGGTCAGAGCCGTCACATCCATCTGCACCGTCATGCGCCCCGCCCCCCTCGTCCCCCTCGTCCGTCGGCCAGTGCCTGGTCATCCACAATGTCGGCCGCCTTCGGGCGATGCTCCATAGGTCTTTCGGCCCAAAAGGCCGCGCGTCGCCTAGGACTCGGGGAGGGAGAAGCGGTAGCCCACGCCGCGGACAGTGGTGATCCAGCGAGGCGAGTCCGGATCGGGCTCGATCTTGAGCCGGACCCGGCGCACGTGCTCGGTGACGGTCGAACGGCCTTGCCACTCCTCGGTGCTGCCCCACACCCGTTCGAGCAGGTCCTCACGGGTGAACACCTGGCCGGGCGAGGCGGCGAGGAACGCCAGGAGGTCGAACTCCTTGCGGGTCATGGGGACCACCTCGTCACAGACGGTGACGGTGCGGGTGTCGCGGTCGACCACCAGGTCGCCGTAGTGCAGACAGGTGGCGGCAGGCTCGGTGTTGCCGCGACGCAACACGGCGCGCACGCGCGCCTCGAGTTCGGCGAACGAGAACGGCTTGACCACGAAGTCGTCGGCGCCCAGGTTGAGGGTCCGGATGCGGTCCTCTTCGGAGTCCCGGCCGGAGCAGACGATCACCGGGACGGCACTGTGGCGGCGGATCTTGGCCAACACGTCGCTCCCGTCGAAACCGGGGAGTCCGAGGTCGAGGATGACGAGGCTGGCCGAGTGCTGGAAGACGGCGCGCAGGGTCGAGGGACCGTCGGTCGCCTCGGTCACGCGGTAGCCGCTCCTGTCGAAGTACTGGTGCAGGGCCGACCGGCAGCTGTGGTCGTCCTCGGCGATGAGGATCGTCCGCTCGCCCGCGGGATCGGCGGCGTAGCGGGGGACGGCGTCCGGGCCCTGATCCTCCGTCGCGGTCCTCGCCACACGGTGTCGAGTCTGGGCGCGGGTCGCCATGTCGGAGCGCGGTTTCACGCGGCGCAGGGCCTGTTCCGACGCATCGAGCCCCCCGTCCCCACTCGTTTTCCACCCCGTGTGGCCATGGACCCCTCTTCGGCGTTCCGTGGGGGAACCTTGAGGAATCGACCGGCGCCAGCGGGCGCGCCGCGCCGGCGACGGTCCCCCGTTGCAGGACGGTTGCAGTGGGCCTGCAACCGTCCGACAACGGTCACGCAACTGACCTGCAAGAACGTGATCATTTAGACTTGTTGTCACTCCTGAAGACGCGAAATCCGCATGGTCTGGTGTGTGACCGCACAAGGAGTGGCATCGGGTGGTCGGTGCCGAACGAGGGAGGGGGAAAACGTGGGATCGACGATGCGTCAGACCACGGAGCCGGAGTCGGTGGGTGGCATCGAAGCCATCTGGTCCGAGTTCAAGAGGACGGGGGCGCAGGAGCTGCGCAACCAGCTGATCGTCCACTATTCGCCGTTCGTCAAGTACGTGGCGGGCCGGGTCCTGGCGGGGCTGCCCCGCCACTTCGACGAGGAGGACCTGATCAGCTACGGCATCATCGGTCTGATCGACGCCATCGAGCGCTTCGAGCTGGACCGGAATCTTCGGTTCGAGACCTACGCCATTCCGCGGATCAAGGGAGCCATCATCGACGAGCTGCGCTCGATCGACTGGGTGCCTCGCTCGGTGCGGACGAAGGCACGGGCGGTCGAGCAGGCCTTCACCAGCCTGGAGGCCACGCTGCACCGCACGCCGAACGATGCCGAGGTCGCCGCCGAGCTCGAGATGAGCGTCACGGAGTTCCACAAGGCGCTGCGCAAGATCTCCACCGTCGGCATGATGGCGCTCGACGAGGTCCTGCGCGGCGGCGACCGCTCGGAGCGCTCGACCCTGGGCGACACGCTGCCCGACGGCGGCAGCGGCCCGGTGGACACCTTCGAGGCCAAGGAATCAAAGGAGGCTCTGGTGGCGGCCGTGGAGGGCATGCCGGAGCGAGAGCGGACCGTGCTCATGATGTACTACTACGACGGGCTCACGCTGACGGAGATCGGGGACGTGCTCGGGGTGACCGAGAGCAGGGTCTGCCAGATCCACACGAAGGCCCTGCGCCAGCTCCGCTCCAAGTTGGCCGACCGCCCGGAGCCTGCGCCCCGCAAGCCGGTGGTGACGCGGCCGTCGGCGGGCCGGGTCACGACGCGTCAGCGGGTCGACCGGGCCCGCCTGCAGCTGATCGCCAGCTAGCCCTTCGCTCGCCGCGGCGACCAGGGCGCCCGCTTCGGTCCGGCGTGCGCAACCCTCGGCCGGGCGCACCGGGAGGACCCGCTGTCCCCGGTACGGTACGGCCACACACACCCGTCCGACGACGCCGACTGGGGGCACCATGCCGCTGCACAAGAGGGAGACGGTCCGCGAGGGGATGCTCGACTCGATCTACGCCGATCGAGATCTCATGGCGACCCTGCCGTCGAGGAAGTTCCCCGATTCGGAGATGCGGGCGAACGACGCCTACCAGGCCATCGCCGACGAGCTCATGCTCGACGGCAACGCGCGGCAGAACCTGGCGACCTTCTGCCAGACCTGGGAGGAGCCGGAGATCCATCGCCTGATGGACATCTCCATCGACAAGAACCTGATCGACAAGGACGAATACCCGCAGACGGCGGAGCTGGAACGGCGCTGCGTCCAGATGCTCGCCGATCTGTGGAACGCGCCGCCCTCGGCCGAGGCGGTCGGCTGTTCGGCCATCGGCTCGTCCGAGGCGTGCATGCTGGGCGGGATGGCCGCCAAGTGGCGCTGGCGCGCCCGTCGCCGGGCGGCGGGGAAGCCGGCCGACGCGCCGAACATGGTCTGTGGGCCGGTCCAGGTGGTGTGGCACAAGTTCGCCCGCTACTGGGACGTCGAGATGCGCGAGGTACCCATGGCGCCCGGCCGCTATGCGATGGACCCCGAGCAGATGCTCGAGCGCGTCGACGAGAACACGATCATGGTGGTGCCGACGTTCGGTGTGACCTACACGGGCGCCTACGAGCCCGTGCTCGAGCTCTCGCGGGCACTGGACGAATTGCAGGAGCGCAGCGGTCTCGACGTCGACATCCACGTGGACGGTGCCAGCGGGGCGTTCCTGGCCCCCTTCTGCGCCCCCGAGGTCGAGTGGGACTTCAGGGTTCCCCGGGTGAAGTCCATCAGTACCTCCGGGCACAAGTTCGGACTGGCTCCGCTCGGGGTCGGCTGGGTCCTGTGGCGCGACGCCGCCGAGCTGCCCGACGACCTCATCTTCCACGTGACCTATCTCGGCGGCGACATGCCGGTGTTCCAGATCAACTTCTCACGTCCGGCCGGTCAGGTGGTCTCGCAGTACTACAACTTCGTGCGCCTCGGACGCGACGGGTACCGGGACGTGCACGACGCCTGCTACGAGACGGGGAAGTTCCTGGCCGAGGAGGTGGTCAAGCTGGGCCCCTTCGAGCTCCTGTGCGACGCCGATCCCGCCACCGGCATCCCGGCGGTCACCTGGCGCATCAAGGAAGGCGAGGAACCCGGCTACACGCTCTACGACGTCGCCGACCGGTTGCGGGCACGAGGCTGGCAGGTGCCCGCGTACCCGCTCACCGGTTCGGTCTCCGACATCTCCGTGCAGCGGATCCTGGTGCGCCAGGGCGTCAGCCGTGACCTGGCCGGCCTGCTGCTCGAGGACATGGAGCAATCGATGGCACACTTCGACCGTCATCCCGTGACGGTCCCGATGACCAAGGAGGAGTCGGGAGGCTTCAGCCACCTCTGAGCGTGGCGGTGGCAATGCTCCAGTCCACGGGGAGGGGACGGCGGCGCAAGAAGCGGGGCCGTCCCACCCGGGCCGGCCGGTCGGTGCTCCAGGGTGCGGGCGCAGCGTGGGTCAGTCCGGCCAGCGCGCGCAGCGGCTGGTCGTAGGTGGCCCGTAGCCAGGCGAAGCGTCGCCACGCCTCGTCCTCGCGGCCGTCCTCGTAGCCGATGGCCGGGCCGACGGCGGCCAGCACATCGAGGAACTCCTGGCGCGAGATGCTGATGGCCGGCGCCGGCTGGCCGGCGTGGGCGGCGATGTCCGGCAGGTTGGCGGGAGCGGGCAGTGGCACGGCGGCGGCGCGGGCGATGCGGTCGACGGCAGGGATCCCGTAGACCAGGACCATGAGGGGGCCCTTCTCCCTGTCGGCCAGGACCGGGCCGATCGTGGCCTCGGACGCCGAGACCACGAGGGCGGCCGCGTCGAGCACGGCGCCCAGCGAGGCGACCCACGACAGGCCGCGGCGCGCCTCGGGAAAGGAGGCGAGGATGGGGAAGGCCGTGTGCGTCTGCTCCGCTTCGACCATCCAGTCCGTCTGCCGGCGCCAGAAGTCCTGGTTGTCGAGCCCTCCCGTGCGGTGGAGGGTCCGGAGCAGATCGCTCACGTTGGGCGGCGTGCCGGCCAGGGGGCTCAAGAGGTTGATCCCCTTCTCCCGGCCGTTGTAGGCGGAGTAGATCGTGGGGAGGTAGCTGATCAGCAGAGCGACCAGCCCCAGTCCGATGGTGGCC
Organism: Acidimicrobiaceae bacterium; assembly: GCA_027306605.1. Classification (GTDB taxonomy): domain Bacteria; phylum Actinomycetota; class Acidimicrobiia; order Acidimicrobiales; family RAAP-2; genus Bog-473. Next base: position 32,387 of record DAHUZK010000017.1, read on the forward strand.
TCGACGAAAGCGATCACGATGCGTGCCGCTCCGGAGGGCTCGGAGAATCCGAGCGTCGTCAGCGACGACATGCTGTCCTCGAGCGCGCGCTGCCAGCCGTGCGACCGGATGCCGAGGAAGACGAACGAGAAGCCGATGGCCATGAGGATCATCCAGACCAGGGGGAGGCTGACCAGGGCCACCGGCGCGTAGAGGCTGCGCCGCGAGGACGGCCGGGCCCGGGCGTCCCAGCGGCGGACCAGCACCCGGTGCACCAGGGCGAAGACCGCTTGGGACAGGCGCGGGAATCCTTCCTGGGGGAGCACGACCGTCTTCAGCGCCGAACCGAGGACCGCCAGGATGATGGCGGCGCCGAAGAGGACGGACAGGAAGTGGAGGAAGATCATCGGTGTCGCTCACCACGGCCACGCCGGGCCCGCGGCGGCAGGGGATCGGTCAGGGCGCCGCCGACTTCGCAGCCTCGCGCACCGCGTCGTCGACCCCCTTCTTGTCGACGTCGAGCTCCTTCTCCACCTTGCGCTGCGCCTTGAGTTGCGCCTTCTCGATCGCCGCCTCGAGTGCGGTCTCGCCCACGATGACCAATGCGGCCTCACCCGAGTCGATGACCTCGCCGAACTCCTTCACGTCGGTGCGGGACATGCCCTTCCAGAGATGACCGCTGACGCCGCCGACGGTCGCCCCCACCAGCGCGCTGGCGACGATCGAGGGAGGGAAGAGGATGCCGATCAACGCGCCGGCGGCCGCGCCGCCCCAGGCACCGTGCCTCGTGGAGGTCTCGTCCTTGTTGACGTGGATCCTCCCACTGTCGTCCTTGGTGATGACGGCGGCGTCGTAGGTGCCGACGGCACCCTGTGCGTGCAGCTCCTTCACGACGTCGTAGTCCGCCCGGGCATCGACCTCACTGGCATAGGTCCCGATGTAGATGAAGACACCGTCGGCCTTGGACATCGTCGGCTCCTTCCCTTCGCCATCTCGGCCACGGCCCCGTGGCCCGGTCGTAGCGTAGGTCCTGTCGCAGCGGGCCCGGGCCCTGGTGCGGCCCCGTCTGGCATGATCGACCCGGTGTCTGTGCCCCCGGCCATCGAGATCGCGCGCCGCGCCACGCTCCGTCCGATGGCCGAGGTGGCCGCGGGCATGGGCCTCGGTGCAGAGTTCCTGGAGCCCTACGGCGCGCACGTCGCCAAGGTGCGGCTCGAAGCCGTCGAGGCGCTGGCCGGCCGGCCCCGTGCCCGCTACGTGGTCGTCACGGCCGTCACCCCCACACCACTCGGGGAAGGGAAGACGACGACGACGGTCGGTCTCGGTCAAGCCTTGGCCTGCATCGGCACGAGGGCGACGATCGCCATCCGTCAGGCATCCATGGGACCGACCTTCGGCATCAAGGGTGGCGCGGCGGGCGGCGGTTACAGCCAGGTCGTCCCCTTCGAGAGCCTGAACCTGCACCTCACCGGTGACCTCCACGCCGTCACCGCGGCCAACAACCTCCTGGCCGCCATGGTCGACAACCACATCCACGCCGGGAACGCGCTTGGCGTCGACCCGCAGGGGGTGACGTGGAGGCGGGTGCTCGACGTGAACGACCGGTCCCTGCGCAACATCGTGAGCGGGCTCGGATCCAAGCAGGACGGCGTCCCGCGCGAGACCGGTTTCGACATCACCGCCGCCTCCGAGGTGATGGCCGTCCTGGCACTGGCCCGATCGCTGCAGGACCTCCGGGCCCGCATGGGCCGGATCGTCGTGGGGTACACCGGCTCGGGTGAGCCGGTCACGGCCGAGGCCTTGCGGGCGGCGGGCGCGATGACCGTGATCATGCGTGACGCCATCAAGCCGAACCTGCTCCAGACGCTGGAGAACACCCCAGTGCTGGTGCACGCCGGTCCGTTCGGCAACATCGCGCACGGCAACTCGTCGGTCGTGGCCGATCTGATCGGGGTCCACTCCGGCGACTACCTCGTCACCGAGGCAGGTTTCGGCTCGGACATGGGCGCCGAGCGGTTCTTCAACATCAAGTGCCGCACGTCGGGTCTGGTTCCCGACGCCGCAGTCGTCGTGACGACCGTGCGGGCGATGAAGCTGCACTCCGGCCGCCACCGCGTGGTGGCCGGGCGTCCCCTCCCTCCGGCCATGCTCGAGGAGAGCCCAGAGGAGGTGTGGCTCGGAGCCGAGAACCTGTTGGCGCATCTGGCCATCGTCCGTCGCCACGGCGTGACGCCCGTGGTGGCCATCAACGCCATCGAGGGCGACCACGCCTCCGAGCACGCCGCCATCCGGGAGATCGCATCGTCCGTCGGGGTGCGGGCCGCCGTCTGCACGCACTTCGTGGACGGCGGCAAGGGCGCGGTCGAGCTGGCCGAGGCCGTCGTCGAGGCAGCCGCCGAGCCGGGGGAATTCCGGATGCTCTACCCCGACGACGCCCCGCTGCGGGAGAAGATCGAGACCATCGCCACAGAGGTCTACGGCGCCGACGGGGTGGATTACCTTCCGGCGGCCGCCCGGCATCTCGACAACTACGAGCGGGCCGGTTTCGGGTCGCTCCCGGTGTGCATCGCCAAGACGCACCTGTCCATCTCCTCGGACCCGAAGCTGTTGGGTGCGCCACGCGGCTGGCGCCTGCCCGTGCGCGAAGCGCGCGCCAACGTCGGTGCGGGCTTCGTGTACCTGGTGAGCGGCGACATGCGCACCATGCCCGGGCTCTCGTCCAGCCCTGCCGCCGAGCGCATCGACATCGACGAGGACGGCAACGTGGTGGGCCTCTACTGAGTCCGGGAGGGACACATGGCCATCGACTTCACTCTCGCCCCGGAGCACGAGGAGATCCGGGCGCGCGTCCGGACCTTCATCCGCGACACCGTGCAGCCGCGCATCAAGGACTTCGACGACGAGGGGCGCGTGACGGCACGCCGCGAATACCTCGTGACCATCTTCGAGCTGCGGGAGGAGGCGAAGAGGGCGGGACTGTGGCTGCCCCACATGCCCGAAGAGTGGGGAGGCATGGGTCTCGGCCACGTGGCGCTGGCCATGGTGCAGGCGGAAGCGGGCAAGACCCGCCTCGGCCCCTGGATCCTGAATTGCATGGCTCCGGACGAGGGCAACATGCACACCCTCCTCCATTGGGGCAGCGAGGCACAAAAGGACGACTACCTGCGTCGCCTGTGCGAGGGGACCGCCATGTCGTGCTTCGCCATGACCGAGCCCGAGGTGGCCGGCTCCGATCCGACCCTCATCCGGACCCATGCGGAGAAGGACGGGGACGAATGGGTCATCAACGGGCACAAGTGGTTCATCTCCAACGCCCGGCGCTCGCAGTTCGCCATCCTGGTGGCCCGGACCGAGCCCGACGTCCCGCCTGGATCGCGGGGTGCCAACACCGCATTCCTGGTCGACCTGCCGGCCGAGGGGTGGCACGACGTCCGTGAGGTCGAGACGATGCACGGGTCGACGGGGCACTCCGAGATCGTCATCGAGGACCTGCGCGTCCACGACTCCCAGATCCTCGGGGGCCGTGGCAACGGACATCGCCTCGGTCAGTACAGGCTCGGGCCGGCGCGCCTGGCCCATTGCATGCGCTGGATCGCCCAGGCGGAGACCGCGCTCGACATGATGGTGGACCGCGCCCTGCACCGCTACTCGCACGGCTCGCTGCTGGCGGAGAAGCAGGGCGTCCAGTGGCTCATCGCCGACTCGGCGATGGAGCTGTACCAGTGCAAGCTCATGGTGCTCCACGCCGCGTACAAGGTCGATCGCGGCGACGACTTCCGGACCGAGGTGTCGATGGCCAAGCACTTCGTGGCCAACAGCCTGAACCGAATCGTCGATCGCTCCATGCAGGTCCACGGCGCGCTCGGGTACTCGACCGACACGCCACTGGCCACCATGCTCCAGCACGCTCGCTGGGCCCGCTTCGCCGACGGCGCCGACGAGATCCACCAGATGCGGATCGCCGAGCGCACCATCGCCGCCTACAGCGACACCGGCTCGACCTGGGGGGCCACGGGCGGCCTCCCGCTCTGAGACGGCACGCCGGGGTTCAGGCGAAACGCAGCCGGAGGTCGGGCTCGGGTCCGAAGTCGGCCGGGCTCGGTCCGGACGCGGTCAGTGCGTGCCAGCCCGCCACCCCGATCATGGCGGCATTGTCGGTGGCCATCGCCGGCGGGGGGACGAGCAGCCGCGTGCCGAATTCGTCGGCGAGTGCCTGGGCCCGCTGGCGCAGGACGGGGCTGGCGGCGACGCCGCCCACGATGGCGAGGGCGGGATCCCCGTACTCCTCGAGCGCCCGGCGGAGCTTGGCGATCAGCACGTCCATGCAGGCTGCCACGAACGATGCGGCGACATCGGCTTCCGAGAAGCCGGGGTCGCCCCGCACGTGGTTGACCACCGCCGTCTTGAGCCCCGAGAAGGAGAAGGCGTAGCCCTCGCCCAGCATGGGACGAGGGAAGGCCAACACGTCGTCGCGGCCCGAGGCCAGCCGGTCCAGCACCGGGCCACCCGGATAGCCGAGCCCCAAGAAGCGCGCCACCTTGTCGTAGGCCTCGCCGATCGAGTCGTCGACCGTTTCGCCCAGCAGCTCGTAGTGCCCCGGAGCGCTGGCGCGGGTGAGCATGCAATGGCCCCCGGAGACCAACAGGGCGATCTGAGGGAAGGGGACCTCGGCGTCGGCCAAGTACACACTGGCGAGGTGCCCCTCCAGGTGGTTGACGCCCACCAGGGGAAGGCGCCACCCCAGGGCCAGCGCTTTGGCGTAGGCGATGCCGACCAGGAGGGCGCCCACCAGGCCCGGTCCCGAGGTGACGGCGACCGCTGCCAGGTCGGCCGCCGTGACGCCTGCGTCGTCCAACGCCTGGGTGACCACCGGCGTGATGGTCTCGACGTGTGCCCGGCTGGCCAACTCGGGGACCACCCCCCCGAAGGCGGCGTGCAGGTCGATCTGGCTCGCCACCACCGACGAGCGCACCACCAGCGTCTCGTCCACCACGGCGGCCGCCGTCTCGTCGCAGGACGTCTCGACGGCCAGGAGCAGTCGTCGCGTCGTCACCGGGTTCCGGCCAGCACCTCGTCGATGGCCGCCCGTGGAATGGCCCCTTCGCGCTCGAGACGGGTGTCGGGGCCGCGCACGTTGACCAGTGTCGAGGGCACGTCGGTCAAGGTGCCGCCGTCGACCACGAGCTCGACCTCGGGGCCCAGCCCGGACGCGACGTCGGCGGCGCTCCGGGGCGTGGGGGCACCGTGCCGGTTGGCGCTGGTCACGACCAGGACGCCGCTGCGCGCCAGGAGGGAGCGCAGGAAACCGTGGTCGGGAACGCGCACCGCCACCTCGACCCGCCCGTCCAGCCAGTGCGGCCGGCTGCCGCCGGCCGCCAAACCGAAGGCGAGGGTGAGGGGCCCGGGCCACCACGTCCGGGCCAGGGCGTCGGCGGCGGGCGTGAAGGCGACGCCGAGCGCGCGTACCTGCGAAACCGAAGCGGCCAGCACCGGAAGGTGCATCCCGTGGGGTCGGTCCTTGACCCGGTAGATCGCCTCGACCGCTGCCGCGTCGTCCGGCATCGCCGCGAGCCCGTAGACGGTGTCCGTGGGCAGGACGACCAGACCTCCGGCGGCGAGGGCGTCGACCGCGGCCCGCGCTCCGGCTTCGTCGGCCTGCACCACGAGCATCGCTGGTCTCCGGCTTCCGGTTCTTTCGGCGTCCGCCGTCAGAGCGCGAGCGGTCGCACGGGCGAGGCGACGAGCGCGGGGTCCGACCTCCAGTCGACACCGGGCACGTCGACATAGAGCTCGATCTCGTTGCCGTCCGGGTCGAGGATGTAGATGCTGTGGGTCACGGTGTGGTCGCTCGCACCCACGACGGTGGCCCCGGCCTCGCGCACGGCGGCCAGGGCGCGGCGCAGGTCGTCGTCGTCGACGCCGACGTTGAGGCCGAAGTGGTACATCCCGACCCGGCGTCCGTGGGGGACCGGCGCCGCGTCCGGCCCGACCTCGATCAGCAGCAGCTCGTGATGGGTGCGTCCCGAGGAGAAGGCGGCGACCCCGACGGGGTCGGTCTCGGGCTCGGGCAGGATCTGGCGCCAGCCGAGCACGTCGCGGTAGAAGGCCGCCGAGCGTCGCACGTCACGGACGTACAGCACGAGATGGCCGAGCTCGCGTACGGTCATGGGCCCACGCTACCGGCCCGTTCGGCGTCGGCCGACGCCGCGGGGGCTGCGGGGGGCGACGAGGTGGCCGTCGCGGGCATGCCCGGCCCCAGATGGATCGGCACCTCGAAGGCCTGCGACTCGAGCCCCGCTGCGTCCAAGAGGTCGCTCAGCGCCTGCGGCACCGCCGCCGCGATGTCCCACAGGCGCGGGACCGCACGCGCGTCGGAAGCCAGCCCCCAGTAGAGGACGCCGAGGTAGCTCATGATCGTGATGTTGAGGCCCATGCCGTCCATGACCGGGCCGAGGGGGAACATGCCGAGCAGCTGGCTCCCGCCGAGGTACAGGGGGAAATCGGGGCCAGGGACGTTGGAGATCACGAGGTTGGCGATGGGCCGGTGGCGGTCCGCCATCTTCATACCCGTATAGAGGCGTGCCGCCGCCGCGAAGACGTTCGGCGTGGCGTGCTCGGCCCAGTTCTGGAGCATGGTCGCCCCCAGGGCCCGGTGCTCCTCCTTGGCGCCCCTGGTTCCCTCGTGGATGAGGCGGAGGCGTTCGAGCGGGTCGTCCACGTGGCAGGGGAGCTGGACGAACATGGCCGAGACCTTGTTGGAGCCCTTCAGCTCGGCGACGTCCGGTGTCACCGAGACCGGGACGACCGAGACCAGCGGGATCTCGGGCAGCTCGTCGCCCGCCAGCAGATACGTGCGCAGCGCGCCGGCACACACGGCCAGGACGACGTCGTTCACCGTCGTTCCCATCGCGTTCTTGAGGGCCTTGGCGTCCGCCAGGCTGGCTGCGGCGAACGCGACCCGTCGGCGCGCGTGAACGGCGGCGTTGATGGAGGTCCGCGGCGCGGTGAGGGGGAGCGCGGCCTTGGCCGTCTGGCTCTGTCGGAGACGCCGAATGCCGAGGACGCTCCGCGTGGTGCGCACGAGCATCCGTCCGATGTCGAAGGGCGCCACCAGGCGCGCCATCATCGCCTGCGAGACGAGTTCGAAGCCCGACGGGATGCGGGCGTCGAGTTGGCGTCCGGTTCGCGTGGCCGCATCGACTGCAACCGGTTCGAGGTCGAACAGGACGCCGAGAAGCTCGGCCCCCGACACGCCGTCGATGGTGCTGTGGTGCATCTTGGCGACGAGAGCGACCTTGCCGTTCTCGACGCCCTCCACGATCCACATCTCCCACAGCGGCCGGTCGCGGTGGAGCTGCCGGCTGATGACGTCGCCCGCGAAGTCGCCCAGCTCGCGCATGCCACCGGGTGCCGGCAGCGCGGCCCGGCGCAGGTGGTTGTCGATGTCGAACTCGGGATCGTCGACCCAGACCGGATGGCCGAGCCGCATCGGCACCTCGACCAGGCGCCGTTGGAACACCGGCGCCAGCGGGATCCTGTCGTTGATGAGCTGGCGGATGCGCCGGAAGGAATAGCCTCCCGGCACGGTCTCGGGGTCGAAGACCGCGGTGATGGCCACGTGCATGTGCAGGGTCGGCGTCTCCATGTACAAGAAGCTCGCATCGAGCCCGGTCAGCCGTTCGGGGGTCATCGACTCTCCTCGTCGTGGTCGCTGCGCATAACCTCGCGCCAACGCCCGCCCCCGGCAAACGGGAAAACGCTCTCACCAGGGCCGACCGGCAGGCGCCCATCAGCGCCTGGGCGCGCCGGTCGCCTGGGCGCGCCGGTCCTCGGGGCGCACCGGTCCTCGGGGCGCCCTGGTTCTTGGGAAGATGGAGGCGTGCCCTACGCCTACCTCGCGGTGACGCTCGTGGGCGCGGCCGCCGTCGCACTGGCCTACCGCCCGATCCGCCACGAGCCGTTCACCGTGCTCAGCTTCACCTGCGGCTGGATCGCCGGAGAGCTCTCGTTCCAGAACATCGTCTGGCAGGTCGTCGCCACCGCGCTCTTCGTCACCTACGGTGCCCTCGACAACTGGGCGGGCTGGCTCGGGCTGGCGGTGGCCCTGGTCGATTGGGCCGGGTTGGCGGGCCTTGGGCTCTCCGGCCTGCGCGCCGCGGGCGTCACCGCTGCCGCCCTCGCCGAGGTCCGGTCCGAGGCCTTCCCGGTACCCGAGAAGCCCACGGCACCGACGTGGGGACGCTGGTGGCGGGTGACCAGGGCGGTGCCCTTCCGTTCCCGTGCGGTCGAGGCCACCTTCAACGTGGACTACTGGGGTGACGGCATCCGCCGTCACCGCCTCGACGTCTATCGCTCGCGTCCGGCCCCACCCGACGGCGCGCCGGTGATGGTCTACATCCACGGCGGGGCCTGGGTCATCGGGGACAAACGCGAGCAGGGCAAGCCCATGATGTTCGAGCTCGTGGCCCGGGGTTGGGTCTGCGTGGCGGTCAACTACCGCCTGAGCCCGAAGGCCACGTGGCCCGAGCACATGGTCGACGTCAAGCGGGCGTTGGTCTGGGTGAAGGAGCACATCGCCGAGTACGGCGGCGATCCCGCCTTCGTGGCCGTGAGCGGCGGTTCGGCCGGCGGGCACCTCTGTGCCCTTCTCGCGTTGACCGCCGGCGACCCCGAGTTCCAGCCGGGCTTCGAGACCACGGACACGACCGTCCAGGCCTGTGTGCCCTTCTACGGCGTCATGGACCTGACCAGCTCGCCCGAGGCGTCCCGGTTCGGATCGGGCCTGGTCGCCATGCTCGAGAAGTCGGTCATGAAGCGCAAGGAGTCCGACCACCCCGAGGTCTTCCGCGGCGCCTCGCCCACCTTCAGGACCCGGGCCGACGCGCCGCCGTTCTTCGTCCTGCAGGGGAGCAACGACACACTGGTCCCTGTCGAGACGGCCCGGACCTTCGTGCGGCGCCTCCGGGCGGTCTCGCGCTCGCCGGTGGCCTATGCCGAGCTCCCCCTGGCGCAACATGCGTTCGACGTGCTCGCATCGCTGCGCTGCCAGGCCACGACGTCGGCCGTGGGGGACTTCCTCGAGGCAGCCGTGACCGCCGCCCGCCGGGCGGGCGGTCACGGAACCGACGCCCGCGCGAAAAGTATCTGACATAGAGTCAGATCCCATCGCGACCCCCTCCCGTCACGAGGGCGGGCCACGGCGGGGGTGAGGAGAGGACAAAGGGGTGGCTGTGGGGAAGACGCAGACGTACGACTCTGGCCGGCGCGGCGGGCGCGTCGAGGCGGGCCGCGCGCTCCGTGGTCTGCTCGGCGGATCGCTGCTCGCCGGCACGCTGGTCGTCGGGGCGGGAGCCGCGGTGTCGGCGGGCCCGGCCGGGGCGGCGCCCAACTCGTCGAACACCTGCCCGGTCACGTCGCCGGCCACGGCGGCGCAGAACGCGGCCACCACCGGGATCACGCCCAAGACGGTGACGGTGGGCAACGTCTCGATCATCTCGGGGCCGGTGCCCGGCCTCTTCGAGGGCGCCTCCATCGGAGCGAAGGCGTACTTCGACTACATCAACTCGAAGGGCGGCGTCAACGGCCGGACCCTCAAGGTCGATGCCAAGGACGACGCCTTCAGCGGCCAGCAGAACCTGACCGAGACCCAGCAGGCCATCAACAGCGACTTCGCGCTGGTGGGCAGCTTCTCGCTCTTCGACGGCTACGGCTGCAAGGCCCTGGCCGCCAACCCGGCCGTCCCCGACGTGTCGGTGACGCTCGATCCCAGCGCGGGGGCGCTCCCGAACGACTTCAGCGCCGACCCCACCGTGCTCGGGTCGAGCCTCGGCCCTTGGCAGTACTACAAGAAGCACTTCCCGAAGGACATGACCATCGGAACCATCGTCTCGGACACGACCTCGGCCGAGGCCCAGGTGAACGGCGAGCTCGCCGCCGCCAAGTCGCTGGGCTACAAGGTGGCGTACGTCGACAACATCAACCCGCTGCAGAGCAACTTCACGACCGACGTGATCAACATGCGGAACAAGGGCGTCAACGCGGTGGACCTCACCGGCATCGACTGGCAGGATGCGGCCATCTTCGTCCAAAACATGCAGACGCAGAACTGGCACCCCGGGCTGGTCTTCTCCGGGGGCCCCGTCTACGCCAAGCAGTTCATCTCCCACGCCGGCGGCCCCGCCGCGACCAACGGCATCATGATCGGACAGGCCTTCCCGCTCTACCTGGGCGAGGACGCAGCCAAGCTGCCGGCGGACAAGCTGTTCTTGAAGTACACGAAGAAGGTGAACTCGTCGTGGGTCCCCGACCTCTACACCCTCTTCGGCTGGGCCTCCGCGCAGCTCTTCGTCCAGGCCCTGCAGGCGGCCGGCCCGCACCCCACCCGGGGCGCGGTGATCGACCAGCTCAAGAAGATCACCAGCTTCGACGCGTCCGGGATGGTCTCGCCCACCAACCCGGCGGGCAAGAAGCCGTCGGGGTGCTACATGATGGCCACCATCAAGAACGGCAAGTTCGTGCGGGTGATGCCCAAGAAGGGCTTCGACTGCAACACTTCCTACTACTACGCCCCGACGACGAAGTCGTAAGCTGCGCCCGTGGGGTGCCCGGGGGACGTCGTCGATGAGGTGAGGGGATCGTGAGCACGTTCCTCGCCTTCACCGTCCTCGGCATCGTCAGCGGTGCCGTCTACGCCATCTTGGCCACCGGACTGGTCGTGACGTACAACACGACCGGCGTCTTCAACTTCGCCCAGGGTGCCGTCGGCGCCGTGGCCGCCTTCAGCTACTGGCAGCTCTGGCAGGCGTGGCACTGGCCCTTCCTCCTGGCCATCCTCTTCGTCGTCCTGGTCGAAGCGCCGGTGCTCGCCGTCGCCGTCGAATTCGTGTTCTTCCGCCGCATCCACGGCGCCTCGGTCGAGCGGTCCCTGATGGTCTCCCTCGGCCTGCTCGTGATCCTGCTCGGTGTCGCAACGATCTTCTGGAGCAACCCCGACGTCGTCCGCTCGGTACCGCCCTATTTCACCCAGGCCAACGGCACCGTCCTGTCGGTCCATCTGTTCGGGGCGAACGGGGTCACCTTGCAGTACCAGGAGATCATGATCGTCGTCATCGCTGCGGTGGTGTCCGTGGCCCTCGGCCTCTTCCTCCGGCGCGTCCGTATCGGGGTGGCCATGCGGGCGGTGGTCGACGACCCCGAGCTCGTCGCCATGTCGGGGGCCAAGCCGTATCGAATGTCGCAGACGGGCTGGGCCATCGGCTTCATGCTGGCGGGCCTGGCCGGCGTGCTGCTGGCCCCGATCGTCGGGCAGACCGGTCTGACGGCGGACCAGCTCACCCTGCTCGCGCTCAACGGCTTCGCCGCCGCGGTCGTGGGTCGGCTGCGCAACCTTCCCATGACCTTCGTCGGGGCGATCGCGCTCGGGCTGATCACCCAGTACTGCGTCGGCTATCTGCCCGGGCACATCAACGCCGGCCTGGCCTCGGTGCTGACCGAGGTCATCCCCGTCGCCTTCCTGTTCGTGGTCCTCCTGGTCATTCCCGCCGCCCGCCTGGCGCCGGCCGGACGGCTCTCGGTGCGCCCGGTGCCCAAGGTGGTGACGGGCCGTCAGTCCGTGGCCGGCGCCATCCTGCTGGTCGCCCTCGTCGCGGTGTTGGCGGCGATGGTCGGTGAGACCGCCCTGGCCACCATGTCGCAGGGCCTGGCCTTCGGCATCGTCGGTCTGTCGTTGGTCCTGCTCGTCGGTTACGCCGGGCAGGTGTCACTGTGCCAGCTCACCTTCATGGGCATCGGCGCCTACACCATGGGCAAGGCCTTCGGCGGGGGGTCGTGGTGGGGCCTGGTCCTGGCCGTGGTGGTCTCCGGGGCTGTCGGGGCGGTCGTCGCTCTGCCGGCCCTGCGCCTGCGCGGCCTCTACCTCGCCCTGGCCACCTTCGCCTTCGGCGAGGTCATGTACTCGGCCTTCTTCTCCAACTCCACCGTCATCCCCGACGGCACCTCCATCAACGTCGGGCGCGTCCCGCTGCCCTTCATGCACGGCGTGAGTGATCGGGCCATGCTGGTCGAGGTGGCGGTGGCCGCCGCGCTGTGCGCCCTGGTGGTGGGCCTGGTGCGCCGGAGCGCCTTCGGCCGTCGCCTGGTCGCCATGAGCGACTCGCCCGCCGCCTACGCCACGGTGGGGCTGAACTCGGTCCGGACCAAGGTGATCGTGTTCGCCCTCTCGGCCGCCATGGCCGGTCTCGGCGGCGTCTTCTACGCCGGACAGCAGGGTGGCATCGGCGCCAACGACGTCCAGTTCATCGGCAGCCTCACCCTGCTCCTCTGGGTCGTCATCTGGGGGGTGCGCACGGTGTCGGGCGCCCTGCTCGGCGGCATGACGGCCGCGGTGCTCCCGGTGCTCCAGACGCATCTCCCACCCTCGCTGGCCGACCTCGCCGGCCTGGCCGCCGGCATCGGGATCGTGCTCCTGGCGCAGAGCCCCGAGGGCATCTTGGGCATGGAGTGGCTCACCAACCGCGTCCACCTCCCGTTCGGCGACACGGCCGACGTGCCGCGGGAGCTCTTCGTCGACCACGAGGTGGCCAGTGCCGCCTGAGAGCGCCGCCACCGCCGCGCTGGAGGTGGAGAAGGTGAGCGTTCGCTTCGGCGGCGTCGCCGCGCTGACCGACGTGTCCCTGCGCGCCGAGCCGGGCACGGTGACGGGGCTGATCGGGCCCAACGGCGCGGGCAAGACGACGCTGTTCAACGTCATCACGGGCCTGCAGCGGGCCGACAAGGGCTCGGTCTTCCTGGCCGGGACCGAGGTGACGCGCAAGCGGACCCACCGGCGCGCCCGGCTCGGCTTGGCCAGGACCTTCCAGCGCCTGGAGCTGTTCTCGACGCTGAGCGCCACCGACAACGTGCGCGTCGGGCTCGAGGCCACCGGACGGTCCAGCGCCTCGGCCGCGGTGGGGCTGCTCGAGCGCGTCGGCATCGGCGAGGACGCGTCGTCCCCCGTGTCGTCACTGCCCACCGGCTCCGCCCGCCTGGTCGAGTTGGCCCGTGCCCTGTCGACCGATCCCAAGGTGCTCCTGCTCGACGAGCCGTGCTCGGGGCTCGACGAGCGCGAGACGGACACGCTCGGTCGACTGCTGACCTCGCTCGCCTCCGAGGGCCGCGCCGTCGTGCTGGTCGAGCACGACACCGAGCTGGTGATGCGGGTGTGCGACCGCGTCCACGTGCTCGACTTCGGCGAGGTCATCGCCTCCGGGACCCCCGACGAGGTCCGTACCGACCCCGTCGTGCAGGAGGCCTATCTCGGACAGAGCACCGGTGCACCCGTGGGGGCCGACCCCACCGCCCAGCCGTGAGCGCCGGCGGCCAGGCCCTGAGCGGGCTCGCCGGGGCAGCCGACGTCGCCGGCGGCGCGGGCGCCGGCCTCTCGGTCGACGGTGTGCGGGCCGCCTACGGCCGCATCGAGGTGTTGCACGGTGTCGACCTGCACGTGCCCGGCGGGAGCGTCTTCGCCTTGCTCGGACCGAACGGTGCCGGCAAGAGCACGCTGCTCAAGGTCATCAACGGCCGGCTCCGGCCCACGCGCGGCGCCGTGACCGTCGACGGGGTGCAGGCCTCGCCCTGGACCCCCGAGGCGCTGGCGCGGGCGGGCGTGATCGCCATCCCGGAGGGTCGCGGGGTGTTCCCCAACCTCACCGTGCGCGACAACCTGCGCATGTGGACCTACCGTGGCGGCATCTCCTCGGCTGAAGTCGAGGCGCGCGCCTACGAGCAGTTCCCGCGTCTCAAGGAGCGCCGCAAACAGCTGGCCGGAACGCTCTCGGGCGGCGAGCAGCAGATGCTCGCCATCTCGCGGGCCCTGGCCGGCGAGACGAAGCTCTTGTTGCTCGACGAGATCTCCATGGGGCTCGCCCCCATCGTCGTGGGCCACCTCTACGAGCTCGTCGCCGCCATCGCGGCCGGCGGCGTCACCGTGGTGATCGTGGAGCAATTCGCCGCGACCGCCCTCGGTGTCGCCGATCGCGCCGGCATCATGTTGCACGGCCGCATCGCCCACGAGGGGTCCCCACAGGAGATGGCCGCCGCGGCCGAGACGGCCTACCTCTGAGCGGCCGGTCCGCCGGGCCGGCGAGGCCGGGGTGATCGGTCCGGGGTGATCGGTCCGGGGTGATCAGTCCGGCTCGGCCAAAGCCACCTGCACGCTGAGCTCGTCGGCGGGGGCGAGAACCAGGTCGTCCACTCCTCCGGCGTCGAGCAGGTCGCCGCGGGCAGCCTGCACCGCGTCGAGCGTCCGGGGCGGTCCGGCGACGGTGAGCCGGGACACCCGCGCCCGCATCGAGCGCTTGTGCGCCGTCTTCTCGCGCCGCACCGCGCCCAGCACCTCCGCCGTCACCGTCAGGACCGTGGTGTCGGCGCCGGCGTGCGGCCCCGTCTCGGCCGCCACGGGCCAGGGGGCGGTGTGCACGGAGCCCTCCCGCCACCAGCTCCACACCTCCTCGGTGACGAAGGGCAGGTACGGCGCGAAGAGGCGGTGCAGGACCGAGAGGGCGACGGCCAGCGCCGCGCGCGCCGAAGCCGTCCCCGCCGCATCACCCTCGCCGTAGGCACGGGCCTTCACCAGCTCGACGTAGTCGTCGCAGAACGCCCAGAAGAAGCTCTCCGTCAGCTCGAGCGCCCGTGCGTAGTCGAAGGACTCGTGCGCCGCCGTGGCGGCGTCGACCAGGGTGGCCAGTCCCGACAGCAGTGCGGCGTCGAGCGGCGCCGCGACCGCGTCGATGCCGGGCGGCGGGCCCTCGCCCAGCCGCCCCAGTGCGAACTTCGAGGCGTTCAACACCTTGATGGCGAGGCGCCGGCCGATCTTCATCACGCCGGTGTCGAAGGCGGTGTCGGTCCCGGGCCGTCCGTTGCAGGCCCAGTACCGCACGGCGTCGGAGCCGAACTCCTCGAGGAGCGCCATGGGCGTCACCACGTTGCCCTTGGACTTGGACATCTTCTTGCGGTCAGGGTCCAGGATCCATCCGTTGATGGTCGTGTGCCGCCAGGGAACCGTGTCGTGCTCCTGGTGCGAACGCAGGAGCGTCGAGAAGAGCCAGGTGCGGATGATCTCGGGCCCCTGCGGCCGCAGGTCCATCGGGAAGGTGGCGCCGAAGCGCGCCGGGTCGTCGGCCCAGCCGCAGGCGATCTGGGGGGTGACCGACGAGGTGGCCCAGGTGTCCATGACGTCGGGGTCGCCGGCGAAGCCGCCCGGTGCGCCGCGCTGGTCCTCGGTGTAGCCGTCGGGCACGTCGGTGGTGGGGTCGACCGGGAGGCGGGTCTCGTCGGGGACGATGGGCGCCGTGTAGTCGGGGGTGCCGTCGGATCCGAGCGGGTACCAGACCGGGATCGGCACCCCGAAGAAGCGCTGGCGGCTGATCAGCCAGTCACCGTTGAGGCCGTTGACCCAGTCGTCGTAGCGCACCTTCATGTAGGGCGGATGCCAGTCGAGCTCCTCGGCCCGCGCGAGCAGGTGACGGCGCAGCTGCTCGTCGCGTCCGCCGTTGCGGATGAACCATTGCCGGCTGGTCACGATCTCGAGTGGCCGGTCGCCCCGTTCGTAGAACTTGACCGGGTGCGTGATCGGACGCGGATCGCCGACCATCGCCCCGGTGGCCGCCAACATCTCGACGATGGTCCGGTGGGCCTGCCGGACCGTGCGGCCGGCGATGGCCCGCCAGGCCTCCCCGTCGGGCACGCCGGGAGGCGGTGACTCGCTGATGCGCCCCGAACGCGTGACGATGCTCCGCGTCGGCAGATCGAGCTCCCGCCACCAGATCACATCGGTGACGTCCCCGAACGTGCAGATCATGGCGATCCCGGATCCCTTGTCGGGTTCGGCCAGGTGGTGCGCCAGCACGGGCACCTCCACCCCGAAGAGCGGTGTGTGCACGGTGGTCCCGAACCGTTGCCGGTAGCGCGCGTCGTCGGGGTGGGCCACCAGGGCGACGCAGGCCGCGACCAGCTCGGGCCTCGTCGTCTCGATCTCGATGTCGTCGAAGCGCAGTCGGTGATAGGCGCCAGGGAGCTCGCGGTCCTCCATCTCGGCCTGGGCTACCGCAGTCTGGTAGTCGACGTCCCACATGGTCGGGGCCTCCGAGGAGTAGGCCTCTCCCCGCGCCAGGTTGTGCAGGAACATCAATTGGCTCGTCCGCCGGCTCCGGTCGTCGATGGTGGCGTAGCCGAGACCCCAGTCCACCGACAGCCCGATCCGGCGCCACAGCTCCTCGAAGGCGAGCTCGTCGCGGGAGGTCAGCTCGTGGCACAGCGCGATGAAGTTGGGTCGGCTCACCGCAACCGTCTCCTTGCCGGGCTCCACCGGTGGCCTGAAGTCGGGGTCGTAGGGCAAGGAGGGGTCGCAGGAGACCCCGAAGTACGTCTGCACGCGGCGCTCGGTCGGGAGGCCGTTGTCGTCCCACCCCATCGGATAGAAGAGCGTGCGTCCCCGCATGCGCCGGTAGCGGGCGATGGCGTCGGTCTGCACGTACCCGAAGACCGATCCCATGTGCAGGGACCCCGACACGGTCGGCGGGGGTGTGTCGATGGAGAAGATCTCCTCCCGGGTGGCGGTCGGGTCGAAGCGGTAGGTGCCCGCCTCGTCCCAGGCGGGCGCCCAGCGGTCCTCGAGCCCGTCGAGGGTGGGCTTGTCGGGCACGCGCGGGGCGCCGGTCACGGGGGTCGACATGATCGGGTTACCGTACCCGGGTGCTGCGCCTCCACGACACCGCGACGGGCACCGTGCGCCCGGTCGAGTTCCGCAGCGAGGGCGAGGCGTCCATGTACGTGTGCGGGCCGACCGTCTACGACCTGCCCCACATCGGGCACGGTCGTTACAACCTCGTCTTCGACGTGCTCCGGCGCTACCTGCTCTACTGCGGGCTGGCCGTCCATTACGTGTCGAACATCACCGACGTCGACGACAACATCATCAGGCGCGCCCGCGAGCAGGGCAGAACCGAACCGGAGGTGGCGACCGAATTCGAGGCACGCTGGTGGGAGGCCATGGACGGGCTGGGTCTCCTCCGACCCGACGACTCGCCGCACGCCACGGCCTACGTCGCCAAGATGGTCGATTTCGTCGCCGACCTGGTGGCCCGCGGCGTGGCGTACGAGACGTCCGACGGCGTCTACTTCGACGTGGGCCGGGTCGACGGCTACGGCCTGCTGGCCCGGCAGAGCCTCGACTCCCTGCGCGCCGGTGCCCGGGTGGAGGAGAACGAGGAGAAACGGTCGCCGCTCGACTTCGCGGTGTGGAAGAAGGCCAAGGAGGGCGAGCCGTCCTGGGACGCCCCCTGGGGCGCCGGCCGCCCCGGGTGGCACACCGAGTGCGTCGTGATGTCGCTCGATCTCCTCGGTGACGGCTTCGACATCCACGGCGGCGGCCAGGACCTGGCCTTCCCGCATCACGAGAACGAACGGGCCCAGGCTGCGGCGGAGGACCGGCCTTTCGCACGGCACTGGGTCCACAACGGATGGGTCGAGGTCGAGGGCACCAAGATGTCCAAGTCGCTGGGCAACTTCACCTCGCTCACCGATCTGCTGGCACGCTGCGACGGTCGGGCCTACCGGCTGCTGGTGCTGCGCGCCCACTACCGCTCGCCCATCGAGGTCACCGCAGCGACCATCGCCGACGCCGAGAAGGCGCTCGGCCGACTCGATGTGCTGGCCCGTCGCTTCGGCCTCGGCGACCTGCTGGCCGGGAGCGAGGGAGGCTTCGTGGTCGAGCGGCGCGACGGCTCCGGTGCCGACCCCGACGCGCTCGCCGCCTTCCACGCCCGCATGGACGACGACCTCGACACGCCCGGCGCGTTGGCCGGCATCTTCGAGCTCGTCAGCGCGGCGAACTCGAGCGCCGATTCCGGTGACCAGGCCGCCGGCGCGCGGCTGGCCCGCACCGCCGCCCTCCTGGCCGCGGCGCTCGGGCTCCCCCTGCGCGGTGCCGCGCCCGAGGTCGACGAGCACACGGCGCGCCTGGTGGCCGAGCGCGACGCCGCCCGCCGGGAGAAGGACTTCGCCCGGGCCGACGCCCTGCGTGACCAGCTCGTCGGGCTGGGCTGGACGGTCGAGGACACGGCCGAAGGAACGGCCGTTCGCCGCTGAGGGCATCGCCCCGGTTCCACCGGCATCTTCCCGGTTCAACCGGCGTCGTCCCTGTTCAACCGGCGTGCTCCTCGTCCGCGCGCAGCGGTTACCGACCCGTAGGTTACTCTGGAGTAACAGAGTGACTCGTTGGGAACCGACCCCGTGGGAGCTGTTTCCCGGGGAACCGGGGACCACCGGGGGCGGTGCAGGGGGCCAGCACGAAGGAAGGCGACGATGTCCGACTACTCGCTCGAGTTGAACGAAGACCAGCTCCAGATCCAGAAGTGGGTCCACGACTTCGCCGAGGACGTCGTCCGACCGGCCGGGCGCGAGTGGGACGAGCGTGAGGAGACGCCCTGGCCGATCATCGAGGAGGCGGCGCGCAACGGGCTGTACTCATTCGATTTCATCGCCCAGTGCTTCGCGGACCCGACCGGTCTGTTGATGTGCCTCGTGAACGAGGAGATGAGCTGGGGCGATGCCGGTATCGCCCTGGCCATCTTCGGGTCGACCCTGGCGGTCGCCGGGATCTTCGCCAACGGCACCCCGGAGCAGATCGGGGAGTGGATCCCCCAGTGCTTCGGCACGCCCGAGGACGTGAAGCTGGCCGCCTTCGGCGTCTCCGAGCCGGACGCCGGCTCGGACGTCTCCTCGCTGAAGTCGCGGGCGGTCTACGACGAGGCAAAGGACGAGTGGGTGCTCAACGGCACCAAGACTTGGATCACCAACGGCGGGATCGCCAACACACACGTCCTGGTCCTCTCCGTCGATCCGTCGCTCGGCAGTCGGGGACAGGCCAGCTTCGTGGTACCCGAGGGAACGCCGGGCATCGCGCAGGGCCAGAAGTTCAAGAAGATGGGCATACGGGCCTCGCACACCGCCGAGGTCGTGCTCGACGACTGCCGCGTCCCCGGCCGCTGCCTGCTCGGCGGCAAGGAGAAGCTCGACGAGCGCCTGGCCCGCGCCAGGGAGGGCAAGCGGACGTCGACGCAGGCGGCCATGGCGACATTCGAGGCGTCCCGTCCGATCGTCGGTGCGCAAGCCGTCGGCATCGCCCGGGCGGCCTACGAGTACGCGCTGGACTACGCCAAGGAACGCAAGCAGTTCGGCCGGGCGATCATCGAGAACCAGGCCATCGCCTTCAAGCTGGCCGACATGAAGATGCACACCGACGCCGCCCGCCTGCTCGTGCACCGGGCCGCCAACATGGCGTCCACCGGGAAGAAGTTCGAGAGCGGCGAGGGGTCCATGTCGAAGCTCTACGCCGGCGAGAACGCGGTCTGGGTGACCGAGCAGGCCATCCAGATCCTGGGCGGGTACGGCTACGTCCGGGAGAACCCGGTCGAGCAGTGGCACCGCGACTCGAAGATCTACACCATCTTCGAAGGGACCTCGGAGGTCCAGAGGCTGGTGATCTCCCGGGCGATCTCGGGGATCCACGTCAACTGACCATCTGCTGAGCAGTCCTGAGTTGCTCTCGGCGTACCGCCGTGACGTTCAACGGGGTGAGCCGATCGGAGCAAGGCCGGTCGCAGAAGTCCCGCGGTCAGTGAGGCAACCAGGTGTCGTCGCCGGGAAGCCGAGCGCAGTCGGCATCACCGCCACGAACTGCCGCAAACCAGCGGATCCTGGTGAGCCCGGTGCAAGCACGACGGAGCGCGGATGCGAGACCGGCTTTGGGAGCAACGTCGACCCGGCATGGTGGAGAACCACGGGCGATGCCGCGCGGTGTGCGGCCTCGGCTGGTCGCGGGGCCGCCGGCGGTACTGCACCCTTGCTCTGCTCTTCCATGAGTCCGTCCATGCGGCGACCGTTCCGACATGACTGGCTGAACTGGGAACTCAGGTCTCTGCGACGTCCACGTCACCTGACCCGGCCGGGGGTCACTCGGCGAGCGCCCTCGCCTGCTCCGGGGTGAGCGACGCCCCCCGCCCTCCGTACGCGGCGAGGGCGTAGATGACCGCCACCCCGAGGCCGACGTAGGTGATCGACCACAGCGGGTAGTAGGGCATCCACCACACGGCGCTGATGGCCGCGATGGCAGCGGCGACGATCCCCAGCCAGCGTGCGAGCTGGGAACCGCTCATCAGGGCCAGCGCGCAGAGGATGAGCACGATCCCGACGATCAGGTAGACCCATCCGTAGGTCTTGAGGCTGTGGCCGAAGAGCGCCGCCTGGAGGTTCTCGGGTACGGCGCCGTGGTAGCGGAAGGCCCAGATGGCGTCGAAGATCCTCATGATCCCGGCGACGCCGAGCACGATGGCGGAGAACAAGATCCAGCCGTGGCCCCGGTCGTTCATGGTCGACTCCGTTTCACTCTGCGGGTTCAACATGCGGGTGTGGAAAGGACGCCTGATGGCACGGGCGTCCACCCTCGATCGTGCGCTGCTCGGACAGCCGTCCGTAGGGTCCAAGGTCCCACGGAGACCGGCCCGCGACATGGGACGTTGGACCCTTGCTGTCCGAGAGTGCCGAGAACACCCTGAACGGATCAGGCACCGGACAAGGAGCTGACCGTGACCGACCTGGCGCAGGTACCACCGGACGAGCTCTCGCAATCGGCGTGGTACTCGCGCCCGGGCACCGAGGTGGCGGCGGCGCTGGGCGTCGACCCCGCGGTCGGGCTGACGTCGGGGCGAGCCGACCAGCTCCTGGCCTCCCACGGGCCGAACGCGCTCCCCGAGGAGAAGGCGAAGCCGGGATGGCTCCGCTTCGTCGACCAGTACCGCACCTACATGCAGTTGATCCTGGTCGGGGCGGCCGTCGTCTCCATGATCGTCGGGCAGTGGAACACCGGGATCCTGCTCGTCGTGCTGACCGTGGTGAACGCCGTGGTCGGGCTCCGCCAGGAGGGCAAGGCCGAGAGTGCCATGAACGCGCTCAAGTCCATGATGAAGATCACGGCGCGGGTACGCCGCGACGGGACGGAGCTCGAGATTCCCGCCGAGCAGGTGGTGGTGGGCGACGTCGTGCTCCTGGCCGCCGGCGACGAGGTCCCCGCCGACGGGCGATTGATCGAGGCGACAGCGCTCCAGGTCGACGAGTCGGCGCTGACGGGCGAGAGCGTGCCGGCCCAGAAGCAGACGGCGGGTCTCGACGGCGCCGGCCTCGCGCCGGGGGACCAGGTGAACATGGCCTTCATGAACACCCCGGTGACGCACGGCAGCGGCCTGATGCTCGTCACCGCCACCGGGGCCGACAGCGAGATGGGCAAGATCTCGGGGATGCTCTCGGCCACGGCCAAGGAGCAGTCCCCGCTCACCCGGGAGCTCAACACCCTGACCCTGTGGATCGTGGCGGCCGCCGGGCTCACCATGATCGTGATGTTCGCCCTCGGCCGCAGCCGCGGCGAGGCCTGGGACGCATTGTTCGTGGCGGCCGTGACGCTCGCCATCGCGGCCATCCCCGAGGCGTTGCCCACGGTCACCCAGGTCATCCTCTCGCTCGGGAGCGTCGAGCTGGCCAAGCGCAACGCGCTGGTCAAGGAGCTGCCGGCCGTCGAGACCCTGGGCTTCACCTCGGCCATCAATTCCGACAAGACGGGCACCCTGACCATGAACCAGATGACCGCGGTGGAAGTCGTCGACCCTACCGACCGCTACACGGTCACCGGTTCTGGCTACGGCCTCGAAGGACACGTGCAGCATGCTGCCGGGACGACCGACACCATCGAGGACGCCGTGTTGCCCTTCGTGGTGGCCAACGACGCCGAGGTGGCCCAAGGGGCGGTGGTGGGCGACCCGACCGAGGGGGCCTTGCTCGTGCTCGGCCACAAGGCCGGGATCGACGTCGACGCCACCCGTGAGCACCTGCCGCGCCTCGCCACGCTCCCCTTCGACCCGACCTACAAGCTGATGGCGACCTTCCACCAGGTCGTCGACGGGTCCGGGCACCAGGTGGTCCGCTGCTTCGTGAAGGGGGCGGCACCGGCCGTGATGGACCGGGCCACCACCGCCCTCTCCGGCGGCGGCTCCGTCCCGTGGGACGCCGACCTGGCCGGCCGGGCTCAGGCGAACATCGAGCGTATGGCCCGCCTGGGCGAGCGGGTGATGGCCGCCGCCCGCCGCGACATCGACCCGTCCGCCTTCGACCCGGCCGGCGATCTCTTGACCTTCGTCACCGATCTGCAGATGACGGCGCTGGTCGGCATGGTCGACCCGCCGCGGGCCGAGTCGAGGCAATCGGTGAAAGAGGCCCAGGACGCCCACATCCGCGTCCGCATGATCACCGGCGACGACGTCACCACGGGGGCGGCCATCGCCGCGCAGGTCGGCATTCCGGGCGAGGCCATCTTGGGTTCCGATTTCGCCGCGCTCTCCGAGTCCGAGCGCCTCGAGCGGATCGACGACATCGGCGTGGTCGGCCGCGTCGCTCCCGAGCACAAGGTCCTGCTGGTCGACACCTTGAAGAAGAAGGGTGCCGTCGTGGCCATGACCGGCGACGGGGTCAACGATGCGCCGGCCATCAAGGCGGCCGACATCGGCATCGCCATGGGGAGCGGCACCGAGGTGGCCAAGAACGCCGGACGGATGATCCTCTCCGACGACAACTTCGCCACGATCGTCTACGCGGTCGAGCAGGGCCGCAAGATCTTCGACAACCTCACCAAGTACATCCGGTTCGTACTGGTGCTGCTGGTCGTCTTCGTGCTGACCTTCCTCGGCGCCTCCCTCTTCAACATCGCCGACGGAGCGCCCTTCAACCCGGCCCAGGTCCTGTGGACCCACTTCGTGGTCAACGCCGCCTTCGGCTTCGCCCTCGGCTTCGATCTCGAGACGCCCGGGCTCATGGCCCAGGTGCCCAAGCCACGCGGCGAGTCGGTCCTGACCCCACGGTTGCTGATCACCGTCGGGTTGTCGGGGCTGGCCATCACCATCGGCCTGCTCGCCATGATCCAGCTCGGCACGGAGCACTTCCACAGCGAGGCGGTCGGCAACTCCATCGCCTTCACGACGTTCGCCCTGTGCCTGATCGTCGCCGCGCTCGAGTGCCGCAGCGAGACCGAGTCCATCTTGAGGACCGCCACCTTCGACAGCCGGCAGATGAACCGGGCCCTCATCGTCGAGTTCGCCTTGGCCGTCCTCACGACGCAGATGGACGCGCTGCGGCGCCTGCTCGACACCACCCAGCTCAACGTGCGCGAATTCGGCTGGGCCCTCGTGCCCGCGCTCGGCCTCTTCGTGCTCTGGGAGGGGGGCAAGCTGCTGGTGCGCCACCACGCCGCACGCGCCCCGTCTCCGGTCAGGCCCTCACTGGCCGTGGTCGGAGGGGACGGATG
The DNA here is from genome assembly GCA_027306605.1 of Acidimicrobiaceae bacterium. GTDB lineage: Bacteria > Actinomycetota > Acidimicrobiia > Acidimicrobiales > RAAP-2 > Bog-473. The sequence goes on from DAHUZK010000017.1 coordinate 55,749, forward strand.
AGGCCGGCCTCCTGAGCACGCCGACTCCAGCCGGTCAGGTCCCTTCGCCCGTTCCGATCTTCGCCAGCACGCCGGCCAGCGCTTCGAGGTCCCCTGCCCCGAGGGCGCTGAACGCCGGCGGCGGCGTCCCCAGGATCCCGTCGGCCCTGGCGGCGAGCTGCCTCCCCTTGCGCGTCACCTCCACCATGCGGGCCCGGCGGTCGAGAGGGTGGGGGCGACGGAACACCAGACCCTGGGACTCCAGATCGTCGACGACGACGGTGGCGTACGGCGCGTCGATGCCGAGCGCCGAGGCCAGCTCCGACATCGCCATCGGGGCCGCGGCCAGCCGGCGGAGCGCCCGGATCCTCCCGAAGCTCATGCCCAGCGCTTCGGAGGCCTCGCGTCGGCGCACGTTGTGCAGGACGAGTTCGCACATCGTCGTCCACGCCTGGCGTGCCGCAGCGGACGGCTCCACGGGGGTCGTCACCGCGCTCCGGGCTGTGCATGGGCCAGCATCTCGGGGTTCAGCTCCGCCGCCGTGCGACGGGCGGACGCCAGCGCGCGTCGGGACGTCGCCACCAGCCCGAGGACGAGGACGACAGCGCCGCATGCCGCCAGGATCCACCACGCGGCGTGCGTCGCCGTGGCGAAGCCGGCGTCGACCGCCGATCCCTTCACCTGCGTGGTGACGAGCGCGCCCACGACGGCCACGCCCAGTGTCTGTCCGACCTGGCGTGACGTCGACGCCACGGCGGAGGCCACGCCCGCCTGGGCCCGCGGCATCCCCGACACGGCCGCGTTGGTGATGGGAGCGTTGACCAGGCCGAAGCCGAGCCCGAAGACGACGTAGGCGACGAAGAGCCAGGTGAACGGCGTGACGGCGTCGATGCTCGCCAGCATGGCGCATGCCGCGGTCAGTCCGATGCCCGCCAGGACCAGGGGGATCCGGGCGCCCCGATGCCCGACGATCCGTCCCGAGACCGGCGAGGCCAGGACGGTCATGGCGGCCATGGGAAGGGTGTCGACTCCGGCCTGGAGGGGGGACAGGCCTCGCACCTCCTGCAGGTACAGCGTGTTGAGGAACAGGAAGCCGCCGAGAGCCGCGAAGGCGGCGACCGCAGTGATCGTGGCGGACGTGAAGGGGATGGACCGGAAGAACCGCACGTCGACGAGCGGGTCCTCGCGGCGCGGTTCGTAGAGGATCAGCCCGACGAGGGCCGTCGCCGCCAGGCAGAACGACACGACGATGGCCGGCGACGACCAGCCGCGCCGGGGTGCCTCGATGATCCCGAAGGTGAGGGTGGCGAAGAGCACGATCATGAACAGCTGGCCGACGGGATCGAAACGGCGGGCTCTCGGCGCCTTGGATTCGGGGATGGAGCGCAGGGCCAGCGTGATGGCGACCAGGCCGACCGGGATGTTGATCCAGAAGATGGAGCGCCACCCCGCCGAGGTGACCAGGAGGCCGCCGACGATCGGGCCGAGGGCCATGGAGATGCCCACGACGGCGCCCCAGACGCCGACGGCCTGGGCGCGCTCCCTCGGGTCGGTGAACGTGTTCGTGATGATGGACATCGCCACCGGATTGAGCATCGACCCGCCGACGGCCTGCAGCATGCGGAACACCACGAGCAGGCCGAGGCTGGGGGCCAGGCTGCAGAGCAGGGAGCCGGCCGAGAAGACCGAGAGTCCGACGACGAAGGTGCGCCGCCGTCCCAGCCTGTCCGCGGTGGAGCCCGACAGCATGAGGAGGCTGGCCAGCACGAGCGTGTACGCGTCGACCACCCACTGCAGCCCCGAGACCGAGGCGCCGAGGTCGTGCCCGATGGACGGCAGCGCCACGTTGACGATCGTCACGTCGAGGCCGACGATCAGAAGGCTCATGGAGCAGATGAGCAGGATCCCGACCCGCCGGCCTCGGGAGAGCTCGTGGATGGCCGGTGCCGCCACCGGTGCCGCCACGGGTGCACCCGCCGATGCAGGTCCCAGCCCTGATGGTTGTGTTTGCATAACTATTCGGAGCGTAGCAGTGCGCTTCGAGCGGTCGCGCCGGCCGGTACCGCCAGGCCGCCCCGGGTCCCTCGGCCGGCGCCCGGTCGCCGTACGCTTGGCGGCCCTATGGGATTGCCGGCCGACATCGGGATCGTCGACACCATGATCGGCTTCGCCCATCGGGACATGAAAGAGGCCTACCGCTTCATCACGCGGCAGACGAGGGACGCCGAATCGAAGGAGCAGTTCGCCTTCCCGGTCGAGTACATGTTCAAGGAGGTGCCCGGGCGGGAGCTCGAGGGCGTGGAGGACCCGATCGGTGTCACACTGCGCGAGATGGATCTGTGGGGGGTGGAGCGGGGCATGATCGGTCTCGGCGATGCCGAGGGGCTCGGCGTCAAGGCGCTGAAGCTCCACCCCGACCGATTCGTCCCCTCGACCTCGGCCGATCCCAACGAAGGCATGAGAGGGGTCGCGCGGATCATCGAGGACTTCGAGTCCCACGGGATCCGCGCCGTCAGCGTCTTCCCGGCCGGCACCTTCCCGCAGGTACCGATCAACGACAAGAAGATGTACCCGATCTACGCCAAGTGCGTCGAGCTCGGCCTTCCCGTGTTCTGCTGCGCCGGCGTCCCGGGGCCGCGGCTCAAGGCGGCGTGCCAGCACGTCGAGCTCATCGACGAGGTCATGTTCGACTTTCCCGAGCTCGTGTTCGTGACCCGTCACGGGTGCGAGCCGTGGACCGAGCTCGCGGTCAAGCTCATGCTCAAGTGGCCCGGCCTGCACTACTCGACCAGCGCGTTCGCCCCCAGGTACTACCCCCGCGACGTGATCGACTACGCCAACACCCGCGGGGCGGACAAGGTGATGTACGCCGGGTACTTCCCCATGGGCCTCTCGCTCGAACGCATCATGCGCGAGATGCCGGACGTCGGCTTCTCCGACGACGTGTGGCCCAAGTTCCTGCGGACGAACGCCTTGCGCGTTCTCGGGCTCTCCTGAGCGCCCCTGATGCCTGAGCCCCCGTGATGGACGTACCGAACCTGCTCCGGCTCCCCACCGACGTCACCGCGAGGTGGCTGACCGACGCCTTGGCGGCTTCGGGCGCGCTGGCACCGGGCGCCCGGGTGACGGCATTCACCGCGGAGGCCATCGGCACCGGTCAGATGGCGAGCACGACGCGCTTCTCGCTGACCTACGAGCCGTCCGGGGCGGGCCCGAGGGCCGTCGTGGGCAAGTTCGCCTCGGCCGACGACCAGAGCCGGGCCACCGGTCTGGCCTTGCGGGCCTACGAGATCGAGGTCCGCTTCTACCGCGAGGTGGCGCCGCGCGTCGGCGCCCGGTTGCCCGAGGCGTACCTGGCCGAGGTCGAGCCCGACACCGGGTGGTTCACGCTCCTGCTCGAGGACATCGCCGACGGCGTCCAGGGCGACCAGATCGCCGCCTGCGATCCCGCCACGGCATCAGCCGTGCTCGAGGAGATGGCGGGCCTGCACGCGCCGTGCTGGGAGTCGCCCGAGCTGGCCGCGCTCGAATGGCTGAACCGCGCCACCCCCGAGTCCGACGCGCTGCTCACCGCGCTGGTGTCGGGCCTGTTGCCCGGGTTCCTCGAGCGCTACGAGGGCGCGCTGGCGCCCGAGCACCAGGAGCTGTGCCGCCTGTTCGTCGAGCACATCGGCGACTGGCTCGCCTGGCGCGCCGGTCCGAGCACGGTGAGCCACGGCGACTTCCGCCTCGACAATCTCTTGTTCCAGCCCGGTGGCGCGCGCCCGGTGGTGGTCGACTGGCAGACGGCGGCGTGGGGAGCGCCGGCGGCCGACGTGGCCTATTTCGTCGGTGGCTGCCTGGGGGTGGAGGAGAGACGGCGGCACGAAGAGGACCTGGTGGCGCGCTACCACGGCGCGTTGGTCCGTCGCGGCGTCGAGGGCTACACGCTCGAGCAGCTGCGCGAGGACGTCCGGCGCAACACGTTCGCCGGGGTGCTGATGGCCATCGTCGCCTCCATGGTCGTGCAGCGCACCGAGCGCGGCGACCTCATGTTCCTCACCAGTGCCACGCGTCATGCCCAGCACGCCCTCGACGCCGGTGCCGACGCCATGCTGCGCCGCGCGTCCGTCTCGTGACGGATCTGCTCGTCCTGTGCACCGGGAACGCGGCCCGCTCGGTCATGGCGGGCTTCATGCTCGAGCGGTTGTGCGACGGCCGCGCCACCGACTCGTTGCGCATCGTGACCGCCGGGACCCACACGATCGACGGGCAACCGATGGGCATGCGGACGCGGGCGGCGCTGCAACGGATCCCCGAGCTGGCCGGCACCGACTTCCACCGTCACCGCAGCCGTCAGGTGCACGGCATCGATCTGGTGCACGCCGATCTCGTCGTGACCATGGAGGCGGACCACGTCCGTTTCGTCCGGCGGCGTTTTCCCGATGCAGCCGCCAAGACGGCGACGATGCGCCGGCTCTGTGGCGACCTCTCACCGGCACCGCCGCGTTTGACCGAGCGCGTCGCCGCCCTCGGACTGGCCTCTGTCGAGCTCTCCGAGTGCGAGGACGTGCTCGACCCGGCGGGCGCCGAGGCCGATGTCTATGCCGCCTGCGCCGACGAGCTGTGGGAGCTGTGCGGCCGGCTCGTCACGTTGCTCTAGTTGTTTCTGTTGTTCTGCGTCGGTGCGCGGTCAGTCGGCGTGCACGGAGCGCAGGCCGGCCCACGCCAGGTCGGCCATGCGTCCCGCCAGTCGCCGCGCTTCACCCTCGAGCGCGGCGTCGGACTCGGGGCGCCGGTGCTCCATGAAGCGGCGGCTCGCACCCTCGGCCATGCCGACGATGCCGTAGGCCAGCAGGCGCCGGTGGTCCGGGTCGAGCCCGGCGTCGATGAGCGGGTCGATCGCCTCGGCGATGGCGTCCTCGACGGCGCGCAGGGCGCGGCCCAGCTCCTCGTCGTCGGCGTGGTCCCGCCCGTAGAGCAGGCGGAACTCGGCCTCGTGGCTCACGACCAGGCGGAAGTAGGCGGCGAACCCGAGCTCGACCTGCTGGCGCGGGCCGTCGGCCTCGGAGACGGCGCGGCTGATGGCGGCGAGGAGGTTCTGGGCGATGGCGTCCACCAGCTCCAGGTACAGCGCCCGCTTGGAGGAGAAGTGCTGGTAGAGCAGGGGCTTGGTGACGCCGGCGGCCTCGGCGATGTCGTCCATGGTGGTCGCCCGGTAGCCCCGCTGGGCGAACAGCTCCAGCGCCACCGCCAGGAGCTGGTCTCGGCGCTGCTCGGCGGTGAGCCGCCGCGGGTTGGCCTGGAGTGCACTCGCCATCGGCTCAGGTTACCGAACGGTCATGCGGGCAGCCCCGGCACCCGGGCCAGGACGACGGCCAGGCGGGCCGGCAGGTCGGCCAGGTTGAAGTGGGCCGCGGCCACGGCGTGGTTGTGCGCCAGCAGGGACGGATCGGGCTCGGCCAGCCAGGCGGCCAGCGGCGACGGATCGCCGGCGTCGAACCACGTGAAGCCGAAGGCGGCCAGCTCGGCCGCCACGGGATAGGGGCCGATGGCCAGCGCCCGGTCGTGGGTGGCCGACTCGACCGAGGGGTTGCCGAAGCCTTCCCACGACGACGGCAGGACCACGGCGTCGCAGGCCGCGTAGGCGTCGGCGACGGAGCAGCCCTGCGGTGGCGGGCCGAGGCGCACCGGGCAGCGCGCCTCCGCCACCAGCCGGTCGAGCTCGGGGCCGAAACCGTCCTCGGCCGGACCGAGCAGCCAGTAGGTGGCGCCGGCCCCTTCGGCCAGGGCGAGCGCGCCGCCGATGTTCTTGCGGGCCAGCGCGCGGGTGGGCTGCAACAGCAGCGTGTCCGACGCCGTGAGCCCGAGCGCGGCCCTGGTGGCGTCCCGGGCGCCGGGGGGCGGCTCCGGGTCGAAGGCGTTGTACACGGTCGTCGCCCGGATGCCGCGGTCCGCCAGCTCGGCGCGGCTCAGCTCGTTGATCGTGACGTGGGCCCAGGCCGGGTCGTCGGGCGGTGGGGCGAGGTGGGCCAGGTGCGCCCGCTGCCAGGGGAGGTCGTGGTGGTGCAGCAGTGCCGGCCGGCCGGCGCAGGCGGCCGCGACCACCGCGGACGCCGGCGGGTTGAGCGGGAGCGAGCAGAGGTTCTCGACGATCACGAGGTCGGCGCCGGCCAGCGCGTCGCCGACCTCGCCGGAGGTCGGCGGCTCCGGCGCGCCGATGGCCAAGCCCTCCAGGACGGCGTCGGCTTCGCCGGCGCCGGCCAGCGTCGTCACCCGCCAGCCCAGGACACCCAGCGCAGCCGCCCATTTGGCCGCCTCCACCGCCACTCCGTCGCCGCCTCCCAGGCGGAAGGACACCATGCACGCCGTGGGCACGACGGCACTGTAGGTGCGCGAAGGGGCCCGCAGGTCCGTCGACTAGCGTTGCCCCGATGGCAAAGCGGGCACTGATCACGGGCGTCACGGGCCAGGACGGCTCGTACCTGGCCGAATTCCTCCTCTCGCAGGGCTACACCGTGATCGGGATGGTCCGGCGCTCGAGCACGGTGAACTTCGAGCGCATCGCGCACATCCAGGACCAGCTCGAGCTGGTGGCGGGCGACCTGCTCGACGAGGTGTCCCTGATCAACATCCTGCGGGACCACCGGCCCGACGAGGTCTACAACCTCGCCGCGCAGTCCTTCGTGCAGACCAGCTTCAGCCAGCCGGTCCTGACCGGCGAGACGACCGCCATGGGCGTCACCCGCCTGCTCGATGCCATCCGGCTGGTCGACCCAGAGATCCGCTTCTACCAGGCCAGCTCCTCCGAGATGTTCGGCAAGGTCCTCGAGGTCCCCCAGCGCGAGTCGACCCCTTTCTACCCGCGCAGCCCCTACGGCGTGGCCAAGGTCTACGGCCACTGGATCACCGTCAACTACCGGGAGAGCTACGGGCTGCACGCCTCCTCGGGGATCCTCTTCAACCACGAGTCACCGCGGCGCGGCCTCGAGTTCGTCACGCGCAAGGTGACCCACGGCGTGGCCCGCATCGCGCACAAGCTCGATGACAAGCTGGCGCTGGGCAACCTCGACTCGCACCGCGACTGGGGCTACGCGGCCGACTACGTCCGCGCCATGTGGCTGATGCTCCAGCAGGACTCGCCCGACGACTACGTCGTGTCGACCGGGGAGACCCACGAGGTGCGCGAGCTGTGCCGGCTCGCCTTCGAGGCGGCCGGTCTCGACTGGGAGCAGCACGTGGTCATCGACGACCGTTTCCTGCGTCCGGCCGAGGTCGACCTGCTGGTGGGGGACCCGAGCAAGGCGCACTCGGTGCTGGGTTGGCGACCCGAGGTCGACTTCCCCGGCCTGGTGGCGATGATGGTCGAGGCCGACATGGACATGGTCCGCAAGAGCCTCCGCTGAACGGGGGGCCACCGCGCTCCTCGCCGCACCCGCCACCATCTCGGCCGACCCGGCCGGTGCCCTGGTCGCCTTCGGCGCCGGGATCCTCTCCTTCGTCTCGCCCTGCGTGCTGCCGCTCGTGCCCGGCTACGTCTCGATCGTCTCGGGGCTCTCGGCCAGCGAGCTGCAGGCGGGCGGTGCCGGGATCACGCCGTCGGCGGTGTTGCGCCCGGTGCTGCGGGGCATCGGGCTCTTCGTCGCCGGCTTCACCATCGTCTTCGTGGCGCTCGGGGCCACCGCGTCGAGCATCGGGCGCATCCTGCATGCGCACGACGTCTGGCTGGCGCAGCTGAGCGGTGCCGTCATCATCGTCCTCGGCACGGTGATGGTGCTGAGCGCGCTGCCCCAGAAGGTGTGGGTCCGGGCCGGGTCGGGCACGCTCGGTCTCGTGACGCGGGTCACGGGCGAGCACCGCTTCGACGTCCGGCCCTCCAAGCTCGGTGCGTGGGCGGCGCCCCTCATGGGCATGGCCTTCGCCTTCGCCTGGACGCCGTGCCTCGGACCCGTGCTCGGGGTAGTGCTCGGGCTGGCCGGGCACAACGGCACGCTGGCCGGCGGCGTTGTCCTGCTCTTCGCGTACTCGCTCGGCCTCGCCGTGCCCTTCGTCCTCGTCGGTCTGGCCTTCGGCCGCCTGACCAGCGCGCTGGCCCGCGCCCGCCGCTGGCTCTGGGTCATCGAGCTCGTGGCCGGCTCGGTCCTGGTGGCGTTCGGCATCCTCCTGTTGAGTCACAACGTCAGTTGGGTGTCCACGCAGATGTCGAACGTCCTGCACGACGTCGGCCTGGGCCGGCTCACGACGAGCTAGCAGGTCTCGGCGAGCACCTCGGCCACGGTGGCGGCGAAGGTGTGGGCGTCGCCGGGCCAGCGGGCCGAGACATAGGAGCCGTCCCGCACGACCCAGGCCGGCCGCCGGTCGGTGGGGGAGTCCCGGGCGCGCCCGCTGGTCTTGCGGCGGGAGTCGGGCGTTCCCTTCTCGACGTCGACGAAGTCGGCCGGGTCCGCCAGTGCCCGGGTCACCTCCTGCTGGACCGACAGGTCGCCCCAGCGCTGGCCCCGCTCCTCGACGTAGGTCCGGTAGTAGTTGGCGTCCCAGAACCGGCTCCAGCGGGCGATCTCCGAGGCACGGCGCTCCAGTGCCCACGTCAGCGCGGTGGTCCGACGACCGTGCAGCACCGAGCGACCCGTGGTGGGATCGACGGCACGGGCGGCCACGAGCACGCCGTGACAGATGGCACCCACCGCTTTGCCGGCCCCGAACGCGTCGACGGCCATCTGCTGCACCTCGGCGCTCTCGAGGTAGGCGCGCATGCCGCGGGCGCGGTGGCCGCCCGGGAGCACCAGTGCGTCGTACGTGCTGCGCCGTGCCGCGCCCCAGTGCAGCGGGGCGCGGAATGCCCCGTCGTCGAGGAGCGCCGCGTAGGCCCGGCGCGCCGCCGCGTCGGCGCGCAGCACGCGCCCGACGAGGGTGACGTTGCGCGCCAGCGGTATCCAGCCCCAGGGGTCGAGGCCGCGGCCGGTCACCATGAGCTCGTCCGCCTCGCCGATCTGTCCCGACGGCGTGGCGAAGACCACGTCGTGCCCGGCCGCGCTGAGCACCTCCCAGCTCACCGCCACCTCGGTCGGGTCGAAGTCGAGGGCCGGGATGGGCATGAGGACGGTGGCCATGGTGTCGCCCGGCACACTACGGCGTCCCCTCGGCGGCTGGGACCGCGCTGAGCAGGCCCGACGCCCGGCCGGGCGTCGGGAGCCGCTTGGAACCCCGGCACCCTCCACCCCTACCATGGTGGGGAAGGCCATGGCCCCAGTCGTCCACTTCCGTGCCGCGGTCGCGCTCGCCGGCCGCTTCCCCGCCCTCGCCGGGGTCGATCTCTCGCTCCATCAAGGCGAGGTGGTCGTGGTCATGGGCCCGAACGGGGCGGGGAAGACGAGCCTGTTGCGGTCCTGTGCCGGCCTCTTGCCCGTCACCTCCGGTGAGGCGGTCGTCCTCGGCGTCGACCTGACCGAGGATCACACCTCGGTGCGGCGCTACGTCGGGCTCTTGGGCCATGCCGCCCCGCTCTACGACGACCTGAGCGCGGCGGAGAACGTCCGTTTCGCCACACGGGCGCTCGGACTCCCGGCCTCGTCCGCCGACGAGGCGCTGGAACGGGTGGCCCTGACCGGCCGCCTGCGCAGCACCGCGGCCGGCCGGCTCTCCGCCGGCCAGCGGCGGCGGGTCGCGCTGGCGGCGCTCGTGGCGCGGCGGCCGGCGCTGTGGCTGCTCGACGAGCCCCACGCCGGCCTCGACGCCGACTCCCGGACCCTGCTCGGGCGTCTGATCGGCGAGGCGGTGGCCGACGGGGCCAGCGTGCTCCTCTCCTCGCACGAGCCGCAGCTCTCGGTCCCGCTGGCGGACCGTGTGGTGGCGATGGCCGGCGGCCGCGTGACGGGTGAGGAACCGGGCGGGCGTCGCGCCGCCCTCTCCGCCGTGCCCACGCCCCGAACCGATGCCGGCGCGGTGGGTATCCATGTGGCATGACGCGGTGCTGGTGGCGGGCAAGGACCTGCGCATCGAGGCGCGGGCCCGGGTGGGCCTGTGGCAGGTCGTCCCCTTCGCCGTCCTCGTCCTCGTGCTTCTCGCCTTCGCCATCGGTCCCGACCAGGCCGCGCTGCGCCACGCCGCGCCGGGGATCTTCTGGGTCGCCCTCCTGTTCTCGACGGTGCTGGCGATCCAGCGCAGCGTCGCCGTCGAGTCGGGCGAGGGCACGCGCGACGGCCTCCGCCTCTCGGGCATCGATCCCGCCGGGATCTTCCTGGGCAAGGCGGCCGCCGTCGGCCTGCAGCTGTTGGCGCTCCAGCTCGTGTTGTGGGCCGGCATGACCCTGCTCTTCGACGTACGGGTCCACGTCGTGTGGCTGGCCGTGGTGGCGAGCCTGCTGGCCACGGTCGGGCTGGCCTGCGCCGGCGTGCTCTACGGCGCCCTCTCGGCCGGGCTGCGCGTGCGCGACACCCTGTTGCCCCTGTTGGTGCTGCCCGTCCTGGCCCCGGTCCTGCTGGCGGGTTCCAAGGCGTGGGAGGCCTCGCTGAACGGCGCCGCGGCATCCGGCACGCAGTGGCTCAAGATCCTCGTCCCGTTCGCGGTCATCTACCTGGTGGTGGGCATCGTGCTCTACGGCCCGCTGCAGGAGGCGGGATGAGCAGCGTGGCCCCCACCCGACCCGCCGCCGAGTCGGCGGCGCCCGTGCCGTCACCGTCCCGGCCGCGCTGGCTGCACGTGGTCGGCCTTCTGGGCGTCGTCGCCATGGGCTTCACCGTGTGGCTCGGCCTGTGGGTCACCCCGCCGGACGTGTTCCAGGGCAACCTGGCGCGGTTGCTCTACATCCACCCGGCCATCGCCACCGTCGCGTTGTACTGGGTCGGCATCGTGGCGGCCGGTGGCAGCCTGCTCTACCTGTGGCCGCGCACCCGCTCGCTTTTCTGGGACCGCCTGGCCGCCTCCGCCGTCGAGGTGGGCGTCATCTTCTCTGCCCTGACCCTCGTGACCGGATCGCTGTGGGGCCGGCCGGTCTGGGGCGTGTGGTGGACCTGGGACGCCCGCTTGACCTCGACCGCGCTCTTGCTGCTGCTCGAGATCGGCTACCTGGCACTGCGCCGGGTCCCGGCCGACCTGCCCGTGCGGGCCCGGCGCTGCGCCGTGGCGGCGCTGTTGATCGCGGTCGACATCCCGATCGTGCACTTCTCGGTCTACTGGTGGAACACCCTGCACCAGGCGGGCACCTTCTTGGACCCCGGATTCAAGATCCACGCCTCGCCCTCCATGTCGTGGACCTTCCTCTTGAGCTTCGTCGCGTTCTCCCTCGTCTTCGTGTGGCTGCTCGGCGTGCGGTACCAGGTCGAGGTCCTCCAGGACGCCGTCGGCCAGGAGGAGCTGGAGATCTCCCTGGCCGAGCGCTGGAGCGAGGGTCGGGCTGGCGAGGCTCTCGCGCAGCCCGAGTGGTCGGGAGAGGTCCGCCCGCAGCCGGAGTGGTCGGGAGGAGGGGCGGCCCCGTGAGGTACGTCGACGCCGGGTACGCCATCGCGCTGGCCTGCTTCTTCCTCTACGCCATCAGCCTGGTCCTGCGCCGCCGCCGCTGGGAGCGGGCGCTGAAGATGTCCCGCCCCTCCGAGCACCCGCTGTCGCAGCACGGCGCCCCGGGTGACGGCGCGCCCGCCGGCGGCCGGTCGTGAGCGGCACCACCACCGAGCCGAGTCCGTCCGCCAGCCAGCCCGCCCCCCCTGCGCCGGCCCGACCGGGCCCGGCGGTGCCGCCGAGGCGCCGGCGCCGCACCAGCCGGCGCGTCCTGCTGGTCTTCGCACTGCTGGCCGTGGCGTTGGTCTTCTTGCTCGTCGAGGGCCTCGGCAGCTCGCTCGACTACTTCGACACCGTCGACCAGGCCCTGGCGCACCGGGCCTCGCTCGGAACCAGCACCTTCCGCCTGGAGGGAACCGTGGTCTCCGGCTCCATCCGCCCGACGGCGAGCGGGACCGACTTCGACATGGCCCAGGGCGCCAACGTGGTCCATGTCGCCAACACGGGCAGCCCGCCGTCCCTCTTCAAGGCGAGCATCCCCGTCGTGGTCGTCGGTCACTTCACCACCGACACGTCACGCGACTTCGTGTCCAACACCATCATGGTGAAGCACTCGGCCAATTACATCGCCAAGTACCCCAACCGCGTGCGGGCGAAGAACGGCACCGTCCGCTGATGGCGGACGCGCATCTCGGCACCATCGGCGTCTGGCTCGCCTTCGCCGCGTCCGTCGTCGGCGCGGTCGTGCTGGCGGTGGGGTTGCTCCCTCGACGCACCGCCGCCGAGCCGGCGGTGGTGCCGGCGATGGTACCGGGGGACGGTGAGCGGACGAACGGGCGGACGAACGGGCGGACGAACGGCCATGGTGCCGCCTCGGGACCGGCCGAGGGTACCGGTCCCGCGCCGACGTTCCGCGGCGACGGGCGCCTGCTGGCTCCGGTGATGCTCCTCGGCGTGCTGTTGGCGGTGGGTGCCATGGAGCACGCGCTGATCACGCACGACTTCTCGCTGATCTTCGTGGCCCAGAACAACAGCACGGTGACGCCACTGCTCTACTCCATCACCGGCCTGTGGTCGGCACTGGCAGGCTCCATCTTGTTGTGGGGCTTCGTCCTGGCCGTCGTCACCGCCATCTTCGTGTGGCGCTACCGCCGCATCGCCGCCGACCCGGTCATCAGGTGGGCCACCTTGGTGCTCTACGTGGTCTCGGCCTTCTTCTTCGGACTCATGGTCGGCCCGGCCAACCCCTTCCTCACCGCTCCCGGCGTGTCGCAGGGCCTCGGGCCCAACTCGCTGCTGCAGGACAACCCGTTGGTGGCCATCCATCCGCCCCTCCTCTACATCGGCTTCGTCGTCTTCACCGTGCCCTTCGCCTTCGCCATCGGCATGCTCGCCACCGGCCGGGTCGGTGACCGCTGGCAGATCGAGTGCCGACGTTGGACGCTGGTGGCCTTCACCTTCCTCTCGGTCGGGATCGTCCTCGGGGCCTGGTGGTCCTACCAGGTCCTCGGCTGGGGCGGGTTCTGGGGCTGGGATCCCGTGGAGAACGCGGCGCTGCTGCCGTGGCTGTGCGGGACGGCGTACCTCCACTCGGTGCTCGTCCAGGAGCGCCGCGGCCTCATGCGGGTGTGGAACCTCTCGCTCTCCGTCGCCACCTTCGCGCTGACCATCCTCGGGACCTTCCTGACCCGTTCGGGCGTGATCATCTCGGTCCACGCCTTCTCCGAATCCTCGCTGGGCCCGCTGCTCATCGGGTTCTTCTTCGCGATCGTCATCGTGGGCTTCGGGTTGATCGCCTGGCGGGGCGACCGCCTGCGCTCGCCGGGCGGCATCGACGCGCCCCTCGGCCGTGAGGGCGCCTTCCTGCTCAACAACGTGCTGTTCGTGGGGTTCGCCTTCGTCGTTTTGCTCGGCACGCTGTACCCGCTCCTCTACCAGGCGCTCACCCAGCAGCAGGTCACCGTCGGCGCGCCCTTCTTCAACACCGTCGCCGTTCCTGCCGGGCTGACCCTGCTGTTCTTGATGGCGGTGGCGCCCGTGCTCAGCTGGCGCAAGATGAGCGGCGCCGTCCTGTGGCAGCGCCTGGCCGTTCCGGTCTGGGTCGGGGTCGGCACCGTCGTGCTCTGCGTCGCCTTCGGTTTGCGCGGCTTCGCCACGCTGGTCGGGTTCGGCCTGGGAGCCATGGCCGCCGCCACCGCCGCCCGTGCCCTCGTCCTCTCGGTGCGTGCCGCGCACACGCGCCGCGCCGGTTGGTGGCGTGGCCTCGTCGGACGGGCCAACGGGGGGATGGTCGTCCATCTGGGCGTCGTCGTGCTCGCGGTCGGTGTCATCGCCGCGACCTCGTACCGCCATCAGGCCGAGCTGGCGCTGCACCGGGGTGACGTCGTGACCTACGAGGGTCACCGCTTCGAGTTCGAAGGCCTGCGTACGGTCAGCTCGCCCGCGCGCACGGCCCACGAGGCCCTGGTCAAGGTGGACAACGGCGTCTTCGCGCCGGCCACGACGAGCTTCGGTGGCGACCTGGCCGTCGTGGGGACTCCGGCGATCGACTCGGGTTTCTTCGACGACGTCTACCTGACCTTCGATGCCGTGGGCGGGCTGGGCGCCACGTCGGGCAACCAGGCCATCAACAACCTGCCGCGCGGATCGGTGGCCATCGGTGTCGTCATCGAGCCCCTGGTGGCCTGGCTCTGGGCGGGCGGCCTGCTCATCGGGCTCGGCGGTCTCCTCGCCCTGGTGCCCGGCTCACGGCGGCGCGCCACCGATCCCGCCTCGGCGCCGGCACCGATGGCGCGCCGCGCCCCGCCCGACGAGGCTCCGGCGCGCGACGCCGCCGCGGAGCCGGTCGGCGCGCTCGTCGCGCGAGCCGTGGACCCGACATGACGGGGCCGAGCGTCTCGAGCGGGCCGGCCGGGCCCCGCCGCCACGTGATCCGTTGGGTGGCCGGTGCCGTCCTGTTGGTGCTCGTCGTCGTCGGGGTCGTGCTCGCCACCCGCACACCGCAGGAGGCCGCCGTGGTCTCCAGCCCGCTGCTGGGTCGGACGGCGCCGTCTTTCGCCGGGAGCGACCTGCGCACAGGCGCGCCCGTCTCGCTGGCCTCGCTGCGCGGGCACTACGTGGTCGTCAACTTCTTCGCCAGCTGGTGCGTCCCGTGCCAGCAGGAGGCGCCCCGCCTCGCGTTGTTCCACTACCAGCAGACGCACCGCACCGGCGGGGCGGACATGGTCAGCATCGTCTTCCACGACGCCGATGTCTCCGCCAAACAGTTCCTGCTCCAGCACGGCGAGATCTGGCCCGCCATCGACGACCCCGGCGGAGCCATCGCCACCCGTTACGGCGTGACGGGGCCCCCTTCGACCTTCGTGATCGATCCTGCCGGGCGCGTGACCGCGGCACTGCTGGGCCCGGTCACCGAGAAGGAGCTCGACAACTTCGTGCGTGCTGCACCGGTCGGGCAGAGCGGTACGGCCGATGGCTGAGCGCGGCGGCTCGGTGTCCCGGATCCCCTTGCCGGTGCGCGTGGCCCTGCCCCTCGTCGTCCTGGCCGTCGCGCTCCTGATCGGCAGCGGTGCGCTCGAAGGTTCCCCACCCACGGCGGCCCAGCGGGCGGCAGCCATCGAGGCCGGCGTGCGTTGCCCGTCGTGCACCGACCTGTCGGTGGCCGAGTCGAACGCCACGACGGCGATCGCCGTACGCCACCAGATCGAAGGACTGGTGGCCCAGGGCAAGACGACGGCGGACATCGACGCCGTCCTCGTGTCCGAATACGGCCAGACCATCCTGCTCGTGCCGCCCGACGCCGGTGGCGTCCCGGTCATCTGGATCGTCCCGCTCGTCGTCGGCGCAGCCACGGTGGCTGCCCTGGGCGTGTTCTTCTGGCGCCGCAGCCGCGCCTTCGAGTCCCTTCGGTCCGGCGCAACCGGACCCGGCGCCACGGAACCAAATGCGAACGGGCCCGGCGCGGTGGAGCCCGGCGCGGTGGAGCCCGAGACGGAGTCTGTCCCGTGAGAGTCGACGGACCGGCGGCGGTCGAGCGCCGCGAGCCGCCCGGGCGCGACGAGCACTGGTACCTCGCGGACCAGCGCGAGTTCCTCCTGCGCTCTCTCGAGGACGCGGACCGCGAGCACGACGCGGGTGATCTCTCCGACGAGGACCACGCCCTGCTGGTTTCGCGGGACCGGGCCCGTCTCGCCGAGGTGGAGGCGCAGCTGGCCTCGTTGGCCCAGGCACCGGCACCGGCCCAGGCGGAACCCGGTGTCCCTGGGCCCGCGGCACCGGCGCTGGAGCCCGAGACATCGGTGCGGGAGTCGACGCTGCGGGAGCAGTCAGCGGTGGGGGAGAACGGAACGGGCGCACCGGCCCGGCGGCCGCTGCCCCTCTGGCGCAAGGCCGGCATCGTCGTCTGCTGCATGCTCATCGTGCTCGGCGCGGCGATCCTCGTCATGCACTTCGTGCAGGCGCGCCAGCCTGGTCAGCCCTTGACCGGCAGCATCAGCCTCCCCCAGGCCCAGCAGATCGAGCAGCAGCTGCAGCAGGCGTTGTCGTACAACAACCAGGGCAACACGAAGGCGGCGCTCGAGCTTTACGACAAGGTGCTCTCGGAGGACCCGTCCAATCCCGCTGCGCTCGCCTATGCGGGGTACCTGCAATGGAACGTGGGGTCGTCGGCGCACGTGTCGTCGCTCGTACGAATCGGGCGGGCCGAGATCCAGACGGCGGTGAAGGATTCGCCGTCGTACTACGAGGCACACCTCTTCTACGGGCTGGTGCTGGCCAACCAGGACCACAACTATGCGGCCGCCGTGGTGCAGTTCAGCGAGTTCTTGGCCGACGGTCCTCCGGCCTCGGACCTCCCGCAGGCCGCGCCGTTGGTCGCTCCGGCCTACAAGGCGCTGGGCCAGCCGCTGCCGGCCAAGTTCTCCGCACCGTCGACCACGTCGACCACGTCGACCACGTCGACCACGTCGACCACGTCGACCACGTCGACCACGTCGACCACGTCGACCACGACACCGGCGGGGCGCTCACGCCCGTAGGGAACGCAGGTCGTCGACGACGCGGGAGAAGGCGCCGGCGAACGCGTCGCAGTCCGACTCGCTCGTCGTCCATCCGACACTGACGCGCAGCGAGTGGCTCGGGTCGGCACCCATCGCTTCGAGAACGGGCGAGGGCTCGATGCTCTCCGACGAGCAGGCGGACCCCGAGTGGACCGCCACGCCGGAGCGGTCGAGGCCGATCAGCACCGGTTCCGCCTCCACACCCTCGACGCCGAGGCAGACCAGATGCGGGAGACGCTGGGTGGGATCGGCGGGCCCGACCACGGCCACGCCCCCGGACGCGCACGCGGCCTCGACGATGAGCGCCACCTGGTGCGCCGCCGTCGCGGCCTCCGCGTCCATCAGGCGGCAGGCGTCGGCCGCCAAAGCGCCCGCGGCGGCGCCGAAGGCCATGAGGGCCGGGACGGCCTCGAGCCCGCCCCGGCGCCCGCGCTCTTGCGCCCCGCCGACCAGGAGCGGCTCGAACCGGCTCCCGCGACGGACGACCAGCGCCCCGGCACCGGGCACGCCCCCCAGCTTGTGTGCACTGACGCTCACGAGGTCGGCCTCGAGGCTGCCGAGATCCGTGGGCAGGTGCCCGCACGCCGCCGCGGCGTCGACATGGACCGTGACACCTGCCTCCCGGCACAGCGCCACCACCTCGTGCACCGGTTGGATCGTGCCGACCTCGTGATTGGCCCACTGGCAATGCACCAGCGCCGGCCGCGGCCCGAGAGGCCGGCCGAGGCGTGCCGCGAGGGCCTCCACGTCGAGCCGCCCGTCGGGGTCGACCGGCACCGTCTCGAGCAGCGCCAGACGCAGCGATGCCTCGCGCACCGCGGAGTGCTCCACCGCGGTGCTCAGAACGGGTGCACCCGGCGCGGCGCGGGTGGCACCCCACGCGGCGGCGTTGATCGCCTCGGTGCCGCCCGAGGTGAAGACGACCTGGCGTGGCGCGACGTGCAAGAGCTCCGCCGCTTGCGCCCGGGCCGCCTCGACCGCCTCGCGCACGAGGCGGCCTTCCTCGTGCAGGCGAGCGGGGTCGGCCGCCGGGAGCCGGGCCCACGCCAGCAGGGCCGCCACGGCCGCCGGTCGGGCCGGCGTGGTGCTGGCGTGATCGAGGTAGGTGCGAGCCACCGGGGCTCAGGCAGAGGCGGTGCAGGCGTCGTCGCCCCGCGCCCGCGACGAGATCATGACCAGGGGGGCCGTGTCGGCCGCGTGCCCGCACAAGCCGGCGAGCAGGCCCTTGACCATCCCGCGGTCTACCGCGCACAGCACGGGGTTGGTGGTGTGCGCCTCGCCGAAGGGGCACTGCTCCGCCACGACGGCCGTGCGCTCACCCCGGTCCTCGGCGTGGGCGGCGAAGCCGTGGGCGGTGAGGGTTTCGGCTACCACGTGCATGGCGGCCCGCACCGTCCGTTGCCCTTCCGACGGCGTCATGCGCGAGGCCAGGGACCGGCCGTACTCCTCGCCCACGAGAGCCGCCATCTCCTCGGCCTCGTCGGGTCCGAGGCGGCGCATCGCCTCTCCGAGCAGGCGCATGAGGAGATCGTCCCGCCGTTGCATCAGGCCGAAGCTCAGCTCCTCCTCGACGCAGAAGTAGCGCTTGGACGGTCGGCCGGCGCCGGGGGTGGTGCGGCCCATCTCGATCCGCAGGTAGCCGCCGTCGACGAGGCGCTGGAGATGGTGCCGGGCGACGTTGGGATGCAGCGAGAACGCGCTCGCC
This sequence comes from Acidimicrobiaceae bacterium, assembly GCA_027306605.1. Lineage (GTDB taxonomy): Bacteria > Actinomycetota > Acidimicrobiia > Acidimicrobiales > RAAP-2 > Bog-473. The sequence continues at coordinate 73,962 of DAHUZK010000017.1, forward strand.
ACCTCGCGTGCGGTCACGCCGGGGACGGCGCGGACATGGAGGAAGATGTCCCGGCGCGTCGGGTCCCCGAACGCAGCGGCGACAGCGGCGACGGCGGCGCTGAAGCGGCCGTCGGACGCGTCCGCCGCCGGCCCGGGCTCCACCGTGGTCGGCGCGGCATCCACGCTGGGTAGTCTACCGGGGGATCAGCCCTTGGAGCTGGGGCGACGCGGGCCGGACGGTGCGTGCGCGCGCCGCGGGTCCTCGACGAGCCACCAGAGACGAGGAAGTACATGGCAGCAGACCAGGCACAGCTCGAGGCCGCGGTGCGTGCGGTCGTGGACCCCGAGCTCGGGCTCCCCGTGGGCGAGCTCGGACTGCTCCGGACGGTGCGTGTCCGGCGCCGGCGCGTCCACCTCGAGGTGGCACTCCCGGTGGCGGCGTGGCCATCGGTCGACGAGCTGGCAGAGCTGATCCATGCCGCTGCCCTCGGCGTGGGCGGCGTCGAGGAGGTGGACCTCGAGTACGTCGTGATGACCGAGGGCGAGCGGACGGCGCTGCGGCACCGTCTGCGTGCCGAGATGGTCGGTGGAAGCCCACTCGCAGGGCAGGAGGCGGGTGGCCCCGAGCACGCGGGCCACGAGCACGCGGGCCACGGTCACGGCGGCCAAGCCCAGGCCACCCCGGTGCCGGCCTTCCTCTCCGCCGAAACCAAGACGAGGGTGATCGGAGTGTCCTCGGGCAAGGGCGGCGTGGGCAAGTCGACGGTGACGGTGAATCTCGCGGTCGCCCTGGCCCAGACCGGTCTCCGCGTCGGCTTGCTCGATGCCGACGTCTACGGGTTCTCGGTCCCCAAGATGCTCGGGACCGATCACGACCCGGTGATCCTCGGGGACATCGTGATCCCGACCTTGGCCTATGGCGTCCGCTGCCTGTCCATGGGCTACTTCGTCCCCGACGACCAGCCCGTGATCTGGCGGGGCCCGATGCTGCACAAGGCGATCCAGCAGTTCCTCACCGACGCCTATTGGGGCGAGCCCGACTTCGTGCTGGTCGACATGCCGCCGGGGACGGGCGACGTCGCGCTGTCGTTGGCCGAGGTCATGCCGCGGGCCGAGATCATCGTCGTGACGACACCGCAGCCGGCTGCACAACGCGTCGCCCAGCGGTCGGCCATCGCGGCCAGGCGCCTCAGGCTCTCCGTGCGCGGTGTCGTCGAGAACATGAGCTGGTTCACCGGTGACGACGGCACGCGCTACGAGCTCTTCGGTGCCGGCGGTGGAGCCACCCTGGCCGGTGATCTGGGGGTTCCGTTGCTGGGCCAGGTGCCCCTGGTGAACGCGGTGCGGCTCGGCGGCGACGAGGGGCGCCCGGTCACGGCCGTCGAGCCCGGCAGCGAAACGGCCGAGGCCTTCCGGGCCATCGCCGAGAAGCTGGCCGGGCTGGGTCCCGCCCGCGTCTACCGCCGCGAGCTCAGCCTGCGTTGAGCCGGGCGGCGGCGCGCGTGGGGCCGAGGCCCCATCGGCGTTGGGCCGTGCTGCGGGCGTTGGTGCGGTAGAGGACGACCTGGTCCCGACCGAGCCGTTTGGCGTCGTACATCGCGTTGTCGGCGTCGCGCAGCACGGCGCCGGCGCCCGTCGCGGTGTCCGACACCACGACGAGGCCCACGCTGGCCGTGACGACCATCTTCGCCGCGCCGATCGTCACCGGCTGGGCCAGCCCTTTGCGGATCCGCTCCGCCATCTCGCTGGCGTCCTGTTCGTGGTCGACCTCGGCCAATGCCACGAATTCGTCCCCTCCGAAGCGGGCGACCACGTCCACGCCGCGTGTCATGGCCGTGAGGCGTCGTGCCATCTCGTTGAGCACGAGGTCACCGGTGGCGTGGTCGGTGCGGTCGTTGACGAGCTTGAAGCGGTCCAGGTCGATGAAGAGGACGGCCAGGGCCCTGCGCCGACGACCCACGTGGTGGAGCGCCTCCTCGAGGCGCTCCAGGAACAGGCCCCGGTTGGCCAGGCCGGTCACGCTGTCGTGCGATGCCTGGAAGGCGAGCCGCTCCACCATGTCGCAGCGCTCGATGGCGAGACCCACCATGTCCGCCAGCTGGTCGAGGCGGTGGAGCTCGCTGCGCCCGAAGTAGCACAGGAAAGGACTGATCGACACCACGAGCTCGTGCGAGGATCCACTCTGGGCACGCACGCTCGTGTGATCGCCGGGGTGCTCCATCGCGCCGGCCGGGACGGCCGCCACGATGGTGCCGTCGCCGCGCAGCAGCACCGCCCTCGACGCGCCGACCAGAGCGCACACGTGCGGGAGCAGCCGCCGGCCCACGTCGCGCGCGTCGCTCGCCGAGACCAGCTCCACGACGGCCCGGCGGAACGCGTCGTCTTCCCGGCGCCCCGCCGACACGCTCAGCGAGGAGGGTGCGGCCAGCGCAGCGAGGAAGAGGCCGCCGATGACCACCGCCAGCACCCGGGTGACGAGGTCGACCACGGGGCCGTGCAGGCCGAAGGCCACGACGAGCACCTGGAGCTCCACGCCCGCGGCGGCGAGAGCGAGGAGACGCATGCGGGTGGCGGCGACCGGTGGTTGGCCCCTCCCGGCCAGGACGAACCGGAGCGCCACGTAGCTCAACAGGAAGCCGAAAGCCAACGCCAGGGCGACCCGGTAGGCCGGGTACTCCGGCGGGGCGGCGTGCCCGTTGAGGGGCAGGGAGGGCAGCGCGACCGTGAAGGCCACGATGCCCACGGTCACCGCGGCCGCCGCGAAGCGCAGGCTCCGGCGTGGTCGGCGGAACGTGGCCGCGAACCGGAAGAGAAGGTACGGCGTCACCGCCAGGAGCGCGACGAGCGACCGCGCCGCGTCCTGGCTGGAGGAGAGCGAGGGGTCGATCCGGAGCGCCAGGAACAGCCCGGCGACGACGGCGAAAACCAGAGCGACCCAGCCCGCCCCGCGGATGCGGTGACGCACCCACTGCCACGCGGTCAGGGCGGCGAGAAGGACGAACTCGGCCAGAGCGACGTCCGAGAGGACCCGCGTCCACTCCGTCACCGGGTGATTTCCTCCCTCGCCGCCTCGCTCAGGTGGCCGACGCTCGCTGCGGGCTCCTCTCCCAGATCCGTCGATTCCGGAACTCGCGCCGACTGTATCCCTCGCTGCCGCGCCGCACGCGGCAATTCATGCCGTGGCGCGGGTCGTGGGCGGGGTCATGGCTCGACCGGCGGCGCTCGGGCGCACGCCCGCAGTTCTCTCGATACTGTGGGCGGCGTCCAGGGAGGTGGCATGGCGCAGGACTGGGCGCGGCCCGTCGTGCACTGGGAGATCGAGGCCAGGGATCCCGAGCGGCAGAAGGCGTTCTACGCCGACCTGTTCAATTGGAGGATCGGCGAGGGGTTCATCATGGACATCGCGCCGGGGATCGGTGGCCCCGAGCCCGGACCGGCCGGGCACATCCGCGCCGGCGAGCGGGCCGGCGTCACCCTCTACGTGCAGGTGGCCGATCTGCGGGCGTCTCTGGACCGGTCGGTTGCCCTCGGGGCCACGGTCGTCGCCGAGCCGTTCGACGTGCCCGAGGGCCCGACCCTGGCCGGCATCACCGATCCCGAGGGCAATCCGGTGATGCTGGTGCAGGCCTAGGCGGTCCGATGTCGATCGTCGAGATCACCACCTTCCGCCTGGCCGAGGGCGTGTCCGATACCTCCTTCCTGGCGCTGGACAAGCGGATCCAGACGGAGCTGGTGCCGAACCAGCCGGGGTTCATGCGGCGGACGACCGCCCGCCACGGTGACGAGTGGCTCGTCCTGGTGCTGTGGTGGAGCGACGACGACGCGTCGGCGTTCCAGCGGGCAGTCGAGAGCCACCCGCTCCAGCGCGAGTTCGACCGGGCCGTCGAGGCGGGCTCGCTCCACCTGACCCGGTACACCACGTTGGACTGAGGTGGAGCTCGACGACCTCAAGGTCACGCGCTTCGACGTCCGTCACCGCGTCGCCACGATCACGCTGGACCGCCCGGAGAGGCTGAACTCCTGGACGGGCCGCATGCACGCCGAGTACCGGGCGCTCCTCGAGCGGGCGCGCCGCGATGCCGGTGTGCGCGTCATCGTCGTGACCGGGGCGGGCCGGGGCTTCTGCGCCGGGGCCGACACGCGGGCGCTCGAGGGTGAGGCCGAGCGCGGTGCCCACGACCCGGGGCTCGCTGAGGACATCGCCAAGCCGGGCTACGGAATCCGGCCCGAGTTCGACGCTGACTTCGCGTACCACTTCGGCATCCCCAAGCCGATCATCGCAGCGGTGAACGGACCGGCGGCGGGCGTGGGCCTGGTGCTCGCCTGCTACTGCGACCTGCGCTTCGCGGCGCGGGGCGCCAAGCTGACCACCGCCCACGGCAGGCTGGGCCTGCCGGCGGAGTACGGGCTCTCGTGGTTGTTGCCCCGCCTGATCGGCGTGACCCGTGCCGCCGACCTGCTGCTCTCGAGCCGGGTCGTGCTGGCCGAGGAGGCCGAAGGGATGGGCCTCGTGAACCGCACCCTCCCGCCCGACGAGTTGCTCCCCTTCACCTACGAGTACGCCGGCCGCTTGGCCTCCGAGGTGTCACCGTCCTCACTGGCGGCGACCAAGTTCCAGCTCTACCGGGACCTGCACCGTGACGTCGCGTCGTCTGTCCGCGAAGCCGGTGTCCGCCTGAACGAGCTCATGGGCGGGCCCGACTTCGCCGAGGGGGTGGCGGCGCTCACGCAGAAGCGGCCGCCGGTGTTCGAGGACCCGGCCACGCCGAGGTGAGCACCAGGGAGCGTCAGTCCTCCACCCCGGTGGGCAGCTTCGCCGGATCCCAGCCGAGCAGGGCGACGGCCTGGCGAAAGGCGAAGCGGTCGGTCATGCCCGCCACGTAGCCGACGGCGGCCCGCACGGCATCGGGCGTCCCGGCCCTCAGATCGGTGGAGCTCGACGCGACCACCGTCCGGTCGGCCACGAGATGCGGCCGGTCGGCGAAGTACTCGACCAGCGCGCGGAGCACGCTGATCACGGCCTCGCCCTGCCGGAGCGACGCGTCGCGCAGGTAGATGCGTTCGTAGTTGCAGGAGCGGAACGACGCCAACGCCTCTGCCGGCCCCTCCTCCATGCCCACCAGCCCGGTGCGCAGGGTGGCCGAGACGACACCGGTGATGAAGGCGCCGAGCTGCGCGCTCCGCCGTTCGCCGCACAGGTCGCGCACCGCCGGCGGGAGCTGATCGGGTGCGACGACGCCGGCGAGCACGGCGTCCTCCCAGTCGTGGCAGACGTAGGCGATGCGATCGGCCCAGCTCACCACCTCCCCTTCGGGGCTGGCCGGAGCGGGCCGCGACCAGCTGTGGTTGGCGATGCCGTCGAGGGTCTCGGCGCAGAGATTGAGCGGGGCCAGCGACACCCGGGCGCCCCACGGCGCGTGGTCGAATCCGCCGGGCACGTAGGGGTCGAGCGCGTCCTCACTGGCGTGACCACCGGGCCCGTGCCCGCAATCGTGCCCCAGGGCGATGGCCTCGGTGAGCGCCACGTTGAGCCGGCAGGTGCGAGCGATGGCCGTCGCCACCTGCGCCACCTCGAGCGCGTGCGTGAGGCGCGTGCGCTGATGGTCCCGGGGGAAGACGAAGACCTGGGTCTTGCCGGCCAGACGCCGGAAGGCGGTGGCATGCAGGATGCGGTCGCGGTCACGCTCGAAGCAGGTGCGCCAGGGATCGGGCTCCTCGTCCCTGGCGCGCCGGCCGGACGCGGTGGAGCGTGTGGCACCGGGCGCCAGCCGCTCGTCCTCGAGCGACCGGCGCTCCTCGCGGCCGCAGGGCGCGACCAAACCCGCTTGGTCGTCGAGAAGCGCGCCCGGCATCCCGACGGTGGCGTGCGAGTCGGCATGGGCCAGGCGGGCCGGGCCCGAGTACCCCTCCATCGTCGCAGCCCAGCGGGCGCTGCGGTCGGTCTCGCCGGCCCTGGGCCATCCGTCCGCGTCAGCGGGCCGTCCGTCCATGTCTGGAAGTCTGCCCCGTGGCAGTAACGTCCAGGTGTCCCGAGGACCGCTCGACGGGCCCGTGAGAGGAGCAAGACCAGGTGGACGTGCGCATCGGCATCACCCACACCCCCAAGGAGCTCGAGGTGGAGATGCCCGAGGGCGAGGACCGCGACAAGGTCGTCGCCGAGATCGAGAAGCTCCTGAAGACGGGCGACGGCGTCCTGTGGCTGACCGACCGCAAGGGGCGCCGGATCGGCGTCCCGGTCGTCAAGGTCGCCTATGTGGAGGTCGGGGCGCCGAGCGGGGAGCGCCGCGTCGGTTTCGGCGCACCCTGAGCGGGCCCGTGGCGGCGGGACGGGCGCGGGGCGGGTGACCACGGGGGCCGTGACCACAGGAGCCGTGACCACAGGAACCGTGACCACAGGGCTCTCGCTTCTCGACCTGCGCCTGGTCTTCGTGACGGGCAAGGGCGGCGTGGGCAAGACGACGGTCGCCGCCGGCCTGGCGCAGCTGGCCGCCGAGCAGGGTCGGCGCGTCCTGGTCTGCGAGGTCGACGCCAAGGGGGACGTCACCGCGCTCTTCGAGGCGCCGCCGACCGACTTCACGCCCCGCGAGATCGCGCCGGGCGTGTGGTCGATGTCGATGGACACCGAGGCCTCGCTGCGTGAGTACCTCAAGCTGCACCTGCGCATCCCGGTGGTCGGCCGGATCGGGCCCCTGGCCAAGGCCTTCGACTTCGTGGCCACGGCCGCGCCCGGTGTGCGCGAGATCCTGACGGTGGGCAAGTTCTGCTGGGAGGTCCGGGAGTCCCACTACGACCTGGTCGTGGTCGACGCGCCGGCGAGCGGCCACATCGTGGGGCAGCTGGCCGCCCCGCAGGCCATCAACGACCTGGTCAAGGTCGGGCTCATCCGCAGCCAGACCGACTGGATGCTCGACATCCTCTCGGACCCGCGCCAGACGGGCCTGGTCGCCGTGTGCACCCCCGAGGAGATGCCGGTCAACGAGACCCTCGAGCTGGCCGAACGGGTGCGGGCCGAGACCACCGTCCGCCTCTCGGCCATCGTCGTGAACCGCGTGCTGCCCGAGCTCTTCGGCCAGCGCGAGGAGGAGATCTTCGAGCAGCTGCGCCGGCCCGGGAACGAGGCGACGCTGTCGGAGCGAGCCGGCGGCGACGTCGCACCGGTCCTCGAGGCGGCACGACTCGCCGTGACGCTGCGGCGGACGCGTTCCGCGCACCTCCAGCGGCTCCAGGCCGGCCTTCCCGACGGCCTGCCCGTGCTGTTGTTGCCGTACCTGTTCGCCCGCAGCTTCGGGGCGCGCACGACGCGCCAGGTGGCCCGGGCCCTCGGCGAGGAGCTCGGATTGTGAGCGTGGAGGAGCTCGGGCAGTGAGCGTGGCCCAGGCGCCCGTGGCCAAGACCGTCGCCCAGCTGCTGGCGGCCAAGGGCATCGTGATCGCATGCGGGCCGGGGGGTGTGGGCAAGACGACGACGGCCGCCTCCCTGGCGGCGACCGCCGTGGTGGAGGAGGGTGGCCGCGTCCTCGTCCTGACCGTCGACCCCGCCCGACGCCTGGCCGACGCGCTGGGGTTGAAGGGGATCGGGAACGACGAGGTCCGCATCCCCGACGAGGTGTTCGCCCGGGCGGCGGCCCGTCCGAGGGGCGAGCTCTGGGCCGCCATGCTCGACACCAAGCAGAGCTGGGACGATCTCATCCGGACCCACGCGCCGGACGAGGAGACGCGGGAGCAGATCCTGGCCAACCCGCTGTATCAGAACATCTCCGGTCGCTTCGTGCAGTCGCACGACTACATCGCCATGGAGCGTCTCTACGAGATCCACTGCGAGGGCAAGTACGACCTGATCGTCGTGGACACGCCGCCGACGCGCAACGCGCTCGACTTCCTCGACGCGCCCCAGCGCATGGCCGACTTCTTCTCCTCGCGCCTGTTGCGCTGGCTGATCGTGCCGTACCGGTCCCGCCTGGTCAACGTGGCCTCCCGGCCCTTCTACCAGGTGGCCGACCGCATCCTCGGCACGCAGTTCCTCGCCGACATCTCGGAGTTCTTCATCCTCTTCCAGTCCATGTACAACGGGTTCGTCGACCGGGCGGAGGCGGTGACGCGCCTGCTGTCGGACCGCCGGACGACCTTCATGGTCGTCTCGACGCTGGAGGCGACGCCGGTGCGCGAGGCCGAGTTCTTCTCCGCCGAGCTGACGGCTCGCAAGCTGCATCTCGGTGCGGTCGTGCTCAACAAGGTGCTGCCCGCCTACCTGCGCGAGGTCAAGACCGACAAGTTGGCCCAGTCCATGGCGAGCCGGAGCGACGAGTTGGCCGATGGCCTGACCGACGACCCCACGGTGGCCGGCCGCGTCGTGCGCGAGGTCGCCGAGAGCTTCCTCAATTTCGGCGTGGTGGCGCGTCGCGAGGCCGAGCAGCAGGCGGAGCTGCGCGGCGCCCCGGACGTGCTGGTGACCGTCCCCTTCTACGACGCCGACATCTTCGACATGGAAGGACTGCTCCGGCTGGGCGCGCAGGTCTGGGACTGACGCCTTCCGCCCGCTCGCCGGACCGGCGGGGGCGCCTACCATCGGGGCCATGACCCAGCTGGTCGATCCCGAGGTGCTCGAATACGCCGACGCGCACACCACGGCCCCGCCGGGCCATCTCGAGTCGGTGGACGCAGCGACGCGGGAGGGCTTCGGCGCCTGGGGGATGATGGTGGGCCGCCAGGAGGGCCGCTTCCTCGAGCTCCTCGTCTTCGCCGCCCAGGCCACCCGGATCCTCGAGATCGGGACCTTCACCGGCTATTCGGCCATCGCCATGGCGGCGGGCCTGCCCAAGGGTGGCGCCATCATCTCGCTCGAGCTCGACCCGCACCACGCCCAGGTGGCGCGCGGGAACATCGCGGCCGCCGGGCTGGAGAGCTCCATCAGCGTGATCGAGGGCCCGGCCCTGCGCTCGCTCGAGGAGCTGCAGGGTCCCTTCGACCTCGTCTTCATCGATGCCGACAAGGTCTCCTACGACGCCTACTACGAGGCGGTCCTGCCCAAGCTGGCGCCCCACGGGCTCGTCGTGGTGGACAACACGCTGCAGGGTGGCGGCGTCCTGGCGTCGGAGCGGGACCCACACGAGGGTGCCCGGGCGCTGCGCGCCTTCAACGACAAGGTGGTCAACGACCCGCGCGTCGTGTGCGTGCTGACGACCATCCGCGACGGCGTGACCCTGATCCGACGGGCCGGTTGAGGGACCGGCAGGACGACGGGACGACGGGACGACGGGACGACCCAGCGTGCTCGACTACCACCTCCACCTCTGGCCGCACTCGGAACACGACACGCCACTCCGCCCGGAGCAGCTGGCCGACTACTGCGCCCGCGCTCGGGAAGCGGGCGTGACCGAGCTGGCGCTGACCGAGCACCTGTTCCGCTTCCGCCAGGCCGACGCGCTGCTCGGCGGATTCTGGGACGACGGTCGCGTCCCGCCCGCACTGGCCGAGTCGATGGCCGACTACTGGAAATTCCACGCCACGGCCGACCTCGACGCATACGTCGAGTGCGCCCTGGAGGCGAAGGCGGCCGGACTGCCCGTCGTGATCGGTCTCGAGGTGGACTACTACGAGGGCCGCATGGACGATGTGGCCCGGCTGCTGGCGGACTACCCCTTCGACGTCCTGCTCGGTTCGGTGCACTGGGTGGGAGGGTGGCGCTTCGACGACCTGTCCGACCCGGTCTCGATGCAGGAGTGGTCCACCCGTCAGGTCGACGCGTGCTGGGAGGCCTACACCGAGGCGCTCGAGGAGCTGGCGGCGACGCGTGCCTGCGACGTGTTGGCCCACCCGGACCTCATCAAGGTGGCGGGCCATGTCCCGGCCGCGCCCCAGGAGTGGTGGGACCGCATGGCCGAGGCGGCGGTCTCCTCGGGCATGGCGGCCGAGGTGTCCTCGGCGGGCTGGCGCAAGCCGGTCGGCGAGCAGTACCCGGCCCTCGGCCTCCTGGAGCGCTTCGTGGCAGGAGGCGTGGCGCTGACGACCGCGTCCGACGCGCACCATCTCGAGCACGTGGCGGACCGCGCCGACGACCTGCGCGCGCTCCTGACCGCGGCCGGTGTGAGGACATTGCAGGGCTATCGCTCCCGGAGGCCGTACCCGGTGGCGGTGGAGGGCTGATGCCGACCCCGGCCGAGCTGGCGCTGAGCCACACCGACCTCAAGCCCGAGGAGCTGGGCCACCTGCAGCGGCTGCTGGGCAGCTGGAGCGTGCTCGCCGACCTGTCCTTCTCCGACCTCCTGCTCCTCGTCCCGGTGCGGGTCGACGTCGCCGGGCCCGACGACACGTTGCGGGAGTCGGCCCAGAAGGACCCCGAGCTCGTCGTGCTGGGGCAGATGCGGCCCAACAACAGGCCCACCCTGGTCGACCAGGACCTGGTGGGCCAGACGGTCAACGAGTCGCAATGGACACTGGTGGCCAAGTGCCTGCACTCGGGCGAGATCGTCCGGGGCAGCATCCACCACCCGATCCTGGGCGAGCAGGTGCCGGTGGAGAACATCCCGGTCCGCTTCGAGGGCCGGATCATCGGGGCGCTGCTCCGCGTCTCGCTGGCGCCGCTGAAGGGCCCGACGAGCATGTACGAGCGCACCTACCTCGACGTGTTCGAACGGCTGGCGGACATGGTCGCCCAGTCCGCCTTCCCCTTCCCCGACGAGGACGTCGGGACCGAGGAGGCGCCCCGCGTCGGTGACGGCGTCGTCGTGGTCGACGCCGACGGCCGTGTCGAGTTCGCCTCGCCCAACGCCCTCAACGCCTTCCATCGCATGGGCATCTACACCCAGCCCGAAGGCCGGCGCTTCGCCGACCTCGACATCGAGGAATCGGCGGTCGAGTGGGCTCTGGCCACGGGGCGCCCCGTGGTCGAAGAGGTCGAGCGGCGGCCCGACGTCATCGTGCTGGTGCACTGCATCCCGTTGCTCTCGCACGGTGTCGTCACCGGCGCCATGATCCTCTTGCGCGACGTCACCGACGTGCGGCGGCTGGACCGGCTGCTGCTCTCGAAGGATGCGGCGATCCGCGAGGTGCACCACCGGGTGAAGAACAACCTGCAGACCATTTCGTCGCTCCTGAGCCTGCAGGCACGGCGGGTCGGTGACCGGGCGGCCCGGGTGGCACTGCACGAGGCCGAGCGCCGCGTGCGCTCCATCGCGCTGGTGCACGAGATCCTCTCGCGTGACCCGAGCGACCAGGTCCCCTTCGCCGAGATCGTGGCTCCGCTGGTGCAGATGGCCGAGGACTCGGTCGTCTCCTCGCGGCCGGTCGAGATCTCGGTCCACGGGGATCTCGGTGACGTGACGGCCGATGTCGCCACGCCGCTGGCGGTGACGGTGGCCGAGCTGTTGCAGAACGCCGTTGAGCACGCCTTCGGTCCCGAAGTCGCGGGAAACGAGGACGGCTCGGCCGGGCTGGACGAAGCCGCAGACGCTGCGGGCTCGGCGCCGGTCGGCCACGTCGACCTGACGCTGTCGAGCGACGAGACCGCCCTGCGCGTCGAGGTCCGTGACGACGGCGTCGGACTTCCCGAGGGCTTCGACATCGAGCACACGGAGAGCCTCGGCCTGTCCATCGTGCGCGATCTGGTCGTGAGCCAGCTCGAGGGGACGATCTCCATGACCGGTCTGCCCGCCTCCGACGGCGGCGGCACGCGCGTGGCGATCTCGGTGCCGGTGCGGGGTCCCCGGTGAAGACGCCCGTCAGCGAAGCTCGACGAACGACGTCCGGTGAACGAGGCTCGACGCGGGGTGAGTGATCAGTGAGTGATCTGAGCGATCAGAGTGATCAGTGTGATCAGAGGGTGGCGCGCTGGGATCGCCGGGCGGCCAGCCACGCCTTGCGCAGTTTGCGGCGCTCCTCTTCGGAGGTGCCGCCCCAGACGCCCGACTCCTGGTTGGTGGCGAGCGCGAAGTCGAGGCACGGCTCGAGAGCGTCGCAGGAGCGGCAGACACGCTTGGCCGCGTCGATCTGGTCGACGGCGGGACCGGTCGTGCCGACGGGGAAGAACAGGTCGGGTTCGGTGCTGCGGCAGGCGGCCGAGCGCCGCCAGTCGTCCGCGTCCCAATCGACGGTCCGGTTCCACATGAGAGCCATCGGAATGTGCCTCCACCAGCATTGTGATCCAATTCACATGATCGGACCCCTCAGGTGTCCGTCAGTGAACAGCGGGTTAACGGAGCAGAGGGTAATCCTCCGCCGGGGCCCTGGCAAGGAGTTTTCGTGAAATTGGCGGGTCGGGGTGGGCGGAGACCCGACACGGCCGTAGCAACCGGGCCGTGACCGCCGTCTTCGCCCACCGGGGGTGTACCGAGCACGGGTCGGTGGAGAACACCCTGGACGCGTTCGCCGAGGCGCGCCGGCTCGGAGCGGACGGGGTGGAGCTCGACGTGCGGCTCACCGCCGACGGCGCTCTGGCCGTCCATCACGATGCCGAGATCCCCGGAGTGGGCCTGATCCCCGAGCTCGAGGTGTCCGAGCTGCCGCCCCACGTCCCCCTGCTGGCGGACGTGTTCCCCGTCTGTGAGGGGATGACGGTCAACGTGGAGATCAAGAACGCACCGGGGGATCCGGGATGGGACGCCGCCGAGGCGGTGGCCGGGCTCACCGCGGCCGCCATCGAGGAGGCCGGCTGGAGCGAGCGGGTGATCGTGTCGTCCTTCCAGGCCGCCACCCTGCGGGCCGTCCAGGCCGCCGATCCTCGTCTGGCACTGGGGTTGCTGTGGGGATTCGCCGAGCACCCCGCGGCCGCCCTCGACGAGGCGGCCGCCTCGGGGTTCCGGGCCATCCACCCCTTCGTGCTCTCCGTCGAGGCCGACCTGGTCCGGCGGGCGCACGCGGTCGGGCTGGCCGTGAACGTCTGGACCGTCAACGGGCAGGAGGACCTCCGGGCCATGGTGGCCCTCGGCGCCGACGCCGTGATCACCGACCGACTCGGCGACGCGGTCGCCGCCGCACGGCAACCGCCCTGACCACGCCCGGGGCGGTCGGGTCGGCGTCCGAATGGCGAGGAGCGGCCCGGGTCCACCAAGATGGACCGCCATGAACGTCGTCGTATGCGTCAAGCAGATCCCCGATCCGGCCGCGCCCGGGTCGCTCGACCCGGACACGAAGACCCTCGACCGCTCCGGCAAGTTGATCATGGACGACTCCGACAATTACGGGGTCGAGATGGCCCTCCAGCTGGCCTCGGGCGACGGGGACGAGGTCACCCTGGTTTCGATGGCGCCCAACGGCGAGACGTCCGGCCTGCGGACCGGCCTCGCCATGGGAGCGGCCAAGGCGATCCTGGTCAGCGACGAGGCCCTGGCGGGCAGCGACGCCCTGGGGACCGCCAAGGTCCTGGCGGCGGCGATCGCCCGCGCCAATCCCGACCTCGTGGTGATGGCCACCGAATCGACGGACGGCTACACCGGCACCCTGCCGGTGCAGGTGGCCGAGCTGATGGGCCTGCCCTCGGTGACCTTCGCCAAGGCGATCGCCGTCGACGGCAGCTCGGTGAAGGTGGAGCGTCAGACCGAGTCGGGCTACGACGAGGTGCAGTGCCCCATGCCCGCTGTCGTCACGGTCACGGCCGGCGTCGTCGAGCCGCGCTATCCCTCCTTCAAGGGGATCATGGCGGCGAAGTCGAAGCCGGTCGACAACCTGAGCGTGGCCGATCTCGGCATCGACGCCTCACAGGTCGGAGCTGCAGGGGCCGGTCAGGAGATCACCGACGTCTCCGAGGCCGAGGCGCGCACGGCGGGGGAGATCGTGGTGGACGAGGGCGACGGTGCGCAGCGGATCGTCGCCTTCCTCGAGCAGCTGAAGGTGGTCTGAGATGGCGATCGACAAGGTATGGGTGCTGGCCGAGACGGCCGAGGGCGGCGGCCCGACCCCGGTCACCCTCGAGCTGCTGACCGAGGCACGCGCCGTGGGCGCGACCGTCGAAGCGGTGACCTGGGGTGCGGACGCTGCCGCACTGGCCGGCCCCGTCGGCGAGTACGGCGCCGGCACGCTCTACGACGTGGGTGATCTCGGAGGCATGTTGCCCGGGGTGCCGGTCGCCGCCGCGCTGGCCGCGCTGATCGAGGGGGGCAACGCGCCCGAGGCCATCCTCTTCCCCGCCACCTACGAGGGGCGTGACATCGCGGGTCGCCTCTCGGCCAGGCTCGACAAGCCGGTCTTGACCAATGTCACCGGGCTGGTCGAGAGCGACGGCGGCCTGTCGAGCCAGCACCCGGTGTTCGGCGGAAGCCACATCGTCACGGCGCGCTTCACCGGGTCCGGCCCCGCTCTCTTCGTGGTCAGGGCCAAGTCGTTCGCCGCCGAGCCCTCGGGCGGCGCCGCCGCGGCCGTCGTGGCGGCGCCCGTGCCCGATGTCGCCACCACCAACACGGCAAAGGTGGTCGAGCGCCACGTCGAGGAGCGCACCGGGCCGAAGCTCGACGAGGCCCCGGTGGTCGTCTCAGGGGGACGCGGCCTCGGCGAGGCGGGGAACTACGCCATGATCGAGGAGCTGGCCAAGCTTCTCCACGGTGCGGCCGGCGCCAGCCGGGCCATCGTGGACGCGGGTTGGGTGCCCTACTCGCACCAGGTCGGCCAGACCGGCAAGACGGTGAAGCCGACGGTCTACCTGGCGTGCGGCATCTCGGGCGCCACCCAGCACCTGGTGGGCATGAAGGGCTCCAAGAACATCGTCGCCGTCAACAAGGACCAGGAGGCGCCGATCTTCTCGGTGGCGGACCTCGGGATCGTGGGCGACGTGCACAAGGTCCTTCCCGCACTGATCGAGGCGCTCAAGGCCAAGGGCTGAGCCGCACCGGCTGCCCGCCCCCGTCCCCGCCCGGGGCATTCGGGGGCGGGGCCACATCGCTGACGCGCCGGGACGATCTCGTTCGACGCGCCGGGCTCCCGGCGAGGCGCCGGGTCGACCTCGCTCGACTTCGCCCGACCTTGCTCGACCTCGGCAACCCGCGCCTCGTGTGCGCGGTCGGAGGGCCTGCCCGGCGGTACATTCGGCGCAGTTCGCAGACCGTCCCCGATGCTCTTCCCCACCACCGACTTCGCGCTGTTCTTCGCCGTGGCCTTCACGGTGAACTGGCTCCTCAACCCCTACGCGGGACCGTGGAAGTTGGCGATGATCTGTCTCAGCTACGTCTTCTACGGCTGGGTCGGATGGAGCTATTGCCTGCTCCTGTTGGCCACCACCGCCGTCGCCTACACCGGGGGAGCCTGGGTGGCGGCCACGACGAACGAGCGCGGCCGGCGGATCGCCATGATCGCCTCCGTCGGCGTCCTGCTGGGCATCCTCGGGTGGTTCAAGTACTACGGCTTCGTCTCGGTGAACCTGGACAACGTCACGCACGCCATCGGGCTGGGGCGCGCCGTCCCGCTCCTCCAGGTGGCTCTTCCCATCGCCATCTCGTTCTTCACCTTCATGGCGATCAGCTATGTCATCGACATCTACCGGCGGGAGCTCCAGCCGGCCAAGCCGCTCGACTTCGCCGTGTACATCTCCTTCTTCCCGCACCTGCTGGCCGGTCCCATCGTGCGGGGGGAGGAGCTGCTCCCTCAGATCCGCCGCCGGCGCGACCCCCGTTCCATCGACTACTCGCGCGCCTTCTGGCTGATCCTCGCCGGTCTCTTCAAGAAGGTCGTGATCTCGTCGTACGTGTCGAGCGCCATCGTGACCCCGGTCTTCACGTCGCCCACGCAGCACTCGGCGCTCGAGGCCGTCTTCGCCGCCTGGGGCTACGGGGTGCAGATCTACTGCGACTTCAGCGGGTACACCGACATCGCCATCGGACTGGCGCTCCTGCTGGGGTTCCGGTTCCCCCAGAACTTCGACGCCCCCTACACCGCCCGCAACCTGCAGGACTTCTGGCGGCGCTGGCACATGACGCTGTCGCGCTGGCTGCGGGACTACCTCTACATCCCCCTCGGAGGGAATGCCGGGGGGCAGGCGCAGACGGTGCGCAACATCATGGTGACGATGGTGCTCGGCGGCCTGTGGCACGGCGCGGCGTGGACCTTCGTGTTCTGGGGCGCCCTCCAGGGTGTCGGCCAGAGCTTCGGCCACCTGCGGCGGGCGAGCAGGAAGCGCCGCGGGCTGCCGCCCGTGGCCGACGGTCCGGTACGGGCCTGGGTGCAGCGCTTCTTGACCTTCCAGTACGTGTGCCTGGGCTGGGTCTTCTTCAACGCCACCGGTCTCTCGCAGGCCTTCGCGCTGCTCGGCCGTGTCTTCAGCGGCTGGGGTGAGGCGTCACCGCTCGTGACCCCGCTGCTCGTCTTCACCGTGCTGGGCACGCTGGCCCTCCAGTTCGTGCCTCCGCTCAGCGTCTCCCGTCTCCAAGCCGCCTTCTCCCGCCAACGGACAGCGGTCCAGGTCGGCATCCTGGGCTTCGCCCTGTTGGCCGTGACCACGTTCGGTCCCGTCGGTGTCGCTCCCTTCATCTACTACCGGTTCTGATGACGGATCAGCGCACGCCCCCGCACCACGTCGACTGGGAGACCCCGTCGGAGTTCCGCGCCCACCCCCATGCCGAGCTGCCGCCGGCACCCGACGACGGCCGGGTGCGCCTGCCGTGGACCCGCGTCTTCCTGCTCGGCCTCGGCGCCTTCGCCGTGTGGTTCCTTCTCTTCGCGCCGACGCTGCAGCATGACGCGCAGGTGTCGCCGGTCGGCACGCGTCGAACGGTCAGCCTGGACGTGACGGGGCCGTTCGCCGCGCTCAGCCGCGCGCTGCAGCTCTCGCACATCGTCTCCATCACGGGGCGGTCCAACCGGTTGCCTGGGGGCACGGTGGGCCTGACCGAGTCGGGACCCAAGGGCGTGACGCCACGCCCGTCCGCTCCGCCGCGCCGTGGTGGCGACAACAGGGGCTCGCCCTCCACGACCCCCACCACGGCGCCGAACCCGAAGGACCCGACCGCCGCCGCCCCGTTGCGGGTGCTGATCGTCGGCGATTCCATCGGCTTGGACCTCGGGGGGCCGCTCCAGTCGGACCTGGCCCAGACCGGCGTCGTCAACGCCGCCCTCGACGCCCGCGAGAGCACGGGTCTGACCCGCCCCGACTACTTCAACTGGCCGGCCGAGCTCACCAGCGACGTCAACCGGGTGGATCCGCAGGTGGTGGTGATCATGATGGGCGCCAACGACGCCCAAGACTTCCTCGGACCGCCCGACGTCCCCTACGGCGCGCCCCAGTGGAACACGCTCTATGCCCAGCGGGTGGCCCAGTTCATCCAGATCGCCCAGAGCAAGGGTGCCGCCACGGTCTGGGTCGGCATGCCCCCCATGCAGAATCCCACGCTCAACGCGCAGATGGCCGACCTCAACGGGGTCGTCCAGCAACAGGCTGCGGCCGCGCACCCACCGGTGACCTACCTCAGCACGGATCGTTCGCTCGGGACGGCACAGGGCGGGTACACCGCCTTCATCACCAACGCCGGCGGGCAGGTCGTCAACGTGCGGACACCCGACGGCACCCATCTCACGCCGAGTGGTGGCCAGGTCGTGGCCGAGCAGGTCATCAACGAGCTCCAGACGCTCGGCTACCACATCCCCTGAGCGAGCGGACCGCGACGACGAGCAGCCCGCCCCCGAGGACCCCCCAGAGGAGGCCGGCGGAGAGGCCCAGGTACTTGAGGCCCGAGGCGAAGATGACGAAAGCCACGACGGGGCGGACGTAGCGCTCCGGAGCCCGTGAGGAGGCGAGGGAACCCACCAGGACGCCGGGCACGCCGCCCAGCGCCATCGACGACGTGAGCGACGGGTCCGCATGGCCGAAGACGAGCGCCCCGACGGCGGCGGCCGACGTCAGCGGCACCGCCTGGACCAGATCGGTCCCCACCAGCTCGTCGGCTCCCAGCGCGGGGTCGAGGAGCAGCAGGAGCACGATCATCAACGAGCCCGAACCGACCGACGTCACGGCGACCACGAAGCCGCCGAGGGCACCGATGGCAACCGTCGGCAGGGGACGGACGGCGCCGCCGATGCCGCCGACCGGGCCCCGAAGGCCTCGGTCCCGGTCGGCCGGCCGGTCCACGGCACCGCGCAGCACCATGGCTGCGGCGCCGGCGAGCAGCGCCGCGCCGAGCAGCGTCTCGATCCCGACGTCGAGGCCCTTCGCGGGGCCGAGCAGGCGGAGGACGGGCGCGCCCGCGAGCGCAGCGGGCACGGAGCCGAGCATCAGCCAGCCCGCCAGCCTGTAGTCGACGGTCCTCTTCGTCATGTGCACGAGCGCTCCCGCCGGGCGCATCAGCACGGCCGCGACGAGATCGCTCGAGATCGCCGTCGTGGGCGAGACGCCGAAGAGGAAGACGAGCATCGGCGTCATGAGGGCACCGCCGCCGCTGCCGGTCGTCCCGACCGCGAGGCCCACCGTGGCGCTGCCGAGGACGACGGTGGGATCGATCGACATGGCGCGCTCCGGGCATCGGGAGGCGGCGCTGGGATCCGCCCTCGGGGCTCTAATAGCAGTTATCCCATAATAAACATAGGATTAGTAGAGATAAGCGGAGCCGGGAACGGCGGCGCTCTGAACAGGGAATTCAGACCAGGCGTTCAGGTCAGACCAGGGGCCAGGGGTAGGGCGGCCAGTCCCCGTCGTCGGCCAGCTCGGGCAGGGCGCGCAGGCTGAGGAGCCAGGCGGCGCGGTCGAGCGTCGCCGCCACCTCGGCCGGCTCCAACAGTTCGCAGAGCCGCACCGGCGGCCGCTCGTGGGTGAGCCGGCCGAGGTCCTCCTGCACGCCGGGGTCGAGCGCAGCACCGCCGAAGTCCCAGATGACGGTGCGCAGCTTGTCGTGCACGTTGAAGCACAGCCCGTTGTCGATGGCCCAGAGGCGTTCCTCGGCCAGCAGGACGTGGCCGCTCTTGCGGTCGGCATTGTTCGCCACGACGTCGAAGGCGCACAGTTGCATCAACGCGTGCCGCCAACGCGGCTCCTCCCGCAGGGTGAAGTAGTGCGACGTCCCGTCCTCGGGCACGAAGCGCTGGACCGAACCCGGACCGAAGGGCCCTTCGGCGCGCTCGACGGTCTCGGGTACCAGCCCCCACCCGAGCCACTCCGAGAGCACGAAGGCCGCCACCTCGCGTCGGAACAGACCGCCGGGGAAGTCCCACAAGGGGCGCTCGCCCTTGGACGGCTTGTACACGGCGAGCAGTTCCTCGCCATCCGAGCGGCACGTCACCAGGAGCGTCGCGTTGGAGCTGCCGGCGATGCGACCGTGCACCTCCATGTCGCCCTCGGTCAGGATCTCGACGACCCTCGTGTCGGGCACCGCCGCTACGAGGCCGGGGGCCGATGCCCGTTCGTACGCGGGCAATCGTGCCCGGCGGGGTCGAGCGGGAGCGAGCACAGCGGGCAGGGTGGCCGCCCTGCCTCGACGAGACGCGTGGCATGGATGGCGAACGCCGCGGCCTGTTCGCGCGTCAGGGCGACGCGCAGCACGTGGCCGCTGGTCACCTCGTCGTCTTGCTCCGCCTCGTCGTCTTCCACGCCGACTTCTTCGAGCACCACGATGATGCGATCGAGGTCTTCGTCGTAGGAGACCCCGATGGTGCCCACCACCCAATCGAATTCCTCGGTGCCGTAGAACTCGAGGTTCTCCGGCAGGTGCCCCGGCCGGCCCAATTCCTTGACGATGCGGCCGAGATAGCCGGACAGGACCGCCATCTGTTGCTTCTCCACCTTGACCGTCGTCTCGGTCAACCCCTGCCGGCAGTAGAAGAGGAACAGCCGGTTGCCCACCTCGCCGATCACGCCGAGCGTGCAGTGATCCGGGGCGTCGAAATCGATGTCGTCGCTCACGACACCACCAGATCGTCGAGCGAGCCTGTCGAATTCATGCAGAGCACCACCGGGCCGCCCCCGGTGAACAGGAGCCCCGAGACGGAGCACGGCGACACGACGATCCGTTGCATGAGGTCGAGCGGCACACCGGCAGCGGCGGCAAGGATCGCCTTGATGTTGTCGGCGTGCGACACGGCGACGATCGTCTCGCCCGGATGGTCGGTGACGAGCCCGAGCACGGCGTCCATGGCCCGTACCGACATCTCGGCGAAGGACTCGCCTCCGGGGAAGCGAAAACCCGTCGGCCAGCGCTGGACGGTGGGCCACTCCCTGGTCTTGAACAGGCGGGCCAGCGGCTTCTCCGTCCACTCGCCGACATCGAGCTCGATCAGCCCCGGCACCGTGCGCACCCGCAGGCCGAGGGCACGGGCGATGGGCGCCGCCGTCTCCCGCGTCCGCTCGAGCGGCGAGGCGTAGACGGCCGTGGGGGGCTTCCCGATGGCGGCGATCCGGTCGGCCGCCGCCTGGGCCTGGGCCTGTCCCTTCTCCGAGAGGTGCAGGCCGGAGGCCTGGCCGGGCAGCAACTTTCCCGTCGTCGGCGTGGCCCCGTGGCGCACGAGTAGCACCACCGTCGCCGGCGGTGCCTTCCGGGCGCGTCGGGCCTGGGGGCGTGCGGAGGCGGATCGGACCGAAGGGGACACGGACGACCATCGTAGGCTCAGATCCGTGGGGCCCAACCGTGCGCCGAGCGATTCGGTGGCCGCGGTGCAGCGGGAGGTGGCCTCGTGCCGCCGCTGCCCGCGCCTGGTGGCGTGGCGGGAGGAGGTGGCGCGCACGGGCCGTGCGTCCTACGCCGGCCAGGTCTACTGGGGCCGGGCCGTCCCGGGATTCGGCGACCCCCGCGCCACCCTGGTCATGGTCGGGCTCGCCCCGGCGGCGCACGGCGGCAACAGGACCGGGCGGATGTTCACCGGCGACCGGTCCGGTGACTGGCTCTTCGCAGCGCTGCATCGCGCCGGGTTCGCCTCCCAGGCGACGAGCACGGCGCGCGACGACGGCCTCGTCCTCATGGACGCGTACGTCACGGCCGCCGTGCACTGCGCGCCACCCCAGAACAAGCCCACGGCCGGCGAGCGCGAGGCCTGCGCGCCGTACCTGACCCGGGAGCTGAACCTGCTGCGAGAGGCCGTCGTCGTGGTCGCGCTGGGGCAGTTCGCATGGCAGGCGGTGGCGAGCCACTACCACCTGCGCCCGCGGCCCAAGTTCGGCCATCTGCGCGAGGCGGCGCTCCCCGACGGGCGCACGCTTCTCGGGTCGTTCCATCCGAGCCAGCAGAACACGTTCACCGGCAAGCTGACGATCGAGATGTTCGATGCGGTGTTCGCCCGCGCCCGCGCCCTGGTCGCGCGGGGGCGGGATCCCGGCCCCGGGGCGGGGCCGGCTCAGGACACCAGGTCGTAGAGGAGGCGGTAGAACGCGACGCGTGCTGCATCCGGCACGATGCCGTACCCTTCGTAGAAGCACGGCTCGAGCTCGACGCCGAAGTTCCAGCCCGCGCTCCACGACCCGACAGCGATGTCCCACCACCGGTCGGCCACGCCGAGTTCGCCGAGATCGACGTACCCGGTGACGACACCCTGTTCGAGCAGGACATTGGGCGCGCAATAATCGCCGTGGCAGACGACGAGGTCCTCGTCCGCGGGAGCCGTCGCTTCGAGCTGGGTCAGGGCCGCCGCCGGCGTCAACGAGGCGTGTTCGGCGTGCAGGTCGGTGCGGTCGATGTCGCCGCGGCGGACGCGGCGCGAGACGTGCTCGAGGGCGCGGGCGACCTCGAAGCGGAAGGGGCAGCGATCCTCGCCCACGGCCTCGTGGAAGGCGCGCAACCCGCGCCCGAGCGCCAGCACCAGGGCACGGCGGTCGTCGCGCCAGACCGGATCGGTCGCGTCGCGGCCGGGCAGCGCGTCGGTCACGAGAACCGTCGTGGTCCCGACCTGCTCGCAGGCGACCACGCGGGGGACGCGGAGGAAGGGCGCCGCCCAGGCCATGCGCTCGGCCTCGCCGCGCAGGGTGGGGTAGCGGCCGGCGCGGTCCACCTTGGCGAAGCGGACGGCTCCACCGGGTCCCACCAGCCGCCAGGTGGTGACCTCGGGCACGAGCCGGTAGGCGAGACTCGGCTCCCAGCCCGGCGCGATCCGGGCGAGCTCGGGCGGGGGGAGCGGATCGGGCGAGCCCCCGGGCGCGGGTGACATGGGGCGCAGGGTAGGGCCGCCTCGCTCGGGAGGCGAGCGGCTACCGTCTCGGCGACCCGCGGGGTGTGCGGGAGACGCAGGGAGGACCGAGTGCCCGAGCCGGACGTGACGCCGTGTGACGCCAGCGAGATCGCGCGTTGGGACGAGAGCGCGGACGTGGTCGTCGTCGGGTTCGGCGCTGCGGGAGCGGCGGCCGCCTTCAGCGCTGCCGGCGCCGGCGCCCGGGTGCTGGTGGCCGAGCGTGCCGGCGGGCCTGGCGGTGCCGCCGCGCTGGCCGAAGGCATCGTCTACCTGGGTGGGGGAACGCCGGTGCAGAAGGCGTGCGGCTTCGAAGACAGCTTGGACGACATGTACCGGTACATGATGGCGGCCTGCGGTCCTGATCCGGACGAGGCCAAGATCGCTCGCTACTGCGAGGAGAGCCTGGGTCATTTCGACTGGTTGGTGGCGCGCGGCGTCCCCTTCGACCCGAGTTTCTGCGCCGAGACGTCGATGGCCCCGACCGGGACCGAGGGCCTCGTCTACTCGGGCGGAGAGGACGCCTATCCGTTCAACGAGATCGCCCGGCCCGCACCCCGCGGACACCTGGCCAAGACACCGCGCTCGACGGGGTGGTTGCTCATGCGGCACCTGGCCGACGCCGCGACGGCGGCCGGCGCGGCCGTGACGTCCGACACGCGGGTCGACCGCCTGGTGCTCGAGGACGGGCGGGTCGTCGGTGTGCAGGCGCAGCGTTTCGGGACCACCGTCTCGCTGCAGGCGCGGCGCGGTGTGGTCCTCACCGCCGGCGGATTCGTCTTCAACGACGACATGCTTCGCCGACACTGCCCTCCTCTGGTTCGGGGCACCTTCAAGGTCGGGACGGAAGGAGACGACGGGAGGGCCATCCGCATGGCACAGGCCATCGGGGCGGCCGTGCGCAACATGTACGCGAGCGAGGTGTCGCTCCCGATCACCCCGCCACGGACCTTGATCCACGGGATTCTCGTCAACGGCCGCGGCCAGCGGTTCATCAACGAGGACACCTACATGGGCCGGGTCGGGCAGTCAGCGCTCTACGAGCAGGACGGAGAGGTGTATCTCGTCGTCGACGAGAGGTCGTACGACGTCAACTGGATGGGTCTCGCCGCCAGCTGGGTGTGCGAGACGCCGGCCGAGCTGGAGAGGGAGATCGGGCTCCCCGAGGGGTCGTTGCAGGCGACGCTCGAGCTCTACAACCGCCATGCGCGCCAGGGCGGGGATCCCGTCTTCCACAAGGGTGCCTCTTGGGTCCGCCCGCTGGTCCCACCCCTCGGTGCGATCGACCTGCGCATCGGGCCGGCGCCCTACGCCCCCTTCACGCTGGGCGGGCTGGAGACCTCGGTCGACGGCGAGGTGCGCGACCTGGCCGGGCATGCCATCCCGGGCCTCTACGCGGCCGGCCGCACGACGGCGGGGGTTTGTTCGTTCGGCTACGCCAGCGGGCTGTCCATCGGCGACAGCACCGTCTTCGGGCGCCTGGCCGGGGCCGGCGCGGCGTCGGCCTCCTGCTGAAGGGGGCGGCCGAGCGGGCGGCCGAGCCAACCCACAGACGGCCGGCCGCATTTGGTGACGTGTGTACACGGGTGTGTACATCGGGAGGAGGCCCGGCTCCTGTCCCGCCACCGGGCCCGGTTCCGCCAGGCGGCCCCGCCGCCCCCGCTCCCCGGCCCTGCCCCGCCCCTCCGGCTCCTGCGTCAGCTGGGGCGGGTGCGGCGAGTTCCGCGGGCGCGCACCCAGGCCAGCAGGTCTCCTCCCTGCCCGCGCCGCACCGTCCCGGTGAAGATGTCCTCGCGCTGCGTGGAGGCCTGGCGCACCACCTCCGCGTGGAGCTCGTCGCCGGGCTGGGCCGGGCTCAGGTACTCCACGAGCACCGACGAGATGATGCCGGAGTGCTCCGCGTCGTTGGCGGCCGCCGCCACCGCCGCGCCCGCCACCGCGTAGAACACGGCCCCGTGGACGGTGCCGTGTGGATTGGCATGGTTCTCGCCGGTCTTCAGCGTTGCCGTGGTGTGCCCGGCCTCTTGACGCCGCACCTCGATGCCGAGATGGGCGGCGAAGGCGTCGGGGCGCGGCGCCCGAGCGCTCACGTGCCGGCTAGCGGGTGGGGGCCGGCAGGCGTCCCGGCATCGGCACCGCCGTTGCCGGCCACCGTTTACGGCTGGCCCTGCTCAGCTTGTCGAGGAGCGTCACGGCGCCGGGGTCGTCCTCGATGGGCCTGGTCTCGATGACCCCCGCAGCCTCCATGTCGTCGAAGAGGGCCTCGCCCTTCTCGGTGCGCAGAAGCGTCAGCGTCCAATCGCCGAAGGCGCCGATTCCGCCCGTCGAGATGTCGGCGTGCTCCGCTGCGAAGTCGGGGCAGCTCGTGCAACCCTGACGGGTCCAGGCGTGAGCCTCCTTGAGCGGCACTTCGTGGTAGCTCCCGTCCCTCATCCAGACCTGGAAGACGCCCTTGATGTTCATCTTGACGATGTCGGCCCGCGCCAGTCCGTACTTCGCTTCGAAGAGCTCCGGGAAGATGGCGTCGTCGAACGTCTTCGAGCACAGGAGGCCGATGGACAGGCTGAAGCGGCGCGCGATCTTTCCGGCCTTCCGGGCCTGCATCACGGGGGGTGCAGAGGCTTGGCAACCCATGCCGACCAGCGCGATCCGCTCGGCCCCCTCGGCGATCGCCTCGGGATAGGCGAGGGGGTTGGCAGAGTAGGTGTAGCGCGATCCCGCCGTGGCCAGGACGTCCTCCTTGCCGCGCGCCACCCGGGGGACCGCCTTCCAGGTCGAGCCGTCCCCCTCGAGCCCGGAGACGAGCGCGGCGTCGATGACGTCGTGCTCGAAAGCCCAGATCAGCAGCGCGGAGACGAGGCCGCCGTCCTGCCCGACGCCTTGGACATCGGCGTCGGTGGCGCGGGCCAGCACGGTCCGCCGCGCGATGCCCGAGATCTCCTCCTCGGTGCGGGCGCGGCCGAAGAGATGGGTCTCGATGTCGGGTTCCCAGGAGCGGAAGCGGGGGCAGGCGCGCGTGCAGAGGGTGCACCCCTTGAGACCGTGGGTGCAGTTGTCGGGCCCGCCGTCGGCATCGACGTGGAAAGGCTTGTAGACGCCCTCGCCGTCGTCGTAGCCCAGGACGTCGTAGGGGCAGGAGATCACACAGGCGGAGCATCCGGTGCAGAGGCCCGAGGTCACGACCTCTTGGAACAGCTCGGCCCACTGTGGCTTCTCAGGCGGCATTGGCCCACCATATTCGGCCCGGCCACCGCGATTGGATTCGGCTACCGTGCGCCGGTGCCGGAGATCCTCGAAGTGGAGCGCTACCGCGTCTTCGCCGAGCGAGCCCTCGGTCGGCGTATCGCCCGCGTCTGGATGGTGGACTCCCGCTACGGCCGTGGCGGGACGACCCTGCCGCGCCTGAGGGGAGCGGTGCAGGGGCGCTCGTTCACCGCGGCACGGCGGAGGGGCAAGCTCATGCTGCTCGACACGGACGGGCCGACGGTGGGCATCCGCTTCGGCATGACGGGTGGTCTCGTGGTCGACGGCGACGAAGCGCTCGACCGGTTGCGGTACGGGCCCGGTGTGTTCGCGGGGAAATGGGTGCGTGCCCGCTTCTCCTTCGAGGACGGTGGGCATCTCGCCCTGCACGATCCGCGGCGCTTCGGGTCGGTGGAGATCGCCCCGGACGAGACCCGGCTCGGTCCCGACGCGCTCACCATCTCGGCGGGGGAGCTCGCACGGGCGCTGTCGATCGCGCCCGGTCGCGACGGCCTGGCCGCGCCGCTCAAGGCGCGCCTGATGGACCAGGAACGGGTGGCGGGGGTGGGGAACCTGCTGGCCGACGAGATCCTCTGGCGCGCAGCGCTGGCGCCGGGCCGGCGGACCCCGTTGTCCGGCGAGGAGCGCACGGCGCTCCACGCGGCTCTCCGCGCCACGCTCCGTCAGCTGACGAGGCGAGGCGGCTCCCATACGGGCGATCTGATGGAGGAGCGGCACGCCGACGGGCGCTGCCCGCGCGACGGCTCGGAGTTGCGTCGCGACGTCGTGGGAGGCCGCACCACCTACTGGTGCCCGGCCCATCAGCACTGAACCCCCGGCTCAGCACCGAACCTCAGCTGGTCAGCGGCTGCAGCCCTTTGGCGATCAGGTCGACGCCGAACACCACGAAGAGCACTGCCAGCACGGCCGCGTTGTGCGCCGTGAGCCACGTCTTGGCCGAGTCCAATGACGCCCGCGCCCGTGCGCCGCCGAAGAGCGCGTAGAGCACGGGTCCGATGATGGTGAGGCTGCCGATGGCGACGAAGACGGCGATGGCGACGATGGCGTCGGAGGTGGACAAGCGGAGCTGGGCCAGTCCGGTCGCTGCACCGAGCGTCAGGATGAGGTTCTTCGGGTTCACGGCGGCCAGCGCCACCGCCAACCCGAACGCCTTCACCGGCGACATGGCCTCCACGGTGGTGAGCCAGGCCGGCATCGCCGCCTCCTCGCCGGGGCGTGGTCGCTTGCGCCAGTTTCGCCGCGCCAGTCCCAGCAGCAGGACGCCGAGGACGATCTTGCCCCACGACACCGAATCCGACGCCGTGGTGCTCGTCGCGACGTGGCCGTCGTGTGCCAGCACGTAGACGACCGTGCTCACCGCGGCGAGTGCCACGATCCAACCGAGCAGGAAGGCCGGTCCGTTGACGCGCGCCCGGCTCGAGAACAGCATCAAGATGATCGCGATGATCGGCACAGGGCTGATCGCCACGCCGATGGCGAACGTCAGGATCTCGCTGATGCCCTGTCCCACGGCGACCAGCTTGGTCGATCAGCCGGCAGCCGGGGTGGACCGGGCGATCTCCTCGAGGACTTTCGCCGCGTGCCCGTCGGCCTTGACGTTGTACCAGGCACGCTGCACCTTGCCGTTGGGCCCGATGAGGAAGGTGGAGCGGATGGTGCCGACCGTCTTGCGCCCGTACATCGTCTTCTCGCCCCATGCGCCGTACTTCGCCATGACCTTCTTGTCGGCGTCGGTCAGGAGGGGGAACTTGAGCTTGTACTTGGTGCGGAACTTGACGTGCTTCTCCGCCTTGTCGGGTGAGATACCGAGGACGGTGACGCCTGCCTTGTCGAAAGCACGGAGGTTGTCGTTGAATTGACAAGCCTCCTTGGTGCAGCCCGGCGTGTCGTCCGCCGGATAGAAGTACACGACAACGCGTTCGCCCTTGAAGTCCGAGAGCTTGACCGCCTTGCCGTCCTGGTCAGGCAGGGTGAATGCCGGGGCGGTCGCACCTGTCTCGAGTCTGGCCATCGTCAACGCACTCCTTGTCTTCTCTTTGATTCCGGATCTTCTCTTTGGTTCCGGATCTTCTCTTCGGTTCCGGCTCTTCTCTCGGTTCCGGCTCCGGGGTCCGTCCCCCGAGTCCGTCTCCAGCTGTCTGCCCTCTCGGCGGGGGATCGCAGGCTCCGCGTCGCATCCGCCGTGTGCTGGTAGAATAGGTCTGCGACCGCCGGCGGGGGCCGGTGAGTCGGGGCCGATCCTCACATCCTCTGGACGGCGCACGGCCCCGTCGAAGACAGAGAGAGCGACATGAGTGTGGATGCCGTGGCCGGCGCGGGAGCTGGGCCGGACGAAAGCGTGGACGGTGACGTCCACGGCGACGATACGTACGAGACGACCCGGACCTTCGAGTCCCTCGGTGTCTCGACCGAGCTGAACAAAGCGCTGGCTGATGAGGGCATCGTCAGCGCTTTTCCAATTCAGGCTCTCACCGTCGCCGACGCACTGGCCGGCCGGGACGTCTGCGGCAAGGCCAAGACGGGGTCCGGCAAGACGCTGGCCTTCGGCGTGCCGATGCTGCAGCGGGTCAAGGCGACGCGCCAGGCGCAAGGAGATCAGAGCGGGGCTCGGCCTGCCCGTCCCCTCGGCCTGGTGCTCTTGCCGACCAGGGAGCTGGCGGTCCAGGTCTACGACGTGCTGGCGCCCTTGGCGCGGAAGCTGGGGCTGCGGGCGGTCGCGGTCTACGGCGGCGCGGACATCGACCGGCAGGTGGCGAAGCTGCGCAAGGGCGCCGACATCGTGATCGCCACGCCGGGCAGGCTGATCGATCTGGGGGACCGGGGCGAGGTGGCGGTCGACGTGCTCGAGACGCTCGTGCTGGACGAAGCCGACCGCATGGCGGACATGGGGTTCATGCCGCAGGTCGAATGGGTCCTGCGCCGCCTGGACCGGCCACACCAGACACTGCTCTTCTCCGCCACCCTCGACGGCGCCGTCGACCGGCTCGTGAAGCGCTATCTCACCGATCCCGTCTTCCACGAGGTTGCCTCCACCACTCAGACCGTCACCGCGATGGAGCACCGGTTCCTCCAGGTCCACCAGATGGACAAGGTCAAGGTCGCCGCCGCCATCTGCCGCGGCCAGGACAAGTCGCTCCTGTTCGTGCGCACCAAGCGCGGCGCTGACCGCCTGGTCGAACACCTGACGAAGGAAGGGGCGCGCGCCGCGGCCATCCACGGCGACCTCCGCCAGGCCAACCGGGAGCGTGCCCTGGCCGACTTCTCGTCCGGGAAGCTCCCGGTCCTCGTCGCCACCGACGTGGCGGCGCGTGGTCTGCACATCGAAGGTGTCGACGCCGTGATCCATTTCGACCCGCCGGAGGACCACAAGGCGTATCTCCACCGGTCCGGCCGTACCGCTCGCGCCGGCAAGGCCGGTGTCGTGGTCAGCCTGGCGCTGTGGAACCAGCTCGTCGAGATGGAGGTGATCCAGCGCCGCCTGGGACTCCGGATCCCGATCGTCGAGATGTTCTCGAACGATCCCAGACTGGCCGACCTGGCCGCCTGGACCCCACAGCCCGAGGAGAGCGTCCTCTGAGACCAATGAGCGGGGCGCCGGTGATCCCGCGATGGACACCCGACGACGGCGTGCGACGCGTCCTGTTCGTCACGGCGCACCCCGACGACGTGGACTTCGGCTCGGCCGGCACGGTGGCCGCCTTCACGAGCGCCGGGCTCGAGGTGACGTACTGCATCGTGACCAACGGCGAGGCGGGTGGTTCGGACCGATCCTTGTCGCGCACGGACATGGCCGCCCTGCGCCAGGACGAGCAGCGCGCCGCCGCGTCCGTGGTCGGTGTGAGCGACGTCCGCTTCCTCGGGCATCCCGACGGCAAGGTGGAAGCGTCGTGGGCGCTGCGGCGTGACATCAGCCGCGTCGTCCGCCAGGTCAGGCCCGAACGGGTGGTCACGCAGTCGCCCGATCGGAATTGGGAGTTCATGTACGCCAGCCATCCCGACCACCTCGCCGCCGGGGAGGCCGCCGTGTGCGCCGTCTATCCGGACGCCCGCAATCCCTTCGCCCATCCGGAGCTGCTCGAGGAGGAGGGGCTCGAACCCTGGACCGTCCCCGAGCTCTGGATCATGGGACCGGTAGGGCAGGCGGCGGGGATCGCGGTGGACACGACCCCCACGGTGCAGCGCAAGGTCGACGCGCTGCTGTGCCACAAGAGCCAGATCGGCGACCCCGAAGCGCTCGCCGAGCGCATCCTCACCGTCGCGCGCACCCAGGGCGAGATCGCCGGCCTGCCCGAGGGATCCTCGGCCGAGCTCTTTCGCGTGACGCGCATCCCCTGAGCAGGCCGTGGCCGCTTCCGCTCCCTGGACGGTGATCCAACACGTCGCCCATGAAGGGCCGGGATCGATCGCCACGGCCGTGGGTGAAGCGGGCGGGCGGGTGAACACGGTGAGGATCGACCGCGGTGAGCGCGTCCCCGACCCCGCGGCCGTGTCCGCCATGACGGGCTTGGTCGTCATGGGTGGCCCCATGGGCGTGCACGACGAGCTGGGCTGGCTCGAGGACGAACGGGCGCTGCTGCGCGCCGCCGTGCGGATCGGCCTCCCCGTCCTCGGCATCTGTCTGGGGGCGCAGCAGCTGGCGGCAGCCCTCGGCGCGCCGGTCACCAAGGGCCCGTCGCCCGAGCTCGGGGTCGGCGAGGTGCACCTCCGTGTCGGCGCGCTCGACGACCCGCTGTTCGGCCCGGCACCGTCGCCGCTCCCGTGCGTGCACTGGCACAGCGACACCTTCGAGCTCCCGGCGGGGGCCGTCCTCCTGGCCGGGAACGACGCATACGAGCACCAGGCCTTCCGGGTCGGGGAGCGCGCCTACGGGTTGCAGTTCCACGTGGAGATGACGGCTGCCCTGGCCGGGCACTGGGGCCCGCACCTGCCGGCAGGCGTGGTGGTGCGCATGGCGGACGTCGCGCACGTGAGCCAAGCCGGCGAGGGCATCGTGCGCCGGTTCGTGGCACTGGCGCCAACAGCCTGATGGCCGTGGGGGCCGCGACCGTGCGGCGTCTCGCTCTGGCCCTGCCCGAGACGGCCGAGGCTCCCCACCACGACATGACCTCCTTCCGCGTGGCGGGGAAGATCTTCGCCACCATGCCGCCGGAGGGCGGGCGCGTCCATGTCTTCGTCGAGCCCGACGAGGTCGCGGCCTACTGCGGCGAGTTCCCGGGCGTCGTCGAGGAGCTGTGGTGGGGGAAGAAGCTGTCGGGCTGCCGGGTGCTGCTCGGCGGCGCCTCCGTGCCGCTGGTGCGCGAGCTCCTCACCGAGTCCTGGCGGCGCCGGGCCTCGGTCAAATTGCGGGCCGCTTTCGACGCCCGGGCGGCCGGCGACGGGCCCTAGCCCGCCATCTGGCGAAGTACGTACTGGAGGATCCCGCCGTGGCGGAAGTACTCCGCCTCCATCGGCGTGTCGATGCGGACGACCACGCGGAACTCGGTCACCGCGCCGTCGTCGGTCGTCGCGGTCACGGTGACCTCCTTCGGGAGCTGCCCCTCGTTCAGCACCTCGAGCCCGCTGATGGAGAAGCGCTCGTGTCCCGTCAGGCCCAGGCTCTCGGCGGAATCGCCTTTGTAGAACTGGAGCGGCACGACGCCCATGCCGATCAGGTTCGAGCGGTGGATGCGTTCGAGGCTCTGGGCGATCACCGCCCGAACCCCGAGGAGCGCAGTGCCCTTGGCGGCCCAGTCGCGGCTGCTCCCGGTCCCGTACTCGCGGCCGGCCAGGACGATCAGCGGGACTGCTTCGTCGGCGTACCGCATGGCCGCCTCGTACACGGAGGTCTCCGCGCCGTCGGGGAGGTGCAGCGTCACGCCGCCTTCGGTGCCGGGTGCCAGCCGGTTCCGCAGCCGCACGTTGGCGAAGGTGCCCCGCATCATCACCTCGTGGTTCCCGCGACGGGCGCCGTAGGAGTTGAAGTCCTGGTGGGCCACCCCGCGCTCGGTGAGGTAGCGCCCGGCCGGCGTCGTGGGGCCGATGGCGCCGGCCGGCGAGATGTGGTCGGTGGTGACGCTGTCGCCGAGAAGGGCGAGCACCCGGGCGTCGACGATGTCGGTCACCGGGGCCGGCGTCGTGGTCATGGATTCGAAGAACGGTGGGTTCTTCACGTAGGTCGACTCGTCCTGCCAGGCATAGGTCGTGCCCTCGGCCACGGGCACCTTCCGCCAGTACTCGTCCCCGTCGAAGACCGAGGCATATCGGGTGCGGAACATCTCGGACGTGAGCGAAGCGCGGATCGTCTCGCTCACCTCCTCGAGCGAGGGCCAGATCTCCGAGAGCATCACCGGCTTGCCCTCGGCATCCTCGCCGATGGGCTCGGAGGTGAGGTCCACGTCCATGGTCCCTGCCAGCGCGTAGGCCACGACGAGGGGGGGCGACGCGAGGTAGTTCAAACGGACGTCGGGATGGATGCGTCCCTCGAAGTTCCGGTTGCCCGAGAGGACGGCCGCCACCGAGAGGTCGTCCCCGTGTACGGCGTCGCTGACGCCCTCGAGCAGGGGCCCGGAGTTGCCGATGCAGGTCGTGCACCCGTAGCCGACGAGGTAGAAGCCCAGCTGCTCGAGCGGTTCGGTCAGCCCGGCCCGGGCCAGGTAGTCCATCACGACGCGTGAGCCGGGGGCGAGCGACGTCTTGACCCAGGGTTTCGAGCGCAGACCCCGCGCCAGAGCGTTGCGGGCGAGCAGGCCCGCCCCGACCAGGACCTGCGGGTTGGACGTGTTGGTGCAGCTCGTGATGGCGGCGATCACGACATCGCCGTCGCGCATCTGGTGCTGCGGCGCCGCGGCCGGGGCTGCCGCCGACGCCGCCGGGGGACGGTCGACGGCGGTGCGGAACGAATCGCGGGCTGCGGACAGCGCAACGCGGTCCTGGGGCCGGGACGGGCCGGCCAGGGACGGCTCGACGTCGCCCAGGTCCAGGCTCAGGTGCTCGGAGTACACCGGTTCGGGAGCGTCGGGATCGTGCCAGAGGCCCTGGGCCTTGGCGTAGGCCTCGACCAGGGCCAGGTGCTGCTCGTCCCGGCCCGTGAAGCGCAGGTAGTCGAGGGTCACGCGGTCTATGGGGAACATGGTGCAGGTGGCCCCGTACTCGGGGCTCATGTTGCCGATGGTGGCCCGTGTCTCGAGGGGCAGCGCGGCGACCCCGGGGCCGTAGCACTCGACGAATGCGCCCACGACCCCGTGGTCGCGCAGCAACTCCGTCACGGTCAGGACGACGTCGGTTGCGGTGATTCCCGGTTTCGTCTGCCCCGAGATCCGCAGCCCGACGACGGGAGGCAGCAACATGGAGAGCGGCTGCCCCAGCATCGCCGCCTCGGCCTCGATCCCCCCGACCCCCCAGCCGAGCACGCCGAGACCGTTGACCATGACGGTGTGCGAGTCGGTGCCGACCAGCGTGTCGCAGAAGGCGCGCCCGTCGTGCGTGGCGAACACCAGACGCGAGAGGTATTCGAGGTTGACCTGGTGGCAGATGCCCATGCCCGGCGGGACGACCCGGAAGTCCTCGAAGGCGCCCTGCGCCCACCGCAGCAACGTGTAGCGCTCCAGGTTGCGGTCGTATTCGATGGAGACGTTGGCGTCGTAGGCGGACGCGTCGCCCGAGCGCTCGATGATGACCGAATGATCGATCACCAGCTCCACGGGCACCAACGGGTTCACCTGCGTGGCGTCGCCTCCAAGCCCGGACAGCGCGTCGCGCATAGCGGCCAGGTCGACCACGGCCGGCACGCCGGTGAAGTCCTGCATGAGGACGCGTTCGGGCGTGAAGGCGATCTCGTAAGCGGACGACCCGGCGCCCTGGCCGTGCCCCTCGGGGTTGGCTCCCCAGCCTGCGACCGCCACGATGTCGTCGGCCGACACGTGCCGCCCGTCCTCGTGGCGCAGGAGGTTCTCGAGGAGCACCTTGATCGAGTAGGGCAGGCGGTCGACGTCGTGCCGGTCGGCCAACGCCGGGGCCTTGATGTGGAAGATCTGATAGGTCCGCTCCCCGGCGGAAAGGTCCGTCCGGGCGCCGAAGGTGTCCGGGTGCGCAGCGTTGGTATCCGGGCTCATGGGCCCATTCTGCCGTGACGCCGGTGGGGGCCGCCTCCCGCGGCGATGGCCCGCCCTCACGGACGCCCCACGCGGACCACACGGGTGTTGAACGGAAGTTTCGTAACGACTTCGTAACGGCTCGGGGCTTCTCACGCCGGCACCGAGCGTGCAGAATCGGCGTCGTGCGCGGACGGGGAGGCGCCAGGGAAGCCTGCGGCCCTCGGTGCCCGCGCTCCCGCCCCCACACCCGTCGGCGACCCGGTCGGGCGCTCGTTCTTTGGTTCGTCACCCTGGCCGTGGCCACGGTCCTGGTGCCCCCGGTCCTCGCCGTGATCTCCATGGTCCCGTCGCGGTCCGCCGGCGCCGTCTACCCCGACGCCGGGATGATCGGGTTCGGCAGCGTGGGCCTCACGGATCCGGCCATGCCCCAGCCCCTGAACGCTCCGGTCTTCTCGGGTGTGGCCACCCCGGACGGCAACGGGTACCTCTTGGCGAGCGCTGACGGCGGCGTGTTCGCCTTCGGGGACGCCACGTTCGAAGGGTCGGCGGGCGCGCTGCCGCTGCAGGGGCCGATCGTGGCCATGGCGACGACACCCGATGCCAAGGGGTACTGGCTCGGCGCTCTCGACGGTGGCGTCTTCGCTTACGGGGATGCGCCGTTCTACGGGTCGATGGGATCGTCGCATCTCAATCAGCCCATCGTCGGCATGGCGTCGACTCCGGACGGGCACGGCTACTGGCTCGTGGCCGCCGACGGCGGGATCTTCGCCTACGGCGACGCGGGTTTCTACGGCAGCGCGGGCAGCCTCCGCCTCAACTCACCGGTCGTCGGCATGGCGTCGACCCCGGACGGGCACGGCTACTGGCTCGTGGCCGCCGACGGAGGCATCTTCACCTACGGCGACGCCGGGTTCTTCGGATCGGCCGGCGCCAGCAACCTGCCGGACCCGGCGGTGGGAATGGTCGCGTCGCCCACGGGTGGGGGTTACCTGCTGGCCACCGCCAACGGCGTCGTCCTTCCCTACGGGGACGCGCAGGCGCTGGGCGGTCTGTCGTTGGATCCCACGGCGACGCAGATCTCGGCCATCATCGGCAACAACCACGGGACCGGCTATTGGCTGCTCGACCCTGAGGCTTGGAGCTACAGCTTCGCCACCGCCACACCCGAGCCGATGTTCCCGCAGTCACAGGCGATCGCCGCCTCCGTGGCCTCGCAGATCGCGCCCGATCCCGATACCCAGGGCCCCTACTGCAATCCGTACGGCCCCTGTGAGGAATGGTGCGCCCTGTTCGCCACCTGGGCCTGGCAGAACGCCGGCATACCGATCCCGCGCTATGCCTTCACGGGCGACGTCTACGGCTGGGCCGGCACCTACGGCGCCGTCCTGCCACCGACGGCCATGCCGGCGGTGGGCGACGCCGTCCTCTACGGCACGGGACCGTGGAGCACGGCCACATCGGTGCACGTCGCCATCGTCACCCAGGTCTGGCCCGACGACGCCATCATGACGGTGGGAGGGGACTCCGGTCCCGGACGGGACGGCTATCTCTCCGTCACCTTGAACGGGCCGTTCCTGCCGGTGGACTCGTCGTCGTACAACGGCATGGGCATCTACGCCTTTGCACAGCCCTGAGTCAGAACCGCCTCCCGACGCACCTCCGACGCTGCGCGTCTCCGCCATCACCTAGGCTGCCGACGGAGGTCCATCGTGCCCGTCTACGAATTCCGCTGCTCGACCTGTCACGCCGTCTTCGACGAGCGCCGGCCCATGGCCGAGGCCGACGCACCGGCGAGCTGTCCCGACGGGCACCTCGGCGCGCGTCGCCTGCTGCCCGTGTTCGCCACCACCGGGCTGGCGGCGGATCCGGCCCCGCCAGGTTCGTGCGGTGCACCGGTGGCCGGGAGCTGCGGCAGCAGCTGCGCCTGCTGCTGACCGCCGGATGAGCCTCTCCTCCTGGGACGACTACCCGGTTCACCAGACCCCGGAATTCGTCGCACACCCGGCCACGAGCGATCGCAACTTCTACGACCGCTACTACTTCAACATGCACCCCTGCTCGGGTGACTGGTTCGCCATCTTCGGGTACGGCCAGTACCCCAACCTCGGCGTCGTCGACGCCTTCGTCGACGTCCGCCTCGGCGAGTCTCAGCACATCGTGCGCACCTCGGCCCCGCTGGTCGACCGGGCCGACCTCTCGGTGGGGCCCCTGCGGATCGAGGTGCTCGAGCCACTGCGCCGGCTGCGCGTGGTGGTCGAGCCCACCGAGCACCCGGTCGCCATGGACGTCACCTGGGAGGGGCACGTCCCGGCCGTCGAGGAGCCGCGCCAGTTCATGCGCAGCAAGGGCAAGGTCGTGTTCGACACGCAGCGCCTGGCCCAGACCGGCTTCTGGTCGGGCACCCTCTCCGTCGGCGGCACCGAGCTGGCCGTCTCTCCCGGGCACTGCTGGGGGACGCGCGACCGATCCTGGGGGGTGCGACCCGTCGGCGAACCGGAGAGCGACGGCATCCGGCAGGGCGAGCTGGTCCTCGGGGGCATGTGGAACTACTTCCCGATGCAGTTCGAGGACCACGCCATCCTCTACATCTGCCACGAGCGGGACGACGGCGAGCGCCCGCTTGTCCAGGGCGAGCGGGTCTGGGCGGATCCTGGTCGCGAGGTCGAGCAGCTCGGACCCGCCGAACACGAGCACCACCTCGTTCCGGGCACGCGTGTGATCGACCGCTCGGTCCTGCACTTTCCCGAGGCGGGCCTCGAGGTCCACTGCCGGCCCCTCCTCGCGAATTTCGTCTCCGTCGGCACGGGCTACGGGATCGACGCCGACTGGCGTCACGGCATGTACCACGGTCCCGAGCCCGTGACGCAGGGACTCGTCCTGGCTGTCGGGGAAGTGCAGGGCCTCGCGCAGTACGGCATCGTCGACCACGTGGCGGAGTTCACCTACGACGGTCAGCTCGGCTACGGCTTGCTCGAACACGGTTTCTTCGGCCCGTACCGGCGATACGGCCTGATGGACGGAGCGATGGGGGCCCCGGCGGACTGACTCCGCACCGCGGACTGACTCCGGCCGGAGCCCGGAGGTTCGCTCCGGGCATGCGAGACTGAGGGATGCCCGACGCCTCCCGAGTGCTCCTCGAGCGGCTCCAGGTCGCCTTCGACACCGTGCGGCCCGGCGCCGACCCGGTGCTGCGGGTGTCGGACCGCGCCGACTTCCAGGCCAACGGTGCCCTCCCGCTGGCCAAGGAGCTGGGCCGTCCCCCCCGGGAGATCGCCGACCAGGTGGTGGCCGCGGCGGACCTCGGCGACGTCTGCGCCGAGGTCGAGGTGAGCGGTCCCGGGTTCGTCAACCTCACGCTGTCGGAGGCATTCATCGCCGAGGCGGTGGCGGCCTTGTCGGCCGACCCCCGCCTGGGCGTGCCGGTCGCCTCCAGCCCCGAGCGTCTCGTCATCGACTACTCGGCACCCAACGTGGCCAAGGAGATGCACGTCGGCCACCTGCGGAGCACCCTGATCGGGGACGCCCTGGCCCGGGTGCTCGGGTTCCTCGGGCACGAGGTCCGCCGGGAGAACCACATCGGGGACTGGGGGACGCCCTTCGGCATGCTCATCGAGCACCTGCTCGACGTCGGTGGAGCCGAGGACGCCGAGTCCTTCAGCGTGCGGGACCTCAACGAGTTCTACGCCACGGCGCGCCGGCAGTTCGACAGCGATCCCACCTTCGCCGATCGCAGCCGACGCCGCGTCGTGCAGCTCCAAGGTGGCGACGAGGAGACGCTGAACCTCTGGCGCATCTTCGTGGCCGAGTCCCTTCGGCACGCGCAGGAGGTCTACGACATGCTCGGTGTTCTCCTGACGCCTGACGACGTCGTGGGGGAGAGCTTCTACAACCCGCTCCTGCCGCAGGTGGTCTCGGATCTCGAAGAGAAGGGCCTTCTCGTCGAGGACGACGGCGCGCTGTGCGTCTTCCCGGCGGGCTTCGAGAACCGCAAGGGCGAGCCGCTGCCGCTCATCGTGCGCAAGTCCGACGGGGGGTATGGCTATCCGGCGACCGACCTGGCCGCGGTGCGCGACCGCACGGTGCGCCTGGGCGCCACCCGACTCGTCTACGTGGTGGGCGCGGAGCAGACGCTGCACCTGCAGCTCGTCTTCGCCGTGGCGCTGCTCGCCGGCTACCTGGTCGACGAGGCATCCGCGGTGCACGCAGGTTTCGGGCTGGTGCTCGGCACGGACGGCAAGAAGCTGGCCAGTCGCAGTGGTGGTTCGGAACGCCTTGTCGATCTCCTGGCCGAAGGCGTCGAGCGCGCCGCCGCCGCGTTGAAGGAGCGTGAGAGCGCGCTCTCCTCCGACCGTCAGGCCGAGATCGCCCATGCCTTGGGAATCGGTGCCATCAAGTACGCCGACCTCTCCACCGAGCGGATGCGCGACTACGTCTTCGACTGGGACCGCATGCTCGCCACCGAGGGCAACACCGGACCGTACCTCCAGTACGCCCATGCCCGGATCCGCTCCATCTTCCGGCGCGGCGGAGTGGAGGCGCCCGCCCCCGGAACGCCCCCACTCCTGACCGAACCGCAGGAACGTGCATTGGCGCTGCAGCTCCTCGGCTTCGCTGCGGCGGTCGAAGCCACGGTGGAGACCTTGGGGCCGTCCAAGCTCTGCACCTACCTGTTCGACCTCGCGACCACGTTCACCGGTTTCTACGAGGCATGCCGCGTCCTGGTCGACGACGAGGCGCGGCGGGCATCCCGGCTCGGGCTGTGCGACGTCACCGCCAGGACGCTGGAGCTCGGGCTCTCGCTGCTGGGGATCGAGGCACCCGAGCAGATGTGACCGGCGTGGCGAGGGCACCTATCCTCTGCCGGGCACGAGAGGTGCACACTGAGGCCGACGCAGCCGGTCGGCACGGGCAGAACCCGGGAGGAGTCGCAGCACCATGGATCTGAAGGACACGTCGGCGATCGTCACGGGGGGCGCGTCGGGACTGGGGGAGGCCACGGCGCGTCGATTGGCCGATCGGGGCGTCCGCGTAGTCGTCGCCGACCTGCAGGAGGACAGGGGGACTCCGCTGGCGAAGGAGATCGGCGGGCTGTTCGTCCCCACCGACGTCACCAACACCGAGCAGGTGATCGCGGCAGTCGACGCTGCGGTCGAGATGGCTCCACTCAGGTCCCTGGTCAACTGTGCGGGCATCGGTTGGGCGACCCGCACCATCGGCAAGGACGGGGACTACGGGTCGGCTCACGATCTCGATCTGTACCGCCGCGTCATCGAGATCAACCTCATCGGCACGTTCAACTGCATCCGACTGGCGGCGACGAAGATGAGCCTGAACGAGCCCGACGCCGACGGGGGGCGCGGAGCCATCGTCAACACGGCGTCGGTGGCTGCCGAGGACGGCCAGATCGGGCAGGCGGCCTACTCCTCGTCGAAGGGCGGTGTCGTGGGATTGACCCTCCCGGTGGCGAGGGACCTCTCGGTGGTCGGCATCCGCGTCAACACGATCCTGCCCGGTCTCATCGACACGCCGATCTACGGGGCCGGTGAGGGTGCGGAGGCGTTCAAGGGCAAGCTGGGCCAGGACGTCCTGTTCCCCCACCGCCTGGGACGGGCCGACGAGTTCGCCACGTTGGCCATCGAGCTGCTGGCCAACTCGTACATGAACGCCGAGTCGATCCGGATCGACGCCGGCATCCGGATGCAACCGAAATAGCAGCCGAGACGCGGAGTCAAGCGAGAGTGCGAGAGGGCGGAGCGGCCTGAACATGTTGGACCCGGAGCTGGCGGCTGTCGTCGAGTTGCTGCCCCGGATCGAGCTCGACGATCCGGTGGCGGCGCGACGCGCCTTCGAGGAGGCGCTGGCGGCCATCGCGATCGACATCGAGGGCATCGAGAAGCTCGAGATCGAGGACCGCACCATCCCGGGCCACGACGGATCTCCCGAGGTCCCGGTGCGCGTCTACCGGCCCGCCACCACCACCGCCACCGGTGCGCTCGTGCCCGGCGTCGTCATGATCCACGGTGGCGGTTTCGTGATCGGGAGCGTGGACGCCGAGCACGCCGGTGCTGCGGCGGTCGCGCTCGACACTGGTGGCGTGGTGGTCTCGGTCGAGTACCGCCTCGCTCCGGAACACCCCTACCCGGCCGCCCTCGAGGACTGCTATGCAGCCCTGTGCTGGCTGCACGACCAGGCCGAGTTGCTGCACGTCGACCGGGGGCGCGTGGCCCTCGTCGGTGTCAGCGCCGGTGGGGGGCTGTCGGCGGCAACCGCGCTCTACGCGCGTGATCAGGGGGGGCCGGCGGTGTGCTTCCAGCTCCTGCACATTCCCGAGCTCGACGACCGTCTGGAGACCCCCTCCATGCAGAAATTCGTGGACTCGCCGCTGTGGAACCGCCCACTGGCCGTCCAGAGCTGGCGGGCCTACCTCGGTCCGCTGGCGGGCACCGACAACGTCCCGGCCTACGCCGCGCCGGCCCGCGCGGTCGATCTCTCCGGATTGCCTCCCGCCTACGTCTCCACGGCCGAGAACGATCCCCTGCGCGACGAAGGCATCGACTACGCACAGCGTCTCCTCCAGGCCGGGGTGTCGGTCGAGTTGCACCAGTACCCGGGGACCTTCCACGGCTCGGCTCTCGTCACCACGGCTGCGGTGTCCCGTCGGGCACAACGCGAGGCGTCGGAGGTCCTGCGCAACGCACTGGGCGTCGCGGGGGACTGAGCCCGGGTTCAGCGGAGCCCGCTGGCGACGAGAACGGCGACCGCAGCTGCGAGGGCGGGCGGGGCGCTCACCAGTCCGAGCACCACGGCCCGGCGCGCGTCGGGCCGGCTCCCGGCTGTGCGTGCGGCGCGAAGCCAGAGCACCCATGCCAGGGAGCCGGTGACGAAGAGGTTCGGCCCGACGTTGAGGCCGACCAGCAGCGCGAAGGGATGGGGTGGCTGGTGTGCGGCGAGGAGCGACGCTGCCGGCAGGTTGTTGACCAGCACGCTGATCAACGCGGCGACGGCGGCCGTGCTCCAGGCATCGCAGTGCGCGAGCAGCGTCGCCGGACCCGACCAGGCGCGCCCGAGGGTCCCGAGGCCCACTGCCAAGCCGAACAGTCCGGCGAGGACCGGGAGGCCCAGGGCCCCGACGGCGGCGACCGGGTTGATCGGCTCGCCGGTACGGGCATCCCCGCGCCGGTCGGGGAGCGGGCGTGCCCAGCGCGCCAGAACGGCCACGATGCCGATTGCCACCACCGGCAGAGCAGGTGCCTGCAGGATCACGACGAGGACGGTGACAGCGGCGACCGCCGCCAGGCCGACTCCGAACGTGGCGCTCTCGGGCTCCGTGACGGGGGGAGTGGTCGCGCGCAGTGCCCGATGCTGGCCGATGCCCACCACGAGCGCCGTCACCACTACCGCCGCGCACGCCGGCACCGCCATGTGCCGCAGGAACTGGCCACCTGACAGATGCAGGTGGCCGAGCACGATGAGGTTGGTCAGGTTCGATCCGGGAAGGAAGAGCGAGCCGGCGTTCGCCAGCAGGATGCACGCATAGACCAGTGGTGCCTTCCGCTCTCCCCGGCTGCGAGCCACGTAGACCAGCACCGGCGTCAGGAAGGTGACGGCCGTGTCGAGGTTTAGCAGCGCGGTCACCGCGACCACGAGAACGATCGTCCCGGCATAGAGGACGACACCGTTCGGGGCCAGCCGCGCCAGTGTGTGGCCTCCGGCCGCGAACAACCCGTCCTCCTCGGCCACCAGGCCGACCAGGAGTAGCCCGGTCACGAGCACGAAGGGTGACCAGTCCTGCGCCGCGGCGGCACGGGCATCCGCAGGGGAGGCGATCGCTGCCGCGACCAGTGCCACGAGGCCCAGCAGGGCGACGGCACGACCGAGTCCACGCGCCGGGGCACCCGTATCGAGCGTGCGAGCCGAATCGTGCACCGTTCCTCCCTGCCCTCGCCGCCCCGCGGCAAACGCCCGATGCGTTGATGCGGTGTCCCGACGGTAGTGGCTCGAGGAATGTCAGGCGGCGGCGGTCCTCGCCTTGACCTCGGTGGCCTCGTCCGCGCTCGAGAGCGCCTTCCACAGCGACCGGTAGGTCGGGTAGGTGATGGCGTCGCTCACGTAGCCCGCCCGCTCGAGCTCGGCGTGGAAAGCCGGCAGGTTGCGCCACGGCACGCCCATGTCGACGTGATGTGCGAGGTGCCAGCCCGTGTTGTACGGGACGACCCAGAAGCGGGCCAACCACGACTGGCGGACGTGGTGCGTCGTGGCGCGCCGGTCGGAGCTTCGCTCCATCCCACCGTGTTCGGCGATGGACCGGAGCCGGTTGATGACGCGCCATTCGGTCATCCAGGGCAGGAACCACAGCAACGGGTAGATCCACCAGCGCCCGGTGGTGGCCCACAGCACTGCCCACAGGACGGCCTGGACCCCGAAGATGGAGAGACCGATCGGCCGGAACGGGTCGTGCAAGGTGTTCTTGACGAGCGGGACGAGGTTCTTCCAGCCGCTGATACCCACCGCGTCGCGGAACAGACGCCGGTACAGGGCGCGGCGCGTGCATGGGTACGGCGCGTAGAACGCGATGTCCGGCTCGTCCGGCCCGAACTCGTCCTTGTGGTGCGCGAAGTGCGCCCGCCGGTAGAGCTGAACCGGGGTGAAGACCGGATAGGCGACGATCCACTTGCCGATCCGGTCGTTCCATCGCTTGTTGGTGAAGAGCAGCTTGTGCGCCGCCTCGTGCATCAAGATGGCGAAGCGCGCGTACATCGGGCCCATGAGGAGGAAGGCGAGCAGATAGCTCCACCACTGCCCGAGCCAGACGGCGCCGCCGATGATCACGGCCACCCAGAACCACACCGCGACCACCGAGAGCGCATTGCGCCGGTTGTCGATCCGGCGCAGGTCGGCACGCAGAGCAGGGATCGCCATGCCGTTCGCCAGCAGACGCTCGCTGGGGAGGACCTCGGGCCGCGCCGTGACATCGGGCACCATGGTGCTCGTCATGCCCGTACATTACGATATTTCTTCAAGTGGCGCAATACGGTAATACCCCTCCGCTGCTCCCGGTCGACGAGACCACCGCAGTGGCGGCCTTCACGGCACGGTCGGTCCTGGCCAGCGCCTTGCTCGGCATGGACCCCCCTGAGCTGCCCGTCGCCCAGCTCGTACGCCTGGCGGGACTCTTCGGCATCAGCGAGAACCGGGCCCGGGTGGCGCTGAGTCGCATGGTGGCAGCGGGCGAGGCCACCTCGGACGGCGCCGGTCGGTACCGACTGGCGGGGCACCTCGTGGCCCGCCAGGCCCGCCAGGCCGCCAGCCGCTCCGGGTACACCGCGGCCTACGACGGCCGCTGGTGGCTGGCGGTCGTCACGACGGCGGGGAGCACGGCCGAGGTGCGCTCTGCCCGCCGGCGCGCCCTGGGCTATCTCCGTCTCGCCGAGCTCCGCGAGGGTGTGTGGATGCGGCCGGCCAACCTCGCCGTCGTGCTCCCCGAAGCCCTGGACGGCGACGTCGAACTGATGAAGGCGGAACCGGGGGCGGCCGCCGACCTCGCGGCGCGCTTGTGGGACCTCCCGGCGTGGTCGGCGCGAGCCGGTGCATTGCTCCGTGCGCTCTCGGCTCTCCGTCCCGACGGCTCCGAGGCGCTCGCCCCGGGCTTCGAGCTCTCGGCCGCCGTCCTGCGACACCTCCAGGCGGATCCGCTGTTGCCCGTCGAGTTGCTCCCCTCGCGATGGCCCGGCGCAAAGCTGCGGTCGGTCTACGGCGAGTGGGACGTTCGCTACCGAGAGACGCTGCGTGACTGGAGCCGATCGGGTTGAGCGGGACTGTCGCGCCCTCGCCCGATCTCCGGTCCGAAGGAGCGAGGCAGTGGGCGGACGGCAT
>DAHUZK010000001.1 GCA_027306605.1 Acidimicrobiaceae bacterium
GCAAGGACGACGGCGCCATAGAGGCCTCCGGGCCAACGCACCGATACGCTCAGCTGGGCGTGAAGGAAGAGCTCAGCGCCCA
Source organism: Acidimicrobiaceae bacterium (assembly GCA_027306605.1). Classification (GTDB taxonomy): domain Bacteria; phylum Actinomycetota; class Acidimicrobiia; order Acidimicrobiales; family RAAP-2; genus Bog-473. The sequence goes on from DAHUZK010000001.1 coordinate 83, forward strand.
AGAGCCCCACGCCGATGGACGCGACTGCGGCAGCGAGGAGCGGCAGTGCGGCTTCGAGAGCAACCACGCGGCGTAACGTGGCGACCGGGACTCCGCTCAGCCGCAGCAGGCTGAAAGGGCGCTTGCGATCGCTTACGCCCGCGGTCACCCCGACCGCCAGGCTGCAGCCGGCGATGATGAGGCTGGCGACGATGATGACGTCGGTCACGTACTTTGCCTCTGTGAGTGCCTGTGCCGTCGATGGCATGATCTCACCGAGTGTCGTCGGCCACTGGAAGTAGTCCCGGGCCGGGAGCGCCACTTCGAGTTGGGTGCGAGCTCCTTCTATGGCGGCCGGCGACCCGTCCGTCCCGACCACCACTTCTTCCACCGGGTACCCGGCAAGACGCTGGGGCGAAATACCCTCCGCCGGCCACGCCTGGTCGGCGAAGGTGGCCCTCTGCGTCAGACCATTGGGTTGGGACGACTGGAGATCGATCCTCGCCACCGAGGCCCCGGGTGCGCATCGCCCGAAGGCGGGCGTCCGTGCCAGTTCAGAGCACGAAACGAGTGCCGGACCGTCTGGGGCATGCGGGTCCCAATGGATCACTGTCACCCCGCGTACGCCCTTGATCGAGGCCAGCTCCGCCGTCAGGCCGGGTGGGAGTGTCGGGATGGAGAACTGAGCCGCAGGAGAGGCCGCATTCGGTTGGCCGAACTCGGCCACCAGGGTGTCGACGGCAACACGCCCGCCGGCAGGCGCACCCTTGTCCGCGATGATCGTCGTCACGATGCCACTCGCCAGGCTGGCCAAGAACAAGGCCAGCACGAGGCCGCTGATGGAGCGAAAGGCCGTGCGAGGATCGTCGGAGAGACGCCGTCCTGCCAAGAGGATGTCGGCCCGGTTCGCCCCCCTCGTGATCGCCCGAGCCCCGACGTCGGTAAGCCAGGGACCAGCCCAGATGAGGCCCACCATGAGGAGCAGAAAGCCGATGAAGTAGACGTAGATCACGACATTGCTCTCCGACTTACCGAACAGAGCGAACACCGCCAGCCAGACAATTCCGGCGATCAAGGGAACGAGCCGCCTCGCTCGCGGCGAGGGGGGAGTGACGCGTCGGCTCACGCCGAGGGGTGAGGTCAACACTCGGCGGAGGGCCACCCGAGATGCCAGCGCTGCGGCGACCGGAACGCCAAGGCCTACGAGAACCACGTCGAGAGCGTTGAGCGAGAGGTCACCTGGAGCGAACGGCACCCCGGTGATCGACACCTGCTCGAGTGCAGGTCGAAGAAGGACGAAGAGGAGAAGACCGACGACCACCCCGAAAATCGCCGCGACTGTCGTCTCGACGCCCGCGATCACCGACACCTGCCGCGGCGTCGCGCCGACCAGGCGCATGGCGGCGAAGCGTTGCTCACGACGTGCGGCCGCCAGTCGTGTTGCGCTGGCCAGAAAGACGAGCACGGGAAAGAGCAGGGCGAGCGCACCAATGAAGAGCACAATGAGGAACTGCTTGGATCCGAATCCGCTCGTCGCAAAGCTCGTCACCTCTCCGACACCGGGGATTTTCGAGAGTTGGCCGACCGTGTGGCCAACGACGACGATCAGGGCATCAGGATTGGGCACACCAGCGGCGCCGATGGTGCCGACCTCGTGTCCAGGAAAGCGGTTCCCCAGTTCGGGGCTGGGAGTCTCTCGCAGGAGCTTGCCGAGCGCCGGCGAGACGTAGTACTCCCCCGCGCTCGGCACGCGGGACAGCCCCGGAGGGACCGGCGAACGTGCTCCGGTGGCGGCGACGTCTATGCGATTGATGATCTGGCCCTTGAACTCGTCCTTGCTCGCTAGCCACCCCAGCGGGGATATGCGATTTCCGGCGCTCGCAATGGACGCAGCTTGTGGTTTGGTGTTCAGCCATGCCGCGCGTGCGTCTTGTGCATTGACGGCGTTCATGGCGGCGAGGCTGGCCAGGAGCAGGCAGACGCCCAGCGCCACGCCAAGCGCCGTGACGACGAGACGAGCAAATGCCTCCCGCCCTCCGTTGAGCGAGAGACGCAGACCCAGCCGGATCATCGGGAGGCTCGATCGAGAGCCGCGACCTTGCCATCACGGACGACGACCTCGCGGTCGGCGTAGGCGGCCACCCTTGCTTCATGGGTAACCAGCACGACGGTTGTCCCCTGTTGGCGCGCCATTTGGGTCAGGAGCTCCATGACGACCTCGCCGGTGAGGGAGTCGAGCGAACCTGTCGGCTCGTCGGCGAAGAGCACCTCGGGACGAGCGACGAGGCCCCGGGCGAGCGCGACGCGCTGAGCCTGACCGCCAGACATCTCCCCCGATCGGTGGCCCTCCATGCCCTCGAGGTCGAGCCGTTCGAACCACGTGCGCGCTTCAGAGATCGCTTGCGTGCGGCGCATCCCGCCCAAGAGCAGTGGGAGCGCGACGTTCTCCTCTGCGCTCAACTCGGGAACGAGTTGGCCGAACTGGAAGACGAAGCCGAACCGCTCTCGACGGAGCGCACTACGTTCTTGTTCGCCAAGGGTGTCAATGCGACGGCCCTCGAACCACGTCTCGCCGGCGTCGGGGACAAGGATGCCAGCCAGGCAGTGGAGCAAGGTCGATTTGCCCGAACCACTCGGGCCCATCACCGCGAGGATCTCGCCGCGAGTGACCGAGATGTTGGCGCCGCGCAACGCAGGCGTCTCTCCGAAGGACAAGACGGCGCTTCTCGCACCAAGAATGCAGCTCTCCATCGGGATCATCGGCAGGCTGTCATCGGTACTCACGATCGCACCGCCTCGGCAAGCACGTGAAGACGCGCTGAAGTGAGGTCGATCCACCGAAGATCGGCTTCGAGGTGGAACAGGCCGTGGTCAGCAAGCAACGCGTCAAGCACCGCACCGGTTCGCTTGAGCTCGGTCAGCTCACGCATGCGTTCCAGATGGGTGCTGCGCTGAAGATCGAGGTAGAGCTCGGCGGAGCGTCCGAGCATCAGGGACAGAACCACCTTGGCGAACAACTCAGTCTGGAGGTGTGGTTCTGGTTCGATGGGTTGGCTGAGCCACACCTCGACTTCTTCCCTCCCCTCCTCGGTGATCGAGTAGCGCTTGCGCTCAGGTCCGGCGCCCGGCTCCGCCTCTCCCGGAAGCACCTTGCCGTCCCGTGCCAGACGTCCGAGGGTGGAATAGACCTGACCGAAGGGAAGAGGCTTGCCCCGACCGAAGTAGCTGTCGTACTCGCGTTTCAGGTCATAGCCGTGACTGGGCTCTCGGTCGAGAAGACCGAGGAGGGTGAGGGGAACGCTCATAACTGCGAATCTACACTGAGTGTATATCCGGAATCAACACCCGGCTGATTCCAATGTGGTCGACTTCTCGCCGGTCGAGGCGGCGGCGGAGCCGCCGCCGACGGGCCGGCGGCTTGAGCAGTAAAGAGAAAGAGGCGGAAACCTGTGACATTTCGGGGCTCATCGGGCCATTTGGAACTCTGGCCAGCGGTCTTCTTCTGCCTCTCGTCACGAAGTCCACTAGATGCCTGACGCTCCGGTTCCACCTGACGCGTGACACCGCGCTCTCGATCCCACTCCGTCTCGCCAGGTCCGGCGTCCATCCGAGCTCGAGATCACCTGTCGCGAAACGGACGAATTGGTCGCTGTCGCGTGACGCTGATCTCGGTCTTGTTCGGTTTCGCCATGCTCGCTCCTACATAGGTAGCGATCCTGATGCACAGGTTCGGTGAGCTCGTGCCCTCGGTGCCCGGCCAGTGGCGGCGCTAGCGCGGTGGACGTCCACGCCGATGTCCACAGCCATGTCCACGCCCCTGGTTACGGCGTCGTGGCGCCATGCTTGGGGTTGCCGTTCGACTCGGCTCGCCAGAGCGGTCCAGGCCGGCGCAGCCGAGGCGCCCGATATGTCGGGCGCCGTGCCTTGACAGCTCGGAACGAGCCCGTGGACACGAGGGAAGACGCCGGACCGTCAGGGCCGCCCTGGACGCAATTGAGTCAGTGCGAGCACAACGTCCGTCGCCCACGAGGTGGTCCGGCAAAGAGTCGGGGATGTCCATGCACCGGAGATGCAAGTGTGAGCTACGGATCCACTCGGGCAAACAACGAATTTCTTGCTGCCACTGAGAGGATGGAAGCGGCAAGGTGGCCTTGACAAAGCCCGAACAGCTCAGGCTCACGCGGCATGCCAAAACGTCCTTTCGGTCATTCGTACGCGGAGTGTCGCGGGCGAATGGCCCGAGCGCGCAGGAAGGCGAGCACCATGGAGACGCCACCTGGACGAAGCGCGTAGGTGTGCGGGTTGAGCGGGACCCGAGCGACAGGATCCCATCGAGATCGCTCCTCTTCGAGAACACCGAAGAGCCTCCACCACCGGATCGGGATGTAGATGGCCGAGGAGACCTGCCTGATGGTGATCCTGTCTCCTCCCGAGGACCATCCCTGAGCCGCCAGGACCGGGTGGACGTCAGCCGCAAGCTGGTGCACCTCCGCCCGACCTGACAGGAGCCGGAGGCCCACCGCCTCCGTGACAGCGAGAGCGAACTCGCCGGGTTCTTCGGTTTCCGTCGCCACCATCGACCAGAGACCGGCGGGATCGTCGACCATCTGCATGCCACGGGTGGTGGAGAGAAGCCGTCGTCCCCGTCGCCGGACCAGCCCCTGTCTCCTAGCCGCCTCTCGGAGCGTCATCAGTGGATGGAGATCCGCCTCCGATCGCGGTGGCTTTTCCCAGTCCCACCACCCGAAGCGCTCGGCTGCCTCCACGACACTCGCTCGGGGAAGGTAACCACTCTGGGTGAGCGCGGCGCCGTCGGGTGGCGCGCACAGGTGGAGGAGCCAACGCACTGGCACCACTGCAGCGGCTGGATCGTCGGCCGCAACGGGATTCAGGAGACGGTTCGCCACCGAGGCGCGCCATTCGGAGAGAGCGGGGTGACGTGCCCCCTCGATCCAGTGGGCGACCCGCTCCGTGGTGACCAGTCCGGCCAGGGTCTGGCCCGGCGGCAGATCGAGAGGGGTCGAGAGCACCTCCTCGGTGATCCGTCGAGCTGCCGCCCGAGCCCGCGGGGCGCCCGGGACGATCTCGCCATCGGCCACGGCCTCGCCCAGCGCCCGCTCCACCACGTCGAGTGCACCAGCCTCGTCCAGGCCCATCACCGAGCTCCACGCCAAGACGTCGGTGTCGGGCGGCTCGACTCCCGATGCCCGTTGCGCGGATTGTGCCGCCTTGGCGCCGGCGTCAGGGCCCTGGCGCCAGGCGGCGAGGACCTCCGCCGTGCTCCCCGAACGCGCGACATCCGCCAGCCGATGCTTGCCCACCGCATCGAGAAGCACAGCGGCGGCCTCCGCCAGGCGATCCCAGTCCCGCGATGCGTACTGCCGTGGCAATCTCCACCACAGGAAGGTCTGCACCGATGCTTGATGCGCGAGATCGACGTCCTCTCCGGCCCAGAGCGCGTCCGCCGCCGCCTCGAGTGCCTCGGCCAGGTCGGGACGCAGTTCCTGGGCGCGCCGGACGGCCAGCTCGATCTCATCCATCGTCAGATTCGTCCGCTCGACGACGAACGTGCGGTCCGGGCCGAGGGCTAGTGATCGCTGCGGCTCACCAGGGCCAGGTCGGCATTGAGAGCCTCGGCGATGCGGATGAGCGTCTTCTCGTTCGGGAAGGCGGATCCACGTTCGATCCGGCTGATGTCCGCCTGGTCGACGCCCGACCGCGCCGCCAACTCGACCTGGGTCAGGCCGCGTTGTTCCCGCAGTTCGACGACCTGCATTGCCAGCGCGTAGGCGGCTTCGAACGTGCGGGCCTCGGCCTTGCCCTTCGGCGACACCTTGGCCCGGCGCCTAGCGATTGCCTTGTCGTAGCTGACTGCCATCTGTCTCCCTCTTCAGAGAGATTATGTGTTATTTCCCATAGCCGGTCAAGCTGTGCGGTCGGCATTTGGTCATGGTCGTTGCGGGCGACGCCAATGTGCGAGGTACTTCCGCGCCTTCGCGATCTCCCGCCGTTGACGCTGTTCGCTCGGGTCCCGGCCCTTGTCGTAGCCGGATAGGAGCAGAATCACTCTCGCTCCGTGGAAGTGCACGAACACCCGGAGCAGGATGCGGCTCCGATGCCGGCCCCGAGCCTCTTCGCCCTCGAACATCCGCCTGATCTCGTCCTCGTCGTGGCGGATGCGGAACTCGTGCAGTCCCTCACCCAACGGCTTCAGCCATTCGCTACGGGCCAGGTCGAGCCCGCGCTCGGCGAGGACCAGGCGGAGCGCCGCGTCGAGCGCGACGAACTTGGTCTCGGACAACTTCTCCGCCCAGGCCGTGAACGGTTGGCGTCCGTCCTCGGTCTCGTAGACCTCGAGCCGCCATTCGTCTTCGCTCACCGGTGCGTCGAGTCCGCTCCGTGTTCGGATTCGCGAGTGTCGCCCTGGCGCTCGAGATCTGCTTCGGCACCCACTGCTCGGAGCACGGTCGGGTCCAGCATCCCCCCATGACGGCCGCAGCAGCGCGGTCGCGCTCCTCGAGGGCGTGGCTGTAGACGCGCAGAGTGACCGACGGGTCAGAGTGCCCGAGGCGGCCCGCCACCGTGCGCACGTCGACGCCGGCGCCGATCAGCTGGGTGGCGATGAAGTGGCGGAGGTCGTGGAGCCGCACCTGCGGCGCTCCGACCTCGTTGCGCACCCGGATGAAGAACGACGTGACGTTGTCGGGCCGTAACGGCGTCGTCGCCTCGACGGAGGGCGAGAACACGAAGGCGTTCGGGGCGACGACAACTCCGGCCTCCCGGACCCATCGCGTCGAACGCGCCCGGTGCTGCGTCATCACCGCGACGCCGACGGGGTCGAGCGCTACGCTGCGGCCGCGATCGGTCTTGGTCGTCTTCTCGGCGAGCCCGCTGGGTACGACGACGACCGAGCGGGTCACGTGGAGCGTGCCGGTATCGAGGTCCACGTCCGACCACCGCAGCGCGCACAGCTCGCCGCGGCGCATGCCGGTGAGCGCCGCCAGCATCAGCACGGGCGCCAGTCGGGGATCACGCCGCTCCACCGCTTCGATCACGTCGTGAACGACGTCGAGCGACGGTACCGACACCCGCTTGTGCGCCACCCGGGGCGGCTTGGCCATCTCGGCCACGTTGGCCCTGGTGGAGGGCGGCCGAGATGACGGCGTGGTGGTTGCGGATGGTCTTGGGCGACTTGTCGTCCTCTCTCATGGCGCCGTAGAGCGCGTCGAGGTTCTTGGTTCGCGACCGTCGTGCGACCTTCGGGTTCCTGCCCGACGAAGCCGCTGGTACCGGCCCTGCCCTTAGCAGCCGCCCGGGCGGTTGCCCTACTCAGTCTCGGCCCGCCAGCCGCTGGTCCCGCGAAACTCGGGGCCAGTCGACGACGGTTCTTGTCTCAACCGCCGGTGACCTCGGCCACGTCGAGCGCACCGCTGATTCGGGCCAGGACGCCTGGACAGCGGCGCCCATGCCATCGACAATCGGCGGCCTGAACAGGAGATCCGGGTCGGTGAGCGCCCACCACACGTCTTCGGCAGATGTCGAAGAGCGGTACCCGTCCCCGTCGAAAAGTGGTGTCATTCGCTGTCGAAAAGCAGTACTGTAGAGTATGCCTATTGCCGCATACCAGCCTCGGCTGGTGGACCGCCTGCTCCGTGAGCTGTTCGCCGAGCTTCCGGCGCTGGCCGTGACCGGTCCGCGGGCGACCGGCAAGACCACCAGCGCCGCCCGCCTCGCGCGCACGGTGGTCCGCCTCGACAGGCCCGCCGAGGCGGCCGCATTCCGCGCCGACCCTGACGTCGCCCTGGGGGTGCTCGACGAGCCGGTCCTCCTCGACGAGTGGCAGGAGGTCCCAGCCGTGCTGGGAGCGGTCAAGCGGGCCGTCGACGGCGACTACCGGCCGGGCAGGTTCCTGCTGACCGGTTCGGTCCGCGCCGACCTGGAGGAAGCGACGTGGCCGGGAACCGGCAGGATCGTCCGAGTCCCGATGTTCGGCATGACGGTCCGGGAACTGCGGGGAGGCGCCGGAGGGGCCTGCTTCCTCGACCGGGTGGCCGGCGAGGAGTCACTGCCGCTCCCGACGGACGTGCCGGACCTCCGGGGCTACGTCGGACTCGCCCTCGCCAGCGGCTTTCCCGAGCCGGCACTCCACATGGGCCAACGGGCCCGGAGCGCCTGGCTCGAGAGCTACATCGACCAGGTCGTCACCCGCGACGCCCCGGCCGTCGACCCCGGCCGCGACCCGATTCGACTCCGCCGCTATTTCGAGAGCCTCGCCCTCAACACGGCAGGGACCGTCACCGAGGCCACCGTCTTCGAGGCTGCCGGCGTCAACCGGAAGACCGCCGACGCCTACGAGCGCCTCCTCACCGCCATGTTCCTCACCGAGGCGCTCCCCTCGTGGACCTCGAACCGCCTGCAGCGGCTCTCAGCGCGCCCGAAGCGCTACGTCGTCGACCCAGCGCTCGCCGCCGCGCTGCTGCGCGTCGATGAGCTCGGCATCCTGCGCGACGGCGACCTCCTCGGTCGGCTCCTCGACACCTTCGTCGCCAGCCAGCTGCGAGCCGAGCTGCCCGTCGCCCGGAGCCGACCCCGCCTCTACCACGTACGCGAAGAACATGGCCGCCACGAGATCGATCTGCTCGCCGAGCTCGGTGGCGGCCACGTCATCGCGTTCGAGTTCAAAGCCACCGCATCACCGGGACGCGACGACGGCCGACACCTAATGTGGCTGCGCGATCGCCTACAGGATCGCTTCGCCGCTGGAATCGTCCTGCACACCGGACCACGACCGTTCGACCTCGACGACCGCATCCGCGCCGTGCCCATCTGCGCGCTGTGGGGCTGAGCGGGGCGGAGACTTCATGTCATAAGCGAGGATGTCGGGAACCCAAGCAGATGGTCGGATCTGGTCATCGCGCGGATACAGCGCGGCGGGCCCACCCGCTGGCCTTGTCCAACAAGTCCAATTGGGTTCGTATGCTCCGGCAAGCTCGGCCGATGGTGTCTTGGTCCGGATTGGAAAACGTCTTGATGACGCACAGCCTTGATAGCGCCTCGACGTCTCCGGTGCCGAGATAGACGGTCCCCTGACCACCTTGGGCAATCCGTGCGTGACAGTAGAACGACCCGTGGTTCACCGGGGCGTCAAGTCGGTCAGCGCCAGTTGCCTTTACCGCACGCCAGAATCGCTGACTTCCAAACATCTCCTTGGTCACAACTGCATCATGGCAGTAGTCCGGCCCCGAGGGACTTCAGCGTCTTGCCCACTGCGGGATCGTGTCTAGGAGACCTCAACCTCTTCGAGTGGGTTTACCAGGTACCTATTCCAAATTGGCGACGGCTTCTTGATGCACGTTCTTTCAAGTGCTCGGGCGTCCTCCCGACTCTCTACCTCGGTCCACCGCACGAACAGATTGACACGGTCGAGAGCGAGATGTACCCAAGCCTCCACGGTACGGATTTCACCCCGCTTCACCTCACTGAGCCGCTCTCGTAGCCAATTCGGGTCGGCGAGCGCCTCGTTCACGCGGCGTGTGCGAGGCCACTGACTCGCCCCGTCGCGTAGGCATTGAGTCTGCCGTGAAGTCCTCGCAACCCGGCCATCCCGACGTACAAAATCGGGCCTGCGTGACCTCGCCGGGCAACATAAACGTCCGGCGGCCATGGAGCGAGGGTCCGCGCCCGCTCAAAGGGAAACCATCGGGACCAAGGTGCGAGGTCGTTCATCCGAACGGTCATCGCTCCCTCCTATCACCGCGCCCGTATCGCGCGCCCGTATTCGCCCGTATTTGAGCTCGATCGGGAGGGTACGGCGAGGATCTCTGCGGTACGCGTCTACCTCGCGAGGTCCCGCCAGAACCGCATTCGGGTCAGGCCCTTCACAATGGAAGACCTGACCCGAACCGAGTGGCGGGGGGAGGATTTGAACCTCCGACCTTCGGGTTATGAGCCCGACGAGCTACCAGACTGCTCCACCCCGCGGCGAAGAAGGCATCTTACACCTGCGGCGCGGCAACGGGCCGGCGAGCCGGAGGGGAGTTCTCGATCCGAATCCGGTCCGCCACGGCCCGCCTCGAGACGGCCTATGTGCCGGAGGGCGGCGGTGCAGACGGATCGGCCGCGCCCGGAGACGGGGGCGGCGTCGGCGCTGCCGTGGGCGTCCCCGCCGAGGATTCGGGCGCCAGGGTGATCTGTCCGTGCTGGCCCTCGTGTGCCTGCAGCGCCGCCACCAATCGTTCGATCTCGGGTTCGGTGTCCGGCGTGCTGCGCCCGGTCTTGGTGGCATAGAACGCGGCACCCAGGTCACGCAGCATTCCGTCGGCCGCCTTCTTCGCCTGGACCTCGTCCAGCTTGGCCTGTCCCTTGGCCGCGGCGTCCTTGGCGGCTTCGGTGGCCGTTGCCGCCGTCGCCTTGACCTTGTCGAGCAATCCCATGGGGGCTGTCCTTTCGTCGGCGACAGATGTCACGGCCGGGCCTCTCGGACGGCCGATTCCATCATGTGACCAGTCCCCCGTCACCGCAACCGCACCCCGCCGGCCACGGCGGCCACGGCGGCCACGGCGGCCGCCAACGGCTACGCCAAACGCCAACGGCAGCTGGCTCCGCCGGCGACCCTGGGCTCAGCCTCGGGGAGCGGCCGACACCAACGACGGCGAGGTGGTGCTCCCGCCACCCGGCCGGGTGCCCGTCGGCGCGGTCGGTGACGGGCTCGATGTCGGGCTCGATGTCGGCGTCGATTTCGGCGCGGTGGCGCTCGTCGACGTGGCGCCGATTGCCGAGCTGCTGCTCTTCGGTTTGTTCCTGACGTGCGGCAGCGTGGTCGTGGTGGTCGTGGTCGTGGCCGAAGGCGCCAGCGCCTTCAGGACTTCCTGCGCCGAGGCGATCTGCTGCTCCATCGCCTGGATCTCCGTCTGGTATTGCGCCAGGTTCCCCGCCTGCAGCGCCTTCTGCGCGTTGGCATAGTCGTCCTGGGCCGCCTGCAGGATGTTGGCCACCGCCGGGGGGACCGTGCCGGTCCCCGAGCCGTTGCCCGACGGGACGGTCACGGTGGTCTGGAAGAGGTCCCCCAGGACGCTCGAGAGCGACGTGTCGATCTTGACCGTATGGCCGAGCACGGCGATGACGTATTGGAGTTGGGGCTGCGAGTTGGTCGTCGCCCCGACGTAGAGCGGTCGCAGGTACACCATGGAATTGGCGATGGGGACCATGAGGGTCTCGCCCAGCAGCACCTGAGACCCGTGCTGGTTCAGCAAGGTGATGTCGGACGACACCGTGTTGTCCGAGGAGATCTCCGCGTCTGCGTTGGCGGGGCCGATGGTGCCCTGGGGGACCTCGTAGAGCTGGAGCTGTCCGTAATGGTCGGGGCTCGACAGACCCACCATCCAGGCTGTGAGGTTGAAGTTCTGGTTGCCCCCTGACGGGTTGGACTGTGCTGCCGGGGTGAAGCCGTCCGAGACCGTGAACACCTGCTGCGTCGTGCCCGGCAGGGCGTACACCTGGTACTGCGGTGACATCCGGGCCGGCGTGGTCGAGATCAGCTGACCCTGGTTGTTGTACGTGTTCTCGGCCAGCAGTGCCTGCGATCGCGGCCCTGCACCCGCGGTGGGCGAGAGCTGCCACGCGTTGCTGGCAGCGTAGAACTGCGCTGCGTCGGTCAGGTGGTACCGACCGTAGATCGCGGACTGGATCGAGAAGATGTCCGGCGGGTAGCGCAGGTGGGCCCGGATGCTGGGGTCCATGGTCGAAATCGGCTTGAACATGCCGGGGAAGGCCGCCGAATAGGCCTGCAGGATCGGATCGCTCGGGTCGGCGTTGTAGAAGGTCATCTGGCCGGAGTACGCGTTGATGACCACCTTGACCGAGTTGCGCACGTAGTTGTAGCTCCCGGTCAGGCTGGTGCCGACCGCCACCTGCTGGGTGGTGGCGTTCTGGGAGTAGGGATAGTTGGCCGTGGTCGTGTAGCCGTCGACGACCCAGTCGATCTGGCCCTGCCGGGTGATGACGGCGTAGGGGTCGTGGTCGAAGGTGAGGAACGGCGCCGCCTTCTGGGCCATGGCCACCGGGTCACGCACGAACATGATGCGCGACTTGTCGGTGATCTGGTTCGAGATCAGGAGGTTCAGGTCCCCGAGCCGCAACGCGAAGGCGGCCCGAGTGAAGAGCGAGGACAGCTGCACGCCACCGTTGCCTCTGTAGTGGCTCTCGACGTTGTTGCCGTTCGAGAGCTGGTAGTCGACCTCGGGCTGTTTGGTGTTGGCCACGACGTAGCCCGTCTCGCCCAGGCCGAAGTAGACGTTGGGCTGCGTGATCCTGGGCATCCCTTGCGACGACGAGGGCGGGACACCCTGCACCGCGAAGTTCGGGTTCTTCGAGGTCGTCGAGTTGGCCAGCGAGACCGCCACCCCGTTGCCGTGGGTGTACTGCAAGTGGGTGTTGACCCACGACGGCGAGGGCACGCCGGCCGCCGAGATCTGGCGCACCCCGACCAACACCGGCGTCTTCTGTCCGCCGAGGTCGTAGCGGTCGACGCCGAGGGAGGGGAACAGGTAGTAGCCCTTGAGGCCCTGCAGCCGCTGGAACGACTGCAGGGAGATGCTCGGGTCCGGGTCCCACTGGCGGATGTTGGCGATGGTGGATCCCGCCAGCACTGCTTGGCTGGGGCTGACGCTGTTGCTCGCCGGGAACTGGTGTACCTGGACATGGTTCAGGTTGTAGGCCGACAGCGTGGCGCTGATGTTCCGCTGGATGTAGGGCGCCTCGAGTGAGCTCTGCGCCGGTGTCACCTTCAGCGTCTGCAGCAGCGCCGGGTAGATGATCCCGACGACCAGGGCGACGAAGGCCCAGATCCCCACCGCCAGGACGGGCAGGGTCCAACCTTGCCGGCGGATGTTGAAGAGCAGGATGGCCGCAGCGAAGATCGAGACGTAGACGAGGAGGAGCTCGGCGGGAAGACGGGCGTGCACGTCCGTGTATCCGGCACCGTTGACGTAGCCGTCCTGAGCGTTCACCAGCGACCAGCGCTGCAGGACGTAGCCTGCCGCCTTGTCCAAGGCGATGAGCGCGAGCAGCACCGAGAGGTGGGCCTTGACCGGAGGGCGCACCCGCGGCAGCCCTCGCTGGGGCTGGATCCCCCCGTTGAAGTAGTGGAACACCACCGAGACGGCCAGCGTCACGATGAGGATGGCCAGCGTCCAGTCCACGACGAAGGTCAAGAACGGCAACTTGAAGACGTAGAAGCCGATGTCCTTGTGGAACTGCGGGTCGGTCTTGTGGAAGCTGCCGCCGTGCCGGAAGAGGAGCCAGTTGTTCCATTGCCCGATCGTTCCCGACGCGCCGATCAGGGCGAGCACGAAGGCCAGCGCGACGTAGATGCGACCGGCATAGGGGCGCACGTAGTGCTGGTACCGCCGGACGAGCTCGTCCTCTTGCGCCAGCACGATGTCGTGACCGGCGATGCGGTCGCACACCACCAGGTTCACCCAGAGGACCGCGAAGAAGATCGCTCCGAAGACGCCGAAGAGGCCGAGCTTGGTCACGAGCAACGTGGAGAAGACGTTGTGGTAATCGACCGAGGAGAACCAGAGACTGTCGGTGTAGAGCCCGGCCAGCGAACGCAGCGAGACCAGCAGGATGACGATGACGACCAGGACACCCACCAACCACCAACGGGCGCGGTGGCGACGACGCGGCGACGGGTCAGCCGGCAGGTCGCTGGGGATTCGCACGGGGGGAGCCTAACGTCCGCTCCCCGGCGTGAAAGGACGCGGTGGCGCCGGTGAGACGCCTCGAAGCCCTGGTCAGTCGCGCGAAGGCGTCACCAGGCACCGGCAGCCGGAGTGCGCCGGCGGGTGAGCATGGCCCGTGGGGAAGGCTTCGTCGGCGCTGACCGTGCCGGCGAGCGCGTTGTCCTCGCAGTCCGAGCAGCCGTCGGCCTGCGTCACCACCCAGCGCAGCTTGTCCTCGGTCGCCGTCGCCACGACGCCGGCCGAGAAGGCCTGCGTGGCGTAATCGCCCGCCAGCCGTTGGACGCGCTCACCGCGCCACTCCCGGTATGCCGCACCCACCCGGTCACCGGTGTCGCCGTTGCCCTCCTCGATCTGCCGGCGCAGCATCGTCACCACCACGTTGGCCAGCGCGTCCGCCGTGAGGTCGACCGTCTCGTCCTCCGGTTTCGCCCCGTCGGCTCCGGCGAAGGCCGCGCCGGCGACGAACGCGTCCACCACGTGGGGTCGTGCCGCCACTGCGAAGGCGGTGAGGTGTGCGCTCTCGTCCCCGAGGAGTTCGTGCACCGGGAGCGACGGGGCATTGCGCAAGACCTCGAGCAGCCGGTTCTGATCGTCACCGAGGGCGCGCTTCACCGCCCGGCTCAGGCGAGCCGTGACCGGATCGAGCAGTTCGTCACGCTGCGCGACGAGCGCATCGTCGGGTCCCGCCGGCACCTCCTCCTGCTCTTCTGCTGTCTCGGATGGCTCTTCTGCCGTCTCGGATGGCACGACGGCGACTGCCTCCGTGTCCGCCCCGGCGCCCGTCTCGGCGCCGGCCGCCTTGTCGGCATCCGCATCCGTGTCCGCAGCCGCGGCGGCGGCCGTGTCCGCCTCGACCGCCGGGACCGGGGGTCGCGCCGGCGGGCCGCCAGCCTTCTGGACGGCCTCGGTCCCTGCCCGTATGCGAGCGAACAGTTCGTCGACCGAGCGCGTCGCGCGCGGGCCGGCCCCACCGGTCGCACCGCCCGTCCCCTCGACCGGCCCTGCACCGGTGGCCGGCGTGGGACCGGTGGGCGCCTCTGCCGAGACGCCGGTCCCGGCGCCCTCGAGACCCTCGCTCGTCGCGTCCTGTTCCGTGGCGCCCTCGGCCGGTACGTGCAGGCGGTAGTGCTCGGTCACCGCCATGGCAGCCGCCCGCGCCTCGTCGTCGGTACGGTTGAGCTTGTCGAGGATCCCCTCGACACGGTCGCGCACGCCCTCGACGGACGCGGTCATCTCGTCTCGTGCCGCGGCCAGCGCCTCGATCTGCATCCCGATGGTGCGCCGTCGCGCCGCCAGGTCCGCCAAGGTGCGCCGCCGGGCCTCTTGGGCCTGCTCCACCAGCTCGCGTCCCTCGTCCTTGGCTCGCGCCACGACCGACTCTCCTTCGGCCTCCGCCTCGGCGATGATCCGCTCGCCCTCGACGCGCGCCTCGTGCTGCGCGTTGGCCACGAGCAGCTCGACCTCGCCCACGCGCTCGGCCTGCGCCGCCTCCGAACGCGCCTGGAGCTCGTCGGCCTGCGCCTGCGCCTCACGGAGCAGCGTGGCCGCACCTTCTTGGGCCTGCGCCACGATACGGGCCGCCTCCTCGTGGGCGTGGCGGAGGATCTGCGCGCTGCGCTGCCCCAGCGACGCCGTCAGCGTGGTCTCGTCGACCACCGGGTGGGCGGCACGCTCCTCCGCCTCGGCCAGGGCCGTCCGCAGCTCCTGCTCGCGCTCTTCGAGCGCTTCGATGCTCCGTGACACCGACTGGAGGTACGACCGCACCTCGTCCGTGTCGAAGCCCCGCCGGACCACGGCGAAGGAGTGGCGTGCGACGTCCCCCGTGGCGATCCGGGACGACGAGATGGGGGCGCGGCCTTCTGCCATGGGCAGAGCCTACGGCGCCGCCTGGGCCGGTACCTGATTCGTGCCCGATCCGGCCGGGACGGCGCCCCCGAGGCGCTTGAGGATCCGCAGCACCTGGTCCAGGGTGTTCACGCCGTAGACGTGGAGCGTGGGCGAGGCCTTCGACTCCGCCTTGTTCAGCTCCGCTGACGGCACGAAGAACACGGTTGCCCCGGCCCGCTCGACGGCGATGGTCTTCTCCGCCACTCCTCCCACGTCACCGACGTTGCCGTTCTGGTCGATGGTGCCGGTCGCCGCCACGACGTGGTTCCCGGTGAGTCGGCCGCTGCTGAGCTTGTCGATGATGCCGAGCGTCATGGCCAAGCCGGCCGACGGTCCGCCGATGTTCTGGGTGTGCACCGTCACCGCCACCGGGAAGTGCCAGTCCTGCTGGGTCTGGGGATCGATGCCGAGGTAGGCGGTGGGCCTGAAGGGACGGCCGCAGCCCGCCTCGACGAGCGACTTGGGGGGCGTGCCGGCGGTCACGGTCTTCTTGACGATCGGTCCGGACACGAAATCGCCCACCGCGTTGACCGAGGATTGCTCCACGCTCAGGGTGAGGCTCGTGCCGGGCGCCACGCCGCGCAGCGCGCCGACCAGAGCACAATCGGTCGGAGTCGGCGTCGAATTCACCGCGGTGATGATCTGTGCCACCTTGAGCTCCTTGGCCGCCGGAGAGCCGGGCACGATCCCGTAGACCAGCGCACCGGCATTGGTGGCCGCGACGGTGTAGCCGAGGTGCCGCAGCGCCGCCGCGGTGGCGAAGGACTGGGCCTGGGCCATCTGCAGATAGCCCTGCGTGAGGAACTGGCTCTCGTTGGGTGTCGGTCCGAGCAGTTCCGGCGCGGAGACGATCTGGCTGTTGGGGTCGAAGTACCTGTACTGCACGTAGCTCAGTGCGTTGAGCTGCGTCACGTACACATCGGTCAGCAGGATCGTGCCTGTCAGGGGATGGTTGTCGGCGGCGGGCACGTCGATGTAGCGCGTGACCGGCGTCGCGTCACCCGGTGTGAGCACGTAGTAGTTCACCGAGACCCGCGAGGCGATCCAGCCGGCGACGACCACTGCCGCCACCACACCGGCGAGAACCCAGGGCCACAGACGCCCCCGTCGGCGGACGGGTGGTGGTGGGGGCGCCGACGCCGCGGCTTCCCCGTCGGCGGTGGCGTCAGGGTCGGACATACTCGGAAGGTGAGCGACGATGTTGCCACGGATGCGGCCCGGAACCGCCGCGCCGAGTTGCGGCGCCGGCGCGTGGCCCTCGCCGGGCACCGCGGCGACCTCGCGACGGCGCGCCGGGCCCTCGAGGACCCTCATCCCGCGGTGCAGGTGGCGGCGGTCGGCGCGCTGGCCCGCCTCGGCGCGCTGACGACGGCCGACGTGGCCTCCGTTCTCGCACACGGGGCTGACGTCGTGCGGCGGCGCGCCGTGGCGGCGGCACTCGACGTGCGCGGGCGCGGCTCGCGATCGGCCTTGCCCGCGCTGCTCGTCGGCGCGCTGGACGATCCCGACGCGCTGGTCGTCGTCGGTGCCGCCTGGTTCCTCGGCGAGCGCCGGCACCGCCCGGCCACGCCCGCCTTGGCGCGCCTCGCGACGCGGCACGCCGACGCGCGGTGCCGGGAGGCCGCCGTCGCCGCCCTCGGCGCGATCGGCGACCCGTCGGGACTGGGCGCGGTGCTCGCCGCGCTGAGCGACCGGCCCCCCGTGCGGCGACGCGCCACGGTGGCGCTGGCCGGCTTCGACGACCCGCGGGTCGAGCCCGCACTGCGCCGCGCCGCCGGCGATCGGGACTGGCAGGTCCGCCAGGCTGCCGCCGAGCTGCTCGGTGAACCACCCGGCGAGCCACCCGGTCCGGCTGAACCACCCGGTCCGGGCGAGCCGCTCAGTCCTCCTGGGTGAAGAGGCGCTTCAGGCGGTCGAAGGATTCGAGGCACACACCTGCTCCCTGGACCACGCATTCGAGCGGCGTCTCGACGAGGTGGACCGGCACCGCGGTGGCGTCGGCGAGGCGCTGGGTCATGCCGCGGAGCAGCGCTCCCCCTCCCGTGAGGTGGACCCCCTCGAACATGATGTCCTGGGCCAGCTCCGGAGGCGCCTCGCTCAGGCAGTTGGCGGCCGACTCGATCACCGACGTCACGTTGTCCTCGATTGCGTTGCGCACCTCGAGCGGGGAGAGGAGGACAGTCTTGGGCCGTCCGGTCGCCACCTCGCGGCCGCGGATCTCGGCCTGCTGCTCCCGCTCGTAGTGGAAGGCGGATCCGATGGCCAGCTTGACCGCCTCCGCAGTGCGCTCGCCGATGGCGACGCCGTAGTGGTGCCGCACGTAGCTCTGGATCGACGCGTCGAAGTCGAACCCGCCGCAGCGCAACGCCTCGACGGCGACGACGCCCCCGAGCGAGATCACCGCCATCTCCGCCGTGCCGCCCCCGACGTCGACCACCATGTTGCCGACCGGTTCGTGGATCGGCAGGCCGGCGCCGATGGCCGCGGCCATGGGCTGTTCGATCAGGTAGCTGGCCGACGCACCGGCCCGCCGCGCCGCCTCCTTGACGGCACGGCGCTCCACGGCGGTGATGGCGGACGGCACGCAGATCAACACCTTGGGACGGTTGAGCCGGCTCACGCCGACCCGGCGCAGCAGGACGCTCAGCATGCGCTCGGTCACCTCGAAGTCGGTGATTGCCCCGCCGCGCAGGGGTCGCTCCGCCACGATGTACCCGGGCGTACGGCCGATCATCTGCCAGGCGTCGGTCCCGATGGCGAGCACGTCGCGGCTGCGCGAATCGAGGGCGACGACGGTGGGCTCGTTGAGCACGACGCCCTTCCCCTTGGCGTAGACCAGTGTGTTGGCCGTGCCGAGGTCGATGGCCAGGTCGCGCGACATGGGGCCTCATGGTATGGCCCGGCCTCGCCGCGACGGCATTTCGTGGACCGGCGTCGGTATCGTCGCGCGACGTGAGCGACACGCCCGAGGAGCCTCACGACGGTGATCCGGGCCGCGACGAGGGCGGGACCGGGCCCGAGGAGCCCGAGTCGGCCCAGCGCGGATGGATCGACCCCGACGACCGGCTGTGGCGCCACCCGAGCGAGCTCGCCGGTGCCGCCGGCGGCGCCGGGTCGGGCGGACCCGGGGGGGCCGAGACGCCGGTCTTCTTCAACGCGCCTCCGGACCACCCCTATCGCGGCGTGATCATGGTCCTGGTCAGCGTGGGGGCGGTGGCGGCCGTGGTGGCCTGGGTCGTGGTGTTGCTCTCTCCCGCCTCGCAGCGTTCCCCCGACGGGACCGGCTCGGGCGGCGACACCGTGGCCGCCGGCGCCGTCACCACGCTGGCCGGCCAGCAGCTGCCCAGCGCGATCGAGACGGTCGCTCGGTCGATGGTCGAGTTGGAGGCCACCACTGCCCACGGCACGGTTTCACTGATCGGCGTGGCCGTGGCCGAGGGCGGCCTGGTCGCCACGACGGCCGACGTGCTGCACGGAGCCGACCACCTGGCCGTGGTCGGCCCCGCCGGCAAACTCGAACCGGCCTCCGTCGTCGCCACCGACCCGAGCTCGGACGTGGCGCTCGTCGGCGTGGCCGAGGACCTCCCCGTGGCGCAATTCGCCGACGAGACCACCCTCGCCGGCGGCGCACCCGACTACACGCTCAGCTTCGTCCCGGCCGGGGGCCACACGGTGGCCCTGCGCTCGACGCCGGGATCGGTGGTCACCGTGGGTGCCCCCATCGCCGCCGGGCCGGCCGCCGGCATGCCCTCCATCACGAGCTCGGTCGCCGCGCCCTCCGCCGGCCCCGGCGCGCTGCTGGTGACCGCCGACGGCGCCGTGGCCGGGATCCTCTACGACGCCTCCGGCACCGGCACCGACGCCTCCGGCACCGGCACCGGCACCGGCACCGGAGGCACGACGTTCCTGCCCAGCCCCCTCGTGGTGGGCGTGGCCAACGACTTGCGCTCGGGAGGCCGCGTCGTCCCGGGATGGCTCGGCATCGCAGGCGGCGACGCCCCCGGCGGCGCCGGCGCCGCCGTCGAGACCGTGGCCGCCAACAGCCCGGCCGCGGCCGGCAAGCTCCAGGCCGGGCAGGTGGTGGTGGCCGTCAACTCGCTGCCGGTCCATACGATGGCCGAGCTGCGGGCCCGGATCTATGTGCTCCCCCCGGGTTCCGCCATCACGCTGTCGGTGCTCGACGGCACGGGGACCCGGGCCGTGGGCGTCACCCTGGGCAACTCCTCATAGCATGCGAGGGTGAGCATCTTCGGCTCGGGCGACCCCGACAATCCGATGGGCGGCCTCCTCGGCGACCTGCTCAAGGTCATCGGCTCGGGACCCGGCGCGTCCGACAGCTGGTTCGAAGCGGCCCGCACGCTCGCCTTCGGCGTCGCCACCGACGGCGGCCAGGACGAGGCCCCCGACCCCCTGGTGCGCATCGCCTTCGAGGAGCTGTCCCGTGTGGCGGAGCTGCACGTGGCCGACGCCACGGGGATCCCGCCGGCGTCGACGGGTGGTGTCTCCTTCGATGCCGTCGGGCCCGGCCAATGGAGCATCAAGGTGCTCGAGGCCTACCGGCCGGTGCTCAAGTCGATGGTGGAGGCCCAACAGCAGGGGGCCGCCGCGGTGCCGACCACCATGGACCTCACCCAGTTCGATCCGGAGGAGTCCGCCGGCCTGAGCGGTCTGCTCGGCCAGTTCGCCCTGACGCTCGGCCCGGTCTTCCTCGGCATGCAGTTCGGCTCCGCTGCCGGCCACCTGGCTCGCCGCGCCTTCGGGCAGTACGCCCTGCCTCTGCCCTGGCCCGAGTCGTCGACGCTGCTGCTGGTGCCGGGCAACGTGGGCCGCTTCGCCGAGGATTGGAGCCTTCCCCTCCAAGAGGTCCAGCTGTGGGTGTGCCTGCGCGAGCTCACCATGCACGCCGTGTTGACACGTCCGGGTGTTCGGTCCTCTCTCTCGACGCTCCTCTCCGATGCCTCCGCCCATGCCGCGGCGGCGCAGCGTTCGGTGGTGGAGCGCCTCGGGGACGGGCTGGCCGACCCGGCTGCGCTCGAGGACGCCCTCGGCGACCCCGAGGCGTTGCTGGCCGACCTGATCAGCCCCGAGCAGCGCAGCATCTCGAGCGCGCTGACCGCGCAGACGACGGCCATCGGGGCCTACGTCGATCACGTCACGGCCGGCGTGGCCGAGACGTTGACCTCGTCGCCGGCTGCCCTGCGCGAGGCCTGGTACCGCTACCGGATCGAGGAGGGCAAGGGCGAGCAGGCCTTCGCCGGGCTCTTCGGGCTCGCCGTCGGCCAGGAGGAGGTCGACCGCGGTCGGGCCTTCGTCGCCGGCGTGATCGAGCGTGTGGGCGAGAGCGCGCTGGCGCGGCTGTGGGGCGACGAGCTCGATCTCCCGACGCCCGCCGAGGTGGACGCGCCCGGCCTCTGGCTCGCCCGCATCGGCCTGCTGGACTGACCGACTGGCCGCCCCCGCCGGCTCAGCCGGCCAGGGCAGGAACGCGCCGCTCGAGCTCGTGGCGGGTGTAGGCGGTGGTGACCCGCGCTCCGAGCAGCAGGGTCTCGACGCTGCCGTCCCATCCCGGCGCGATGGCGTAGACGTACTCGGCCACCGCGGGGTCGGCGCGCATCGCCGAGAGGAGGTCCACCAGATCGAAGAGGTGCTCGACCGACGACGCCCGATCGAGATCGGCCGGCGTGAGCATGCACACCAGCGTCGCCTCGTCCTCGGTCAGCTCGCCGGCGATCCCCCGGATCTGCCCGAGGACCTCCCTGTCGCCCGTCGCCTCTCTCTGCACCATGG
Organism: Acidimicrobiaceae bacterium; assembly: GCA_027306605.1. Taxonomy (GTDB): domain Bacteria; phylum Actinomycetota; class Acidimicrobiia; order Acidimicrobiales; family RAAP-2; genus Bog-473. The sequence goes on from DAHUZK010000001.1 coordinate 21,481, forward strand.
TTGCTTCCTCCCCCTCGTGCGGACCGTCGGCCCGCGCTCACCAGCACAACGGGCGCACATGCTTCCGCGGCCCGGTGTCGGCCGGGTGGCCCCACCGGTGCAATCGGGGTGCGGCGGCTCTGCCGCCGGGCACGGGGTCGGAGCAGGCCGTCAGGCCTGGGTCTCCTCCCCGTAGTCGAGCACCCACTCGAGAGCCAGCTGCTCCCGCTCGGCGTCGCGCACCACCCGCTCGCTGTTGCGGCGGAACTGCGGGTCGTGCGGAGGGAGCAGGACGAGCCGGGCCAGGACCCGCTCGCGGAACTGCTCGATCACGTCGGCCGGTCCGTAGTCGGACTGCACCTCCCAGTGCGGCGCAACGGGCCCGAGATACACGACACGCACGTGCCCGATGGGCTCGACGACCTCACCTTCTTCGACGACGTCGTCCTCGGTGTCCGGGGACATGGCACCCTCCTGGCTTCGGCGTTCGGCGCCAGCGTAGCGCCGGGCTGCTTACGGGCGTTTTCCCTGGTCGAGAACATGTTCTCGTCTTGAATTCTTACGAACTCATTACGCGAAGACCCTAGGAGCCGACTGGCGCCTTCCGTAAACTGCTGCGTGAAAAGGGAGCGAAGCGATGAATACCGATTGGATGACGCGGGGAAAGTGCAAAGAAGTTGCTCCCGACGTCTTCTTTCCGAGTGACGGAATGGGTGTCCTCGCCGCACAGCGCATCTGTGGCGAATGCCCCGTCTCCGAGTCCTGCCTCGAGTACGCCCTCCAGAACCACATCGACCACGGGGTCTGGGGTGGCGCCTCCGAGCGGGAGCGCCGGCGGATCCTGCGACGGCGCCGCCTCTCACACGCCGTCGTCGCCAAGTAAGCCCACCTGGGCTCGACCACCTGGGCTCGACCACCTGGCCCTGACCTCGTCGCCCTGACCGGGCGGCTCCCGGCCTGATCAGGTCGGCATGCACGCCGGAGCCGGCGCCGTGCCACGCTGGCGACGTGCCCCCGGTCTTCGAGTGCGTGCTCAACGTCAGTGAGGGCCGCGACGAGACCGTCCTTGCGGTGCTGGCCGAGGCGGCGGGTCCCCCCCTCCTCGACCTGCACCGCGACCCCGACCACCACCGTGCCGTGTTCACCCTGGTCGGCGGGTCCGAGGCCGTCGCCGAAGCCGCCCGCTCCCTGGCCCGCGCCGCCGTGACCCGGCTCGACCTTCGGGCGCACGCGGGCGTGCACCCTCGCCTCGGGGTGCTCGACGTCGTCCCCTTCGTGCCCTACGAGCCCGGGAGCCCCGCCCCCCGCGACCTCTCGGGCGCCGTGGCGCTGCGTGACGCCTTCGCCCGCTGGCTGGGCGAGGAGTTGGGCGTGCCGAGCTTCCTCTACGGACCGCTTCCCGGCGGGCGGACCCGGACCTTGCCCGAGATCCGCCGCCGCGCCTTCGTACCCGCTCCGGGCACGGGCACGAGCGCGGGTCCGAGCGACCGCCGCCGCCTTGCACCCGACTTCGGGCCGCCGGCGCCCGACCCGCGCACGGGCGCCACGGCCGTGGGGGCCCGCCGGGTCCTCGTCGCCTACAACGTGTGGGTGTCCTCCCTCGCCGTGGCCCGGGCGGTCGTACCCCGGGTGCGCCGCTCCGAGGTGCGGGCCCTCGCCCTGGCGGTGGGCCGGCGGGCCCAGGTCTCGTGCAACCTGGTCGACCCCGAGCGGTTCGGGCCCGAGCGTCTCTACGACGAGGTGGCGACCCTGGCCGAAAGGGTGGGGGGTGCGGTCGAGGGTGCCGAGTTGGTCGGGTTGATCCCCGAATCCGTGCTGTCGGCCGTCACCGCTTCACGCCGGGTGGCACTCGGCCTTCCCGACGGGGCCAGCGTGGAGTCCCGGTTGGCCGGTCTCGGGCCCTCGGCCGGCTAGAGCCCTCGGCTCGAGAGCGGCAGGGACCGGGTCAGGAGGCGCTGGCGACCTCGCGGCGGGCCAGGGCTCGGGCCCGGCGCAGCCGACGGCGCTCACGCTCGCTCATGCCGCCCCAGATACCGAACTTCTCACCGTTGGCCAGGGCGTACTCGAGGCACTCCTCCCGCACGACGCAGCCGCGGCAGACCTCCTTGGCCTCCCGGGTCGACGCCCCCCGCTCGGGGAAGAAGAGGTCCGGGTCGACCCCCATGCAGTTTGCCTGTAGCTGCCAGCTTCTTTCTTGGCGACCGTAGAGCGTGGTGACGATGTCCACTGGCACTTGGTTCGCCCCCCTTCTTGACCTCAGGTGGCATCGGTGTAGTTACACTGATGTGATCAGATATCTTTGACCAGGCGCCGGGTCCGGCGCAAGGCCGGGACCGAGGATCGGGAACGAAACCTGTGTCGTCCAGGCTCGATAAGGTGCGGATTCACGCGTACAGGGCCGATTCGGGCCCCGATCTGTGGCGTCGAAGCCACGCCCAGGGCAATTTTCCGGAGACCGCGCCCATTTTCGGGATCGCGGCGTCCGATTCCCCGGCGCGGCGGCGCGCCGAGGTCGCCGTTCCGGCGAGATGCGGTCCGGCCGCCTACCCGGCGGGGCGCAGGACCCGGCGGTGCTGGAGGAAGTCGACCAGGACGTAGCCCCCGAGGGCGTCCGGCGTGGTGTAGAAGGTGCGCCCGCCGTTGACCCGGGCGATCTGCTCCACGAAGGGGTAGTGGGTGCGCTGGAGATCGAGGGCGAAGGTGTTGATGACGATGCCGGCCCGGGTGCAGCGCACGACCTCGGCCATGGTCCGGCGCAGCGTCTCGGGGATCGGCGGGTAGTTGAAGTGCACCTCGCCGTAGTCGTCGATGTGCGCCGTCGGCTCGCCGTCGGTCACCACGATGATCTGCTTGGTCCCGTGCTCGTGGGCCAGCAGGCGCCGCGACAGCGCCAGCGCGTGCTGCAGGTTGGTGCCGTAGACGTAGTCCCACATGGCCATCGGGATCTCGTCGGGCTTGATCTCGCGAGCGACCTCGGAGAAGCCGATGATGCCGAGGTAGTCGCGGGGGAACTTCGACGAGATCAGCGTCTGCAGCGCCATGGCCATGCGCTTGGCCGGGACGAAGTTGTCACGCATGGGCATCGACATGGACAGGTCCACGCACAGCACCGTGGCCGACCGCGAGAGCGCCTCGACCTCGACCACCTCGAAGTCGTCGGGGGTGAGGCGCACGGGCACGCCCGAGCCGCCCCGGCGCACCGCGTTGTGCACGGTCGTCGAGAGGTGCAGGTTCAACGGATCGCCGTACTCGTAGGGCTTGGTCGTCTCCTCGCGGTCGTGCCCCGAGCCGGTGCGCAGCGCCGAGTGGTCGCCGATGCGGTCCTTGTTGATCTGGCCGAAGAGGTCGGTCAGCGCCTTCTGGCCGAGACGGCGCACGCCGCGCGGCGTGAGCTCGATGCTCCCCCCGTGCTGTTCGATCAACCCGGCGTCGGCCAGCGACTTGGTCAGGTTGGCCAGACGGTCCAGCGCCCGCGCCGCGTCCTCACCCATGTGCTGGCGGACCTGATCGAGGTCGATCTCGCCCAGCGCAGCGGGCGTGGAGGCGGACTGGAGCACCTCTTCCATGCGGTCGAGCTGGCCCAGCTGCGAGGCCAGGTCCGTGGCTCGGCTGAGGCTCATCGAGCCCTCGCCGTTGAAGTCGTAGCTCTGCTGCCAGCCGGCGTCGGGGAAGGCGCGCTGGAGATTCTGGGCCAGCCGCTCGACCTGCCAGCGCAGGTCCATGTCCTCGAGGACGGCCGACATCAGCTGCGACAGTTGCGCCTGCTGCTCGGGGCTGAGCGAGTTCCACACGGCCTGGGCCGCCGCCATGCGCTGGGCCAGCTGCTCGAGGAGCTCGTCGAGGTTCTGCGGGTCGCCCGGGAACATGTCGCCGAACTCGGCCATGAACTCCTCGAAGCTCGGGTCGAGCTCCTCGCCGGCCTCGCGCTGCTCGAGCATGCGGTTCAGCGCGTCGTAGGCGTCGCGCATGCGCTGCATCTGCTCGGGGCTCATGTTGGACAGCGCGTCCGACGCCCCTTCGAAGAAGGTGTCGGCCATCTCGCGCCGCAGCTCCTCGACGAGCTCCTCGAACCGCTCGCGCGCCTCGGAGGAGACGAACTCGTAGTGCTGCAGCGAGCTGATGCGCCCGGCCGGGTCGTCGGGCTGGAGATCGAGGGCCATGCGCCGCTCGGTGGCCACGTCGTCGGTCACCTGGCGGCGGCGGTCGTCGCCCGAGGCGGTGGCCTCCTCGACCAGGTCGTCGATGGCGGCGCGCTCGTCCTGCTCTATCTCGTCGAGCTGGCGGGTCAGGTCGGCCATGCGCCCGTCGGGGTCGCCCTCGGCCAGCATCTCCTGACGGCGCCGGCGCAGCTGGTCCAGCAG
>DAHUZK010000004.1 GCA_027306605.1 Acidimicrobiaceae bacterium
AGCGGCTCGGCCCCGTGCGCTCCAATGTTCCGCTGCGGCCGCAGTGGCACGCCGATCCCGCACGTGCGGTGCCCGCGCACGTGGTGATCGACTTCGGTGACGACGAGCTGACAGCCGGCCGGGCCCATCCCATGATCGACCAGTCCCTGCGGCTGGATCGGCTCGCGGCAGCGGCGGCCGATCCGGACACCGGGGTGATCCTGCTCGACGTCGTGCTCGGCCATGCCGCGCATCCCGACCCGGCCGCCGAGCTTGGCCCTGCGATCGCCGCCGCCACCGGCATGGGCGTGCCGGTCGTCGTGTCGCTGATCGGGGCGGCCGCCGATCTGCAGGACCCGGCCAGGCAGGCGCGGGTGCTGTTGTCGGCAGGAGCGCGCGTGTTCGCGTCGAACGCGCAGGCCGCCCGCTATGCCTGCGGCCTCGTGGGAGGGTCGCGATGACAGACCTGCTGCGGCGCGAGCCGCACATCATCAGCGCCGGGCTCGGACTGCTTGCCGACGCCGCGACCGCGCAGGCGGCGCGGGTGAGCCGGGTGGACTGGGCACCGCCACTGCCCGGTGTCGAGGCCGCCCTGGCGAGTGTGGTGGCCGACCCCAGGCGCGGCGCAGCGAACCGGCTCGCTGTCGAGCGGATGCTGGCCGCCAGGGCCCTGCTTGTCGACGTGCTGCCGGCCAGCCAGGCACTCGGGCTCACAGCCGGGGAGTTCCTGCACGCTGGCCCGCCGGTGACCTGGGACCTGGCGTCCGGCCCGCTGCGCGGCGCCATCATGGGCGCGGCTGCGCTTGAGGGCCTGGTGACCGACCCGGAAGCGGCAGGCGCGCTGGCCGAACGTGGCTCGATCACGCTCGAGCCGTGTCACTCCCGCAGTGCCGTCGGACCGATGGCCGGCGTCGTGTCGCCATCCATGTGGGTGTTCGCTGTCGAGGATCCGGCCACCGGGCACCGGACGTACTGCTCGCTGAACGAGGGCCTGGGCACGGTACTGCGCTACGGCGCGTACTCGCCCGAGGTGATCGGCAGGCTGCGCTGGATGTCGGCGGTACTCGGCCCGCTGCTCCAGGCAGCCGTGCGCAGCCACGGACCAGTCGATGTGACAGCGATCCTCGCGCAGATGGTGCAGATGGGCGACGAGGCACACAACCGCAACAGGACCGGCACCCTGATGCTGCTGCGCGACCTGCTCCCGTCCATGGTCACCAGCCCGTTCCGATCATCGCAGGTGGCGGATGCGGCGGCGTTCATCGGCGGAAACGATCACTTCTTCCTCAACCTGGCGATGCCGGCGTGCAAGCTCGCGATGGACGCGGCACGGGACATTCCCGGCGCCACCGTGGTCGTGGCGATGGCCAGGAACGGCACAGACTTCGGCATCCAGGTGTCCGGCACGGGCACTCAGTGGTTCACCGGGCCGGCGCTGACACCGCAGGGCTTGTTCCTCGGCGGGTACGGGCAGCAGGATGCCAGCCCCGACATCGGTGACTCGGCGATCACGGAGACGGCAGGGCTCGGCGGCTTCGCGATGGCGGCGGCGCCGGCGATCGCGCGGCTGGTCGGCGGCAGCGCCGCGAGCGCGCTGGCCACGACGCAGCGGATGTATGAGATCACCCTGGCCGAGCATCCGCTGTTCGTCATCCCGGCGCTTGACTTCCGCGGCGTGCCGGCCGGGATCGACGTGACCCTGGTGGCCAGGACCGGCATCCTGCCCCAGATCAACACCGGCATTGCGGGTAGATTGGCCGGAACGGGCCAGGTCGGAGCCGGACTTGTCACGCCGCCGGCGGAGGCATTCTCGGCTGCGCTGAGCGCCCTGGCGAATTCGGTGCCAGCCCGCCGATGAACTTTCCCCCTCCTGAACGTCAGACCGACGTGGCAGGCTGTCAGGCGCAGAGGGAAAGGGACAGCAGATGACCGGTGTACGAGTACTGGTGGGTACGCGCAAGGGCGCGTTCGTGCTCACGTCCGACGGCATGCGGGACGCCTGGGATGTCAGCGGCCCGTTCTTCTCCGGCTGGGAGGTGTATCACCTCAAGGGCTCGCCTGCCGATCCGGGCCGGCTGTATGCGTCGCAGAGCAGCAGCTGGTCGGGTCAGGTCATTCAGCGCTCCGATGACGGCGGCGCGAGCTGGCAGCCGGTCGGCAACACGTTCAGCTACGCCGGAGTGCCTGGCACCCATCAGTGGTACGACGGCACCCCGCACCCCTGGGAGTTCGCCCGAGTCTGGCACCTGGAGCCGGCGCTTGACGACCCGGACACGGTGTACGCCGGCGTCGAGGACGCGGCTCTGTTCAAGTCGACGGACGCCGGGCTCACCTGGAGCGAGCTGGCCGGCCTGCGCGGGCACGGCAGCGGGTCGTCGTGGCAGCCGGGTGCGGGCGGAATGTGCCTGCACACGATCGTCCTGGACCCGTCGCTGCCCGAGCGGATGTTCGCGGCCATCTCGGCGGCGGGCGCGTTCAGGTCCGACGACGCTGGCCAGACCTGGCGCCCGGTGAACCGTGGCCTGCAGTCGCAGGGCATTCCGGACTCCGATGCCGAGGTCGGCCATTGCGTGCACCGGATCGCGATGCACCCGGACCGCCCGTCTGTGCTCTTCATGCAGAAGCACTGGGATGTCATGCGCAGCGATGACGCGGGCGAGTCCTGGCACGAGATCAGCGGCAACCTCCCGACGGACTTCGGCTTCCCGATCGACGTGCACGCGCACGAGCCGGAGACGATCTACGTCGTGCCGATCACCAGTGACTCCCTGCATTACCCGCCCGAGGGCAAGCTGCGCGTGTATCGCAGCCGCACCGGCGGGGACGAGTGGCAAGCACTCGGGACGGGCCTTCCGGCGTCCGATTGCTACATCAACGTCCTGCGCGAGGCGATGGCCGTCGACGGGCTCCAAGACTGCGGGATCTACTTCGGCACGACCGGGGGGCAGGTCTACGGCTCGGCCGACAGCGGAGACACCTGGGAGCCGCTCGTGCGGGACCTCCCGCGCGTGCTGTCGGTGGAGGTCCAGACCCTTCCATGATCCGGGTCGTCCTCCCCCAGCACCTGCGCACCCTCGCTGGGACCGGCAAGGAGATCAGGCTCGAGGTGGACGGCGAACCGACGCAACGGCTGGTGCTCGACACGCTGGAGAGCGCCTATCCGGTGCTCAAGGGGACGATCCGCGACGCCGCGACCAAGCGCCGCCGACCCTTCGTGCGCTTCTTCGCCTGCGAGGAGGACCTCTCCCACTGCTCGCCGGACGAGCCGCTGCCGGGCCCCGTCGTCCGGGGCACCGAACCCCTCTTCGTCGTCGGAGCGATGGCGGGCGGATAAGGGTCACGACCGTCCGAGGACACCGGGGAGCAAGTCGCCCACGACCCGGCGGGCCCGCCCCGGCGTGTCGGTACGGAGGACGGGACTACTCGCCGGGGCCGGCGGTGAGGGCCACCTCGTAGCTCCACAACTCGCTGTGGACCGCGACGGGCGGCCTTTGCTCGCCATCGCCGCCCGCACCCCGGTGTCCGTGGGCGAAGGCGGGGGACGCCACCCACGCCTGGAACGCCTCCTCGTCCCGCCACCGGGTGACCACGAGCCAGGTGCCCCGTCCATCGGTGGGACGGAGCAATTCGAAGCCCTCGAATCCATCGGCCTGGTCGACGGCGCCGGCCCTGGCGGCGAAGCGACGCGCCAGCTCATCGCTCCCTTGGTCGGGGACGGTGATGGCGTTGATACGGATGACGGTCATGCCCCCATCATTGCCAGTGGAACGCCCCCACGCCCGCCCCGTCGGCTCGGCCTCACCCGGGTGAGCGTTCCTCGGTGCATGGGGCCGCCACCGGCTCACGGGGCCCGCCCCCGGGGTCGCCTCGCTGGAGCTGAGCGCAGGTGCGCCCGTTGGGGCGAACGGTGCGGCGGCCCCACCGAGCCGCTCGCGGGCCCGAGGCGTGGTGCGACCGCCCACGGCCCTTCGGTGACCTCACCCCCGCCGGATCCGATCCACGAAACCCCGATGGCGGACTCCTAGCATCGACGCGACGTGACGAGCTGGGAGAACGGAGCGCTTGGTGCGGCGCCCGTGCCCTCGGCAACGCCCGTCGGGCGGGAGGTGGGTCCAGAATCCGCCCGGCGCCTGCAGGTCGATCGAGGGACGAAGCTGACGATTCGAGACGATTGGGAGAAGTAGCGATGGCCTCGGCGACGAGGGCGCTGTCGGCCCCGGGGTTCCTTAGCTGGCGCCACGAGCGTTGGCCACGTACCGCCTGGGCCCGGTGGGCGGCGCGGCTCTGGCTGGCCGCACCCTTCGTCGTGCTGGCCGACCTCGCGGATCATGCCTACGGCGCCTCGGCCGCGAACCTGAGCCTCCGGAGCCGGGCCGCCTCGCTGCAGTGGGCGTCGGGCCGGCTGGGCTGGGTGGCTCACGCCTTCCCGCCGATCCCTCTCGCCATCGCCCGGGTCGTGCCCGGTGGTGCCGAAGGGCTCGCGATCGCCGGCGCGTTGTGCAGCGGGATCCTCATCCAGCTCACCATCGAGCGGGCCATCCTGCGCTCGGTGCCGATGGTCACCGCGATCGTGCTCACGGCGGCCATCGCCGGCACGCCGGTGTTCTGGTACCTCGCCACCGGGAGCTTCGCGACGTTCCTCGCGCTCAGCCTCCTGTCGATGGCACTGACGGGCCTTCTCGACTTCACCTTCAACCGTTCGACCGAGAGCGGGTTCATCGCCGGGATCGGCTTCGGGCTGGCGACACTCTGCGACCTCTCGGCGGTGCCGTTCGCGCTGGCCGGCGCCTTGGCAGCGTTCTTCGTCACCCCCCAGGCCCGGGCGGTCCGTGAGGTCGCTCGCCGTCGGGCCGCCGCGGCGGTGGTGCTCTTCCCGACCGCGGCGTCGCTCGCCGGGTGGTCGTTCCTGCAGTGGCGCTTCAGCGGGAGTTGGACGGCGAGCTTCACCCGGGCCGACCCCTCGCTCTTCGAGTTCCCCGGGGGGGCCTGGGCCTCGCTCGTGCATGCGATCGACTCGGTCGGCACGGACCTCGCATACGCACCGGTCCTGGTCGTCGCTGCCGTCCTTCTCCTGGTGCGGCGCCCCGCTTCCATCGTCCCGTGCGTCGCCTTCGTCGGCTGCATCGCAGCCGACCTGTGGTTGGGGGCCACACTCTCGGGAGCCGCTGTCGTGGTCCTGCTCGCCGTCGTCGGCCTGGCGATGCTCCCGGGGCGCCTCACCGTGGTCGAGCAGGCGCTGCTCTGGGTCTGCGTTGGGGCTCAGGTGGCGATGTCGTTCGGCGACCTCCACCACGGCCTCGGACCCGTCGCGGACTGGTTCCATCACCTGACGCGCAACGGCCTCTTCGGCCATTGACCCGGGCGCCCTGGGCCCGGGGAACCAGCTAGGCGTTCTTCGGCAGTTCGGAGAACTTCGCGGTGCGGTCGTTGTTCGGCTCCTTGGGGAGACCGAGCACCCGCTCGCCGATGATGTTTCGCTGGATCTGGTCGGTGCCCCCGTAGATGGGCGGCGCCTGGGCGTAGAGGGCCATTCCGGTCACCGCCGAGACGAGCCCGGAGTCCGGGAGGTCCTGGAGGGGGGCCGCCTGCTCGGCGTCGTAGGCATGGAGGGTGCCGGCCGGCCCGGCGATCGCCATGCCGAGGTCCCGGGAGAGGCGCATCATGTCGCTCATCGTCAGCTTGGCGATGTTGGGGAGCCCGGGGATGTCACGCCCCGACGCCCGGGCCGCCTTCAGGCGCTCGGTGTTGAACCTTCCCAGCTCGCCGAGCGTGTGGAGCTTGGCCAGTCCCTGGCGGATGACCGGGTCCTTATCCTTGCCGTTCTCCCGGGCGAGCGCGATCAGCATGGTGGTGCCCATCGGCTGGAGGATGGCCTCCTCGCCGCCGCCGCGGGGCCGACGGCTGCCGACGAAGTCCCCGGCACGGTGGCCGAGGTGGCCGGCGATGGTGCCGGGCATCGCCGACGTCCCGCCGGCGCCGCCGCCACCCGCTCCGAGACCCGATCGCTCGAACGCGAGCGTCGTGTTGGCGACGGCCCATCCGTTATTGACGTCGCCGATGACGTCGTAGGCGGGCACCCGGGCGTCGGTGATGAACACCTCGTTGAACAGCGCGTTCCCGGTCATTTCGCGCAGCGGTCGCACCTCGACGCCGGGCTGGTGCATGTCGAGGGCCATCCACGAGATGCCCTGGTGCTTGGGGACCTCGGGATCGGTCCGGGCGAGGAGCATTCCCATGTCTGCCGCCTGCCCGAGCGACGTCCAGACCTTCTGGCCGTTGATGATCCACTCCTCGCCGTCCTTGAACGCCCGCGTCGACAGCCCGGCCAGGTCGGATCCGGCGCCCGGTTCGCTGAAGAGCTGGCACCATCCCGCCTGACCGGTGACGATGTCACGGACGAACCGGTCGATCTGGTCCTGGGTGCCGTGCGTGGCGATGGTCGGGGCGGCGAGAAGGAGGCCGAGCCCCCCCGGGGGCCCGAGCGCCCCGAAGGAGGCGATCTCCCGGGAGACAGCGAGGGCGTCGGAGCGGGAGAGCTCGCGCCCGTAGGCGTGCTTGGGCAGCGTCGGTGACGCCCAACCGGCCAGCCCGAGCCGCTCCCACCACTCGGCCACGGTCAGATCGGGATCCCAGTTGTCCCGGAGCCAGTCCCGGATCTCCTCGACGATCTCGGCCGAGGTCCGCTGCTGTGGGTCTTCGAGCTTGGTCATGGTGCTGCCCCTTCGGACCGTGCGGGCAGGAAACGGGGGGATGGCCCGCGGGCGTTGCCGCCGGAGGCCCAGCCTACCCAATCGCCCGGTCGCCCATCGCAGCCCGGCTGGGACCGAACATCCTGCTCAGCAGGGACAAATGGGTCCCCTCGACATCGGGGCCGGTAACGTTTCTACGTGGGAGCGCCCATGCACCGGTGCTAGGCGCTGGCCGACGGAGGCGGGTGTTGGCGCGCATCGCCGACCACCTGGCCGCCCGCCGGACGGGCCACCCGCTACGGGTGGGGGTCGACGGGATCACCGCCGCAGGAAAGACGACGCTCGCCGACGAGCTGGCGGGAGCGCTCGGCGCGCTGGGCAGGCCCGCCGTGCGGGTGTCGATGGACGGCTTCCATCACCCACGAGCCCGGCGCTACGTCCGGGGCCGGGAGTCGGCCGAGGGCTACTACCGCGACGCGTACGACCTCGAGTCCTTCGCCAACCTGGTGCTCGTGCCGCTCGGCCCCGACGGCGACCGCCGGTACGCGGAGGCGATCCTCGACCTCGACCGCGACACACCGGTCGAGGAGTGGGCCGACGCCCGTCCCGACGCAGTGGTCGTCGTCGACGGAAGCTTCCTCCAAAGAGGCGAGCTGAGGGCCCTCTGGGACGAGGTGGTCTTCGTTGACACTCCCTACGAACTGGCACGGGAGCGCGGCGCAGTGAGGGACGCCGAACGCTTCGCGGGGATCGACGAGGCGCGGCGCCTCTTCGACACGCGATACCACGCCGCGTCGCACCTTTACGAGGACGAGATCGACCCGCGATCACGCGCGACGATCGTCGTTACGAACGCGGAACCCGGCGAGCCGTTCGTGCAGCGTATCGGCGGGGCCGAGGACGCCAGGATCGCCCTGTTCGCCTACGGCACGCTTTGCCAGGCCGAGGTGCAGCTGGCGAGCTTCGGCCGCCTCCTCGAGGGGAGCCCCGACGTCCTCCCGGGCTTCGCCGCCGACTTCGTCTCCATCAGCGACCCCGACGTGATCCGGGCCAGCGGTTCGGACCGTCACCCGATCGTCTCGATGACGGGCGCTGCGGGCGATGTCGTCGAGGGGACATGCTTCGCCATCGGCCCCCACGAGCTGGCGGCCGCCGACCGCTACGAGGTCGACGACTACCGCCGGATCCTCGTCCGGCTCAGCTCGGGGACCGAGGCGTGGGTCTACGTGGCCGGCGGACGGGGGGCACCCCGGGCTGGTCCGACCGGGGCCTCGGCGACGAGGATGGAGGGATGATCCTCGAGCACGTGGTTCTCGACGTCCGGGCGGGATCCGCCGAGGCGTTCGAGGCAGCATTCGCCGAAGCCAAGTCGATCATCGGCGGTTCGCCAGGGTTTCGGTCGCTCCGCCTCGAGCGCTGCATCGAGCAGGCCGACCGCTACGTCCTCCTGGTGGAGTGGGAGTCGGTCGCCGCGCACGAGGAGGGGTTCCGCAAGTCGCCGGCGTTCGAGGAGTGGCGCCGGCTCCTGCACCACTTCTATCCGGAGCCTCCCACCGTCCAGCACTTCGAGACGGTCCTCACCCGCTGATCAGCTGCTCGAGCACTCCCGGCACAGCCCGGTGATCTCGACCACGTGTTCGAGCGCGGAGAACCCGTGCTCCTCGCCGAGCCGCCGAGCCAACGCCTCGAGGTCGGCCGCGTCAAGTTCCACCGTGCGGCCGCAGCGGCGGCACACCAGGTGGTGATGGTGCACCGGGGAGCCGCAGCGGCGATACAGGGTCTCGCCGCTCTCCGCCCTCAGGCTGTCAATTTCTCCGGTGCCGGCGAGGGCCCGGAGTTGGCTGTACACGGTGGCGAGGCCGATGCGCTCACCCGCCTCGCGGAGGCGGGCGTGCAGGTCCTGGGCGCTCGTGAACTCGTCGGTGCGATCGAGCAGGCTCGCGATGGCGCGCTTTTGACGGGTCTCTCGAGCCCGGGGGCGAGAAGTCTCCGTCGACGAAGCGGCCACCTCGGGCAATCTACCCACCACCGGGTGGGCCGCAGGCCGCAGGGGCGCGCTCTCGGGGCCTGCGACCAGGGAAGACGTCGGCGATCGAGCCTCAGGTCCTAGACCGGCTTGCCCGCCTTGCACCAGGCGTTGGCCGGCACGCCGGCGCAGGGATTGGGCATCGTCGCCAGCTTGGGAAGCGGGTGCATCACGACCCCGGTGAAGCTCGGGTAGTGGTCGCTGGCCGCGCACGCACCAAACCCGGTGTCGCAGAGCACCTGGGCAAGCAGTGTCGCGTTCGTGTTCGGTGCCTTGGTGATGGTCCCGCACTTGGCCTGCGCCGACTCGAGGTTGGTCGGCACGCTCCCCTGGGGCGCCGCGTTGTGCTGGAAGCAGTTCTGCAACTCATGGGCCTCGAGGGTGAGCTCGCCGAAGTCCACGTTGGTCGGGTTGCCGAAGAACCCATCGTTCGTGAAGGTGTTGTGCACCAGCGCGTCTCCCTGGGGGTCGTAGACGCAGCCGAAGCCGGTGACCTCGGTGCCGCCGGTCTTCGAGCAGCTTTGCCCAAGGATCGGCGGGTTCTCGTCGGGATAGGGCACGAAGAGGATGCCCCACGCCCCGTTGTTCGAGAAGTGGTTGTCCATCACCGTGTCGTTCTTGCCACCAGAGAGCGTCATGCCGGTCCCGGTCGGGCCGTTGCTGGCCGAGCCGGCCTGGGGCACGTTCGGGTTGTTGTTGTTGACGAAGGAGTTGTCGATCGCGACCCAGCAGGAATGGGTGTGGGTGATCGGGCTGGTCTTCCCGTTGGGGCACGCACCGTTCTGGGGGGCCGGCGGGTCGGCGTCGATCTGGGTGTTCGTATCGAGGCCGTCCTTGTTGTTGTCGAACTGGGAGTGCTCAATCACGAGGGGCCCGCCCGAGTTCGTCCCCGAGTACCCGAGGGCGTTGTACTCCATCCAGGCATGGTCGACGACGGCGTCACACACCTGGCGGCAACCGCCGATGTACATGCCCGAGTCGTTGAAGTTGCTGGCGTAGATCTGGTTCCACAGACCACCTGACGAGCTGGAGGAGAAGATGCCGTAGGTGGCGGCCGTCTGCTCGGCGTCAGCCACCGTGCCGTCGGGACCGAAGAAGGTGGAGGTCGCCGTCAGGTACGTGCCCTTGTAGCCGTGAAGGCCGACCCTCCCGGTGCCCTCGCCGCCGTTCCACCAGATCTCGTTGCCCGAGTCACCCTTTCCTCCGAGGTAGTTGCAAACCGTGAGATTGTCGATGCTGACGTTGTTGGCCTCCCACACCACGATGCCGTTGCGGCCGCGGGGTGCCCCGGCGCCGGTCCCACCCGGCGCCGGTCCGAAGTCCTGCCACTGGGCAGCGTTGTCGCAGGGCTGGGGCGCGCCCGCCTTGGTCCCGTCGACGATCACGCTGTTGCGGTTCATGCCCCGAAGGTGGAGGTTGGGCGTCGAGATCAGGACGCCGCCATAGTCGCCGTGGTCGAGGTTGTAGGTGCTCGGGGCGTAGACGCCGGCCGCCGCGGCCGACTCGTCGTTGGTCTCGTGGTAGTCGCCAGGACCGATCAGGATCCAGTCGCCGGGTTTGGCGGCGTTCACCGCCGACTGGATGCTCGAGAACTGTCCCCGCTTGCCGTGGAACGACCCGACGAGCAGGACCCGGGGAGCCGACGACGCCGAGGCCGTCACGCTCGGAGCGACGAGCGCCGTGGTGCCGAGCCCGGCCGCCAATACAAGGGTGGCCGCCCACCGATGCGTTTTCATCATCGCCAACCCCCCAACGATCGGGTGCCGACCCTACCGAGGCCGCGGAACCGGTGCCACGCCGTCGGCCGATCAGCGTTCGCCGACGATCACGTCGGCGAGGGCCGAACCCGAGGGCAGCCTGGTCCGCCGGCCCCGCCAGCCCGTCCGCTCGAGTGCCCGTGCGAAGTAGTTCTCGTCAAACCCGAGCTCGAGCCAGCCGTGGGTTCGGGTTGACCACAGCGAATAGCCGTCGAGACGGAGCCCCCAGGGATAGCCGAGCGGTTGGATCGGTTCGCCCGCCCACAGCACCCGTCCCCCGGGTCCCACGACCCGTGTCAGCTTGTCGAGCATCGCCATGTGGTCGGCGCAGTGGTGGAACGACTCGTAGAAGATCGCGGCATCGAACGGAGCCTCGGGCTCGAACTCGAGCATCCCGCTGTGCACGACGTGCAGGCGCTCGGGTTGCCGACTGCGCCGTTCGGTCAGGGCGCAGAAGCGCTCCTCGACCTCGACGGCGGTCATCTCGAACCCCATCTGCGCGAGATCGTTCGTGAGATTGCCCCAACCCGAACCGAATTCGACGACGCGGGCGGGGGGTGCGAGGCCGAGGGTGGAGATGATGAATCCCCGCGCCACGAGCTCCTCGCCGACAACCGCGGTCGAACCGGTCGAGTACGGATACGGCGCCGCAACCGCCTCGTCGAGGTTGAAGGGGCTTGCCTCGTTCTCGATCGAGTACTCGGGTCGACCCGAGACTCGGTGGTAGAGGTCCCACACCCAGGCCTCGTACTCCTTGGAGAAGGGATCCTCGGGATGACCCTGGGGGACCGCCATGGTGAGGCCGCGGAGGTAT
Organism: Acidimicrobiaceae bacterium; assembly: GCA_027306605.1. GTDB lineage: Bacteria > Actinomycetota > Acidimicrobiia > Acidimicrobiales > RAAP-2 > Bog-473. The sequence goes on from DAHUZK010000004.1 coordinate 11,266, forward strand.
TCGCGCGCCGCGTCCTCCGAGACGGTGAAGAGCCGGGCCGCCTCCTCGAGCTCGGCGTCGAGGTCCTCGAGCGCGACGACCCGCGGCGGCCGATGCCCGCGCATCGTGCGGATCCGATCGGTCACCGGAGCCGGGAGAACGCCGGCGATCGAACGCCGTACGCGGGCCGCCGGACCGAGCGGCACCGAGAGCGATACTGGGGTCGAACGCATCGAAGCAGCCCACCATGAACGCGCCCACGGCCGCAACGGTCCGGACGTCGGGGCCGTGGGACGCCTCCCGAGGAAATTTCCACTTTCCCAGGTGACGAGTGGTGTGGGACGCTAGAGAGACGTAGTGCAGTGCACACTGCCTGTGGTGCCTCCCGGGGAACCGCATGGCACCAGGGGCGAAGCGTTGATCCGCCGGGCACAGATGGTCGCCTGGCTGGCGGGGAGCGAGTGGCGAAACCGACGCCCTTTCGGACTGTCGAACCGAAAGGACGAGTGTGTGAGCAGGGCGCACCAACCCACCCACCAGGACTGTGCTGACGGCGACACGCCACGAGCGGTCATTGCTCCCGACTCCAGCGACGCCGCCATCGCGGCGGAACGCAGACGCGAGCGGACCGTCGAGATGCTCGCATCTCCCCATGGGATCCACACCGGGGCAGACGTCGCGGTGGCGCGCGAGCGCGCCCGCCAGCGGAGACTCCTGGTGCTCGCCCTGGTCCTCTTGCCGATCGCGGCCTGGCTCTTGGTCCGCGTGCTCGTCTGGCACCGCTACGGCTTCACGTTGCCGCATATCCCGAGCACCTTCACCCCGTACCTGCCCGGCGTCGTGCTCCTCGTCGTGCTCGTTCTTGCCATGGTCGGCTCGCTTCTTGGCGGCGGAAGGTCGCCCCACGTGCTGTTTCGACCGAGTGAGATCGACGTCCACTTCGACGACGTCCGGGGCGCCGAGGTCGTCGTGGAGGAGGTCCGCAAGACCCTGAACCTCTTCCTCGCCCATCGCACCTTCGCCGAGGAGATGGGGGGAACCCCGCGTCGGGCCATCCTCTTCGAAGGTCCCCCGGGGACCGGAAAGACCTATCTCGCGAAGGCCTTGGCCGGCGAGGCAGGCGTTCCCTTCCTCTTCGTCTCTTCGTCGGCCTTCCAGTCGATGTACTACGGCGCGACCAACCGCAAGATCCGCGCCTACTTCAAAGCACTCCGCCACTACGCGCGCCGCGAGGGTGGCGCGATCGGGTTCATCGAGGAGATCGACGCGATTGGCGCCTCACGATCCGGTCGTGGCTTCGGGCACCGTGAGGGCATCGCCGGAGTCGTGAACGAGTTGCTCATCCAGCTCCAGTCCTTCGACACGCCGACCTTTGGCACCCGGGTGCTCGGCGCACTGGTCGACTTCGCCAACCAGTGGCTCCCTCGCGGGCGCCAGTTCACCAAGCCGTCGTGCGCGCCGGCCAACATGCTCGTCATCGGGGCAACCAACCGGGCCGACGATCTCGATCCGGCCCTGCTCCGTCCGGGACGCTTCGACCGGTCGATCTACTTCGACCTGCCGACCCGCGCCGGTCGCCGTGAGATCATCGACTACTACCTCGCGAAGAAGGCGCACGCCGTCGAGCTCGACGATCCGGCCCGTCGTGAGGCCCTGGCCGGGATGACCGCCGGCTATTCGCCGGTGATGATCGAACACCTGCTGGACGAGGCCCTCGTCTGGGCGCTGCGCCGTGGTGCCGATGCCCTCTCGTGGGCCGACATCACTCGGGCGAAGATGACCAACGAGATCGGGCTTGCGAACGGCGCCCTCTACACCGAGGCCGAGCGTCGCCTGATCGCGACCCACGAGGCTGGCCACGCGACCGTCGCGTGGCTGGTCGGCCGGGGCCGGACACTCGACGTGCTCACTATCGTGAAGCGCAAGGAGTCCCTCGGCCTCCTCGCCCACTCGGACACCGAGGAGCGCTTCACGCGAACGCGCAGCGAGATGCTGGCGATGATCCAGATCGCCATGGGAGGCATGGCGGCCGAGGAGCTCTTCTTCGGCGAGACTTCGTCGGGCGTTGCCGGAGACCTCGCAATGGCCACGGCGACCGCCTGTCAGATGATCGGCGTGCTCGGCATGGGGACCTCGCTCATCGTAGACAACTCGTCAAGCCTCACCGCGCCGAGCGACGTCGCCTCCAGGGTCTTGACCCACGACGACGGGCGAGCTGAGGTCGAACGGCTGCTCGCCCGCTCGAAGGACGAGGCCCGCTCGATGCTGAACGAGAATCGCCACGTGATCGAGGCCCTACGCGACGCCCTTCTCGAGCGTGAGGAGCTGGTCGGACCGGAGATCACGTCGGTGATCGCAACGGCCCGGCCCGACGGCCTGCGGCCGCCCACCACCGAGACGCTCCGGGTGTAGATCCCTACGGGGCGACGCAGTTGCCGGGCGAGTTGGGATAGCTGCCGTAGTTGTCGCTGTAGGTCCACACCCCCGGCAGGGCGGTCCCGATGCAGTTGACGCCCTGATTGACCGCGGTCGAGGCGATCGACCACCGCGGGGTTCCCGGATCCAGGTAGTCGGGCACGTTCACATACTCGAGCCGACTGTCCCAGATGTAGTACTTCGAGTAACCCGAGGCCACGCTGTTGCCGCTGAACGTCCCGACCGCCGGGCGATAGTCCTGCGAGATCGACCCGTAGACATCGAGCGTGCCCTCCGTCGCGTAGCCGTAGGGATTCGAGCCGTTGCCGGAGACCGTGTAGTTGTTAACCCCGAACCCGTCGTTCAGGGCCAAGATGGCGGCGTCGATCGTGAGGCCCGAGCCGCCCGACGGGTCGCAGTACGGCGCGGGCTGGGCGCCGGGCTGGCCGCAGGTCGTCATCACGTAGTTGTAGTAAAGAGGCCGGTTCACCTCGACGTACGCGAACGCGATCAAGCCCAGGGCGTCATTCGTGCCGGTCGAGTTGTATACGCACTGGTTCGAGAAGGTGCTGTTGAAGCTCGAACCGCAGTCCTGATAGGTGATGTTCCCGTCGACGATGATGTCGTTCTGGGTCGAGATCGTGAGATCGCCGGTGACCGTCCCTTGGACGAAGGCATCTCCCTCGCAGTCCGGACTGGAGGTCTGGCCGTAGTACATCCCCAACTGTGAGTAGTTGCCCGACCCGCTCTGACCGTCGAAGGGGTTCGCGTAGGACTGGCATGTCTGACTCGACGGAGTGTTCTCGACGTAGACAACCCCGTTCGCCGGCACCGGCACGTTGGAGTTGCCTCCGGCGTAGCACTCGTTGTTGTTGCCCGTGTTGAGGTCCTGGTTCGAACCCGAGGTCTGGTTGTACTGCGTCCCCGAGTTCGTGGTGTACGGAGTGTTGGGGCTGTTGACGGTCATGTACTCGGTTGATCCCGAGTTGTGCAGGGTGATGGTGGTCGGGCCCGAATACACACAGCCGTTCTCAGCCGCGATCGACTCGAGCGAGGTGTCGGTCGTTGGCAGGGGCTCGAGCTTCGCGTTGTAGGAGCTGTTGGTGGTGTTATAGGTACCCACGTCGCTCGAATTGGCCTGTGCGCAGGTACTCGGGGTGCCGTGCCCGTCAAGCGGCGAGACGAACAGGCAGTTGGGGTCGTGGGTCGTCACGACGCCGGGGTCGGCACTTGATCCAAAGTTCGGGTCGTTCGCCACGTAGATGGAGTCGTTCGAGTAGACGGGGCCGTACAGCGTGTCACCTGGGCCGAAGTACACGGCAGCGCAGTTCGAGCTGTTGAAGTTGCCCGGGTTCTGGGTATCGGGGCCCGCGTAGTTGTTGTTCCAGTCGTAGGTGCACGTCGAGGTGTCCCCGGTCGCCGGTACCGTCGACTCGTAGTTGCTCCACCAGATGTGGGTGAGAAAACCGTTCTCGGGGACCAGGTACACGTATGAGCTCTGGTAGGTGATGTTCAGACCGCTCTGAGCCGCCCCGTACACGAGCTCCTTCACGTAGTCCAAGGTCTGACCGGCGGTGGACGAAATCGAGCTGCAGGCGGTGTTGAAGCACAGCGCCGGGTTGGTCCACATGTAGTACTCGGTGACGGGGTTGGCGCTGCTTCCCTGCACCGTCGTCCAGCTGTTGAGCGGCACCAGCTGGGAGGACGGGCAGGTCAGACTCGACGAGGAGGTATCGGACGAGTTGCAGTTCACGATGTTCGGGTTGTTGTTGGCCGCGGCCAGATAGGTGTCGATTCCCGACTGGAGCGCCCGATAGGCGAGGTGTTGCACAACATCGCTCGACACGAGCGGATCATGCTGCATCACCGTGGCGGCCAACGTCCCGGCGCTGAGCGAAAGCAGGAGGATGATCCCGATGACCAACCCCATGGCCGCCTGACCCGCGCTGCGGGCGCGAGCGAGAGCACGCTCGGGGCCCGAGGATTGCAACCGGTAGACGACCGGCCTCCACGAGATCCTGTACATCTCAGCCCACCATCGGCTGATAGTCGGACGATTCCGGTGAAAGCAAATAGACCGTGCTGTCGTCCTCGGATTGACCGCCGGCGGTCCGACCGGTCGACACACCGTTCACCTGGAGGTCGATGGTGACCGCGTAGATCTCATCGCTCTTGCAGTTCGCGAGCGGGTCGCTCGACGATGTCGGGGTGCTGGTACAGGTGGCGAAGTCCGTAGCGTCGTCACTGTAGAAGCACGATGGAGAGGAGCAGTCGCTTCCCACCTCGGGTGTCGTGGTCGTCGTGACCCCCGAGCTTGAGGTCGAATTGACGAGGAGGGTGTACACAAACAGCGTGGCGTTGTCGTTTGCGTTCGACAGACCGTTGACCGTGATCAGAGTTCGGGCCGTCCCCCATGTACACCCGCTTCCCGTCGGGGGGCATGTGCTTGCGTTCGCACGAGCCTCGGTGACCGTAAAGGTGCCTCCCGCGTCGCAAAGTCCCGTGCTCGGAGTCGTCGACTGGCAACTGGCGACGATCTTCGCCGGGCCGTTTGCGTCACCGATGTTCGTGTAGAAGGTCATGGAAGTCGGTGACGTCGCCGCGGTGACGAACGGGGGGTTGGGCACGCCATTCGTGGCCGGACCTGGTTCGACGGCGGACCGGAAGAGTCGCTGGAGGTTTGTAGAGACCGGGAGCAACTGGTTCACGTTCGTGTAGGTGTTGTTGACGCGAGCAACGGTGGCGAAGATGGTGTCGACGATGGGCACCGTCATCGCGAACAAGACGAGCAAGGTCACGAGGGCGATACTGAGCTCGACCAACGTCACACCCGATTCGTCGCGTTCGACGTCGTCACGGTCACCTCGAAGGCGTTGGCGGGTTGTACGCATCAGTCGGCGATCGGCACGTAGGCTGGCATGTAATAGGTCGTCTGTGAGCTCGATCCAACCACGATCGATGTCGGAGTGACCGTCACGGTTGTCGTCGCATGTGTGTTGCCGGAGGTCACCGTCACCTGGTAGGTGCCGTAGATGACCGCTATCCTGCTCAGCCCGTCTGCTGCAGAGTTGGGCATCGCGTAGCTCGTCGGGTTGGAGGGGTTGGCCGGCGGATTCGACAGGGCCGGGTACGAACCGCTGCTCTGCGGGCTGAGCTCGCTCGAGCAGGTCTTATCGACGATCGAGATCGTCGCGTTCGAGATCGGTTGGCCGCTGCTGTTCACGGCCTCGATCGGGAGAATGCCCATCTCGAGGGGTGCGTTGACCGTCGCCGTCCCACCAGGCGTGCTCGAGGCCGTGACCGCGTTGGCCGTGGCCTCGCTCGAGCAGTAGCCGAGCGAGACCGAATAGCCGCTCGAGAACGGGAAAAGGGGACCGACCTCGGTCTGAGGCCCATTGGAGGTCGTCGGGGCGGACATCTCCACGACCGAGCTCGGCTCGAGGTTGGAATTGGACACCATGATTGGAGGGTTCTCGATGTACATGCCGGTCAGGCCGGTCGGTGTCCCGCTGGCGTCGAACTTCGTCCCCGAACTTGAAAAGTCGAACACTTGGCCGGCGGACTCGGTTGCGGCGGCTAAGTAACAGCTCGTGGCACCGGTGCAGTCCACGCCACTGATGTAGACGGGACTCTCCCCAGCCACGGTGTTGGTGAAGCTGGCGCTCGACCAGCTCCCCGAGGCGAGCACGTCGACGAAGGCCGCGTTGGAAGTCGTGCCCACGACGAAGCAGCTCGATGCCGATCCACACGTCAGCTCGATCGTTGACAAGATGTTGGAGCTGTTGGGCAGCGTTGCCTCGCTCCAGGTGGTCCCCGACAAAGAGAGCACCCCAGCCGAGGAGCTTGTGGTGTCAAGGGCGAAGCACGCAGTCGTCGACGCACAGGTCAACGAGGTGATTCCCGAGACCGAGGACGGCACCGAATCGCTCTCCCACGTCGATCCGTTGCTCCCTGAGGCGCACTGCGAGCCGGAGGTGGTGTTGCAGTAGAGGATCATCGGTGCGGGGGAGCCCCAGTAGCTGCTCTGGCCGGTCCCGCCGGCCCAGCAGTAATCACCCGACGGGGCACAGGCAAGCGTCGTAAGGCTGTCCACCATGATGCCGCTGGCGCTGTAGGGCTTCCAGGTGACCGTCGTCCCGCTCACGCTCGCGATCGAGATGATCTGAGGAGTGGTCCACCAGTAGTAGGTCGAGCTGCCGATCGCCATGCAGAAGGTCGAGGAGTTGCACACCAAGGACGTGATCGAAGTCATGGTGACCCCGCTCTCGGAGAACGCGTACCAAGAGGTGCCGGGTGAGGACGACCCGGTGTTCGAGAGGATGGTGGGGCCGCTCGAGTTTGTCCCGAGGATGAAGCAGACCGGCTGGGAAGTCGTGCTCGGGCAGGTCACCTCGCTGAATCCGGTGTTCGACGGCACGGTGTCGTTCGTCCAGGTCACGCTGGACCCCGAGACCGTGGCCGTCAACACGACACCAGCGCCCGAGGAGATCGTGCCGATGGCGATGCAGTTGAACGTGGTTGCGCCGCTCGGGCAGGTGATGCTGGTCAGCTGAGTGGCGCTGCCCGGCAGGGAGCTGTTCGACCAGGTCGTGCCGTTCGTCGAGACAGCGGCGGCCGCCCCCGAGGAGCTGTACCCCACCGCGATGCACGTGCTCGAGGTGCAAGCGAGGCTCTCGATCCGGCTCATGGTCAAGGGGAACGCCGCGGTCGACCATCCTGTGCTCTTCCGAGCGATCCCCACCGCCATCGCACCGCTAGCCGGAGAAGCCGCGCTGGAGGCAGTCTGACCCATCGCGAGACAGATCAGGAAAGAGGTGTTGGGACAGGCAAGGCCGTCGCCGATCGAGGTCGAACTCGGGTACGACAGGTCGATGTAGGCGCCCTCGTCGTACTGGAAGGTCACCTGAGTCACCTCGGCGGCGACCACCGTGATCGGCGACTGGTTGGAGAGCGCCTGGGTCTCCGAGGTCGCCTCGTTGTAGTTGGCGACATAGGGCGCAGGGGAGCTCGGTCCCGGTCCGACCTGGACCGTGTAGGTACCCGGCACGACGGCCAGGAAGACGCAGCCGTTTGAATCCGGGGTTAGCGAGTACGGCGTGGTCAGTGAGGATCCCGACACCTCGACGGGAACGTTCTTCACGCGACTGCTCCACGCCACCCCCGATGCGTCGTTCGGCGGGCTTCCCACCGGATCACCGTCGACCTGGACGGCGAGATAGCCGTTCGAGATGGTGCCCGACGCCGGGAAGTTCAAGATGGCCTGATCGGTGACGCTCTGGTTGCCGCCCCAAGTGACCGTGACCTGCAAGCCGAGGACCGGAGATGTGCCCGAGTTGCAGAAGTCCGGCGTGCCACCGCTCGCGTCGGTCCAGCGGAAGATCGCGGACGCCGTATAGGGGATGCCCGACAGCGTCTTGGTGCCCTCCGAAAGAGTGGTGCCGACCTCCGGCTCGTTATTGCTGTCGGTGGGCGGTCCGCTGTTGTTGAGGTTCTCGATGATCTGCTCGGCGAGCGAAAGGGCGGTAATTCGCTGCCTTGCCGTGGCCGACTGCCCGAGCACGTTGGTGAACAGGTAGGCGGTCGGGATGAGCACGGTGAGCAGTACGACCATCGCGACAATGCACTCGATGAGGCCGAAGCCCTCCTCGTCGCGACGCGCCCGGGCGATACGCGACCTTTGGCCAGGCGCGGGGGCAGACAGGAACGCCCTCACCGCGTGTCTGGCCGGCCGCACTCGAAGGCCATCAGACTTTCCCTTTTCCTCGTTCCACGTCCGACACGGGTCTGGGAAAGCCCTCGACTCGGCAGCACAGCTGCCACCGTTTCGACGGCCCGGCTGACTCCCAGAGCCCCGTGGCTTTGCGCCGCCTTCTCGCGAAGGGTTTGCCTTTTCGTCGGGGTCAGTGATGCTGCCTCCGATCAGGGAAAAGACTAAAGGACGCCCGTCTCGAAATCGGGGATCCCCCTGGCCGGCATCCTGGGCATCGGGCCCATCGGCACCCGCCCCCTGGCGGGGCCCCCGAACATAAGGTGGACCCCATGGGGCGGGGCCGATCCGAGAACGCCAACAGCTTCGCCATCGACTTGTTCTCACCGCTCGCCGCCCGCTACGACCTGCTCTGCGAGGTTCTGTCCATGGGCCAGAACCGGCGGTGGCGTCGGTGCATGGTGGACCACGCCCTCGCCGAGCGCCCCGCCAGGGTGCTCGACGTCGCTTCGGGCACGGCCGGGGTGGCCATCCAGCTCGCCCGGCGCTCCAGAGCCCGCGTCCTCGCCTACGACCTGACGCTCTCGATGCTTCGCCATGGGGGCCACCGAGTCGAACGAGCCGGTCTGCGCGGCCGGATCGACCTCGTCGAGGGGCGGGCCGAGCAGCTCCCGTTTCCGGATGCCTCCTTCGACGCCCTCACGTTCACCTACCTCTTGCGCTACGTCGAGGACCCACTCGGCACCTTGACCGAGCTTGCTCGGGTCGTGAGGCCCGGTGGGTCGATCGCGAGCCTCGAGTTCCTCGCGCCCCCCAATCCGGGATGGCGACTCGCATGGTGGTGCTACACACGAGTCGTCCTGCCGGTGGCCGGCTGGCTCACGGGCGGCCGCGAGTGGTGGCGCGTCGGGCGCTTCCTCGGGCCGAACATCACGGAGCACTACCGCCGCTACCCCGTCGACTGGACAGTTGCGGCGTGGGAGGCGGCTGGATTCGCCGACGTGGGCGTGCGGCGCATGAGCCTCGGCGGTGGACTCGTCATGTGGGGACGCAAAGCCGGTGGCTGACGTGGACCGGCGACCGGGTCCGATGCGTCCCGCTTTCTATGCGGCGGGCGCGGGCGGCTGGCGGGACTGGTGGACGCTCTTGCATCCGCCTTACACCGCTTGGCATCTCTCCTACGTCGTCATCGGCGCCTCTCTCGCACGCCAGATGCACGTCGGGCGCCTCGTTGCCACGCTGCTCGCCTTCTTCCTCGCCGTCGGGGTTGGTGCCCACGCGCTCGACGAGCTCGATGGCCGACCACTCGGCACTCGCATCGCGTCACGGTGGCTCGCAGTAGCTGTCGCAGGAGGCCTTGCCGGCGCAATCGCACTCGGCGCGCTCGGTGTGAGTCGTTACGGATGGACCTTGTTGCCGTTCATCATCGTCGGCCCGGCTCTCGTGACGGCCTACAACATGCACCTTTCGCCCGTGCAGAAGGATGTCGTCTTCGCACTCGCCTGGGGAGCATTCCCGGTCTTGACCGCGTATGTCGCACAGACCGAGAGACTGGCGTGGCCGCCAGTGTTGGCTGCTGTTGCTGCAGCGGGTTTCTCGTACGCGCAACGCGTGTTGTCGACGCCGGCGCGCTTGCTTCGTCGGCGAGCGATCGACGCCTCGGCCTCGATCACCATGCTCGATGGGACCGAACGTGCACTCGATCGCTCCGCCATGCTCGTCCCCCTCGAGCGGGCATTGCATGCGCTCGCCGCAAGCTTGGTCGTGCTCGCCACGGCGCTGGCCCTCGCTCGACTCACATAGCGCCCTCGCATCACCGCTTGGGTTCCGTCAACCTTCGTCCGGCTCGATGCCGTTGACGCCCGCGGAAGGCCACGAACCCCGCGTTGTGCACAAGCGGATCCTCTAGGCACGATGCCACTCTGGGTGCGCGCAAAGTCCCTGTTCAGAGGCCTGTAGTTCTTCGGTATAGTGACAGCGCCGCCAGGGAGACGACGCTGGGTGCGCGTGAGCGCCCCAGCCGGTCCCACAGACCCTGACCCCAACAGCGATGCTTCATTGGGTCGCGGATTGCTGCCTGGCTGGCCGCGATGACCGAACTCACACACCGTCGCAGAGCGAAGGCGTGCGCACCCTCACCGGCGCACCTGCCCTGTCGCGCCCCATCGTCCCGGTTCCCGGCACAAGCGCGCCGCGCGCCACGGGGTACACCGTCTCTCACAACGGGGACGCCCTTGGTGTAGCGCACCGGGCTTTCCATATCTCCGTTCCCTGCAACCGGCAAGGCAGCCCAGCTGCCCCGGTCCCCTCCTTCGTGTCGAGGGCACACGACCGGTGAGCGAAGTACCAAGCGGCGATCAGCCCACGCAACCCCAATCAGCCCAACTGGGCGACGAAAGGAGCGGACGTGGACATACGCCGCATCTGTCACATCCCGCGACCGCCAGATCTCAGGCGGGCGTGGCAAGTCAAGCGAACTCGGCGAACTCTCAAGGCAGCCGTGCTGTTCTTTCCATCGGCTGTGCTCTCAATCGCACTCGTGTCGGTATCACAGGCGACCGGATCCGCGCCCGATCCGGGGTTCCGGCTGACGGCCTTCAATGAGCCACTGCATACGGCGATCTCCTCGGACGCCACCGTGCTGATGTGGCGGGTGGAGGCACTGGCCGCCGCGCCGCCGGCCCCGCCGGCCCCGCCGGCCCCGGTACCCGTACCCGTACCCACACCGGTCGTTGCGCAAGCCGCGCCTGCACCGGCTCCGGTCGCATCATCTGTGATCGACTCGTCGAGCGCGGCTGCGTGGGCGGCGAGCCCTGGGGTCGCGTGCATCCGGGAACATGAGTCGGGGGACAACTATTCGGAGGACACCGGCAACGGTTACTACGGCGCGTATCAGGACCTGCTTTCCACCTGGGAATCCCACGGCGGTACCGGCCTCCCGAACGACGCTCCCCCGGCAGTCCAGGATCAGATCAACTACGAGATCTTCCTGAGCGGCGGATGGGGACAGTGGAGCACGGCAGCAGGCTGCGGCCTCTGACCCGAGGCAACACCACCGCACCCACGCTGCCCCGGGTGAACCACCCGGGGCAGCGTCGCGTCCCGAGGCTCCTCAGAAGACCACCACCGAACGCAACACCTCGTTGCGCTGCATCTTGACGAATGCCTCCTCGACACCGTCGAGGGCGATGGTCTCCGACACGAACCGCTCGAGCGGGAGGCGACCTTCGAGATGGAGGTTGACCAACATCGGGAAGTCCCTGCTCGGCAGGCAGTCCCCGTACCAGCTCGGCTTGATCCGCCCGCCACGGCCGAACAACTCGATGAAGGGCAGCTCGATCCGCATGTCGGGAGTGGGAACACCCACCTGCACGAGCGTGCCGGCAAGGTCACGGGCGAAGAACGCCTGCTCGAAGACCTCCGGGTGGCCGACTGCCTCGATGCACACGTCGGCGCCATAGCCGCCGGTGATCTCACGAACGGCCTCGACGGGGTCGCAGGCACCCGCGTCGACCGTGTGGGTCGCACCGAACTCGCGCGCCCACTCGAGCTTCCGGGCGTCGAGGTCGACCGCCACGATCGTCGTGGCCCCGGCGAGCGTGGCCCCGGCGATTGCGGCGTCGCCGACGCCACCACAGCCGAAGACCGCAACGCTGTCCCCGGGGCCCACCTCGCCGGTGAGCATTGCCGCGCCGAGTCCCGCCATGACCCCGCACCCGAGGAGCCCGGCCACCTCGGGTGCGACGGCCGGGTCGACCTTCGTGCACTGGCCGGCGGCGACGAGGGTCTTCTCGGCGAAGGCCCCGATCCCGAGCGCCGGCGACAGCGCCTCCCCGTCGAGCGTCATCTTCTGGGACGCATTGTGGGTGGCGAAGCAGTACCAGGGGCGGCCCCTGCGGCACGCCCGGCACTGGCCGCAGACGGCTCGCCAGTTCAGGATCACGAAGTCGCCCGGCCCTATCGACGTGACCCCGTCGCCCACGGCCTCCACTATCCCTGCGGCCTCGTGGCCGAGGAGGAACGGGAATTCGTCGTTGATGCCGCCGTCCCGGTAGTGGAGATCGGTGTGGCAGACGCCGCACGCCTGCACCCGCACCAGCGCCTCGCCCGCTGCGGGATCGGGCACCGCGATCGTCACCACCTCGACGGGTGACTTGACCTTGCGCGCCACGACGGCGCGGACCTGCTGGGGCATCGAGCCCTCCCTCCTCGGAGTCTCCCTGGCGGTCCGATCGTGCTACCTGGCAGTGCGGGTGTCTAGCGTGTGGGCGGTGCCAGAGCGCTATCTCGCCCCCGGGTGGTTCACGAGGAGCGTGTTCAACCGGGCCGTGGCCGGGCTCACCAGGCTCGGCATCAGCGTCTGGGGGTCCCGGATCCTGGCCGTCCGCGGCCGGAAGACCCAACAGTGGCGGACCACGCCGGTCAACCTTCTGACGGAGGGCGGTCAGCGCTACCTCGTCGCCCCGAGGGGCAACACCCAGTGGGTGCGCAACATCCGGGTGGCAGGCGCGGGCGAGCTCCGGGTCGGTCGGCGCACGGAACCGATCCGGGTGGTCGAGCTGGCCGACGGGGAAAAGGCGCCGGTGCTGCGGGCTTATCTCAAGCGCTGGCGCATGGAGGTCGGGGTGTTCTTCGAGGGCGTCGGTCCGAGAGCGACCGACGACGAGCTGCTCGCCATCGCCCCGAGCCACCCGGTGTTCCGGCTGACCAAGGAGGACTGAGAGGCCGGCGCCTCAGCGGCCCGACCCGGGTCGGTCGACGATGCGGCACGGGATGTCCGCGTTCTCGTCGATGTGGTAGCTCGCACAGATCCGGTGATAACCATCGGCGACCGTGAGCGCGACGTCGTCGCCGACGCTCCCCCGCACGAGCAGGACCGGCGACAGCCGATCGCCGTTCCGCACCTTGGACAGGTCGCCGGCGACGTGGACGTCGTCCTCGGGCAGCAGGCCCAGTCGGCTGGCCCGGAGGAGGTCCTTCGCCTGACGCGTGGTGAGAGGCGTCGCCCGCAGGCCTGCGACGACCTCCGAGACGTCGTCGGGTCCCATGAGGAGGCTCAGGTAGTCGGCCGCCGCCGGATAGTCATGGTCGTCTGGCTCGCCCTTCCAGTGCTCGACCGGAGCCTCGTCGTGCTTGTCCTTTTTCGCTTTGGGCATCGTCACACCTCACTCGGCTCGGGATCTCTGTTCGGCGCGCTCGATCACCAGACTGCCGAGCGAACCCTGGGCGGCGCGGGCGGCTGCCAGGTCGGCACCTGGCCCGCGCAGCACGTAGGCGATGCCGACCGCCGCGAGCATGCCGAGCACCGGGCCGACCAGGTAGACCCAGAAGTGGGCGAAATTGCCCGACACGGCGGCCGGTCCGAACGAGCGGACGGGGTTCATCGACGCCCCGCTGATCGGGCTGGCCCACAGACCTGCGAGCGCGATGTATCCCGCGACGGCCAACGCCGAGAAGGTGCCGACGTTCTGGGCACCCGACGCGGTGCCGAGGATGGTGGTGAGAAGGCCGCAGGTCAGGATCGCCTCGATGAGCATGGCCCGCCAGTCCGTGGTGTGCGCGGCGGGGAGCGTGGCCCCGAGGACGCCGACCACGCCAAACAGCGCACGGAGGAACAGGCAGGCGAGCAGGGCGCCCACCGTCTGTGCGACAACGTAGAGGGGGACTCGGCGCCAGGGGAACTCCAGGCGCAGCGCGAATCCAATGCTCACCACGGGATTGAGGTGGGCGCCCGAGACCGCCCCGGTGGCCAGGATGACCGCCATGACCATGAGGGCCGGCGCCACGACGGCGGCCCCCCGGCCGATCGCCCCGTGGCTGGTGGCGTCGACCACCACTGCGCCCGCAGCCACGAGCACGAGGAAGAACGTGCCGACCAGCTCGGCGAACAGCCGGCGCCACTCGTAGGCCATGTCCGAGAAGTCCCGGGCCCAGGTCGGGGTGGGTGGCACGAGCGGCACCCGAGCGAGCGCCGGGGCGCCGAGTGGCTCCCCGGGATTGCGGGCAGTCCTCCTTGGACCTCCCCCGCCTGGGTTCTCCCCGGATGGCACGGATGCACCGTAGCCAACCGGGGCCCCGGGGAGGAGGGGCGCCCGCTTGGGGCGGGGAGGCCCCCCGCCTCTACAGTGGTCGCCGACCCTTGGGAGCGCGGGTGACGCGAACTTCGACAATGCATCTCCAGCCACGATCGGCTGCCCGGTGAGCGGCTCGTCCCTCGAGCCGGCCGAGGGCGGCTTCGACCTCGAGCTCGCGGTCTCGACGCTGGCGTCGAACTCGGGTGACGTGAGCCTGATGCTCAGGCTTCTCGCCCGGGAGCTCTCCGACGCCCTCGGCCCCCGGCTCGTGGTCGAGCGGGCCGGCGGGCTGCTCCGTCGATCCGAGCAGGTGCGGTCCCTGCAGGTTGACATCGACAACGACGTGCTGCGGGCCGAGCTCAACGGGGGATCGGTCCGGTGCACCATCGGGCACTCCTCGGGAGGCATCCGCATCCGCAGCGAGCAGGTCGACATGACGACCTGGCTGACCCGGCTGCTGGGCGCCCTCAAGTCCGAAGCGGAGCGCTCGGAGGCGACTCGCCAGGCGCTCGAACACATCATGATCGGAGGCACGACATGACCAGCCCCACCGACCTCCCGAAGGATGCCGGTCACCGGCTCGAAGAGCTGCGCCACGGTTTCTTCACCTCGGACCTGTCGGTCAACGAGTTCTTGTTGGTGAAGGAGTGCGGGTTCCATCCGCTCGGCTTCGTGATGGGCTCGTCGATCTACCACACCGGGATCCAGGGGCGCCGCTGGTCCAAGAGCCAGGAGCTCGACAAGCTCACCGAGGCCATGTACAACGCGCGCGAGCTCGCGATGACCCGCATGGAGGAGGAGGCCGACGAGCTCGGGGCCGACGGCGTGGTCGGGGTGCGCCTCGACGTCAACTACTACGAGTGGGGCAGCGACGCCGCCGAGTTCATCGCGCTCGGCACGGCGGTCAAGGCGGAGGACGGGAAGTCCTATCGCAACAAGCTCGGCAAGCCCTTCACCTCGGATCTCTCGGGCCAGGACTTCTGGACGATCATGCAGACCGGGTACACGCCCCAAGGTCTGGTCATGGGCACGTGCGTGTACCACATCGCGCACCGCGGTCTCGCCCAGACCCTCGGCTCGGTGGGCCAGAACGTCGAGCTTCCCAACTTCACCCAGGCGCTCTATGAGGCACGCGAGCTCGCCATGACCCGCATGCAGGACGAGGGCAACCGCCTCGGCGCGACCGGGATCGTCGGCGTGCGACTCGAGGAGAAGACCCACCAGTGGGGCTCGCACACGATCGAGTTCCTCTCGCTCGGCACTGCCGTCACCAAGACCAGCGACGACGTCACGTTGCCGCGGCCCACCGTCATCATCTCCCTCGACAACTGATGAGCGGCCCGGCCGACGTCCCCGAAGCGGCGCCCCGCCGACTTGAGTCCGGCTCGTTCTCCTCGGGCCTGACCGTGCCGGACTTCGCGGCCTGCCTCCAGATGGGCCTTCGCCCGGTCGGGCTGGTCCAGGGGTTCTGCGCCATGCAGTGGGGTTGGTACGGGGCGGGGTCCCCCTATATGCGCGGCATGTCCCCCTACGCGCCGCCAAACCCGGGTGGAACCTACGCCCAGAGTTGGTACTGCCCGCACGGCTTTGTCTCGGGCGAGCACCGGATGTGGGGCCAGAACTACGAGCAGGTCTGGGTCGAACAGGCCTGGCTCCAGGGGTTCAACTCGGCCTTCGGTCGCCTGATCGAGGAGGCCAAGGAGGTGGGGGCGCACGGGGTGATCGGGGTCACCGACACGACCCACAGCCTCCTCGAAGCCAACGTGGCCGAGTTCCACGTGCTCGGGACGGCGGTGGTCGTCGAGGGCGCACCCCCGCCGCCCAAGAACGAGCCCTGGTCGACCTATCTGGCCGGTCAACGGCTGGCCAAGCTGATCGAGGCGGGCCTCATGCCGATCTCGGTAGTGGCCACCATCGCGTCGGTCCGGGTCTGGGCCTACTGCGTGACCGAGTACCTCATGGAGGGCGCCGGCCTCATGTGGCAGACCCAGGGCGCGAGCTCGGTACAGGACGTCCAGCAGGTCTCCGAGGGCCTGTTCGCGGCGCGGGCGATCGCCCGCGACCACGTCCGGCGCCAGCTCGGGAACGACTCGCTGCACGGGGTCTCGGTGGCGACCTCCGAACGCGAGATCGGCGGAGGCGACCACGTCTTCGAGTGCACACTGCGGGGCACCAGGGTCCGCCGCTTCAAGGACTTCGACCCGATCGGTGCCCCAAGGCCCACGGTGCGGCTCACGTGAGCGCGACGCCAGTGCCCGACCCGCGCGCCGAGATGGCGGCGGCGGCGACCTGGCTGGCCGACGGCGGCCGGTCGCCCGACCAGCGCGCCGTGACCTCCGACCTCAGCATCGACGAGGCGCTCCTGCTCCATTCGATCGGCTGGGAGCCCATCGAGCTCGTCTTCGGCGTCTCGGTGACGTCGGTCCCCATGGGCGTCTGGACCTGGGGGCGCGGCGAGCTCTCCGGCGCCTCGGACGCCCACAACCTCGCGGTGCACACCGCCTCGGAGCGTCTCGCGAAGGAATGTTCGAGCGCGGGAGGCCACGGGGTGGTGGGTGTCCGGGTCTCGGCCGAGGTCCACCCGCACCACGTCAACGTCGAGCTGACCGGGACGGCCGTGCGGCCCGTGGGCGCCAAGCCCCACGTGGGCCGGCCGTTCGTGTCGGACCTCTCGACCCGCGACTTCGCGCTCTTATCGAACGCCGGCTGGATGCCGCTCGGCCTCGCCTTCGGTGCGAGCTTCATCTACGCGCCGCGACGCGACGCCGCCGCCGCAATCCGGCAGTCGACCCAGAACGTCGAGATGACCAATCTCACCGAGGCCCTCTACGCGGCACGCGAATCGGCGATGGAGCGGATGCAGTCCTCCGGGCTCCAGATGTCGGCCGACGGCATCGTGGGGGTGCACGTCACCGAGGGGCCGATGTCCTTCGCCCGCCATGTGATGCGGTTCACAGCCTGGGGCACGGCGGTCCACCTCGCGCAGGACGCCCATCACCACATGCGCCCCGAGGTCGTCCTTTCCCTCGACGACGCCGTGATCCAGTTCTCCGCCGGGGCCCTGCGCGGCGACTGAGGCACGCCCGGTGGCTTCGTCGCCCGATGAGCCCGAACGAGCGCGATCTGGACGGGCGGCCCCAAAAGGCCCACTCGGTATCCCATTCGACCGGGGAGGGTGACGCCCGCCCGGGCGGCCGCCGGACCCCGCTCGCCTCACCACTCGCCGGGCGAACTGCGACCGGTGAGCGGGTCACTACCCTGAGTTCACGTGCAACTGAGGAATGACCTTCGAAACGTCGCAATTGTGGCCCACGTGGACCACGGCAAGACCACCCTCGTCGACGCCATGTTGCGCCAGACCGGCGCCTTCCGGTCCAACCAGGTCGTGGCCGACCGGATCCTCGACTCGGGAGATCTCGAGCGTGAGAGGGGCATCACGATCCTGGCCAAGCACACCGCCGTCCAGTGGGGCGACATCAAGATCACGATCGTCGACACGCCCGGTCACGCGGACTTCGGCGGGGAGGTCGAGCGGGGCCTCGCCATGGTCGACGGCGCGCTACTGCTCGTGGACGCGTCCGAGGGACCACTCCCCCAGACGCGCTTCGTGCTCCGCAAGGCCCTCGAGGCCCGGCTGCCGCTCGTCGTCGTCGTGAACAAGGTCGACCGCAGCGACGCCCGGATCTCCGAGGTCGTGCACGAGATCGAGGAATTGTTCTTGGATCTCGACGCCGACGAGGAGCAGATCGGGTTCCCGGTCCTCTATTCCAACGCGCGGCGCGGCTGGGCCAGCACCGACCCCGCGACCAAGGGCACCGACCTGACCCCGCTCTTCGAGGCGATACGCGACAGCGTCCCGGCACCGGCCTTCGACCCGGCGTTCCCGCTGCAGGCCCTCGTCACCAACCTGGATGCCTCCCCCTACCTCGGCCGACTGGCGGTGTGCCGGGTGCACAACGGGACGCTCCGGCGAGGCGACACCGTCAGCTGGTGCCGCCTCGACGGGACCATGTCGCGGGCCAAGATCACCGAGCTCTACGGCTCCAAGGCGCTCGAACGGGTCGAGATCGCGGAGGCTGGGCCCGGTGAGATCGCCGTGGTGGCGGGACTCCCCGACGTGATGATCGGCGAGACCCTGACCGAGGCCGACGACCCGCGGCCGCTCCCGCCCATCCTCGTCGACGAGCCGAGCCTCGCCATGACGATCGGCATCAACACCTCGCCGCTCTCGGGCCAGGACGGCACCAAGCTGACGGCCCGGCTGCTCAAGAGCCGGCTCGATGCCGAGATCGTCGGCAACGTCTCCATCGGGCTCTCCCCGACCGAGCGGCCCGACACCTTCGAGGTGCGGGGCCGCGGTGAGCTGCAGCTCGCCATCCTCGTCGAGACCATGCGGCGCGAGGGCTTCGAGCTGACGATCGGGAAGCCCACAGTGGTCACCCGGATGATCGACGCCAAGGTGCACGAGCCCGTCGAGCGCCTGACCATCGACGTCCCCGAGTCCTACATGGGCGTCGTCACCCAGCTGCTGGCGGTGCGTCACGGTCGGATGGCCGAGATGGTCAACCACGGCACCGGATGGGTCCGCCTCGACTACCGGATCCCGGCCCGGGGCCTCGTAGGGTTCCGCAACGAGTTCCTCATCGAGACACGGGGCACCGGCGTCCTGCACTCCACCTTCGACGCCTGGGAGCCCTGGGCGGGTGAGCTCCGGGTGAAGCGCAACGGCTCGCTCGTGGCGGACCGCCGCGGGATGACCACCACGTACGCGCTGATGGCCCTCGAGCAGCGCGGCGTGCTCTTCGTCGGCCCCGGCACCGAGGTCTACGAGGGGATGATCGTCGGCGAGAACGCCCGCAGCGACGAGATGAACGTCAACCCCACCAAGGAGAAGAAGCTCACCAACATCCGCTCGTCGACCGCCGAGGAGCTCGAGCGACTGAGCCCCCATCTCCAGCTCTCGCTCGAACAGGCGCTCGAGTTCATCGCGGAGGACGAGTGCGTCGAGGTCACCCCGTCCACCGTGCGGTTGCGCAAGGTCGTGCTTGAACAGTCGGTGCGGGGCCGCAAAAGGGGCCGGGAACGGCGGGCCGCCGAGTAGCACCGCGCCGCGGGCTCAGGTCGCGATGACCGCCGCCTTCTCGCGGGTAAACTCGAGGGTCTCGTCGTGGCCGAACCCGCTTTCCTTCCAAGCCCCGAACGGGAGCTCGTAGCGGGTCTGGCGATACACGTTGACCAGACGTTGCCCGCCTCGAGCTCCGAGACGAAGCGGTGGATTCTGCCCAGGTCGCGGGTCCACAGCCCTGACGCGAGTCCGTAGGTCGTGTCGTTCGCGATCTCGAGGGCCTCGTCGTCGGTGTCGAAGGGGATGACCACTGCGACCGGGCCGAATATCTCCTCCTGGCAGATCCGCAGTGAGTTGTCGGTCGTCATGAAGAGCGTCGGCTCGACCCAGAACCCCCGGGGGAGCTCCGGGACGACGACGGCGCCGTGGCGCCCCCCGAAGACGAGCTCAGCTTCCTTCTTTCCGATCTCGAGGTACCCAGTGACCCGGTCGTACTGGCCCGGCGAGACGATCGGCCCCATCGTGGTGCGGGGGTCCATCGGGTCGCCGACCACGATCCGTCTCGCGATCGCCTCGATACGCCCGAGTATCTCGCCGAGCACGCTCCGCTCGACGAGAATGCGGGCACCCGCCACGCAAACCTGGCCGGCGTTCCCGGTGAAAATCGACTCGGTCGTCACCCCCCGCGCAGTCGCGTCGAGGTCGGCGTCGGCGTCGGCGTCGGCGAAGACGATGTTGGGCGACTTGCCGCCGAGCTCGAAGATGGCCGGCGTCAGCGTCTCGGACGCTGCCCGCTGAATGCTCTTGGCGGTGGCGGACGAACCCGTCATGGACACCTTCTTCACCCCGCTGTGCCGCACCAGGGGCTCGCCCGCCTCTCCGCCGAGGCCCGAGACGATGTTGAGCACCCCCGGGGGGAGCACGTCGGCAAGGAGCTCGCCGAGACGGAGCACCGAGACGCAGGCCTGCTCGGCCGGCTTCACCACCACGGTGTTGCCCGCCGCCAGCGCCAAACCCGCCTTGGCCGAGCACATCGCCACCGGAGCGTTCCACGGGATGATCGCCCCGACCACCCCGTATGGCTCCCGCCTGGTCAACCCAATTGTGGACGGGTCCAGGACGACGCTCTGGCCCCGGGCGGCCTCGAGGGTCATCTGCGCGACCCGGTTCCAGAACCAGGCCATGCCCGGCCCAGCGCGGCCCCTGCTCTCCTCGATCAACCGCCCGTTGTCCTGGGTCTCGAGGTAGGCGAGCTCCTCGCCGTTTTCCAGGAAGAGCTGAGCCACCTGTTGGAGATGGTGCGTTCGGGCCGACCAACCGCCGAAGGCCTCCGCGGCGGTGGTGACCGCGGCATCGACATCCTCATGGTTTCCCGCCGGCACACGCGCCCACAGGTCCCCCGTCGCAGGGTTCACGGAATCGAGCAGGGCGCCCGAGGCAGCGGGGCGCAGCCCGCCTCCGATCAGATTCCGGTACTCGGGAATCTCTTGCATCTCCACCCCCCTCGCATCGCCGCAAGCATCGATGGGCCGCGACCCCGACGACCAGCCGTGTGCGTCCCCTCGGATTCGGCGGTGTGTCAGGCGCCTCGCCCGTCGTTCGGGCCGGCCGTCTCCCCGGTCGCTTCCCCGTGAGCCGCGCCCGATCCGTCGTCGCCAAGTCCGTTGGCCCTACCGGGCCACTGGCATTTTGTCTAGTATCGGATAACATAGGGTACATGGGGGGCTCACCTCGCCCGCGGGCGGCCGGTGGGTGTCGCCGTGGCCCGGAAACGGAGACCTCGCGCAGAGGCCGCCGGCGCGAAGGAGAGCACCAAGAGTGACGAGAACCAGTTCCGGTACGACAACAAGCGCGCGCTCGTCGTGGGCTGCTGTTCGGGCATGGGTGAGTCGACAGCCAAGATCGTCCAGGGCCTGGGGGCCGAGGTCCACGGTGTGGACTACAAGCGCCCGACCTTCGACCTGGCCAGCTTCACGAGCTGCGACCTGCGCGACAAGGCAGACGTCGAATCGCTCTTGGCGTCTCTCGAGGGGACGTTCGACTCGGTCTTCTACTGCGCCGGGCTGCCGCCCACCCACTCGGCCATCGACGTCATGCGCGTGAACGTCGCGGCCGTCCGTGCCGTCGTGGACGGCGTGGCTTCCAAGGTCCCTCGGGGCGGAGCGATCTCGATCATCTCGTCGACCGGCGGCCTGGGCTTCCTCCAGCACATGGCCCCGATCATGGAGCTCCTGCAGACCGACGGCGTCGACGGGGCCGTCGAGTGGTGCAAGCAGCACGCCGATGTGGTCGCCGAGGGCTACGTCTTCTCGAAGGAAGTCATCATGGTCTACACGATGATGAAGGCGCTCGAGTTCGCGGACACCAGTGTCCGGGTCAACTGCATTAGTCCGGGACCCACCCAGACGCCCATGATGCCCGAGTTCGAGGCCATGTCCGGGGCCGAGCTCCTCCAGAAGTTCGAAGGACCCATGAAGCGCAAGGCACTTCCCGACGAGATGGGATGGCCGCTCGCGTTTTTGAACAGCGACGCTGCCAGCTTCATCAATGGGTGCAACCTCGTCATCGACGGCGGATTCCTCGCGGGCACGATGACAGGGGTCATCGACGTCGCCGCGCTGCTCGCGTGAGCAGGCGGCGCGCCTTCACGCGACGGAGCTGAACACCAGGGGGGCATCGACACTCACGGCGCCGCTCGTCGTGAGTGATAGCACCCCCACCGTGGATCGGCTCGTCGACCGACGGGTCCAACCGTTGGCAAAGAATGAGAGGGGTTGACTTGCCCGAGAAAGTACGACTGGTCTCCCGTTCGTGGCATCTCGAGGGCGTCGACGACCCTCCGGACAGATCGATCAGCGGGACGCCGGCGCGTCGGCACGGCTCTCTTCGTCGGACGTCGCATCTCAGTACCTCGTGGCCAGAGGGCCGCACTGGTCCACTGCACCTGACCGGTCGCGCCCGGGACCTCGTGACCTCGGCAGCGGGTCAGCCGTGGGTGCGCGACGAAGCCGACCTCGAACTCGAGCTCGACGGCTCGCAGGTGATCACGGGCGCGACCACTCGTCCGACGCGACGCGGCACGGAACTCTTGGTCGGCGCCACAGCCGTCCGGGGGTTTCGCGCCAGCGTGGAGGCGGCGCTGCCCGAGGAGCGCACGTCGGCGACCCCGCTCGCTCTCCTCTTGGACGATGTGTCCACCGTGGCCATGATCGGCACGATCGCCTGGTCACAACACCGCGCCGATGCCGAGGACTACCGATCCTCCATCGAAGCCGCCAGCGCGTTCCTGGCCGCCCAGGACGCCAAGGTCGCGTGCTCGGGCTTCCGGAGGGACGGCTACTACCGCAAGAGCATCGACCGGGAGACCATGTTCCCCCACTGGTTCCGAGCCGCCGGTCGGCTCGAGACCGACGACGAGTGGGCGTGGCACGAGATGGAGACGCCGCCCGATGTCTGTTTCCGCCGCCGGCGGCGAATCGACACCTGGTCCGATGGTGCGTGCGTCGCGGTCGACGCCCACTACCGGGACAGCGTGTGGGGACCGGAGCACGACGAGGTCGCCCTGCACGAATACTCGCTCCGGGCGACGGTCGACCCCGGCTCGAACCTGTTGCGGACCATCTCGGTCGAGGCGAACGTTCTGCCGTTCCCCGAGTGCCCGTCGGTGACCCGCCAGGTCGGCGAGCTCGTCGGCCGAGACGTCACCGCGCTCCGCGCCGAGGTGCACCGTGCGTTGCCCGGCATCCACGGCTGCACCCACCTGAACGACATGCTGCGAGGGCTCTCCGACGTCCCCGCCCTCGTGGAGGCGATCGATCTACCGCCGGGATGAGCAAGCGCAGCGCGGCGCGCGACCGTCGAGCCCTAGCTACTTCGACCTGAAATAGGGGCGGTGGCTCGGCGAGGGCCGAGGGTGTTCTCTCTATCTGATCGGCTTCTGGACCTTTATCGGATCAACCCGGCAACCTTGACCAAGTTGTGGG
>DAHUZK010000005.1 GCA_027306605.1 Acidimicrobiaceae bacterium
CAGGTCCCGGCCGACGGCCAGGGTGCGACCGGCAACGGCGCCTCCGGCAGCCCGGCCCGTGCGGGCGGTGCCCGGCCGTCGGGCACGGGGCGGCCGATGACGACCCGCCGCCCGCCGCCGCGGCCCCGCAAGGGCGGCAAGGCCAAGGGCAAGAAGCGCCGCTGACCTGCCGCGGGCCCGCCCGCGGCCGGTGGCGGCCCGGTCCCGGTGTCGGCAGGGTGGCCGGGCACGTCGGGTAGCGTGGAGGGATGGTGACCCTGGCACGGGTGCCCCCGTCCGACGATGCGGGGTACGACGCGCCCGGCGACCTGCTCGAGCCGGTCCTCCGCCAGTTCCTCGCCCACCGCCCCGGTGAGGACACCGGGGTCATCGTCCGGGCAGCCAGGGTGGCCGCCCGCTCCCATGCCGGCCAGTACCGCCGGTCCGGGGAGCCCTTCGTCACCCATCCGATGGCCGTGGCGGCCGTCGTGGCCGACCTCGGCCTCGACGCCACCACGGTGGCCGCGGCGCTGCTCCACGACTCGGTGGAGGACTCCGGGCTGAGCCTCGCCGACATCGAGGAGGAGTTCGGCGGGGCGGTGGCCGCGGTGGTCGACGGCGTGACCAAGCTCGACCGCCTCCAGTTCGACTCCAAGGAGCAGCAGCAGGCGGCCACCATCCGCAAGATGCTGGTGGCGATGGCCAGTGACTGGCGGGTGCTGCTCATCAAGCTGGCCGACCGGCTCCACAACATGCGCACCCTGGCGGTGATGCCCGAGTGGAAGCAGCGGCGCACGGCCCAGGAGACCTTCGACGTCTACGCGCCGCTGGCCCACCGCCTCGGGGTCCAGCAGGTGCGCTGGCAGCTCGAGGACCTGGCCTTCGCCACGCTGCACCCGAAGCGCTACGCCGAGATCGAGCAGATGGTCGCCTCACGCGCCCCCCAGCGCGAGGAGTACCTGGCACGCGTCCTGGTGGCGGTGCGCGAGCGCCTCGCCGCCACCGGGCTCGAAGCCGAGGTCACCGGACGCCCGAAGCACCTCTGGAGCATCTACGAGAAGATGGTCGTGCGCGGCAAGGAGTTCGACGACATCCACGACCTGGTCGGCATCCGGGTGGTCGTGGCGTCCGAGAAGGACTGCTGGGCCGCCCTGGGCGCCATCCACGCCATCTGGCGCCCGGTGCAGGGCCGTTTCAAGGACTACATCAACACCCCGAAGTTCAACCTCTACCAGTCGCTGCACACCACGGTGATCGGCCTCGACGGCAAGCCGATCGAGGTGCAGGTCCGGACCCACCAGATGCACCGCCGGGCCGAGTACGGCATCGCCGCCCACTGGGACTACAAGGAGCACCCGGACGAGCCGGACGGGGCATCCGACGACCCCGGTCCGGCGCGGACGGCCCGTCGGGCGCGGGCGCTCAAGGGCGCGGCGTCCGTGCGCCGGCCCCGCTCCCGGGCGGCACCGGAGGCAGCCGAGCGGGCTGGCGACGAGCGGAGCCCCGACGCTGCCTCCAAGGCCGAGCGCGATCGGCGCGCCGAGCGCCAGGCGCTCGCCCGTGAGACGGGCGCCACCACCGCTGAGATCGAGTGGATGCAGCGGATCGTCGACTTCCAGAACGAGACGACCGATCCGATCGAGTTCCTCGAGGCGCTCAAGCTCGATCTCGAGCAGGACGAGGTCTACGTCTTCACGCCCAAGGGCAAGGTGATCGCCCTGCCGGCCCGGTCGACACCGGTCGACTTCGCCTACGCCATACACACCGAAGTGGGCCACCGATGCATCGGGGCACGGGTCAACGGGCGCCTGGTGCCGCTCGAGACGCAGCTCTCGAGTGCCGACACCGTCGAGATCATCACCTCGAAGTCCTCCACCCCGGCCCCGTCGCGGGACTGGCTGCAGATCGTGGCCTCGTCCCGGGCCCGCAGCAAGATCCGCCAGTGGTTCTCGCGGGAGCGTCGCGAGGACGCCATCGAGAACGGCAAGGAGGAGCTGGCCCGCGCCCTCCGGCGTGAGGGGCTGCCCCTGCACAAGCTGTTGGGGTCGAGCGTGCTGCAGCAGGTCGCCGACTCCATGAACCTGGCCGACATCGAGGCGCTCTACGCCTCCATCGGCGAGTCGCAGGTGTCGGCCCAGTCGATCGTCCAGCGCATGACCAAGCTCCTGCGCGGCGGGGGCAACGGCGACGACCAGCTCCCGACGACGGTGCTGCCGGGCACGAGCCGGCCCCGCCAGGTGCGGCGTACCGGCACCGGGGTCTACGTCGAGGGGCTCGACGACGTGATGATCCACCTGGCCCGCTGCTGCACGCCGGTGCCGGGCGACCAGATCGTGGGCTTCGTCACCCAGGGCCGGGGCGTCTCGGTGCACCGTGCGGACTGCGCCAACGCCGCCGCGCTGGCCGACCGCTCCCAGGAGCGCCTGATCGACGTGGAATGGGATCGCGGCAACGACGGGGTGTTCGTGGCCACCATCGAGGTCCAGGCCTTCGACCGCTCCCGCCTGCTGGCCGACGTCTCGCGGGTGGTGTCCGAGCACCACCTCAACATCGTGGCGGCCCGGACCGCGACCACACCGGACCGGGTGAGCCGGATGGCCTTCGACGTGGAGCTGGCGGATCCGACCCATCTGCACTCTCTGGTCAGCGCGTTGAAGCACCTCGACGGCGTCTTCGACGCCTATCGTCAGCTCCCTGGCAAGAAGGCCTGACCCCACCGTGTGGAGCATCCCGTGAGCCCGGGCTCGGTCGCGCCCGGACCCGGCACGGCGCCGCTGCGCACGCCCAAGGGCATGCACGACGTGCTGTGGCCGGACTCCCGCCGCTGGGAGGGAACCGTGGCGCGCTTCGCGGGGTTGGCCGAGGGGGCCGGGTACGGACTGACGATCACACCGATCATCGAGCACGCCGGCGTCTTCCTGCGCGGCATCGGCGAGGGCTCCGAGGTGGTGGGCAAGGAGATGTACGTCTTCGAGGACCGCGACGGGCAGCGCATGGCGCTGCGGCCCGAGGGGACCGCGCCCGTGGCGCGCGCCTTCGTCCAGCACCACCCGGTACCGCCGTGGAAGGTGTGGTACGTCGAGCCGTCCTTCCGCCACGAGAATCCCCAGCACGGCCGCTACCGCCAGCA
Source organism: Acidimicrobiaceae bacterium (assembly GCA_027306605.1). GTDB lineage: Bacteria > Actinomycetota > Acidimicrobiia > Acidimicrobiales > RAAP-2 > Bog-473. The sequence goes on from DAHUZK010000005.1 coordinate 3,110, forward strand.
CTTCCAACTCGGCGTCGAGGCCCTCGGCCCGGCCGACCCCGACCTCGACGTCGAGGTCGTGTCCTTGGCGTCGGACTTCTTCGCCGGCCTCGGCCTGCGCGACGTCACGCTCAAGGTGCACTCCATGGGTGACGGCACCTGTCGGCCCGGGTACGTGGGGCTTCTCGGCGCCTTCCTGGCCGAGCGGGTCGACCGGCTCTGTCCGGCGCACCGGGCGCGCCACCTGGAGAACCCGCTGCGCGTCCTCGACTGCAAGACGGCGGAGTGCCGCGCCGCCACCGAGGATGCACCACGTTTCCTCGACCACCTCTGTGACGCCTGCGCCGCGCACTTCGCGCGGGTGCGGTCCGGGCTCGACTCGCTGGGTGTGCCCTTCACCATCGACCACCGCCTCGTGCGCGGCTTCGATTACTACACCCGCACCACCTTCGAGTTCGCCGCCGACGCGCTCGACGCGGCGCAGAACGGCATCGGCGGGGGAGGGCGCTACGACGGACTGGTCGAGCTGCTCGGCGGCGATCCCACGCCGGGGATCGGGTTCGGCATCGGGATCGAGCGGGTGCTCCTGGCCTGCGACGCCGAGTCGGTGTTCGGGGTCGAGGCGGCGCTGGCGGCGCGGCCGCTGCACGCCTACGTCATCGACACCACCGGCGGGCAGGCGGCGGTGGCGCTGACGGCCGAGCTGCGACGGGCCGGCTTGCGGGCGGACCGGGCCTTCGACGGGCGCTCCATGAAGTCCCAGATCAAGTCGGCCGACCGCTCGGGTGCCCTGGTGGCGCTGGTGATCGGCCGCCAGGAGCTCGAGGAGGGGACGGTGGGGCTGCGGCCGCTGCGCGCCGACGAGGACCAGCGAACGGTGCCGCGGGCCGACGTCGTGCGCGCCCTCGAGGCGTACCTGAGCCGCAAGCGCGATCACAGAGGGCACCGGATCGAATGAGCACCCAGAGCGAGCCGAACCGACCGACGGCGCTGCGCACCCATCTGTGCGGCGTGCTGACCAGCGACGACATCGGCGCCACCGTGCGCCTGTGCGGTTGGGTGGCCCGCCGGCGCGAGCACGGCGAGCACCTCGCCTTCGTCGACCTGCGCGACCACTCGGGGATCGTGCAGTGCGTGATCGACGGGACGGTCGAGGCGCGCAGCGAGTGGGTCGTCGCCGTGCACGGCACCGTGCGGGCGCGTCCGGAGGGCACGGTGAACCCGGGCCTGGCCACGGGCCGGATCGAGATCGGCGACTGCACCGTCGAGGTCCTCAACGAAGCCGACCCGCCGCCGTTCCCCGTCGACGACCGGGCCGAGGCGGACGAGCCGGTGCGCCTGCGGCACCGCTACGTCGACCTGCGGCGGCCGCACATGCAGCGCAACCTGCGGCTGCGCTCGAAGGTGAACGCCGCGCTGCGGGCCGCCATGGCGCGGCAGGGCTTCGTGGAGATCGAGACACCGCTGCTGTGGGCGCCCACACCGGAAGGCTCACGCGAGTTCTCCGTACCGTCCCGTCTGCACCACGGCAACTTCTACGCGCTGCCCCAGAGCCCGCAGCTGGCCAAGCAGCTGCTCATGGTGGGCGGCTTCGACCGCTACTACCAGATCGCCCGCTGCCTGCGCGACGAGGACCTGCGGGCCGACCGCCAGTTCGAGTTCATGCAGCTGGACCTGGAGTGCTCCTTCGCCTCGCAGGACGACGTGATGGGCTTCGTGTCCGAGGCCGTGCTCGATGCGGCCGAGGCCGCCACGGGAGAGAGGCCCCCGCCGATCGAGCGCATCACGTGGGCCGACGCCCTGGACCGCTTCGGCACCGACAAGCCCGACCTGCGCTTCGGCATGGAGCTGGTCGACCTGACCGAGGTCTTCGCGCAGACCGGCGTCAAGGCCTTCTCGTCGCCCACGACGAAGGCGATCGTCGTGCCGGGGGGCGCCGCCTTCCCGCGCTCGCGCCTCGACGAGCTGACCGACCAGGCCAAGCGCGCCGGCGCGGCCGGCCTGGCCTGGTTCAAGGTCGTCGAGAGCGGTGGGGCGGGACCCGGACCGGCACTCGACGGGCCGCTGGCGCGCCACCTCTCGGCGGAGGAGACGGTCCGCCTGCTGGAGCGGACCGGGGCGGTGGCGGGCGACCTCGTCCTCGTCGTCTCGGACCGCCACGCCACCGCGTGCACCGTGCTCGGGACCCTGCGCACGGCCATCGGTGGTCCACCGGTGAGCGAGGGGCCGCACCGCTACGTGTGGGTGGTCGACTTCCCGATGTTCGAAGAGGGCGCCGACGGACGCCCGCAGCCGGCCCATCACCCGTTCACCATGCCCTATGCCGAGGATCTGGCCCGTCTGGCGACGGACCCGCTCTCGGTGCGCTCGCAGGCCTACGACCTCGTCCTCAACGGGTGGGAGCTCGGCTCGGGCAGCGTGCGTATCCACCGGAAGGAAGTGCAGGAGCAGGTGTTCGCCGCTCTGGGTATCGAGCAGGCGGAAGCCGAGCGGCGCTTCGGTTTCCTGCTGGGCGCCTTCCGCTACGGCGCCCCGCCGCACGCGGGCTTCGCCGTCGGGCTGGACCGCCTGGCCGCCATTCTCGCCGGCGAGGAGAACATCCGCGAGGTCATCGCCTACCCCAAGACGCAGTCGGGCGCGGACCTCCTCACCGGCGCGCCGGCCCCGCTGCCGGCGGCGTCGCTGGCCGAGCTCGGGATCAGGGTCGTGGTGCCGCCGGCGCGATGAGCCTCTTCGCCGATGCCGCCGACCGCCGGCTCCGGCGCCAGGCTCCGCTCGCCGCCCGTCTCCGCCCGCGCACGCTCGACGAGGTCGTGGGCCAGGAGCACCTGGTGGGACCGGGCGCGCCCCTGCGCACGCTGGCCGAGACGGACCGGGTGGGTTCGGCCATCCTCTGGGGCCCCGCCGGCACCGGCAAGACGACGCTGGCCCACCTCCTGGCCGAGGCCAGCGCCAAGCACCTGACGACGCTGTCGGCCACCGGCGCCGGGGTGAAGGACGTGCGCGAGGCCCTGGCCGCCGCCGAGCGCCGCCTCGGCGAGCAGGGACAGGGGACCATCCTCTTCATCGACGAGGTGCACCGCTTCTCCAAGTCGCAGCAGGACGTGCTGCTCCCCGCCGTCGAGGACGGGCTGGTCGTGTTCATCGGGGCCACCACCGAGAATCCTTTCTTCGAGGTGAATCCGCCCCTGTTGAGCCGGGCCTCGCTGTGGCGGCTGCACCCCTTGTCGCCCGACGACCTGCGGACGCTGGTGCGGCGGGGCCTCGATCTCGAAGGGGTCGACGCGGAGCCCGATGCGACGGACGCCGTGGTGGCGGCGTGCGAAGGTGACGCCCGTGCCGCGCTGACCACGGTCGAGGTGGCGGCGGCGCTGGCCCGAGCCCGGACTGCCGCCGCCGGCGCCGGCACCGGCGGTGAGACGGCGAGGGTCGTCCTCACCATGGAGGACATGGCACGGGCCCGGGACGGGCGGCTCTTCCATCAGGGGGCCGACGAGCACTACGACCAGGTCAGCGCGCTGATCAAGAGTGTGCGCGGCTCGGACCCCGACGCAGGGCTGTACTGGATGGCCCGCATGATCGAGGCGGGGGAGGACCCGCGCTTCGTGGCGCGGCGCATGGTCATCCTGGCCAGCGAGGACATCGGGCTGGCCGATCCGCAGGCGCTGCTGGTGGCCGAGGCGGCGGCGCGGGCCGTCGAGTACGTCGGGCTCCCCGAGGCGGCCCTGAACCTGGCCGAGGCGGTGATCTACCTGGCGCGGGCCCCGAAGTCGAACTCCGTGGTCGTGGCGCTGGGCCGGGCCCAGGCCGATGTGCGCTCGAGCGTGGCCCAAGAGGTCCCGGTGCATCTGCGCGACGCCCACTACAAGGGGGCGGCCACGCTGGGGCACGGGGAGGGGTACGTCTACCCGCACAACGATCCGTCGGGCGTGGTGGACCAGCAGTATCGTCCTGACGCGCTCGAGGGCCACGTCTACTACGAGCCGTCCCGGCACGGCGCAGAGGGTCCGGGGGGGACGAGCCCGAGCAGGGAGGCCGATTCGTGAACCGTGGTCAGGGGAGGCGCACGCGCCCGCGCGTGCGCCCGCGCGTGCCCTTGCGTCCGGCGGGGTTGGCCGCCGTGCTCGGCGCCGCCGTCCTGAGCGCGGCGATGCTGGCGCCCGCCTCTGCCCTCGCCGCCGGCGGCGCTGCCACGTCGACGTCCACGTCCACGCCGATGCCAAACGTCATCGCGGCACCCGGCAAGGCCGTCCTGGCGCAGCCCCCTCCGAAGCTTCCTTCGTCGGCCAGGGTGCTGGGCGGCGCGCCCGAGAGCCAGGTCCTCGACCTCGACGTCGCGCTGGCGGGTCAGAACCCCTCGGGCCTGGCCGAGATGGTCCAGGGGGTCTCCACGCCGGGATCGCCCGAGTACCGGCACTACCTGAGCGCGGCGCAGTACGCCACGGCGTTCGGCCCGCTTCCGTCGGAGGTGGCACAGGTGACGTCCGCGCTCGAGGCCGAGGGGCTGACCGTGGGGGCGCCCGCGCCCGGATCCAACCTCCTGCCGGTCAGCGGGACGGCGGCGGCGGTGTCGGCCGCCTTCGCCACGCCGCTCGTGTCGGTCCAGACGTCCACCGTGCCCCGCGCGCTGGTGAACACGGCGCCGCCACAGCTGCCCGCCGCGGTGGCCGGCGCCGTGACGGGCGTGGTCGGTCTGAACGGCCTGCTCCGGGAGCGCTCGATGCTCGTCCCCGGGCGCTCCGGGGCATCCGGACCGGGCGGTTCGGGTGGTTCGGGCGGACTGGGCGCGGCCCCGGGGGCCGGGAGCGGCGCCGCCGCCGGCGCCCCCAACCGGAGCCGTGCGCTGGCGCACGCGCCGACGCCACAGGCCTGTCCTGCCGCGCAGCAGCAGGCCTACGGCGGCTCGTACACCTCGACCCAGCTGGCCTCGGTCTTCGGGTTGGACCAGCTCTTCGCACAGGGCCGTGTCGGTGTCGGCCAGACGATCGCCGTCGTCGAGTTCGAGCAGTACCTGAGCTCCGACTTCCAGTCGTTCGAGGCCTGTTACGGCCTGACCAGCCCCATCCGGAACATCCCCATCGACGGTGGACCGCCGCCAGGGCCGGGCACGGGCGAGGCTGCTCTCGATGTCGAGGTGGCGTCCTTCAACGCTCCCGCGGCCTCGCTGCTCGTCTACGAGGCCCCCAACAACAACGACGCGCAGTCGATCGACCTCTTCAACCGGATCGCCAGCGACGATGCGGCACAGGTGGTGACGACCAGTTGGGGCAACTGCGAGCAGTTCATCCAGGCCACCGATCCGGCCTATCTCGGTCTCGAGAACGGCATCTTCCAGCGCATGGCCGTCCAGGGGCAGACCATGATCGCCGCCTCCGGTGACACCGGGTCCGAGGACTGCTACCCGAGCAACTCCAGCACCGGGCTCGCCGTGGACGACCCCGGATCGCAGCCCGACGTGGTGAGCGCCGGCGGCACCAGCCTCCCCGACCTGTCGGCCGGCTCCCAGACCGTGTGGAACGACTGCCAGGGCCGGACCATCCTCTGTGCCCAGGGCCTCGACCCGAGCGCCCCGCCCCGGCCCGGAGCCGGCGGCGGCGGGCTCTCGGTCGTCTGGCCCCGGCCGAGCTACCAGAGCGCCGGTCTCAACCCCAACGCGACGCGAGCCGTGCCCGACATCTCGTACCCGAGCGACCCCTCGGCGGGCGGTGTCGTGGCGTTCTACGACCACACCTGGACCTCGTTCGGCGGCACCAGCGTGGCGGCACCGACCAACGCGGGGTTGTTCGCCGACACCAACCAAGGGTGTTCCAGCCGGCTCGGGCTGGTGGCGCCCGCCCTCTATGCCGCCGGTCCGGGCGGACCCGACTACACCGACATCACGTCGGGCAACAACGACTTCACCGACAGCCAGCTCGGCACCTATCCGGCGCGGGTGGGATACGACGAAGCCAGCGGACTGGGAACGCCGGTCGACCAGAACCTCGCCATCACCCTGCAGGGCGGCGACGGCTGCCCGTCCGTGGCGGCCGTGAGCCCGAACACGGGGCCGCTCGGCGGGAGCGGTGCCATCACCGTCTTCGGCGGCGGCCTGGCCAACGCCACGTCGGTCACCTTCGGCGCCGCCGGGCCCGGCCGCATCGTGTCGCAGACCGTGAATTCCATATCGGTGGTCCCGCCCACCGCGTCCGTGCCCATGTGCGTCGACGTGACGGTGGCGAACCCACAGGGGGTCTCGGCGGCCTCACCGGCCGACCACTACGGCTTCGGCGGAGACCTCGACTGCGGTGACGGCTACCGCTTCGTGGCGTCCGACGGTGGCATCTTCGACTTCGGCAGTGCGGGGTTCTTCGGCAGCGCCGGCAGCCTGAGCCTCAACGCCCCGGTGGTCGGCATCGCGAACACCCCGAGCACGAACGGCTACTGGCTGGTGGCGTCCGACGGCGGCATCTTCACCTACGGAGACGCCCCCTACCTCGGATCGATGGGCGGCCGGCACCTCAACGCGCCGATCGTCGGCATGGCGGCCACGCCCGACGGGGGCGGCTACTGGCTGGTGGCGTCCGACGGCGGCATCTTCAGCTTCGGCGACGCCCGCTTCTACGGCTCGACCGGTTCCATCCGCCTCAACTCCCCGGTCGTGGGCATGGCGGCGTCGGCGAAGGGCGCCGGCTACTGGCTGGTGGCGTCCGACGGCGGCATCTTCTCCTACGGCTCGGCCGGGTTCTTCGGATCGGCGGGGAGCATCCGCCTCAACCAACCGGTGGTGGGCATGGCGGCGATGCCCGACGACGGCGGGTACTGGCTGGTGGCCGCCGACGGCGGCATCTTCTCCTACGGCGACGCGCCGTTCTTCGGGTCGACCGGGGGCATACGCCTGAACAAGCCGATCGTGGGCATGGCGTCGGCCTGAGCCGAGCGCGCCGATCGAGCCGGCCGGGGGGACTGCGCTGGCTGCGCGGGCGGCACGGCCGCCCCGGTGCACGCCGGTGCACGCCGGTGCACGCCCCGAGGCGGATTTTCTCCCCGGTAAGCTGCAGCAATGGACGCCAACGGGCTGCGGGCGGCCTTCACGCGCTTCTTCGGGGAGCGGGAGCACGCAGTCGTTCCCTCCGCGAGCCTGATCCCGCACGATCCCTCGGTGCTCTTCACCATCGCGGGCATGGTGCCCTTCAAGCCCTATTTCCTGGGCGAGGAGCAGGCACCCTGGCCCCGGGCGACCTCGATCCAGAAGTGCTTCCGCACCCCCGACATCGACATCATCGGCACGGACACCTACCACAACACCTTCTTCGAGATGCTGGGCAACTTCTCCTTCGGGGACTACTTCAAGCAGGACGCCATCCCGATGGCCTGGCAGCTGCTCACCGAGGTCTTCGGCCTCGACGGCGACCGGCTCTGGGTCACGGTGCACGAGGGTGACGACGAGGCCGAGCAGATCTGGGTCGACACGGTGGGCGTGCGACCCGAGCGTGTCCAGCGCATGGGGGACGAGGACAACTTCTGGGCCATGGGCGAGACCGGCCCGTGCGGTCCCGATTCGGAGATCTTCATCGACAAGGGCCCGGCCTACGGGTCCGACGGCGGTCCCAAGCACGGCGGCAGCGAGCGCTTCGTCGAACTGTGGAACCTCGTCTTCATGCAGTTCACCCGGGATGCCGACGGGATCCTCACGGAGCTGCCCCGCAAGAACATCGACACCGGGGCCGGGCTCGAGCGGATCCTGCCGCTCCTGCAGGGCAAGGACTCGACGTTCGACACCGACCTGTTCCTGCCGATCATCGAGGCGGCGGCCTCCGTCCTCGGCACCGGCTACGGGACCGACGAGCGCACGGACGTGTCGCTGCGGGTGCTGGCCGACCACGCCCGGGCCATGACGATGCTCGTGGCCGACGGCGTCCTGCCGGCCAACGAGGGGCGCGGCTACGTGCTGCGCCGGATCGTGCGCCGCGCCGTCATGGCGGCGCGGCGGCTCGGCGTCGACAAGCCGATCGGGCCGACGCTGGTGCAGGCGGCCACGCAGGTGCTGGGCGAAGCCTGGCCACTGCTCGTGTCCCAGCACGACTTGATCGTCAACGTGGTGGCCCGTGAGGAAGCCGGGTTCGACCGCACGCTGAAGGCGGGTCTCGGCCGGCTCGAGGAGGCGTTCGCCACCGGGACGAAGGTGCTGCCGGGCGACGTGGCCTTCACCCTGCACGACACGCACGGCTTCCCGGTCGAGCTGACCGAGGAACTGGCGCGCGACGCCGGGGTCGTCGTGGACCGGGCCGGGTTCGACGCCGCCATGCGCGCGCAGCGGGAGCGAGCACGCGCCGCGGCCAAGGCGACGCGGGCCGGAGACGAGGCCGTCTACCGGTCGCTGCTCGAGACCGAGGGCCAGACCGCCTTCGTCGGGCGGGGCGCGCCGAACTACGAATCACCGGCCCGCGTGGTGGCGGTGCTCGAGGGAGCAGAGGGGGACGACGGGCGGACCGCCGAGATCTTCCTCGACCGCACCCCGTTCTACGCCGAGGGCGGTGGTCAGATCTACGACACCGGGACGATCGTGACCGAGTCGGGCATCGCCGAGGTCTTCGACACCCAGTACGCGGTGCCGGGACTCGTCGTGCACCGGGCGCGCGTCGACGGCGAGGTGGTGGCGGGCCAGGACGCGCTGGCCACCATCGACGGGGAGCGCCGAGAGGCGGTCCGACGGAACCACACCGCCACCCACCTGCTGCACGCGGCGCTGCGCACGGTGCTGGGCGACCACGTGCGCCAGCAGGGCTCGCTCGTGGCACCGGACTACCTGCGTTTCGACTTCTCGCACCACGCCCAGCCCACCCGTGAGGAGCTGGACGAGGTCTTCAGGCTGGCCAACGAGGCGGTGCTGACCGATGTCCCGGTCGAGACGACCGAGACCTCCCGGGAAGAGGCGGAGAAGATGGGTGCCGTCGCCTTCTTCGGTGACAAGTACGGTGCCTCGGTGCGCGTCGTGCGGGCGGGATCGAGCTCGCTCGAGTTCTGTGGCGGCACCCACGTCGATTCCCTGGGCCAGATCGGTCCGATCACCCTCGTCTCGGAGGGCTCCATCGGCTCCAACACACGACGCCTGTTCGCGGTGACGGGACGGGCCTCGCTCGCCCGCGCCGTCGAGCGTGAGCACCTGGTGCAGGCGGCAGCCGAGCTGCTGCGCACCGAGCCCGACGAATTGCTGGCCGCCATAGGGCGCGTCATGGACCGCCAGCGGGAGGCCGAGAGGGAGCTGGGTCGGCTCCGGCAGCAGTCCAGCGCGACCGAGGCGAAGGAACTGGCGGCGCGTGCGACCGCAGACGGTGGGGTGGTCGTGGCGCGGCGCGACAACGTCGAGCCGGATGCGCTGCGCGCGCTGGCGCGCACCGTCCAGCAGCACGACGGCGTGCGCGCCGTGGTGCTCGGCGGCTCGCCGGACGGCACCAAGGTGGCCATCGCGGCCGCCACGGGCGGAGAGCCGGACGCGGCCAACCTGGTGCGCACGCTGGGGCCGCTCGTCGGCGGGGGCGGAGGGGGATCGCCCCAGCTCGCACTGGCCGGTGGCAAGGACCCGTCGCAGATCGAGGCCGCGCTGGCCGAGGCCCAGCGCCTCCTGGCCGGCTCCGCGTCGAAGTGACCTGCGGCGACGGCGGCGGGCGGGTCGTCGCGCTCGACCTCGGCAGCAAGCGGATCGGGGTGGCCTACAGCGACAGCGGTCGTCTCCTGGCCAGCCCGTGGGGGACCATCGAGCGGAGCGGGGACTCCGGGCGCGACCGCCGGGCGGTGCTCGAGGCGGTGCGCGAGGTGGAGGCCTCGACGGTCGTGGTCGGCCTCCCGCTGAGCCTCTCGGGCGGGCAGGGGCCGGCGGCGCGTGCGGCCCTCCAGGAGGCCGAGGCGCTGCGGGCGGAGCTGTCACCCCTCGGCGTCGCGGTCGAGACGGCCGACGAACGCTTCACGACGGTGGAGGCCCAGCGCTCGCTGCGCGAGGCGGGGCGCACCGGGAGGGCGGCACGCAAGGTGGTGGACACGGCGGCGGCCATGGTGCTGCTCCAAGCCTGGTTGGAGGCCCGATGAGCGGGTCCGGCGGGTCGGAGCGAGAGTCAGGAGGCACGGAGTCCGAGGCGGCCGATGGCGCCGAGGCTGCCGGTCCGCCCGATGCGGCCGAGGGGCAGACCCGGGCGCACCGGCGGGCGGCCCGGGCCGCCCGCGTCCGCCGCCGGCGTCGCATCGTGCTCGGTGTGGGCGGCGCGCTCGTCGTCATCGTGCTCGCCTTCACCCTCTGGTACGAGCTCGAGTCGCACGCCCTGGGGAAGCAGGGTCCCCAGGTGATCGTGATGGTGCACCAGGGCGAGTCGACCAGCGCCATCGTCGACTCGCTCAGCCAGAAGCACGTGATCGGGAGCTCGTTCGCCTACGAGGTCTTCGACGTGTTCCACGGCACGCCGACGGTGCTGCCGGGGAGCTACGCGTTGCACCAGAACCAGACCTTCTCGGAGGTGAGCACCCTTCTGGCAGCCGGTCCGAACATCTACCCGGTCGAGGTGCGACCGGGCTTCACGCTTGCCGAGGTGGCCCGGGAGGTCGACAACATTCCGGGCCACGCACCGGGGGGATTCGAGAGGGTGGCGGCCAGCGGCGCCGTGCACTCGGCGTTCAGCGCGCCGGGCTCCAACGATCTCGAGGGGATGCTCGGGACGGGCGGGTACCTCGTCCTGCCCGGTGAGAGCGATCTCAGCATCGTGCAGGCCATGGTGCAGCGCTTCGACCGTGATGCCACGGCGGCCGGACTGAGCACCGCATCCGCTGCCGCGTTGGGCCTCACGCCCTCCCAGGTGATCACCACGGCTTCGATCGTGGAGAAGGAGGGGTACATTCCGGTCAACATGCCCGACACGGCGCGGGTGATCTACAACCGGCTGGCCCAGAACCTGCCTCTGCAGATGGACGCGACGGTGCTGTACGCCCTCGGGCAGGACGGGGGGCCGGTGACGTCGAAGGACCTTCAGATCCAGTCCCCCTACAACACGTACCTCAACGCCGGTCTGACGCCGACACCGATCTGCATGCCCTCGAAGGACGCCCTCGATGCGGCCCTGCATCCGCCGCCGGGGAACTGGCTCTACTTCGTGCTGGTGCAGAAGAACGGCGTCATGGCCTTCTCGTCCACGTATGCCCAACAGCTGGCGAACGAGCAGCTGGCCCAGTCGCGTGGGCTGCCCTGAGCAGCCGGTGACGCCGGTGGGCTCGGGTCCGGGCGGCCCGGAGCCACCGCAGTCGATGGAGTCGGCGCGGCGCGTCCTCGGGCCCGAGGCGACGATCGTCGGTGTGATCGGGAGCCCCGTGGCGCACTCGCTGTCGCCGCTCCTCCACAACACCGCCTTCTCGGCTCTGGGGCTGGGGGGGCGCTGGCACTCCTTCGCCTTCGAGGTCCGAGCCGGCGCGGCGGCCGACGCACTCGCCTCCATGCGCCTCTGGGAGATCACGGGTCTGTCGGTGACCATGCCGCACAAGGCGGCGGTGGCCGTGCTGGTCGACGAGGTCAGTGAGACGGCGCGGCGCCTCGACGCGGTGAACTGCGTGATCAACACCGACGGACGGCTGCGGGGCATCAACACCGACGGAGACGGCTTCGTGGCCTCACTGGCCCGGGGTGCGGACTTCCACCCCGCCGGCCGCCCCTGTCTGGTCGCCGGTGCGGGAGGTGCGGCTCGTGCCGTCGTGCTGGCGCTCGCTGCTGCGGGGGCCTCGAGCGTGACCGTGGCCAACCGGACGCTCGGGCGCGCCCGTGACGCCGCCGCGTTGGCCGGATCGGCTGGCCTCGTCGTCCCGCTGGACGACGAGGGTGCCCTGGCGGCGGCGGTGAGGGGTGCTGACCTCGTGGTCAACGCCACGCCTCTGGGCATGACGGGGACCACACGGGCGCCGGGCGCCTTCGGAACGCCCGCCCCGGGGGGCGACACTCGGACCGAGGCCTGGGCGATCCCCCCCGGGCTCCTCCGGGCCGGGCAGGTGGCCGCCGACCTCGTCTACGCCCCGCGTCCGACCCCGTGGCTCGTGGCGGCACGAGGGGCGGGAGCGACCGCTCTCGACGGCCTGGGCATGCTGGTGCACCAGGCGGCGGCCCAGCTCGTGCAGTGGACCGGGCTCGACGCACCGGTCGAGGAGATGTGGCGGGCAGCCGAGGAGGCCAGCCCGGCCGGATCCTGAGCCCCGAGCTCAGTGGGCCGGCGCGGCGGGGGGCTCGACGCCGACCGGCCACAGGTCCCGCCTGGCCAGCGCCGTGAGCACCTCTTCGCGTAGGGCCCGGGTGAGGGCGTCGCGCTGGGAGGGGACCGTCAGCAGTGTCACGCGCATGGTGATCGTCGAGGAGTCGGCGGCCAGCAGGCCCACGACGGTGGGGGGCTCGGTGCAGTGGTCGGCGAAGCGCGCGTCGGTCGCCACCGTGTGCGCTGCTTCCTGCACGACCTGGCGCACCGTGTCGAGATGCGCCGCCGTCTCGCCGGCCAGCGTGAAGTCGACGACGCCGCGCGCCCAACCACGGGACAGGTTGCCGATCAGGCGGATGTCGCCGTTGGGGACGATGTAGATGGTGCCGTCCACGGAGCGGAAGCGGGTGAGCCTCATGGTGACGTCCTCGACGACTCCCGTCACGCCGCCGATGACCACGGAGTCCCCGACGTTGTACTGGTCCTCCATGGTCATGAGGACGCCGGAGAAGTAGTCGCGCACGATCTGCTGCGCGCCGAACCCGAGGGTGGCGCCGATGATGGTGGCGCTGGCGAGGAGTGGTGTGAGGTTGATGCCGAGCAGACCCAGCACGATCGCCCCGGCCACCACGAAGACGAAGAAGCGCCAGACGTTGGCCAGCAGGCTCGACATCGTGCTGACGCGGGCGCCGGCGCGCTGCGAGCCTGAACGGGTCGACGCCTGGTGGGCCACGCGCTCGAGCACGCGGTGGATGACCCGGCTGCCGAGACGGGCCGCCAGCCAGGCGACCAGGATGACGAAGACGATGCTGAGCGGGCGGATGATGAGGTCGGTGACGGTCGAGGCGGTGTCCGGGCTGACGCCGAGCTTGGTGAGGAGGTGGTAGAGCCAGCCGCCTCCTTGATCGACCTGGTTGGCCGGCGTGGTGCCCGTCCCCGTGGCGCCCAGGGTCCCGACCGCGCCCACCAGGGCATGGAGCGGCGCCAGGGGGGGAGAGGCCATGGCCGGTATTCTGTCCCCGAATCCGAGATATGACCACACTCGCTCGAACACACGTTGCCGCGCGGCGCAGTGTGCCCCCCATCGACTACATCCTGGTCTTGGCCACGTTGCTGGTGGCCGCCGTGGGCGTGGTCATGGTGTACACGGCGACGAGAGGCACCCTGCTCGCCGCCGGCGAAGACCCCAAGACGTTCCTGAAGAAGCAGGCGCTCTTCGTCGTCCTCGGCGTCATCACCATGGTGGTGCTGGCCCTGATCGACTACCGGAGATTCGAGCCGCTGGCCATGGTGCTGTACTGGCTCATCGTCCTGGCGCTCGTCGGCGTGTTCGCCGTCGGCCGGAGCGCCCAGGGAGCGGCCCGCTGGTACAGCGTGGGTCCGCTCCAGCTGCAACCGTCCGAGTTCGCCGTCTTGGCCCTGATTCTCGCCGTGGCGGCGTACTGCGCGCGCCGTGACGAGGCGGGCCTCGCCTGGCGCGACGTCTTCCGTCTGCTGCTCTTGGCGGGCATCCCGATCGCGCTCGTGCTGTTCCAGCCCGACCTCGGGACGGCGATGATCATGGTGATCGTCCTGCTCATCATGCTGGCCGTGGCCGGCCTTCCGATCAGGATCCTGGTCATGTTGGTGCTCGGGACGGTGCTGGTCGCCCTGGTCGCGGTCGAAGGCGGCTTCCTGCACCACTATCAGGTGGCCCGCCTCACCTCGTTCCTGAACCCGAACGGCAAGAGCTCGAACCCCTACGTGCAGTCCGCCATCTACAACCTCGGTCAGGCCAAGAACGCCATCGGCTCGGGCGGCCTCCTCGGGTCGGGTCTCGGCCACGGTGCCCAGACCAACCTCGGGTACGTGCCCGAGCAGCAGACCGACTTCATCTTCACCGCGGTCGGCGAGCAGCTCGGTTTCGTGGGATCCGTGGGCCTGTTGGCGCTGCTCGGGGTCATCGCCTGGCGGGTCCTGCACGCTGCCGTCGCCTCCCGCGACACCTTCGGGCGCGTCGTCTGCGGCGGCCTCTTCGCCTTCATCGCCTTCAGCGTCTTCCAGAACGCCGGAATGACGATGGGCCTCATGCCCATCACGGGGATCCCCCTCCCCTTGGTCAGCTACGGCGGCACCGCCGTCCTGGTCTTCTTCAGCGCCATCGGCTTCGCGTTGAGCGTGGGCGCCCGGCGGAGAGCGCGATGACCGATGTGCGCCCGGACGTGGTGAGCGAGGACGAGGGAGGCGGAACCGAACCCGGCAGTGTCGCCTTTGCGAACTTCCGCGTGATGGACGTCGACGACGTGGCGCTCGATCTCCCGGATCAGTACCCGTTGGTGTCGCTGGTCGAGGCGGAGCCTCCGCAGCGCGAGCTCCACTTTCCGGTGGGTCTGCCCGAGGGCACCGCGCTGGCGCTGGCCATGCGCCGGATGGAGGGGCGCCGGCCGGCCACACACGAGCTGTTCACCCGCGTGCTCCAGCGCCTCCGCGTCGACGTCATCGCGGTGCGCCTCATCGGGCGCGACGAGGGCACTCTGCTCGCCGAGCTGGACCTCATGACTGCCCTGGGTCGCGAACGGGTGGACTGCCGCCCCTCGGACGGTCTCGTGCTGGCCCTGCGGATGCCGGTGCCCGCCCCGATCCTGGTGGACGAGCGTCTCCTCGAGGAGCTCGGTGACGTCACCCCGCTCGATCCGCCGGGGTGAGCGGACGTCAGGGCGTCGGATCTGATCAGATCGGGACATGACCGTTATCAAGATCAACGCCATCACCGTGCCCGAGGAGGCCGGCGACGAACTGGCGCAGCGCTTCGCGGCGCGGGCCCACGCCGTCGACGACCAGGAGGGGTTCGAGGGATTCGAGCTTCTGCGGCCGACCGACGACCGCCGGCAGTGGCTGGTGGTGACGCGCTGGAGCGACGAGGAGTCGTTCCAGAAGTGGGTGTCGTCGCCCGCCTTCGCGCACGGCCACGCCGGCGCCGACCGCCCCTCGCCCCACGGCGGACCGGTGTCGGTGTCCTCCGAGCTCTGGTCCTACGAGGTGGCGGGCGGTTCGGGCGGGAACTAGCGGCGGGCCCGCCTCAGGAGGCGGGCACCATCGGCCGCTCACCGGGCGCGCCCGCGGCACCGGCCGCCAGCATCTCCAGCTGCGCCTCCGCCCCCTCGTCGGAGATGCGCAGGAGCAGCGCCACCAGGATGTAGTTGGCCAGCAGGGAGGAGCCCCCGTAGGCGACGAAGGGCAGCGTGATGCCGGTGAACGGCAAGATCCGCGTGACGCCGGCCATGATGAAGAACGCCTGGAAGCCCAGGATCAGCGTGAGTCCGGCGGCGGCCAGCCTCGAGAAGTCCGACCGGGCCGCTTGCGCCACGCGGAACCCGGCCCCGACCAGGAGGATGAAGGCCACGACGACGGCGGCGCAGCCCACCAGACCCATCTCGGTGCCGATGGCGGCGAAGACCATGTCGCTGGTGAGCCCGAAGATGTACCCCGCGAAGTGGTCGACCCCCAGGCCGGTGCCCCCCACCCCGCCGCTGCCCAGCGAGAACTGGGCCTGGGCCAGCTGGCTGTCGCCGGCACCGGGAGCCGGCCAGGGGTTCAGCCACTGCTCCACGCGCAAGTTGACCTGCCCGAAGAAGTGCGCGGCGACGAAGGCGCCGACGCCGAAGAGGACCAGTCCGAGCATCAGGTAGCCGACCCGCCCGGTGGTGACCCAGAGCAGCCCGATGAAGAGGACGAAGATCAGCGCGGCGAAGCCGACGTCGTCCTCCAGGCCGATGATGGCCATGGCGGCCCCCCACGCCACCAGGATGGGCAGCAACGGGCGGGGGTCGAGGTAGAGCCGGTTGCCGATCTGCGCCGTCGGGATGGAGAGCATTTCCTTGTTCTCGGCGAAGTACGAGGCGAAGAAGATGCAGAGGAGGATCTTGGAGACCTCGATCGGCTGGAACTCAAGTCCTCCCACGTGGACCCAGAGCCGGGCCCCGTAGATGGGGGAGAAGAACAGGGGCGACACCAGCAGGATCCCGGCCATCAGCAACAGGACATAGCGGTAGCGGTCGAGGTCGCGAGAATGGCGCACGACGAGCAGCGTGACCACGTAGAGGAGGACGCCGAAGGCGATCCACGCCGCCTGCTGTCGAGCGTCCTTCGGGCTCCAGCGGGCGATGACGACGTATCCGATCCCGTTCAGCAGCGCCACCAGCGGCAGGATCACTGCATTGGCGTTGGGCACCAGCCAGCGGTTGGCCATGTGGGCCACCAGGGCCAGCCCGAGGACGATCCCGAGGAAGGGCCCGATGTTGTCCGGGATCTTCGACTTCTGCCCCAGGGAGGCGATCACATAGAGCGCGACGACCAGCAGCGAGCCGAAGAGCAAGAGCCCGAATTCGGTCCGGCGCTTGGGCTTCGGTCCGAAGACGTAGCGGGGGATTCGCGTGTGGCGGACGGGGGGAGACACCAGGGCGAATCGTAGTGGTGAGGGGTAGGATTCAGGCGACATCCCGCTCTCGCTGGCCCACGTCGCCGACTCCACCCATGACCCAGACCCGACCTCAGCACCAACCCCCGGCGCAGCCCGCCTCGGGAACGGCGCGCCTCGCGTCGTCCGAGGTCGGAGGGGACGACCCGGCCTCCGGAGCGGAGGCGGGCGAGGCCGGCGCCGCAGGATCGGCGTCCGGGGTCGAGCGACCGGCGCTGCCGACGTACCAGCAGATCGAGGCCTTCGGGTACCAGCGCTTCACCAACCGCGAGCAGTCCCGCCTCGACTTCGGCTCGCGCCTGTTGGACCTGGCCGAGGACGACGGCCTGCCGCTGCTCGAACGGGCCAAGTTCCTGGCCATCTTCTCGGAGCTGCTCGACGAGTTCTACCAGATTCGGGTGGCGGCCCTGGAGGACCAGGTGGCCGCCGGGGTGCGCACGCGCAGCGTCGACGGGCTGCGCCCGGGCGAGCAGCTGACCATGATCCGTGGGCGTGTCGAGGAGATCGTGCGCCGCCAGGACCACATCTTCTTGGACCTGATCGTGCCGGCGCTGGCCCAGGCCGGCATCCGCCTCTCCGGCTGGTCCTCGCTCGATGACGACGACCGCGAGCATCTCGTCGACGTCTTCCAGCGCCAGATCTATCCCGTCCTGACCCCCTTGGCCGTCGATCCGGGTCACCCGTTCCCCTACATCTCGAATCTCTCCCTCAACCTCGTGGTCGAGGTGCAGGACCCGGCCTCTGGTGAGCGCCGCATCGCTCGGGTCAAGGTGCCTCCGGCCCTGCCGCGCTTCATCGTGATGCCCGACGGCGAACGCTTCGTCCCGCTGGAGCAGGTGATCTCGGCCCACCTCGCTTCGCTGTTCCCCGGCATGACCATCGGGCACCACCACGCCTTCCGGGTGACGCGCAACGCCGACCTCGCGCTGGAGGAGGACGAGGCCGACGACCTCCTCGTCGCCATCGAGATGGAGCTGCGCCGCCGCCGCTTCGGCAAGGCGCTCCGGCTCGAGGTCGAGGCCGACACCGGTCAGGACCTGGTGGACCTGCTGGCCGGCGAGCTCGAGGTCGGGGAGGAGGGCGTCTTTCGCGTCGGCGCCCCGTTGGACCTGAGCGGCCTGTGGGCGGTCTACGCACTCGACCGTCCCGATCTGCACGCGGAGACGTGGACGCCCATGACGCCACCGCGCCTGGCCCAGGTGGCGCACGAGCCCGCGG
Source organism: Acidimicrobiaceae bacterium (assembly GCA_027306605.1). Classification (GTDB taxonomy): domain Bacteria; phylum Actinomycetota; class Acidimicrobiia; order Acidimicrobiales; family RAAP-2; genus Bog-473. The sequence continues at coordinate 20,957 of DAHUZK010000005.1, forward strand.
AGTTCTTCGCCATGCTGCGCGAGCGGGACGTCTTGGTGCACCACCCCTACGACTCCTTCGCCACGTCGGTCGAGGCCTTCGTGGCCCAGGCCGCGGCGGACCCGGCCGTCCTCGGCATCAAGCAGACCCTGTACCGCACGGGCATCGACAGCCCGATCGTGCAGTCGCTGATCGAGGCGGCCGAGAACGGAAAGCAGGTGGCCGCCATCGTCGAGCTGAAGGCCCGCTTCGACGAGGAGGCCAACATCGGGTGGGCCCGCGCGCTCGAAGAGGTGGGCGTGCACGTCGTCTACGGCATCGTCGGCCTGAAGACACATTCGAAGACCGCGCTCGTGCTGCGCCGTGAGGACGACTGCGTGCGGTCCTACTGCCACGTCGGCACCGGCAACTACAACTCCAAGACGGCGCGCATCTACGAGGACCTCGGGCTCTTGACCTCCGATCCACAGATCGGCGCAGACGTCGGCGAGCTCTTCAACTACCTCACCGGCTTCTCGAAGCACGCCAACTACAGCGAGATCCTGGTCTCGCCCGTGACCGTGCGCAAGCGCATCATGGCGATGATCGAGGAGCAGGCCGAGGCCGGCCCGGAGGGTCGCATCATGTTGAAGCTCAACGGCCTCACCGACGCCGCCATGATCGACGCGCTCTACCGGGCCTCGTGCGCCGGCGTCGAGATCGACCTCGCCGTGCGCGGCCTGTGCCGTCTCCGGCCGGGCATCCCCGAGCTCTCCGAGCGGATCCGGGTGCGCTCCATCGTCGGCAGCTTCCTCGAGCATTCGCGCATCTACCGCTTCGGTGGGCCTCCCGTCGACCCGGCGGCCGGACCCGGCCTCCCCCTCAAGATCTTCATCGGATCGGCGGATCTGATGGGCCGCAATCTCGACCGGCGCATCGAGGTGGTGGTGCCCGTGCACGATCCCGAGCTCCAGGGCCGTCTTTTCGAGGTCCTCGATCTCGTGTTCGCCGACGAGACGAACGCGTGGGAACTCGGTTCGGACCGCCGTTGGCGCCGGGTGCCGAACCGGCACGGGATCAGCTCCCAGGAGCGCCTCAAGGAGTTGGCGAGGGAGCGCGCCCGCCGCCGGCTCGACTCTGACATGCGCGTCGGAGAGGGTGACGAGGCAACGCACGCGCCGTAGGCGGATCGTCGCTCCCGGGGCGGTGGAGGCGCAGATGCGCTCCGTCGCCGATGCTCACGGCTGGACATGGCCGGTGCTGTCGGCTGTCGTCGCCGTCGTGGGTGCGACCGCGCTGGCGTTGGCCCACATGCAGCTGGACCTGGCCACGTACCTGCTCGGTGGTGCGCACGCGCAGTCCAACGACCTCTTCGCCGTCACCTTGCCCCAGGACCACCTCGGCTTCACCTACCCGCCCTTCTCCGCCTTGCTCTTCGCGCCGTTCGCCCACGCGCCCCTGCGGGTCTGCGAAGTCGCGTTCTCGTGGTTGAACCTGGCGGCGATGGGTGTCTTCGTTGCGATCAGCCTGCGCGCCGTCTGCACGAGGTTCGACCGCCGCACCATCGTGTGGTGGGCGCTCGTGTTGCTGCTGCCCGTGACGCTGTTCGACCCGGTGCGCCAGACCTTCCTGCTGGGCCAGGTGAACATCATCCTGGCACTCATGGTCGTGGCCGACCTGACGCTCGAGCTGCCGGTACCGCGGGGAGTCCTGGTGGGGCTGGCCGGAGCCATCAAGGTGACGCCGCTCATCTTCATCCCGTATCTCTTCCTGACCCGGCAGGGCCGGGCCGGCGTACGGGCGGTGGGCGCCTTCTGCGGGGCCGTCTTGTTGGCGACTGCCGTGAACGCGTCGACCTCGTGGTCGTACTGGACGCAGGACATCCGCGATCCGCGGCGCGCCGGGATGCTCTCGTGGATCGGCAACCAGGGTGCGCTGGGCGCGGTCGAGCGGATGCTGGGCCACACCGTCACGACACCGACCACCTTCGCCATCGTGGTCGCCGTCTCCGCCGTGGGGCTCGCCGTGGCGACCGGAGCCTACCGACGGTCGTCGGCGGTGCTCGGCCTCCTCGTGGTCGAGGCCACCGAGTCCTTGGCCAGTCCGGTGTCGTGGTCGCACCACTTCATTTGGATGGTGCTCTTGGTGGCGTGGCTGGCGCTGGCCGAGGACCGGCCCCGCTTGGGCGAGTGGTACGCGCTGGGCGTTGCCTTGTTGCTCTGGGCCGCTCCGTACTGGTGGGTGCCGCACGGGCCGAATGTCGTGTTCGCCGGGCGCGGGTGGCTGATCCCCGTCTCCGATTGCGACGTGCTCCTCTTCGTGGTCGTCGTGGGCGGAGCGGGATACCGGGTGGCGCGTTCGCTCGTCGAGGAACCGGGGGCCAGCCGGCGCCGCGCCGTGGTCACCTCGGGGATCCGAAGCTGAGGCGGCTGCCTCGCCGCGTCGGTGGGTGAGCGCGAGTAGCGCCGGATCAGGACGAGGTCGGGTCCGGTTGGCACACCAGGATCCGCTGGTGTGCGACGCGGTCGCACCGGCCGCGCCGCGCCGCCTCGGTGTGAATCACGTGCCACCCGGTGACGATCATGAGTTTCTCCGGGTCGCCTGGGCGCAGTTCGTCGCTGCGAGTGTTCCCGGTCAGGGCGGACAGCGCTCCGGTGGCACGTCGCAGTGTCCGAGCCGGTGCGGTGGTCGCTTCGGGCCTGACGACGAGGCTCGCCACGAGGCTGCTCCCGTTCGGGGCACGCTCCCGGACCGCCTCACAGAGCGAGACGGTCACCTCGAGTGCGAGGTGTCGGAACGCGCTCTCGCAGACGAAGAGCGACGGGCACGCCGCATCGTGCCCGGACGCCTCCAGCGCGGCCGCCACGGCGGGGCCGCCGTCGCCGAGGTCCGCCGCGACCTCGGTCGTCCCGGCGGCCGAGAGGCCCAGCGCGGCGAGCCGGTGGCGCTTGTCGGCCAGGGCCCCGGGACGGTCGACCTCGAACCAGCGGGTGACCCCGTCCGCGAAACGGAGTGGCCGCCCGTCGTAGCCACACCCGAGGAGGACGATCTGCCCGAGGCTGCGGCCGATCGCCCCGGCGACCTCGGCGTCGACCACCTTGGTCCGTGCTGCCAGGTCGTCGCGCTGCCCGACGGGAGCAGAAAGGGTGGCGCGCGTCGCCGCCGTCCCGGCGACATTCGCGTACAGGCGTGCTTCGCCTTCGACGTCTCCTCGTGGTGTCGAGGGCCGGCTACGGGCCAGCTGCAGTCTTTGGGCGGCCGTCCAGCGGTCCGTGAGCGACGGCCGTCCTGACGTCAGGATGTCGCGGCCTTGGCGCCGGTCGAGCTTCGCGTGTGCGACCCGATACGGAGGGAGAGGTAGCTGGCGGCGCCGAAGGGGATCGGGAGCCAGAAGTTGACCAGGCGCCAACTCAGGACGCCAGCGGCTGCCACGTCGCCCGGGACGCCGAAGCCCTTGAAGACGGCGATCAGGGTCAGCTCGATCACGCCCAGACCGCTCGGAGTGATGGGGATCACGGCGAGGATGTTGGCCAGCCCGTAGGCCACCAGGACGTCGATCGGCGACAGGTGGGCGCCGAAGGCGATCAGGAACACCCAGAGCGAGGTTGCGTCGAGCAACCAGTTGGCCGCTGCCCAGATGCCGGCCTTGCGGAGGAGCTCCGAGCTGGTGAACAAGATCTTCATCCGGTCGGCGACCTTCTGGACCAACGAGGTCACCGTCTCGGCCCGGACGAAGGGCAGGCGGTCGGCCACCTTCTTGACGAACACGGCGGCGTGTCGTTCGCCGCGGGTCAGAAAGAAGACGACGCCGGCGAAGATCGCCAGCAGCAGCACGCCCAGGATGGCGGCGAACCCGTAGGCCGGGTTGTAACCCTGCAAGGGGATCGAGATGAGGAGCGCCAGCCAGAAGATCAGGTTGAGGACCACGGCCGAGCCGATGCCCTGGGTGGCCAACCCGGTTGCCGCAGTGCTGCCCGACACGTTGGACTCGGTGAGCAGCCGGTAGCTGGCTGCGGTGCCCGGGACGGTGCCACCCGGAAGGGTGTGGCTGATCGCCAGCGCCCACATGTTGATGCGGAAGATGCGGAAACGGTCGGGCGCACCGGGCGAGAGCACCGTGTGGGTCAGTTCGGCGTAGGAGATCAGCGCACCGATCTCGAAGAGGAGACCGCCGATCAGCCAGAAGAAGTTGAGGTGCCCCAGCTGCCCGAACTCGCGGCGGGCGCTGGCCAGCTCGGGCAGGAGCACGTACTCGCCGATGAAGAAGGCCAACAGGATCGCCAACGCGATCTTGACGTTGCGGGGCAGAAACGGCAGGAACTGACGCCGGGCTTTGGGCGGCCCTGACTCCGCGGACGCGCCCTCCGCGGACGCTCCCTCGGTGGACGCCCCCTCGGTGGACGCTCCCTCGGTGGTCGCGCCCTCGGTGGACGCGCCCTCGGCGGACGCCGGCCTGCCGGCCCGGTCCGGCGACTCGTCTCGGGTCGGTGGCCTGGCCTCGGCCGAGGACGCGGTGGCCAGCGATGAAGGCGGGATCCGGATGTGCTCCGTCGCGTCGTCCTCGCCGACCTGGTCCATCCAACTCATGCTTGCACGTCTCATTCCCGAAGAACCGCCTTTTCGAAGGCGGGAGCTGCCAAGCTGGTCGCCATGGCGGCCGAGTCCCATGACACCTGGCGGTCGAAGTTCTCGGGGAGCGCGGAGCGGCGCGGTATCCCCCTCGGAACGATCGTTGTCTCGGTCGTCACGGTCATCGTCCTCTTGGACCTCAACGCCGCGTTCATCCTCGGTTTGTGGATTCTTCGCACCATCCTCGTCTACGTGGTCATCGCCTTCTTCTTCACCCTGTTGATGACGCCGGCCACCCGTCTTCTCAGGCGGCGAGGCATGACGCACGGCGGGGCGACCCTCGTGGTCTTTCTCCTCGGCGCGCTCATCCTTCTCGGTCTGGTCTACCTGTTCACCGAGCCTCTCGTGACCGCTGCCGTGCACTTCGGCAAGCAGGTCCCGGACCTGGTCAAGGAAGCCAAGAAGGGGCACGGTCCGCTCGGCCGCCTCGTCTACAGCCTGCACCTCCAGAAGTACCTCTCCGAGGGATCGGCGAAGCTCACGTCCCAGCTCACCCACGTGTTGAAGCCGGCCACGGCGTTCTCCGTCGGTGCAGCGGCCGTGTCGACCGTCGTCGCCATCGTGACCATCGCGGTCCTGACCTTCTTCACCATGCTCGAGGCGCCTCGCATGTGGGAGAGCTTCCTCGGGTTGTTCCGGCCCAACACGGCCGAGCGGCTGCGCGGGGTCGTGGACGACTCGATCCGTTCGGTCACCGGTTACATGCTGGGCAACTTCTTGACGTCGGTCGTCGCCGGGATCATCTCGGGCGCGACGCTCGCCATCCTCGGGGTGCCCTTCGCCCTCTTGCTCGGGATCTTCGTGGCCCTGGTCGACCTGCTGCCGCTCGTGGGCGGCCTGTTGGCCGGTGTCCCGGTCGTCATCATCGCCGCCATCCACTCGGTCCCGGCGGGCATCATCATGCTCATCGTCTTCCTGGCCTACCAGCAGATCGAGAACCACGTGCTGAACCCGATCATCATGAGCAAGACGGTGCGGCTGAACCCGTTCTGGGTCCTGATCGCCGTTCTCGTGGGCGCCACGTTGGGTGGCAAGGTGGCCGGTGGGTTGGGGAGCTTCGTCGGGGCGTTGATCGGCATCCCGATGGGCGGCGCCATCCAGGTCATCGTGCGCGAGCTCCGGCGTGGACCCGACGCCATGGCGGTGCAGAGCGAGGTCGTGCCGGAGGCGGCGGTGGGGTCGGACCAGCCGAACGACATCTGAGCGGTGAGCCCGGCCCACCGAGGTCCGCCGGTGTGGGATCACGCCGTGCGTGAGGGACGCCTCCCAGGCACGAAGCCGGCAAAGGACCGGCAAAGGACCAGGCCAGGGCGGAAGCAGGTCCGCCCGCCGTACCGACGGGCGAAGGAGCCGACACGGCGAGACCCCCTAGAATGCCGGTCATGAGGCCGCTTGTCGTCGTCCCGACCTACAACGAGTCGGAGAACATCGAGCGGATGCTTCGCCGGATCCATGAGTGCCTGCCCGCGGCGGGCATCCTCGTCGTCGACGACGGAAGCCCAGACGGTACGGCGGACATCGTGAGAACGGTTGCCGCCGCGGATCCCGGCGTGCACCTTCTCACCCGTGGTGGCAAGTCCGGGCTCGGCAGCGCCTATCGGGCCGGTTTCGCCTGGGGTCTCGAGCGCGGATACGACGCTTTCGTCGAGATCGACGCCGACTTCTCGCACGACCCGGCTGCACTGCCCTCGCTGCTGGCCCCCCTCGAGGAGGGCTTCGACGTCTCCATCGGGTCTCGTTACGTCGAGGGCGGGTCCATTCCCAACTGGGCCTGGCATCGGCACCTGCTCTCCCGTGGTGGCAACGTCTACGCCTCGAACGTCCTCGGGTTGGGTGTGGCCGACTCGACGGCCGGCTACCGGGCCTACTCGGCGCGGATCTTGGGGAAGCTGGACCTCGAACGGATCAGGGCGGAGGGCTACGGCTTCCAGATCGAGATGACCTATCGGGCCAAGCAGCACGGTGCGGCCATCACGGAGGTGCCCATCAGCTTCGTCGATCGCGCCGCCGGCAAGTCCAAGATGTCCAGCGTCATCGTGGTCGAGGCGCTGGCGCTCGTGACCTGGTGGGGCCTGGGGCGGATTGCCCACGCCCTGCGCCGTGTCCTCGCCGGCGGCGGACCGGAGGGTGGCGCGACGAGCGAGACGCTCCCCTCGAGCGGTGCGGACGCGGTCTCGGGCAATGGTGGCAGAGCGGCGCTCACGGGCACACCCCTCAACCGTTCCGAACGTGCGGCGCGTACGCATCGCAAGGTGCGCTCGCGATGAGAGCGGGGTCGAGGTGACGGTCGAGACCTCGGCAGCCCGGATCCTCGTCGTGGACGACGAGCCCAACATCGCGGACCTCCTGTCGACCGCGCTGACGTTCGAGGGCTATCAGGTCGGGGTGGCGGCGACCGGCGCCGAGGCGCTCGAGCAGGTGCGCACCTTTCGACCCCATCTGGTGATGCTCGACGTCATGCTGCCCGACTTCGACGGGAACGAGGTCTGCCGACGCTTGCGCAACCAGGGCGAGCAGGTGCCCATCGTGTTCCTCACCGCGCGCGACACGACGCAGGACAAGGTGGAGGGACTGAGCCTGGGCGACGACTACGTCACCAAGCCGTTCAGCATCGAGGAGCTCACGGCGCGGGTGGGGGCGATCCTGCGACGTACCGGGGAGCTCGCGGCCGCCGACACGTCCATCCTCCAATTCGCCGACCTCACCATGAACATCGACACGCACGAGGTGTGGCGTGACGATCTCTCCATCGAGTTGACGGCAACCGAATTCAACCTGCTGCGGTATCTCCTCGAGAACGCCCGCCGGGTGATCTCCAAATCCGAGCTCCTCGACAACGTGTGGGGCTTCGAGTTCCACGGCGATCCCAACATCGTGGAGACCTACATCAGCTACCTCCGCAAGAAGGTCGACGACCGCGATCCGCCGTTGATCCACACCATCCGCCGCGTCGGGTACACCCTGCGACTGCCCAGAGAAGGATGAGCCTCCAGAAGCGGCTCGTCGCCGTCGTGGCGTTGCTGCTCGTGGTGGGCCTGGCGGTCGCCGACGTGGTCATCTACGCCTCGGTGCGCTCCTTCCTCTACGGCCAGGCCGACATCACGCTCGCCCAGAACGAGGCGCTGGGCTTCAACTACCTGAGCTTCGCGGCCAGGCGTGACCTCCCCGTCACGCAGACCGACTTGTCGCGGCGGGTCTCCACCGACGTCTACCTGACGCTGCTCGGCCGGGACGGGAAGGTCCTCCTGCGCCGCCCGTCGGGTTCGCCGACGAGGCCGGACCCTGCTCCGCTCCTGACCAAGGGCATTCCCGTCCAGCAGGTCCCCGACATCTACCAGCGCATGCGGGTGGGCCGCTACGGCGGACCGTTCCGTCCCGACGCCAACGCCGTCGTGCTGGGCAGCACGGGGGACCCCGACGGCCAGTACCGCACCGTGGCGGTCACGGTCCCGCAGGGTGTCTTGGTGACGTCCCTGTCGTTGAACCCCACCAACGTCACGCTGGCGTCCCTGCGCCGGGTCGAACTGCTGGCCAGCCTGGCCGTCCTCTTGGCCATGGGCGTCGTGGTCCTGCTGGTGGTGCGGCGGGGCCTGCGTCCGCTCCGCCAGATGGCCGGTACGGCCGACGCCATCGCCTCGGGTGACCTCACCCGCCGCGTGCCCGAGGGCAGCCCGGACTCCGAGATCGGGCGGCTGGGCTTTGCCCTGAACGCGATGCTGGCCCAGATCGAAACGGCATTTGCCGAGAAATCCGCGTCGGAGGAGCGGCTGCGCCAGTTCGTGGCCGACGCCTCGCACGAATTGCGCACGCCGCTGACGTCCATCCGCGGCTATGCCGAGCTGCTCGGCCGCGGCGGTTTCGCCGACGAGGCCGGGCGGGACAAGGCGCTCAAGAGGATCGAGCAGGAGGCCGCCCGCATGGGCGGCCTGGTCGAGGACCTGCTCCTCCTGGCGGAATTGGACCGGGGCCGCCCCTTGCGCTCCGAGCCGGTCGACCTGCGGCGGGTGTGCGCCGACGCCGTCGGCGACTCGAACGCCATGCCACACGACCATGTGCTCTTGCTCGAGCCCGGACCGACGGCGGTCGTCCTCGGTGACCCCGAGCGCCTGGCCCAGGTCGCCCACAACCTCGTTCGCAACGCGCTGGCGCACACCCCGGCCGGCACCGAGGTGCGCGTGTCGACGGGGGTTGACCACGACATGGGCTTCATCAAGGTCTCCGACGACGGCCCGGGGATCCCGCCCGAGAAGACGGCCCGGGTCTTCGACCGCTTCTACCAGAGCGATCCGTCCCGCTCGGCATCGGGCACCGGGTTGGGCCTTGCGATCGTGCGAGCGATCGCCGAGGCGCTGCACGGCACGGCCGAGGTCGTACCGACGTCGACGGCCGGTGCCACGGTGCTGGTCGAGATCCCGCTCGCCTCGCCTGTCCTCTCGAAGGACGCACCCGCCGGAGCCCACACGGGCACCGGCGGATCCGGCGAGCGTGACCGGTCCGGGGAGAGCGCGCCACCCGTGCGCTCAGCGCAGCTGCGCTGAAGCGCCGGGGACCACGGCGTCGAGAACCGTGGTCAGCTTGAGGTCCGCTTCGGCGGCCTCTGTATCCGGATCGGAGTCGGCGACGATGCCGCCCCCGGCCCGCAGGGTCACCGAGGTGCCCCTGTCGTCCAGCCGGGCGCTGCGGATCCCGATCATCCACTCGCCGTCTCCGGACGCGCCGACCCAGCCGACCGGACCCGCCCAGTAGCCGCGCGACCCTGCCTCGTGGGCACGCTGGAAGGCCAGGGCCTCGTCACGGGGCGTGCCTCCGACGGCCGGGGTGGGGTGGAGCGGGGCCAGGAGCTCGAGGACTCCCGCCGGGGGCTCGATGAGCCGTCCTTCGATCCGAGAGCCGAGGTGCGCCACCGAGCGGAAGGCCACCAGTGAGGGTTCGGCCGGGACCGTCAGCTCCGCACAGAACGGCGACAGCACGTCCGCGATGGCGTCGACGACGTAGCGGTGCTCGACCTGGTTCTTCTCGGACCGCGCGAGATCGCGTTGGGCGTCGGCGTCGCGACGGGCGGTGTCACCCCGGGGCACGGTGCCTGCCAGTGGATGGCTGGTGACGCGGTCGCCGTGGCGGGCCACCAGCAGCTCGGGGCTCGCGCCGAAGAAGGTGCCGTCCGGGACGGGCATGGAGAAGACCGTGCAGTGGGGCTCTGCGCTTCGAAGGCGCCGGAGCACCTCGGCCAGCCGGAGCGGTCCGCCGAGCTCGACCACGACCGAGCGGGACAGGACGACCTTGCGCAGAGCCGCCCTCGGGGCAGCCATGCGCACCACGGCCTGGCGGACCAGCGCGGCATAGCCCGTGGCGGTCATTTCGGGCGTGACGCCGACGACGCGGGGATCCTTGTCGACGTCGGGGGTGGCGCCGTACTGCCAGATCACGGCGTCGAACAGCTCCTCGGTATCGGGCAGGGGCGCGTCGGCCGGCCCGACCGCCGTCGCCCAGCGCCGGGTGACGCCTCCGGCGTCGCGGGCGATGCCCAGGGTGAAGCGGGGGATGACGAGATGCCCGGCCATCGCGGCGTCGAATGGCAGGGCACCGAGCGCGACCGGCCCTGAACCGAGGGTGCGGACGGGGTCGTCGCAGGGGATGCCGGCGAGCGCGGCTCCGGCCTGCGTCGCCTGGACCATGTGCGCCGTGCCCCAGCCGACCAACGTCAACCCCGGTCGGTCGAAGAGCACGGTGGGGCTGCCGTCGAATTCCAGCGGATCGGGTCCGTACTCGAGCGGGACCGAGCGAGCGTGCAGCCCGCCCTTCATGACGTGGGTACCCCGGTCCTGGTGGCGAGGACGAGCTGGCTCAACCCTCCGGCCAGGGGCCGGATGCCGACGGCGGAGAACCCGCTCTCCCGCAGCATGCGGCGCAGGGTGGAGCCCGGCGGCAGATAGGCGACCGAGCGGGGGAGGTAGCGATAGGCCTGCCTGTCCGAGACGGCGCCACCGAGCAAGGGGACGGCCCGGGTGAACCAGACGTCGTATCCGGCGCGCCACAGGCGCGACGTCGGCGCGTCGACCTCGAGAAGGGACAGCCGTCCGCCGGGCCGGAGCACACGGGCGCATTCGGCGAGCGTGGCCGGGAGGTCCGTGAAGTTGCGCAGCGCGTAGCCGCACAGCAGACCGTCGAATGCCCCGTCGGCGAACGGCATCCGGCTGCCGTCGGCCTCGATCAGCGGCACTCCGGTGCGGTTGGCCGCGAGCATGCCCGCGCTGAGGTCCGTCCCCACGACCCTGTATCCGCGTCGGAGCGCGAGTCGTGTCAGGTCACCGGTCCCGCAGGCCAGGTCGAGGATCCGTGCCTCTTCGGGAAGGCCCAGGGCCGCCACGGCTCCGTGCCGCCACGACTGGTCCAGCCCGAACGTCATCAGGCGGTTCATGAGGTCGTAGCGCGGGGCGATCGTGTCGAACATCGCTCGTACCCGCGCCGTCTTCTCCGGGCCGGTGGGCAGTGGCGGCGATGGCTCCTTTCGACGGCGAGCCACGAGGCGGTGCGCGCTCAGCGGTAGTAGCGGTAGACCACCTGGGCGACGCAGGCGGGCTTGGGTGCGTCCTTGACCTCCATCACAAGGTCATAGGTCACCTGGATCCCGCCCTCCACGTTTTCGACCCCGGCCACCGTCACGCCCATCCGGAGTTGAGCTCCGACCGGCACGGGGGAGGGGAAGCGGACCTTGTTGCACCCGTAATTGACGCCGAACTTCATGTTCTCCACCCGGATGATCTTGTTCAGGAGCACCGGTGCCAGCGACAAGGTCAGATAGCCGTGGGCGATCGCGGTGCCGAAGGGTCCGTCCTTGGCGCGCTCGGGATCCACGTGGATCCACTGGTGGTCGTCGGTCGCGTCGGCGAACAGGTTGACCCGTTCCTGGGTGATCGTCTCCCATTCCGAGTGGCCGAGCTCCTTGCCGGCAAGATCGTGGAAGGCGTCGACGCCGTCGACGGTGGTAGTCATGCTGCGCTCCTCGCTGCTCAGGTTTCGCTTCCGCCGGTGGACGCTACCCGCGTCGGGGGAGGTCACTACGCTGACGACGATGAGCAGCGCGCGCGAGCACGACCCCGTACAGGTGCACCACCACCGGGACGTGCGAGGTGGTGGGGCCCGGGCGGCCGTCTTCGGGATCAGCGACGGCCTCGTGACCAACGTGTCCCTGGTCCTGGGCATGGCCGGGGCCAACCCCGGCGGAGCGATCGTACGGCTGGCCGGTGTGGCGGGGCTCGTGGCCGGGTCGTTCTCCATGGCGGCGGGGGAGTACCTGTCCATGACGGCGCAACGGGAACTGATGGAACGGGAGCTCGAGGTGGAGCGCCGCTCGCTCCGGCGCAGCCCTGAAGGGGAGGCGGCGGAGCTGCGCCGCATCTACGTCCGGAAGGGGATCGATCCCGCGGTCGCCAGCGAAATGGTCGACCAGGTCATGCAGGATCCCGACCTCGCCCTCGAAACGCACGCCCGCGAGGAGCTCGGGATCTCCATGCAGGGCCTGGGCTCGCCGTGGCAGGCAGCGGCGGCCTCCTTCATCACCTTCGCCCTGGGTGCCTTCGTCCCCTTGGCCCCGTGGCTGTTCACCTCCGGCACGGTGGCCATCGTCCTCTCCGTGGTGTTGGGCGGGCTGGCGGCGCTCACGGTGGGAGCGGTGCAGGCGCGGTTCACCGAGCGGCCGGCGTTTGTCTCGGCTCTCCGTCAGCTCGCCGTGACGACGGTCGCGGCGGCGGTGACGTTCGGGGTCGGAAAAGGCATCGGCACGGGCGTCAGCTGACGGTTCCTCGTATCGGGTCGCGCCGGTAGGAGCGGTCGACATGGTGGACGGTGAACCCGAGCGACCGGTAGAGCGCGACGGCGGCGTCGTTGTCGGCGTCGGTGTAGAGCATGGCGGTCGTGATGCCGCGTGCCGCCATCGATTGCAGGCCCGCCACCGTGAGCGAGCGTCCCCACCCCTGACCGTGGTGTCGCGGATCCACCGAGATCACGTAGATCTCCCCGAGGACGGGTGACCGGTCGCGGTGGACCTTCGTCCAGCACGATCCGATGAGCCCCGGCCCGTCGGGATCGTCGGCGAGCAGGAAGCCGTCGAGCTCGACCCATTCGGCCGCCAGGCGCTCGCGCAATTGCCCGACGGTCCAGCCCCCCTGTTCGGGATGGCCGTCAAAGGCACGGTTGTTGGCATCGACCCAGGTCTCGTCGTCCCGACCGGGGACGAAGGCCCTGGTGGTCAACGGTCGCGCCGTGGCCACGACGTCGTCGGCCAGCGGCAGCCGCACGCGCATCTGGAGGAGATCGCGTTCGGGGGTGAAGCCGAGAGCAGCAGCCCGGGCGTCGTCTTCGGGTCCCGCTCCCATGGCCCAGAGATGCAGAGCCGAACCCGCCGGCGCCTCGGTGACGGCCAGCCGGAGCAGGGCGCCGGCGATCGCGGCGCGGTCCTCGGCCACGGGGTCGACGACCGCATGGAGCACGGTGGAGCCGTCGTGGGCCGACGACAGGAGGGCCACGCCGACGAGCGTGCCCTCGCTGCGGCTCAGCACGACGCGATGGACGACACCGGCGTCGCCCGTCCCGTTCACGCTGCGCAGCTGTGGCTCGGGGAGCGGCGGGTCTCCGGCTGCGGCGGCTGTCGCCTTGGCCAGCAGTCCGGCCATCGCCGCACGGTCTCCGGTGCCCAGCTCGGACAGGTCGAGCGGGGTGAAGGCGACGGGGTCCATGCCGGCCAAGGTAACCCGGTACCGTGAGCAGGTGGCGAAGCCCAGGACACCGAAAGGGCGAGCGCGGCTGACCGTCGAGCGCCTGGCCGAGGTGTACCCGGGCAGCGCGGAGGAGCTCTGCGCGCTCGACCACGACGGACCCTTCCAACTCCTGGCAGCCACCATTCTCTCCGCGCAGACGACCGACGCCCGCGTCAACATGGTCACGCCGGTGCTTTTTTCGAAGTACCCCGATGCCGCGGCTCTGGCTGCAGCGAACCCCGAGGACGTCGAGGGCATCATCCGCACGACGGGATTCTTCCGGTCGAAGGCCAAGAGCATCATCGGGATGGCGACCGGAGTGGTGACGCAGTTCGGCGGGTCGGTCCCGAAGGGTCTCGAGGACCTCGTCACGCTCCCCGGTGTCGGCCGCAAGACGGGCAACGTGGTACGCAGTGTCGCCTTCGGCCTGCCGGGCCTCCCGGTGGACACCCACGTGCTGCGCGTGAGCGGGCGGCTCGGCCTTCTCGAAGGCATGACGCCCGGGGAGCAGCGGGACGCTGTGAAGGTGGAGCATCGGCTGAACGGTCTGATCCCGCCCGACGAACGCGGTGCGTTCAGCCTCCGCATCATCTTGCACGGACGCGAAACCTGCATCGCCCGAAAGCCGCGTTGTGGCGCTTGTCCCTTGGCCGACTTCTGCCCGTCGGTCCGCTGAGGGTACCCACCGTCCGGTGGGCCGGGGGGTGGGGAAGGCGGCGGAGGTGGAATTTCGCAATTCGGGTTTCGAACCGTGAATTTCGGGTCGACCGGGGCTACAGTTGCCACTGGAACCGGTTCCCGCCACCTGGTTCCAAGAGAGTCGTCGCTGGGATCCGCCTCCTGGCCGACTCGCCCAATGCCGGCCTTCGGGCCGGCATTGGTGTTTCCTTCGCCTGGTCACGGCTCTGTGGGCACCCTGGGAGGGGCGCTGGGCAGACGGTAGTACTTGAGGTGCTACCATAGGGCCCATGGTGACGAAACGCTCCGTTTCCCTCGACGACGAGGTGGCGGCGGCGGTCGAGGAGGCGGCCAAGCAGGACGGCGTCTCCTTCAGCGCATGGCTGTCCTCGGCAGCCGAACGGCAGCTCCGTGTGCGCCAGGGTCTGCGGGGGGTGGCGGCCTGGGAGGGCGAGACGGGTTCGCTCAGCGCGGAGGAGCTGGCGGCGGGTGAGGCGCTGCTGGCCCGGTTGCGCTCGGGTGTGTCCGGCGTCGCCTCGCGTGTCCGCCGCCGGTGAGCGCGACACGGCGCGAGGGACTCGTCTACGGGCTGGGCGCCCTGCACGCCGCGGCGCGGGGCGACCGGATGATGTGGTCGCTGCACCGGGCCGCGCTCTCCAACGGCATCGTGCCGGTGGTCCCCGCGGTGACGGTGGCCGAGGGTTTTCGCACCGAGGCGCGGGGCGACCGCATCGGGGAGCTGTTGGCCGGCACCGAGGTCGAGCCGTTCGCCGGCGATGCGGCGCGCCGCTCGGGCGAGCTGGCTGCCCGGTGTGACACGTCGGACCTCAGCGCCGTGGCCGTGGTGGAGCTGGCGGAACGTCGCAATTGCGCCGTGGTCGCTCAGCGGCAGCCCGTGCTGCGGACGGCAGCCACGCTGCTCGGCCATGAACTGGTCCTCTACGCCGTCTGATCACGCCGCCCGGCCACGCCGCCCGGCCACGCCTGGGCGTGACCTCCCGGTCGGTCAGCGGCCGCCGGCCGGCGAGAAGCGGCGCAGCCTTCTGAGCGCGCCGCCCAGGGAGCGCTCGACCGCGATCAGCTCGTGCGCCGTCTCCTCGTCCCCGCCGGCGAGCGCGCTCTCGGCCATGGCGGTGACGCGGTCGTGCAACTCCGCCAGGCTGGACGTGAGGGACGAGATCTCGGCGGCTGTCGACATACCCCGATGATGACCCATCCGGGGCGATGTCCGGCCACGGCGTTCGCCCGGGACCGCCGAGAGCCCCCGGTAGCCTTGTGACCTCATGCCCCTCCGGACCCTGGACCTTCGTGGCACCGAGCCGCCGTTCGACGGCGTGCTGCCGCGGCCGTCCGACCCCGGGGCGGACGTGCACGACGCGGTGGCCGACATCTTGCGTCAGGTCCGCCAGGAGGGCGATGCCGCCCTGGTACGGCTGACGGCCGAGCTCGACGGGGTCGACGTGGCCGACGGGGTGCGCGTCCCGGCGGCCGAGCTCGAGGCGGCACGGGCCGCCGTCGGTCCCGAGCTGTGGACGGCGCTCGAAGTGGCGTTCGACCGGATCCTCGCCTACCACGAGCACGAAGCGGCCGTGACGCCCGCGGATCTGGACGAGGACGGCATCTCGGTCAGCCACATCGCCCGCCCCGTGGGGCGTGCCGGCCTCTACGCGCCGGGCGGCCGGGCCCGCTATCCCTCCACCGTCCTCATGTGCGCCGCCCCGGCTCAGGTGGCGGGCGTCGGCGACATCGCCCTGTGCGTTCCCCCTGCCTCCGACGGCAGGATCGACGTGGCCACGCTCGCCGCCGCCGCGGTGGCCGGCGTCGACGAGGTGTACAGGATCGGCGGAGCGCAGGCGATCGGCGCACTCGCCTTCGGCACCTCGAGCGTCCCGCCGGTCGACGTCGTCGCAGGCCCGGGCAATGCGTACGTGGCCGAGGCGAAGCGCCAGGTGTCGGGCGTCGTCGGAGTGGCCTCCGCCTTCGCCGGACCCTCCGAGATCGTGGTGGTCGCCGGGCCCGAGGCCACGCCGGCCTTTGCCGCCATCGACCTGGTGGTGCAGGCGGAGCACGGACCGGACGGGCTGGCCTGGCTGGTGACGTGGGACCCCGCCGTGGTCGAAGCCGTGTCCGAGGAGGTCGACCGCATCGTGGCGGGCTCGAGCCGCCGGGCCGATCTGGAGGCGACCCTGGCCACGGCCGGGATCGCCTGTCTGGTGGATTCTCCTGCCCGTGCGCTCGACGTGGTCAACACCGTGGCGCCGGAGCACCTGCAGCTGATGGTGCCCGATCGAGAGGCGACGGCGCTGGTCGACGGCGTGCTGAACGCCGGGGCGGTGTTCATCGGGGACTGGTCGCCCGCGAGCATGGGCGACTACATCGCCGGGCCCAACCACGTGCTCCCGACCAACCGGACGGCGCGCTTCGCCTCGGCGCTTCGGGCCGACGACTTCCGCAAGCACCTGCACGCCGTGCGCGTCACGTCGGATGCACTCCGCCGGCTGGGTCCCTATGTGGTGACCCTGGCCGAGACCGAGGGGCTGCCGGCTCACGCCGACTCGGTGCGCCGCCGCCTCGCCTCCCTCGAGGAGGGGGCGTCGTGAGCGCCGTGCCGCCCGTCCGTCCCGATCTCCGTCTGAGCGAGGGCTACCACTCCCCGCAGGTGGACGCCGAGGTCCGTCTGAACACGAACGAGTCGCCGCTCGCCCCGCCCCAGGCCTGGCGCGAAGAGCTGCAGGCCGCGCTGGCCGAGGTGCCGTTCCACCGCTATCCGGACCGGCCCGCCACCGAGCTGCGCGAAGCGTTGGCGGGCCTCCACGGCGTCACCGCGGCCGAGATCTTCTGTGCCAACGGGTCCAACGAGGTCCTCCAGAGCCTGTTGCTGGCCTTCGGCGGTCCGGGACGGCGCGCGCTCGTGTTCGAGCCGACCTACGCGCTGCACTCCCACATCGCCCGCATCACGGGCACGGGCCTGATCGAGGGTGGACGCGACGACCAGTTCCGGATCGACCCCGACGATGCCGTTGCCCTCGTCTCCCGTCCCGCAGAGGGGCCCGACGTGACGTTCCTCTGCTCGCCCAACAACCCCACCGGCCGGGCCGAGCCGCGGGAGACGGTGGCGGCGATCTGCGACGCCGCACCGGGTCTCGTCGTCGTGGACGAGGCCTACGGGCAATTCGGCCCGTGGTCGGCGCTGGAGCTGCGCGGGCCCGGCCAGCCCGGGTTGGTCGTGACACGCACCTTCTCCAAGACGTGGGCGATGGCGGGGGCGCGTCTCGGCTACCTGGTCGCCGATCCCGTGGTCGTGTCGGCCTGCGAGGCCGTGGTGTTGCCCTACCACCTCTCGGTCCAGACGCAGCTGGCCGGCCGCCTGGCGTTGCGGCACGTCCCCGAGATGGAGGCGAGGGTGGCGCACATCACCGAGGAACGCGGCCGCGTGGCGGCGGGTCTGGCGGATCTTCCGGTCGACACGTGGCCCTCCGATGCCAATTTCATCCTGTTCCGGCCGCGCCGGCGCGACGGCGACGCCGTCTGGCGATCGCTGCTCGATCGTTCGGTGCTCATCCGCAACTGCTCCAGCTGGGACGGGTTGCATGGATGCCTCCGCGTCACGATCGGGACCGAAGAGGAGAACGATCGTTTCCTCCAAGCTTTGAAGGAGAGCCTGTGAGCACTGCCGACCGGCGGGCGGCCAAGGACCGCACCACCAAGGAGACCACCGTCCAGGCGACGTTGGTCGTCGACGGATCGGGCCGCACCGACGTCTCCACCGGCCTCCCCTTCTTCGACCACATGGTCGAGCAGTTGGGTCGCCACGCGTCCTTCGACGTGACGCTGCGGGCGGAGGGTGACCTGCAGGTCGACGCCCACCACACGGTGGAGGACGTGGGCATCGTGCTCGGGGGCTGTCTCGCCGAGGCGCTCGGGGACAAGGTCGGCGTCCGGCGGTTCGCGTCCCTCCTGCTGCCCCTCGACGAGGCGCTGGTCGAGGTGGCGATCGATCTGTCCGGGCGGCCCTTCCTCGCCTATGGCCTCGAATTCGCGCCCGACACCCCGGGCTTGGGCAACCCGCCCTTCAACCCGCAGCTGGCCGAGGAGTTCTGGCGCGCCTTCGTCACGGCCGCCGGCGTGACGCTGCACATCCGGGGCCTCGAGGGCAAGAACACCCACCACGTGCTGGAGGCCAGCTTCAAGGGCGTCGCTCGCTGCCTGCGCGACGCCGTGCGGATCGAGGGAGGCCAGATCCCCTCCACCAAGGGGAGCCTGTGAGCGGTCCGCGCATCGCCGTTCTCGACTACGGCATCGGGAACCTCCGCTCGGCCGAGAAGGCGCTCCAGCACGTCGGCGCCGACGCGCGGCTGGTCACGCGGCCCGAGTCCGTCGAGGCCGCCGACGCCGTGGTGCTCCCGGGGGTCGGGGCCTTCGGAGCGTGCGCCCGGGCGCTGACCGACAGTGGCCTCGAGGAGCCCGCCCGGGCCGCGCTGGGGGCGGGCGTGCCCTTCTTCGGCGTCTGCGTCGGCTTCCAGCTCCTCTACGCCGATTCCGTCGAGAGCCCCGGCGCGTCCGGGTTGGGCGTCTTCGCCGGCACCGTGGAGGCGTTGCCGGCCGGGGTGAAGCACCCGCAGATGCAGTGGAACACGCTGGAGCTGGCTTGCCGCGACGGTGAGCCGCCGGTGGCCCTGCGGGGACTGGGGGAGCGGCCGTGGGTCTACTTCGTGCACTCCTTCGCCCCGCCGGTGGGGGACGAGACGGTGGCCGTCTGCGACTATGGAGGCCCTGTGGCCGCCATGGCGGCGCAGGGCTCGCTGTGGGGGGCCCAGTTCCACCCGGAGAAGTCGGGTGCGACCGGCCTGGCGATCCTGTCCAATTTCGTCGAGATGGCGGTCGCCGGAGCGCGGGCGTGATGGAGCTCTTGCCGGCGATCGACCTTCGTCACGGCAGCGCGGTTCGCCTGAGCCAGGGCGATTTCGCCCGGGAGCAGCGTTACGGCGATCCCGTGGCGCTGGCGGCGCGCTACGTCGGCGGTGGCGCCCGCTGGATCCACGTGGTCGATCTCGACGGGGCGCGCACGGGCGTTCCGCACGAGCGCGCCGTGCTGGCCGAGATCGTGCGCGCGGCGACGGACGCCGCCGTCGAGGTCCAATTCGGAGGCGGCATCCGCTCCGAGGACGACGCCGAGGAGGTGCTGGCGTCCGGCGTGGCCAGGGTGGTGCTCGGGACGGCGGTGCTCGAGGAGCCGGCGCTGGCCGGCCGCTGTGCGCGGCGCTGGCCCGGGCGCGTCGCCGTCGGGCTCGACTACCGCACCGGCGCCGACGGCACCGCGGAGGCCCAGGCGCAGGGGTGGCTGGCCGGCTCGGGACAGAGCCTGACCGGACTCCTCGAGCTGTGGCAGCACGAGCCACTTGGTGCAGTGGTGGCCACCGCGGTGGCGCGCGACGGCATGCTCGCCGGTCCCGACCTCGCGGGCCTGGCCTCGCTGCTCGAGGCCACCGCGCTGCCCGTGGTGGCCTCGGGGGGCGTGTCGGCGCTCGAGGACCTGACCGCGCTGGCGCGTCTCGAGGTGGCCGGCCGGAGGTTGCACGGCGCCATCGTGGGCAAGGCACTGGCCGAGGAGCGCTTCAGCGTCCGAGAGGGAGTGATCGCGTGCGAAGCGTCCGCCTGATCCCGTGCCTCGACGTGACCGGCGGCCGCGTGGTGAAGGGCGTCCGCTTCGTCGACCTGACGGACGAGGGCGACCCGGTGGAGCTCGCCGCTCGCTACGACGCCGAGGGCGCGGACGAGGTGACGTTCCTCGACATCACCGCCTCCTCCGACGAGCGCGCCACCATGGTCGAGGTCGTGGCCCGTACGGCCGAGCAGGTGTTCATCCCCTTGACGGTCGGCGGCGGTGTCCGGGCGGCAGAGGACGCACGCCGCCTCCTCCGGGCCGGCGCGGACAAGGTGGCGGTGAACACGGCCGCCGTCGAGCGACCGTCGTTGGTGCGCGACATCGCCGACGAGTTCGGGGCTCAGTGCGCGGTGGTGGCGGTCGACGCCCGGGGACGGCGGGACGGAGGCGGCTGGGAGGTCCACACCCACGGCGGACGCCGGCCGACCGGACGTGACGCCGTGGCATGGGTGGTCGAGTGCGCCGCCAACGGCGCCGGCGAGATCCTGCTCACGTCGATGGACCGTGACGGGACGCGCGACGGCTTCGACCTCGGGCTGACGCGTGCGGTGGTCGACGCGGTCGACGTGCCCGTGATCGCCTCCGGAGGGGTCGGCCGGCTCCAGGATCTCGTCGACGGCGCCCTGGAGGGCGGGGCGGACGCCGTCCTGGCCGCCTCCGTCTTCCACCGGCACGAGTTCACCATCGCCGAGGCCAAGGCCTACATGGCCGACCACGGGGTCACGGTGCGTCCGGCCGATCCCGTCCCCGGCTGACCTGGCCGGGCGGCCTCGTGCGGTACCGTGCCAGTGTGCCAACGCCGACCAAGAACGGAACGAAGAGCGGATCGAACAGTGGATCCGGCGCGGTCGGAGACGCCCCGGCCGCTCCCGACGAGAAGCAGCCGATCTCGGTGCTCTTCGACCGGGTCATGGTGCAGATCTCGCCGACCGACGGCGAGCGCCGCTCCCGGGCCGGCATCCTCATCCCGGCGACGGCCCAGATCAGTCGGCGCCTGACCTGGGCGGAAGCCGTTGCCGTCGGACCGCACGTGCGCACGGTCAAGGTGGGTGACACCGTCCTGTTCAACCCCGAGGACCGCTTCGAGGTGGAGGTGCACGGCGAGGAGTACGTGATCCTGCGCGAGCGGGACATCCATGCCATCGCGTCGCCTCGCAACGACAGCGGCACGGGGCTCTACCTTTGAGCGCGCCCCGCGCCGGAGGTGCCGGGACCTCCGGCGTCGCCGAGGGGGTGCCCCTCCGCGTCGACCAGGCGCTCGTCGCGGCGGTCGACTTCGCCAAGGATCCCGACGGGCTCGTGCCTGCCGTCGTCCAGGACGCCGCCGACGGAACCGTGCTGACCGTGGCCTACATGGATGCCGAGGCCTTGCGCCGCACGCTGGCCACCGGACGCAGCTGGTTCTACAGCCGGAGCCGTCAGGAGCACTGGCAGAAGGGCGAGACGTCCGGCGACCGCCAGTACGTGCGCGAGGTCCGGGTGGACTGCGACGGCGACGCGCTCGTCGTCCTCGTCGACCAGCACGGCCGTGGCGCGTGCCACACGGGCGAGCGCACCTGCTTCTACCGGACCATCGGCACCGGCCCGGGAGTGCCCGCGCCGTGAACCCAACAGGCGCACCGGACCCCGGGAGGGGAGCGGGTGCGCTCGGTTTCAGGCCTGACCCCGCCGAGTTCGCCGCCCTGGCCAAGGAGCACGCCATCGTGCCCGTGTGGTGCGAGGTGGTGGCGGACGCCTTGACGCCGGTGGCCTGTTTCGCCAACGTGGTCGGCGAGGACGACGGCTTCTTGTTCGAGTCCGTCGAAGGCGGTGAGCGCTGGGGCCGCTACTCCTTCGTGGGCCGCCGCCCGCTGGCCACCCTGACCGCGCGGGGAAGCACGGTCGTGACCACCGGACGCCTCGGGCTGGCACCGTCGGAGGACGGCATCCTCGCTGCGGTCGAGGCACTGGTGGCGCGCTTCCGCTCACCGGCCCTCCCCGGGCTGCCGCCGCTGCACGGAGGTCTGGTCGGGTATCTCGGCTACGACGTCGTGCGCGAGGTCGAGCGGCTTCCCGACGCGCCGAGGGACGACCTCGGCCACCCCGACGCCGCCCTCGTGGTCATCGGGCAGTTCTGCGCCTTCGACCACTGGCGCCAGCGCATCGTGCTCGTGGACAACGTGGTGGTACCCGACGCGCCCGACGGGGTGGTGGACGGCGAAGCCGTCGCCGCGGCCTATGCGGACGCGTGTGCCCGTCTGGCCGAGCTGGCCTCGGACTGCACCCACCCCCGGCCGGGATCGGCCTCGGTCACCGGAGAGCTGGTGGCTGCGCCCCCGCCCGGGCTCGAGAAGGCGTCAGCGAGACGGACCGTGGAGGCTGACGACTTCAAGGCGGCCATCGGCGCGGCCAAGGAGCACATCCGCGCCGGCGACATCTTCCAGGTCGTGCTGTCACAGCGCTACGACCTGGACCTCGCCGCCGAGCCCTTCGACGTCTACCGCGCCCTGCG
>DAHUZK010000009.1 GCA_027306605.1 Acidimicrobiaceae bacterium
GCGACGCCGTCGTCTGGCCTCTTTGAACAGGGCCTCGGCATCGGTCCCGGCTCTCCGGTCTGCCGTGGGGCGCTGGTCGAGCAGGGTCATCGGAGCCCCCGAACGCCGACGACATCCGAGCTCACGGCAGCCCCCCGATCACTGATGAGCGCCGACGAAACCGGGAACGTCAGGGCGGTCGAGGGTGGGTCCAACCTCGGGAGCTGTTTGGAGGAAGCCCGAGACCGCCACCGGATCACGATCAACGACACCGCTCCGGGAGCCACGGTCACGGCCGACATCGTGCGATTCGTCAACGACCGCGAGGCCCGGGTGCTGTTCACCATCCAAGTCGGAGCACCCATGAACCAGACGTTCGGAGGGCGTATCGGTCGGGCGGTGTTGATCGACGGTGAGTGGAAGGTGGCCCGAGAGACGTTCTGCGAGTTCATGGGGTTCGCCGGCGTACAGTGCCCACCGCCGCCGTAGGCTCGAGCGCCTGAAAAGCATCGGTCTCCGATGTCTCGCGACATCACACCGAACTCGTCACCCGGCCCGCCGCCCAAGCCCGCCGGTGGCAGCATGTCCACCTTTTTGTATTACAGTATTGGCGTGTGGAGATCCACCCGGCTGCCCGGCGCCACGGCATCAGTGATGACGACATCCTCCACGCCATCGAGCATTCCGTCGCAATCGACGACGTCGGTGAAGACCCCGACCGGTAGTTGGTCATTGGTCCGGATCGCGCCGCCAATCTCTTGGAGATCATCGTGCTCGTCACAGCAGAAGGTGACCAGGTGATCATCCACGCCATGCCACTCCGGGCTGCGTATCGAAAGCTGTTCGACACATGACAAAGCGCACGTACGGACATACCAAGTCCGGCACGCCAATCGACGACGATCTCATCGAGAACCTGGCCGCCGAAGCCGAGGCCGGCTACGACGTCGACGCGATCCTCGCCTGGCGCGGCAAGCGCGGGCGGCCCAGGCTCGGCTCTGCGCCGTCAACGGTTGAATCCGTTCGGCTCGATCCCGACCTCAAGGAGCGCCTCACGCGCCGGGCCGAAGACGAAGGCGTCCCCGTCTCCGAGGTCATCCGAGAGGCGCTCCGTCATCATCTGGAAGCAAGCTGAGGCCTTCCGAAGTCCGTCCCAGGCCCGTCGCACGTTGCAGCGCCGCTCCCGCATGACCAGGAGCGCTCTGAACTGAAGCTGGAGCCTGAGGTCGGATTCGAACCGACGACCTGCGCATTACGAGTGCGCTGCTCTACCGACTGAGCTACCCAGGCGATTGTCCCGACCGGAATACCACGGCGACACCTCCGGCTCGGGCGACGGTCAGCCAGTGTAAACGGCCTGGTGGAGCCCAGGCGCACCGGCTGCTCCTACGCCGCCAGCGCAGCCAGGCGGACGAACAGCGACTGGAGCAAGAGCGCCTCGTTGGGGTTGCGCGGGAGCGCCTCGGCTGTCTCGGTGATCAGGCCGACCGCGGCAGCGGCCCCCAGGACGTCCTGGTCCCCGACGGCAACCGTCTCCGAGGTCGCAGCGCGAACGACCTGCATCCGGTAGCGGCGGGCCAGAACGCCCAATCCGGCTCGCAGGGCGTCGGTGCGGAAGCGGCGCTCCTCACGCTGGTGCTGCTCGACGATCTCCTTGCGTCCGGGCAGGCCCCGCTCGCCCATCTCTTTGGCGGCGGCCGTGAGCGCCTCGACGTCACGCGCGTGCACCGCCCGCAGCGGTTCGACGGCCCGATCCGCCGATTCGAGGACCTGTCGCGTCAGCGCCGCCGCCGACGTCCCCGCCGGACCCAGGGCCGCCGGCACCGACTCCCAGAGCGTGACGCGGGCGGCCACGTCGGGGTCGTCGACCATCACCCGCGCCCGTTCGGGGTTGCCCCCGCTGCTGTCGGCCACCACGGCGGCCATGTCCGCCGGCACGCCCGAAGCCGTCAACCAGGCCACCAGCTCGGCGCGCGGCACGGGCGGGAAGGCGATCTCGACGCAGCGGCTGGCGATGGTGACCAGCTCCGGGAGGATCTGTTCCGCCAGCAGCACGAAGACGGTGTCGCCAGGCGGCTCCTCCAGGGTCTTGAGCAAGGCCGGCGCTCGCAGTGCAGCGAGCTGGACGTCGAGCACCACGATCACCTGACGCCGAGCGTGCAAGGGCCGGCGCTGGGCCAGCGCGACCACGTGGCGGATCTCGCCGATGGACACCGACGCGCCACTGCGACGCACGACGTGCAGGTCGGGATCCGTTCCCGCCAGCGCCGCCCGGCAGGTCGCGCACTCCCCGCAGCCACCATCGGGGCACAGCAGCGCGGCGGCGAACGCGTAGGCGGCAGCCAGCGCGCCGTTGCCCGACGGCCCGCGGAAGAGATACGCGTGCACCGGATGGACCGCGGCGGCCCGCAGCGCCGCCACCGCCTCGTCCTGACCCACGACGCCGGCGAAGAGCCCGGCGACGGGCCGGTCTCCCGCACCGGGCTCCACCGTGACCGTCCTCTCGCTCATCGTCTCGCTCATCGGCTCGCTGCCGGTCTCTCACCCAGGCGTGCCCGCACCGCGGCCACGATATGGGCCGCCAGCTCGTCGATCGGCAGTTCCCCGTCCACCACGAGCCAGTGCGACGGATCGGCCGCGGCCTGGGCCAAGAACCCATCCCGCACCCGAGCCGCGAAGGTCGGGCCCAGTCGTTCCATGCGGTCGAGACGAGCCGCACCCCCCGGGCCGGCGGCCAGACGCGCCGCTGCCACCGCCACGGGCACGTCGACGAGCACCGAGAGGTCGGCACCCAACCCGCCCGTGGCCCATTCGACCAGTTCGGCCAGCGTCGTGGGGTCGAGGCCGCGGCCGTATCCTTGGTAGGCCAGCGTGGACCCGCTGAAGCGGTCGGTGACCACCCACTGACCCGCCGACAACGCCGGCTCGATCACGAGGGCCACGTGCTCGGCACGATCGGCCACCATCAACAGGGCCTCGGTGCGCGGGGAGGGAACGGGCGCCGACGGTGCCGCAGCCTCGTCACCCGGCGCCGCCAAGAGCAGCTCGCGCAGCCTGGCGCCGATGTGCGTGGCGCCGGGCTCCCGGGTCAAGGTGGCGCCGAGCGACGCTGCCAGCGCCGTCGCCTGGGTCGTCTTCCCGCAGCCGTCGATACCCTCCAGCGCGATCAGGCGACCCCGCGCAGCCATCTCAAGAGGGTGCGGGGGGCGGTAGCGGCGAACCGGTGTCCTCGGCCGCCTTCGCCGGCGCAGCCCTCTTCGTGGTCGTCTTGGCTTTGGACGCCTTCTTGGCTTTGGACGCCTTCTTGGCCGTAGCCGCCTTCTTGGCCGTAGTCGCCTTCTTGGCCGTCTTCCTCCGGGTGCTCGGCCCGGCGGCCCGGCGGTCCGCCAGCAGCTCCGAGGCCCGGTCGATGTCGACGCTCTCGACCGAGTCACCCTTGCGCAGGCTGGCGTTGGTGGTGCCGTCGGTGACATACGGTCCGAACCGGCCCTCTTTGACGACGACGGGCAGGTTGGTGGACGGGTCGGTCCCCAGCTCGCGCAGTGCCGCCGCCGTGGCGCGGCCCCGGCGTTGCTTGGGCTGTGCGAAGAGCGCGCGCGCCTCGTCGAGCGTCACGGTGAGGAGCTGCTCCTCGCCGGTCAGGCTGCGGGTGTCGGTCCCACGCTTGAGGTACGGACCGAAGCGCCCGTTGTGCGCCACGATGTCCTCACCCGTGTCGGGGTCGGCACCCACCGTGCGCGGGATGCGCAGGAGGTCGAGCGCCTGCTCGAGCGTGATCGTCGCCGGGTCCATGGATGCGAAGAGCGATGCCGTCCGAGGCTTGTCACCGCCCTCGACCAATTCGCCCACCTGGACGTAGGGACCGAAACGACCGGCCTTGACCTGGATGTCCAGGCCGGTCTCGGGGTCCGTCCCGAGCACCCGGTCGTTGGAGGGCGCGGCCAGGATCTCCTCGGCGCGCTCGATGGTGAGCTCGTCGGGGGCCACGTCGTCGGGGATGGACGCCCGGTCCTCGCCACGCTGGAGATAGGGCCCGTAGCGGCCCACCCGCGCCACGATGGGCTGGCCGTCGCTGCCCTCGCCGAGGGGGATCGAGTTGATCTCGCGAGCGTCGATCTCGGCCAGGTGCGACGCCACCGTCGCCTTGAGCCCCACCCCGTCGACCTCGTTGCCGTCGCTCGCCATCGCACCCGGCGCCGCGCTCCCGAAGTAGAACCGCGTCAGCCAGGGGAGCGCCTCCTCGGTCCCGGCGGCGATCTCGTCGAGGTCGTCCTCCATCGACGCGGTGAAGCCGTAGTCGACCAGGTTGGTGAAGTAGCGCTCCAGCAGTCCCACGACGGCGAAGGCGGTGAAGCTCGGCACGAGTGCCGTGCCCTTCTTCCACACGTACCCGCGATCGAGGATGGTCGAGATCACGCTGGCATAGGTCGACGGACGGCCGACGCCGAGCTCCTCCATCGCCTTGACGAGCGACGCCTCGGTGTAGCGCGCCGGCGGCTGCGTGGTGTGCGAGCCGGGTTCGAACGCGGCCCCGGTGACCACGTCACCGACCGCCAGCTCCGGCAGCACCACCTCGCGGTCTGCCAGCTCCGCCTCGGGATCGTCCTCGCCCTCGACATAGGCACGGAGGAAGCCCGGGAAGGCGATCACCCGGCCGCTGGCCGAGAACTCGGCCTCCTCCCCCTGGGCCGCCCCCTCCGGCACCGCCGCCGTCAGGCGCACCTGTGCGCTCGTGCCGGTGGCGTCGTTCATCTGCGAGGCCACCGTTCGCTTCCAGATCAGCTCGTAGAGCCGGAGCTCGTCCCCCGAGAGCTGGCGCCCGGCCTGTTCGGGTGTGCGGAAGCTCTCGCCGGCGGGCCGGATGGCCTCGTGCGCCTCCTGGGCGTTCTTGACCTTGCGCTCGTAGCGGCGCGGCGCGTCGGGGACGTACGCATCGCCGTACATCTCGCGGGCCTGCGTGCGCGCCGCGCTGAGCGCCTCGTCCGACAGCGTCGTCGAGTCCGTGCGCATGTAGGTGATGTACCCCTGCTCGTAGAGCCGCTGAGCCACCTGCATGGCTCGCTGCGCGCTGAAGCGCAGCTTCCGCCCCGCTTCTTGCTGCAGCGTCGACGTCATGAACGGCGCGGCCGGGGAGCGCCGGAAGGGACGCTCGGTGACAGCGCTGACGGTGAAGGACTGCCCCGTCAGGGCGGCCGAGACCGACGTGGCCTCCGGCTCCCCCAGGACCCGCACGTCGCCCTTGCCCGTCTGCTGGCCCAGCGCGTCGAAGTCCTTGCCGGTGGCCACCGCCGTACCGCCGAGGGAGACCAGAGTCGCCCCGAAGCCGGCCGGAGCGGCCGCGTTGGTGAACGTCCCCTCCACCCCCCACCACGTGGCGGACCGGAACGCCATCCGGGACCGCTCGCGTTCGACCACCATCCGGGTGGCGACGCTTTGCACCCTGCCGGCCGAGAGCCGCGGCATGACCTTGCGCCACAGCACCGGCGACACCTCGTAGCCGTAGAGCCGGTCGAGGATCCGCCGGGCCTCCTGCGCGTCCACCAGGCGCCGGTCCAGTTCGCGCCACTCGTCGACGGCACGGGCGATCGCCGCCGGGGTGATCTCGTGGAACACCATGCGCTTGACCGGAACCGTGGGCGACAGCACCTCGGAGAGGTGCCAGGCGATCGACTCGCCTTCGCGGTCTTCGTCGGTGGCGAGGTACAGCTCGTCGGCACCCTTGAGCAGCTTCTTGAGGTTGGCCACCACCGACTTCTTGGGTTGGGACACGACGTAGAGCGGTTTGAACCCGTTGTCCACGTCGACGCCGAGGCGTGCCCACGACTCACCCTTGTAGGCCGCCGGCACTTCGTCTGCGCCCCGCGGCAGGTCGCGGATGTGGCCGACCGACGACTCGACGATGAAGTCGGGTCCGAGCATGCCGCTGATCGTGCGCGCCTTGGCCGGTGACTCCACGATGACGAGCGCCTTACCCATGGCGCACCTCGTGGTGCGGCCCGCGGGGCGTCGGTCGGAGCGGTGGAAGGGAGGGCATGGTCACGTCAGAGTGGGGGCCCGCCACCCCACCTGTCAAGGGCGGGGGGTTCCGGCACGGCTCCCGCGCAGCAGGCGCTCAGGCCGCTGATCAGGTCAATCGGCGGACGCGACGGCGGCGGGCTGCGCCTGTGTCTGGTCCGCGCTGTCGGAGTCCATCGCCTCCCCCGCCCGCTTGGAGAAGGCCAGTGCGATCAGCAGCACCACCAGCGCCACGCCGGCGATGGACAGGCGGGCGGCCGTGTTGTGGTGCAGCGTGATCACTGCAGGCAGGATGAGGAGCGAGACCAAGTTCATCACCTTGATCATCGGGTTGAGCGCCGGGCCGGCCGTGTCCTTGAAAGGGTCGCCGACGGTGTCGCCGATGACGGCCGCCTTGTGCGCCTCCGATCCCTTTCCTCCCTCGTTGCCGTCCTCGATGAACTTCTTGGCGTTGTCCCATGCACCACCGGAGTTGGACAGGGTGTTGGCCAGCAGCTGACCGGTGAGGATGGTGCCGGCGAGGAACGCGCCCAGCGCGAAGTAGTTGATGCCGAAGCCGACGATGACCGGCGCCAGGATCGCCAGCAGTGCCGGCGTGGCCAGCTCGCGTTGCGCCGCTGCGGTGCAGATGCCGATGACCCGCCCGTACTCGGGCTTCTCCGAGTAGTCCATGATGCCCGGGTGCTCGCGGAACTGGCGACGCACCTCGAGCACGACGGTGCCGGCCGAACGCCCCACGGCGCGGATGGCCAGCGAGGAGAAGAGGAAGCCGATGGAGCCGCCGATCAAGAGACCGATGAACGTGGTCGGGTTGGCCACGTTGATCTGCGCCGCCAACTTGTCGAAGAGGGCGGCGCCGATCGGATGGTTGTACAGCTGTGCGCCGATGGTCTCGATGAACGAGGAGAACAGCGCCACGGCGGCGATGACGGCCGAGCCGATGGCCACGCCCTTGGTGATGGCCTTGGTGGTGTTGCCGACCGCGTCGAGGCTCACCATGACGCGCTCGGCCTCGCCGGTGAACTCGCCCGACATCTCGGCGATGCCCGCCGCGTTGTCCGACACCGGTCCGAAGCTGTCCTCCGAGACCACCATGCCGGTGGTGGCCAGCAGGCCGATGCCGATGAGGGCCACGAGGTAGAAGGTGAATTCGATGTTGCCGTCGCCGAGCCCGATGGCGACGCCGATGGCGACGACGATGGCGATGATCGCCCAGACCGACGATTCGAGACCGATGTAGATGCCCGACAGGACCGTCGTCGCCGGGCCGGTACGCGCCGAGCGGGCGATCTCCTTCACCGGCCCGCGCTCGGTCGAGGTGAACTGCTCGGTGATCTGGCTCGCCACGAGCGAGAGGACGACGCCGGTCAGGACGGCCCAGAAGACCTTGAGGTCGTGCACGTAGTACTGGGCCACGAGCAGCGCGCCGATCACGGTCAGGATGGCGGCCAGCCAGAAGCCCCGGTTGATGGCGGGCAGGGCGTTGCGGTCGGACTTGCGCGCCCGCACGACGAGGACCCCGATCACCGAGGCGAAGATGCCGATGGCGGGCACGATGAGCGGGAACAGCACGGCCGGCGTCGGGTTCTTGTGGATGGAGGTGAAGGCCGAGTAGCCGAGGATCAGCGACGAGATGATCGTGATCTCGTAGGACTCGAAGAGGTCGGCCGCCATGCCGGCGCAGTCGCCGACGTTGTCGCCCACGTTGTCGGCGATGGTGGCCGCGTTGCGGGGGTCGTCTTCGGGGATGCCGGCTTCGACCTTGCCCACGAGGTCGGCCCCCACGTCGGCCGCCTTGGTGAAGATGCCGCCGCCGACCCGCATGAACAGGGCGAGCAGCGAGGCGCCGAAGGCGAAGCCGATGAGGACGGCCGTCGCCGAGTTCTGGAAGATCAGGACGATGGCCGTGGCGCCGGCCAGCCCGAGGCCGACGCAGAGCATGCCGGTCACGGCGCCGGTGCGGAAGGCCACGTTGAGGGCGGCCGCCATGCCGCCCCCCTTCGACGCCGCCGCCGCCGTGCGCACGTTGCCCCGGACGGCGATGCTCATGCCGATGAAGCCGGTCAGGCCCGAGAAGGCGGCGCCCCAGAGGAAGCAGAGCACGCGGTACAGGCCGTCCTGCTGGAACGAGAGGGCCACGCCGCCGTCGGGCTTCACCACCTTGGTGGCCGTGAAGAAGATGAGGATGGCCAGCGGGATGATGATCATGACGATGGCCCGGAACTGGCGGCCGAGGAAGGCCTGCGCGCCCTCCTGGACGGCCTGGGCGATCTCCCGCATCTTGACCGTCCCCTGGTCCGCCGCCAGCACGTTGCGGGCGAGCAGGAGGCCGGCGGCGATGCCGACGACACCGGCGGCCAGGCAGATGTACAGCCAGGTCTTGTCCGCCCCGGTCAGGCGGAAGGCCTGGTAGCCCCCCTCGGCGGCGAGGAAATTGATCATTCCCGGTGTGCCCTTTCTGTTCCTGTACGTCTGGCGGGGAGGAGGTGGTGGTGCCGCCCTCGCCCCTGCGGTGCGGCAGCGCCCAACACCGCGGCGGTCGATCTCGTGACCCGGCTCCGCGGACTCGCCGGCGAGGTCGCACCCGGCGCTGGGCCGTCGGGCACGATAGCTACTGGCGTGAGCACCGGCAATTTCGACGGCCGGGGCGGTGGCGCTGAGCTGGGCGGCGTGCTCACGGTTCGGCCGGATCGCTCGGGGCGCCCTGCACGACCTCGAAGGAGGGGTTGAGCATGGCCGGTCGGCGTCCCCACGTGCCGACCATGCCCTCGGCGACGAGGCGGGCCCCGGGGTCGATACCGGCGATCTTCGGGCGTCCCTGGAACACGAGCAGCAACCCGCCGGTGCCGTCGCTCAGCACGCACTCGAGGTTCGAGGTGCCGGCACGGGGCTGCACCCGGACCGACTTGACGCGGCCCGCCACCCGGCTGCGCTGGCGTGGCACCACCGAGGCGATCGGTGTGGTCGCCCCTGCCCGTTGGGCCAGCGTCTCGTCCGCGGCCAGGACGGCGGGGGGCCGCTTCGGCCCGTCGCGCCGCCCCATGCGGTCGACACCGGTGCGGCCCTCGCTGTCGACGGGCGCCTGACCGTTGCCCCGGCCGCCCAGGCGGGCCCGCTGGACCGAGCGCCCGTAGGAGCGCGCCTGCTCCTCGTAGCGGCCGCCGACGGCGAAGGGCACGATGGTGGCGCTGACGTGGGGCACCTGGCCCAGGACGGCCGCCAGCCGGTCGGCCGTGCGGTCGTGCAGGAACCGCTGCCAGACCCGGGCGAAGCTGCGGCGCGGCAGCAGCACCGTGCACTCGGTGTCGCCGTCGAGGGTGGCGTCGGCCACCAGCTCGACGGCGGCCCGCCCCAGCCGGCGGTCCGGGCACTCGATGATGTCGAGCGGCAGGCGGGCCAGCCCGAGCCGGCTCCACTCCGCCTCGAGCTCGCGCGCCGCCTTGGTGTCGATGTCGAAGTGCACCGCCCGCAGGTCGTCGGGCGCCAGGGTGCGTGCGTACTGCAGGGCCCGCGCCGTGGCCATGTCGAGACGGTCGACCAGGACCACGACCACGTGGCGCCTGAGCACCGGTGCCTCGGAGGCCTCGACGACGCCGGTCTCGAGCATGGTCGACTCGACCGCGTACTGGTGGTGCATGCGGATCAGGCCGATGTAGAGCAGCGGGCCGACCACGAAGATGAGCCACGCCCCCTCCTTGAACTTGGCCACCGCGAAGATGAGCACGACGGCGAAGGCGAGGAGCGCAGAGAACCCGTTGACCACGACCCCTCGTCGCCAGCGCCCCTGGCGCGTGCTCAGATGGTGCTTCACCATGCCCGAACCGGCCATGGTGAAGCCGGTGAAGACGCCGATGGCGTAGAGCGCGACCAGGCCGTCGACCTGTGCCTTGTAGACGAGCACGAGCGCCAGGGCCACCGCGGCCAGCACGAGGATCCCGTTGGAGAAGGCGAGGCGGTGCCCGCGCCGGGTGAGCTGGCGGGGCAAGAAGCGGTCCCCGGCCACGAAGCTGGCCAGGTAGGGGAAGCCGTTGAAGCTGGTGTTGCCGCCGGTGTAGAGGATGAGCATCGTCGCCAGCTGGACGACGTAGAAGCCGAGGTGGCCGATGGGGCTGGTGCCGAAGACGGCCTTGACCTCCTGGGAGACGACGGTGGGCGAGCCGTTGGCATAGGGCACGGCGTGCGTCCACTTGGCCAGGAGCGTGACGCCGAGCACCAGGGAGCCCAGCGTCGTGCTCATGACCACCAGCGTGCGGCGGGCGTTGCGCGCCTCGGGCTTGCGGAAGCTGCTGACGCCGTTGGAGATCGCCTCGAGCCCCGTCAGCGACGACCCGCCGTTGGCGAACGAGCGCAGGAGCGAGATGAAGGCCAGGCCCATCAACCACCCCGAGCCCGGCGTGCCGATCTTGCCTCCGAAGACCTGGTCCGAAGGCGGGAGAGGGATCTGGTGCAGGGCACCCAGAGCCTCCTTGACGATCCCGATGACGATGACCGCGCCGAGCGAGAAGACGAAGAAGTACGTCGGGATGGCGAAGTAGCTCCCGGCCTCGCGGATGCCGCGCAGGTTGCCGTAGAGCAGGAGCAGGATCACGGCCACCGTGATGGCGACGGTGTCGAACGTGTTGGCCAGCGCGGGCACGGCGCTGGTCAGCGCCGCAGTCCCGGCCGAGGTCTGCACGGCGACCGTCACGGTGTAGTCGATCAGGAGCGCGACCGCCGCGATCT
Source organism: Acidimicrobiaceae bacterium (assembly GCA_027306605.1). GTDB lineage: Bacteria > Actinomycetota > Acidimicrobiia > Acidimicrobiales > RAAP-2 > Bog-473. The sequence goes on from DAHUZK010000009.1 coordinate 10,717, forward strand.
GCGCCACCTTCGGGCCGAAGTTGTCGCGGGCCACGACGTAGGAGCCACCCGCCTTCGTGTAGAGCTGGATCACTTCCAGGTACGACAGGGTGACGAAGAAGAGGACGCCCAGGATGGCCAGCGTGATGGGGACGACCAGGGTGAAGGCGGCCAGGCCCACGTAGGGCACCAGCTGGGTCAGCATCTCCTCGGTGCCGTAGGCCGAGGACGAGATGCAGTCCGGCGCCAGCACCCCGAGGGCGATCGGCTTGCTCAGGCGCTCCGTGGCCAACTGCTCGGTGACGAGCGGAGGGCCCAACAGCTTGTTCTTGAGGCGGTAACGCCAGGTTTCGGGAATGTCCTCACCCGCCGGTCCCGGCAGCGGCACCGTGGGCCGCGACGTCGTGGGGCTCGCCACGGGCCACAGAGTAGAAGGAATCGCCCCGGTGCCCGGGACGCCTTTTTGCACGGCCCGACCGGGCGTGTTGCACTGTGGCGTGCACGTCATCGTCGTCGGGTGTGGACGGGTCGGTTCGGGCCTCGCCATCTCCCTCAGCGCCGAGGGTCACTCCGTGGCCGTCCTGGACAAGTCGGCGCGGGCCTTCCGGCGCCTCGAGGACTGGGACGGGCAGCGCCTCGTGGGCTCGGGGTTCGACCGCGACGATCTCGAACGGGCCGGAGCGCTGCAGGCGGACGCGCTCGCCGCCGTGACCAGCGGCGACAACACCAACATCCTGACCGTGCGCATCGCCCGGGAGACCTACAAGATCCCCAACGTGGTGGCCCGTATCTACGATCCCAGGCGGGCGGAGATCTATCAGCGCCTCGGCATCCCGACCGTTGCCACGGTGACGTGGACCATCGACCAGGTCCGCCGCCGCCTGATACCCGACCTCGACGTCGGCGACTGGTCGGACCCCTCGGGCCGGCTGTCACTGGTCGATCGCTCGCTGCCCGAGGCCTGGGCCGGGAGCGCCCTGAGCGAGCTCGAAGAAGCGGGCCGGCTCAGGATCGTCGCCGTCACCCGCGCCGGTGTCCCGCGGCTCGACGCCAGCGAGCTCATCGGGCAGGAGGGCGACGTGCTGCACCTCGCCGTGCTCGACGACTCGCTGAAGAAGCTCGACGACACGCTCGCCCGCACCGAGCACGCTCTCGAGGAGAAGGAGAAGGAGAAGAAGACGCAGAAGGAGAAGGAGACGCACGACGCCGGGAGCGCCAGCGCGTGAAGGTCGCCATCGCCGGCGCGGGCAGCGTCGGCACCGCCATCGCCTCGGACCTCCACGCCAGCGGCCACGACGTCCTCGTGGTCGAACGCGATCCCGATCTGGTGGAGCGGCTCCGCTCCACCCTCGACGTGACCTGGGTCGCGGCGGATGCCTGCGAGGTGTCCTCTCTCGACGCGGCCGGGCTGGCGACCGTCGACGTCGTCGTGGCCGCCACCGGAGACGACGAGGACAACCTCGTGATCTCCCTGCTGGCCAAGCAGGAGTTCGCCGTGCCTCGCGTCGTGGCCCGGGTCAACCACCCCAAGAACCAGTGGCTCTTCAACGAGACCTGGGGGGTCGACGTCTCGGTGTCCACCCCCCAGCTGCTCACCGCGCTGGTCGAGGAGGCGGTCTCGGTCGGCTCGCTGGTGCGCCTGCTGCAGTTCCAGGGCGGGGCGGCCCATCTCGTCGAGATCACCCTGGCCGACGACTCTCCGGCCAACGACACCGCCATCGCCGACCTCGCTTTCCCCCGCGACGCCGTCGTGGTGGCCGTCGTCCGAGGGGACCGCCTCGTCGTCCCGCGGGGCGACACCATCCTCCTTTCGGGCGACGAGGTGCTCGTGCTCGTGACGGCCGAGGTCGAGGAGGCCGTGCACGCGCTGTTCATCGCCGACGCCACGGCGTAGCCACGGCGTCGCCACAGCTGCGCCACCCCGCTGGCCCGCAACCGGCCGGCAACTTTGCGGCCTTCCTGCTCACAGGTTCAGGTCGTGCCTGGGCCCGTTCGCGCGCCTGTCCTCCGATCGTCACGCGCGCTCAAGGCGAGGTCGGTACCGCCCGTACCATTGAGAATATGGAGGCGGCCTTCTTCGACCTGGACAAGACGGTCATCGACCGGGCGTCGATCGCCGCCTTCGGCCGCCCGTTCCTCAAGGGCGGCCTGATCAACCGGCGCCTGGTGGCGCGCGCCGCCTTCTCCCAGCTGATCTACCTCTACTTCGGCGCCGACGAGGAGCGCCTCGGCAAGGTGCGCGAGTCGATGCTGGCCGTGACCAAGGGCTGGGACCGCGCGCAGGTGCGCCAGATCGTGCGCGAGACGATGCTCCAGACCATCGAGCCGATCATGTACGCAGAGGCACTCGAGCTGATGGAGTTGCACCGCGCCGCCGGCCATCGCGTCTATCTGGTCTCGGCGTCGCCCGAGGAGATCGTCCTGCCTCTGGCCGACCTGCTCGGCGTGGACGGGGCGATCTGCTCGCGGGGTGAGGTCGACGAGGAGGGCCGCTACACGGGCCGCATGGCCTTCTACGCGTACGGGGAGGCCAAGGCCGAGGCCATGCGCGAGCTGGCGGGTCGCACCGGCATCGACCTCGGAGCCAGCAGCGCCTACTCGGACTCCGCCACCGATCTGCCCATGCTCGAGGCGGTGGGCCGGCCGGTGGCGGTCAATCCCGACCGGGCGCTGAGCAGGGTGGCGCGTGAGCGCGGCTGGGAGATCCGCCACTTCACCAAGCCGATCCGCCTGCGGGACCGGGTGGGGCGGACCACGCCGGTGGTGACGACGAGCCTCGCCGTCGCCGGCGCCGCGCTCATCCTCTGGCGCCGTGGCATGCGTGCCCGCCACGGAACGCCGTCGGGTCGGCGCGCCGCCTAGGCCTAGGCCTGCGCGCTGGGCCCCCTACGCGTCGCGCAGGCGGCGTGCCGCGACGACACCGATGGCGACCAGCAGGGCGAGGACGAGAAGCTTCTTCATGGGACGCAGCCTACGCCCCGCGAGGGACCGCTGGTCGCGCCTAGACGGTCAGCAGGTCGCGGGCCCCCGTGTCCGAGGACGGGTGGCGCAGCTTGGACATGGCCCGGGCCTCGATCTGGCGGATGCGCTCACGGGTCAGGTTGAAGTGTTCGCCCACTTCCTCGAGGGTCCGGGGCTCGCCCCGGTCGAGGCCGAAGCGCAGGCGCAGGATCTCGCGCTCGCGCTCGTCGAGCGGGGAGAGCAGCCGGCCGATCTCGTCGGGGAGCAGCGACACCGCTGCGACCTCGAAGGGGGACTCGGCCGAGCGGTCCTCCACCACGTCGCCCAGCTCGGCGTCCCCGTCCTCGCGCAGCGGCTCGGACAGCGACAGCGGCTCGGCCCGGAAGCGCAGCGCCTCGACGAGCTTGTCCTCGGGCATCTCCACCTCGATGCCGAGCTCGGCCAGGGTGGCCGGCCGGCCGAGCTTGAGCTCGAGGCGTGCCTGGGCCTTCTGCACGCGGGCGAGGGTGTCGCCGGCGTGGACGGGCAGACGGATGGTGCGACCGGTGTTGGCGATGCCCCGCGTGATGGCCTGACGGATCCACCACGTGGCGTAGGTCGAGAACTTGAAGCCCTTGCGCCAGTCGAACTTCTCGACCGCGTGCATGAGACCCAGGTTCCCCTCCTGGATCAGGTCGAGCAGCGGCAGGCCGGACGCCTGGTACTTCTTGGCGATGGAGACGACCAGGCGCAAGTTGGACTGCACGAAGGTCTGCTGTGCCTGCTCCCCCTCCATGACGGCTCGGCGCAGCTCGCGCTTCTTGGCGGTCGTGAGCCCCTTCGGGGCCTTGGCCACCTCGGTCTCGGCCTCGCGCCCAGCCTCGATGGCCTGGGCGAGGCGGACCTCGTCGTCCTTGGTCAGCAGGGGGTACTGGCCGATGTCCGTCAGGTAGAGCCGGACGAGATCCTCGTCGTCGCGCTCAATTCGTTCCTTCGCCAAGATCTCGCCAAACCTTCCGTCCCATTGCCGCGGCAGGGGGGCCTGGCCGGGCTTGCGCTCGTACACCGCAGCCGACGCCCGTTCCTGGCGTACGACGGCTGCGGAGACAGTGTAATGGCGCTGTCAAGATGCCCATACAGCAGGGAAAACATGGCTCTCGTTCAACAGCCGTTCGAAGAGCTCCCGCACCGGTGCCTCCCCGTCTCCACCCTCCCGGCGGGGCCCGTCGCCACCGTCCGGACGGCGCGGATTTTCCCCGAGGAGGGTGCGGCCACCCCGGATCTCCGCCGCCACCACCCGGTGGGCTCCCGCCAGGACCTCCAGGACCGGGCCCTCGCTCACGGGGGAGGCGGCCTGACGGTGGGCGTCGTAGACGGCCACGAGCCCGGGCAGCAGACCCTCCACCAGCGCGACGACGCCGCGCCGCAGCACCGGCTCGCCGGCCAGCCCGTCCAGACGCGCCGGCAGCGGTCCGGCCGGCGGCGTGATCAGCGCGTCGGCGTCGGCGTCGGCCCGCACCGGAAGACGCTCGGCCCAGCGCGCCGCCAGCGCGCCGTGGCGCCGCGAAGCCGCCGCGCACCAGACCCGCAACTCTGCCTCCGCCGGGCCCTCGGCGTGACCGGTGGCCCACTCGCCGGTCATGGCGAAGATGCGTTGCTCCACCCAGCAATAGGCGCCGACGAGCGTGGCGAGCTCGTCGATGCCCCGCCAACGGATCCCCGGCCGGGGGGCTGGCGCCGGCTCGTCACCCACCGCCGGACCCCTCGCGTGACCCGGACCCCTCGCGTGACCCGGACTCCTCGAGTGCCGAGGAGCGGTACCGGTTGGTGATCGGCATGCGGCGGTCCTTGCCGAAGGCCTTGGTCGTGATGCGCACACCGGGCGGCATCTGGCGCCGCTTGTACTCGGCGCCGTCGACCAGACGCACGACCCGGTCGACCAGTTCCGGCGCGAAGCCCTCTGCGACGAGCTCGGCCGCGGTGAGATCCCGCTCGACGTAGCCCTGGAGGACCGGGTCGAGCTGCTCGTAGGTCGGCAGCGACTGGTCGTCGCGCTGGTCGGGTCGCAGTTCGGCCGAGGGCGGCTTGTCCAGCACGGCGTCGGGGATCGGACCCGGCAGTCCCTCGAGCACCGCCTGAGTGTTGCGGTAGCGGCACAGGTCGTAGACGAGCGTCTTGGGCACGTCCTTGATGACGGCGAACCCGCCGGCCGAGTCGCCGTAGAGGGTGGAGTAACCCGTGGCCATCTCGCTCTTGTTGCCGGTCGTCAGCACGATCCAACCCGTGGCGTTCGACACCGCCATGAGCAGGACCCCGCGCAGCCGCGACTGCAGGTTCTCGTCGGTCAGGCCGAAGGGCTCGCGACCGAGCACGGGGGCCAGCATGGACGCGAAGGCGACGTGCGCCTCCTCGATCGGCACCACCTTGAGGTCGATCCCCAGCCGTTCCGCCAGCACCGCCGCGTCGTCACGCGACCCCTCGCTCGAATAGCGCGACGGCATGGAGAGACCGTGCACCCGCTTCGGACCCAGGGCGTCCACGGCCACCGCAGCCACGAGGGAGGAGTCGATACCGCCCGAGAGGCCGATGACCGCATCGGTGAAGCCGTTCTTGCCCAGATAGTCCCGCGTGCCGAGGACGAGGGCCGCGTAGACCTCGGCATGATCGCTGAGGGCGGGGCGCACCGTGGGCGCAGGCCGGGCGGGGCGCTCGGCGGGCCGCAGCTCGGTGACCTCGAGGCGCGAGAGGAGCTCGCTGACCCCGTGGGGGCGGTGCGGACCCACCGCAAGGTCCACGATCACCAGGTCCTCCGCGAACTGTGCACCCGAGGCGAGCAGCGTCCCGTCGGCCGCCATGAGCAACGAGTCCCCGTCGAAGACGAGCTCGTCCTGGCCCCCGACCTGGTTGACGTAGGCGATGGCGCAGCCGGCCTCGGCCACCCGGCTGCGCAGCACGGCCAGCCGCTCCGTACGACGTCCGCGGTTGTAGGGCGACGCGTTCAGGTTGACGACGACGTCGGCGCCCCCGCGCCCGGCATGGGCAACCGGACCGTCGTCGAACCAGACGTCCTCGCAGATGGAGACGCCGACCCAGGCCCCGGCAATGCCGAAGAGCGACGGCGGCCCGTCGCCGCGGACGAACCAGCGCTGCTCGTCGAAGACGCCGTAGTTGGGGAGGAACCGCTTGTGGTAGACGCCGACGACTCGCCCGCCGGCGCACACCGCCGCCGCGTTGGCCAGGCCGGTCCCGCCCGGTGCGGCGCCCACGAAGCCGACCACCGCCGCGCACTGCCCCGTGGCCGCCGCCACCTTCTCGAGCGCCGCCACGTTGTCGGCCACGAAGCCGGGCTTCAGGAGCAGGTCCTCGGGCGGGTACCCCGGAATGGCCAGCTCGGGTGCCACGCACAGGTCGGCGCCCGCCGCCTCGGCCGCCCCCAGCGCGCGCAGGATCCGCTCGACGTTGCCCGAGAGGTCGCCGACGACGGTGTTCAGCTGCGCGGCGGCCAGGCGCAGAGACGGCATCGGTCCAGATTACCGGGGGTACCCCCGAGCCCACGGCGCTCGGCGGGGGTCTGCAGGCGTGCGAAGCTTGTGGTGTGCAGAGCCAGCGGGACTACGTGTTGAGGACCGTCGAGGAGCGGGGCATCCGCTTCGTCCAGCTCTGGTTCACCGACGTCCTCGGGACTCCCAAGGGGTTCAACATCACGTCGACCGAGCTCGAGAACGCTCTCGACGAGGGCATGACGTTCGACGGGTCGGCCATCGACGGGTTCAGTCGCGTCCAGGAGGCCGACGTGCTGGCCCGGCCCGATCCCAAGACCTTCCAGCTCCTGCCGTGGCACCACGACGACGCGCAGGTGGCCCGGGTGTTCTGCGACATCGCCAACCTCGACGGGACGCCGTTCGAGGGTGATCCCCGACATGCGTTGCGCCGCACCCTCGAGCGAGCGCGGGGCACCGGCTACACCTTCTTCGCCTCGCCGGAGGTCGAGTACTTCTACTTCTCCGACCCCGACCCGGCGCACGGCCCGGTCGTCCTCGACTCGGGGTCGTACTTCGACCTGTCGGTGGCCGACGTCACGAGCGACCTGCGACGACGCTCGGTCCTGATGCTCGAGGAGATGGGGATCCCCGTCGAGCACACCCAGCACGAGGACGCCCGGAGCCAGCACGAGATCGACCTGCGCTACACCGACGCGCTCACCATGGCCGACACCGTGATGACGACTCGGATGGTGATCAAGGAGATGGCGCGCCAGCAGGGGGTCTTCGCCTCCTTCATGCCCAAGCCGCTCGCCGGCGTGCAGGGCTCGGGCATGCACACCCACATCTCGTTGTGGGAAGGGGAGCACAACGCATTCGTCGACGAGGGCGACCGCTACGGGCTCTCCGACGTGGCGCGCCGCTTCATCGCCGGACTCCTCTTCCACGCCCGCGAGATCACCGCCGTGACGAACCAATGGGTCAACTCCTACAAGCGCCTCATCGGCGGCTACGAGGCGCCGGTCCACGTGAGCTGGGCGCGCAACAACCGTTCGGCGCTCGTGCGCGTGCCGGTGGTGAAGATGGGCAAGGCAGAGTCGACCCGCCTCGAGTACCGGGCGCCCGACAGCGCCTGCAATCCCTACCTGGCTTTCGCCGTGATCCTGGCCGCAGGCCTCCGTGGTATCGAGGAGGACTACCCCTTGCCGCCCGAGGCCGACGACAACCTCTTCACCCTGACGCCCAAGGAGCTGGCCAAGAAGGGGATCGAACCCCTGCCCTCCAGCCTGCACGACGCGGTCAACGAGATGGAGGGCTCCGAGCTGCTGGCCGAGACCCTGGGCGACCACGTGTTCGAGTGGTTCATCCGCAACAAGCGCGAGGAGTGGGTCGCCTACCAGGCTCAGGTGACCCAGTTCGAGCTGGATCGATACCTGCCGCTGCTCTGACCGCCCGAGCCATGGACCCGCTGCTCTGCTTCCCCGCCGCACTCCCCGCCGAGGTGACGCTCGCGCTCCAGAGTGCCGGCCTGAGCTTTCAAGGGGTGGGCAGCCCCGACGAGACGGCTGCTCCGGGCCCGGATGGCCGTGCGTTCGCCTACTCGGGGGCACTGGTGGTGGCCGGTCTCGACCTGGCACCCGCTGTCTCCTTCTGCCGGCACCTGCGTCTGCGTGAAGTGCCGATGAGCCCGCTCCTGCTGGCCATCCGCCCCGAGCAGGTGGGCGAGCTCACGCTGCGTGACGACCTCTTCGACGATTTCTGCATCCTGCCGGCACGACCCGACGAGCTGGCGGCACGCCTCCGACATCTCTTCTGGCGCGCCGGGCAGAGCATGCGGCCCGACATCATCGAGTACGGGCCCCTCGTCCTGAACCTCGAGACCTACCAGGCTGCCGTCGGGGGCCGCGTCCTCGACCTGACCTACATGGAGTACGAGCTGCTCCGCTTCTTGGCGGGACACCCGGCCAAGGTGTTCACCCGGGAAACGCTGCTGAGCCGCGTGTGGGGTTACGAGTACTACGGCGGGGCCCGGACGGTCGACGTGCACATCAGGCGCTTGCGGGCCAAGTTGGGCGAGGAGCACGCGCACCTGATCCAAACGGTGCGATCGGTGGGCTACCGCTTCGGCCAGGTGGCCTGGCACGCCGGCATGAGCCAGCGCAACGGAAGCGGTGGCGACGACAACGCGCGCGCGAGCGGAGGCGAGGGCACGGGCGGGACCGAGCGGGACGCGGCCGACACGGCGCGGACGTCCCCCGAAACGGCGCCGCATCGCGGGCCGACCCAGCAGACGCAGTGGGTCTAGCGGACCTGCCGGCCCAGGTGACCTGCCGGCCCAGGTGACCTGCCGGCCCAGGTGACCTGCCGGCCCAGGTGACCTGCCGGCCCAGGTGACCTGCCGGCCCAGGTGACCTGCCGGCCGAGTGGACCGCCTGAGGGGGCCCGGACGACCTAGACCGTCACAGGAGCGTAGGCCCAGGCTTCGACCTCCACCCGCGCCCCGATGGGCAGCGCGGCGACGGCGACCGCGGAGCGTGTCGGGCGGTTCTGGGCGAAGTACTCCATCCACACCGCGTTCACCGCAGCGAAGTCGCCCATGTCGACGAGATACAAGGTCGTCTTGACGACGTCGGTCAGCGTCGCCCCCTCGACCGCCAGCACCTCCGCCACGTTCTGCAGAGCCTGATGCAGCTCGGCCACCGTGCCGCCCGGGACCAGCGCCGTCGTGCCGGCGTCGTCGGTGGCCACGCCGACCTGTCCCGACGTGATGACCCAGTCACCCACGCGTCGAACGGGAGAATAGGGGCCAACTGCCGGGCTCATAGGGCTCCTTCCGTCTCCAACTGATCCAACTCCCTCCGCACGCCGCTGCCTCCGCACGCCGCTCCCTGTGCACGCCGCTCCCACTCGTCCGACCGTTCCCTCGGACCGCCGGAGCATCCCACGCCGTGCGTCATGCCGTCTCGCGTCGAGGCGCGCGCACTGTGGCACGGCGCGTCGGCCAGTGGTCGGGGAGACCTTCGGCGATCCACGCCGCAGCCAGCGTCGCCACGAAGACGGCGTCGGACCCATTGACCGGCCACCGATCCTCCTCGTGCAGCCGCACCTCCACCTCGGGCATGTCCCGCGAAGTGAGGATCCCGAAGGAGCGGATGGTGAGGTCGAGCGGTTCCCCGGCGGCGTCGACGGCGATACCCTCGCTCCACACCATGCCCAGGGCCTGGTGCACCGCACCGAGCACGTAGGAGCGGAGCGTGACCGGGCAGGTCGGCGCTCCGGCCCAGACGTCGACGCGCAAGCGCCCGCGCCCACCCGCATCGAGCCGCAGATCGACCGAGGCGCTCCCGGCACCGGGTACCGCCACGTGGGCCTGCCCACACCCGGCCGGCAGTGTCGGGGCACGCAAGGCATGCAGCGCGGCCAACGTCTCGGCCCAACCCGCTGCACGCAGCTCCGGGCCCACCGGCGGTCCCGCCACCGCCACCACCTCGACCTCCACGCCGGGGCAGACCCGCCGGATCTGCGCCACCGCGGCGGAGAGGTCGGCGGAGCCCGGTGGGCAGCCCAGTCGCACGACGCCGCTGCCGTCGGCACGCAGCGCCACGGCCACTGGAGGTCGCTTGGGTCCACGCCGCACCACGTCCTCGCGACGCCACACCACCCGGACCGCCTGCCCGCTCTCGTCAGCCAGCTCCCGGGCCCGTGCCGGCACCGGGCTGTGACGCTTGCCCCCGAAGGCGCCCCCGTTGGCCAGAGGCCACGCCGGCACTCCGCCCGGCCTGCACCAACTGGCATCCGGTTCGAGATACGCGGGCTCGACCCACGTCGTCCGGAGCGTCAGGGCCCACTCACCGGGGGGCACGTCCACCGGGTGCACGGGCGACACCGTGCTGTTGCGGCCCTGCACGCGCCCTGTGCCCGCCCGCGCGGCGCGCAGCCCCGGGGCCAGCGGCGCCGCAGCACCGAGCTGCACCAAGGCGTCCGGCGGTGCGGTGTCGTCGGCGAACCCCCCACCGCCGAGCACGACGTCGGGACCCGAGCTCTGAAAGACAGGGCCCTCGACCTGGGCCCGCCACGAGGCGAGGAGAGGATCGCGCGGCGCGTGCGGTCCTCCGTCGCACGATCCGGACCCGCCGGTATCCGCATCTCGGTGCAGCGGGGCGTCCGGACCGGGCGCGTCATCGAGACCGAGCGCCTCACTCGCCGCCTCCACGATCGACTGCCATCCGGTACAGCGACACAGGTGGGCGCGCAGGGCCGCCTCGATCTCGCGGCGCTGCGGCCGGGACGTGCTCTCCTCGAGGGCAGCCAGGCGCATGAGGATTCCCGGCGTGCAGAAGCCGCACTGGCTGGCACCGCGCGCGACAAACGCTGTCGCCCAGCGACGGCGGCGCTCCTCCCCGATACCCTCGAGCGTGGTCACGTGGCGGCCGGCGATTCGGCGCACCGGGGTCACGCAGGAAACCCGCGGCGCCCCGTCCACCCAGACGGTGCAGCAGCCACACTGTCCCTGCGGGCTGCAGCCGTCCTTCACCGAACGACAGCTCAACTCTTCCCGGAGCGCATCGAGGAGCGAGACGCCGTCGGCGACGGAGACCTCATCCCCGTTCAGGTGGAAGGAGACCGACGCGGTCGGCGCGCCGGCGTTGTCGGAGGACACGGCTGCAGGAGGCGCGGCAGGAAACGAGGCGGGCGCAGCCGACGACGATGCGCCCGACGAAGGTTCAGCGACCGTGGGATCGTGCAGGGAGGCGGTCGCCCGGCGCGGGCGGGGTCAGCTGAACGAGGATCCGCACCCGCAGGTACGCGTGGCGTTGGGGTTCGAGATGTTGAACCCAGCGCCCTGGAGACCGTCGCTGTAATCGAGGGTCGACCCGGTCAGCAGTTCGGCGCTGGCCGCGTCGACCACGACCTTGACGGTGCCGAACTCCCGCACCACGTCGTCGTCCATGACCTCGCTGTCGAAGAACATCTCGTAGCTGTAGCCCGAGCATCCCCCCGGCTTGACGGCCACCCGCAGGGCCAGCTGGGCAGCACCTTCCTCCTGGGACAGCAGCTCGGCGACCTTGGTGGCGGCGGCGTCGCTGAGGGTCACCGGGGCCGGCTTCTTGCCGATGTTGACGGTCGTGGACATGGTCGTCACTTGATCCTCCTGTCGCACCGCTCCCTGGCGGGCCGAGAGCCAGCGGTCTCTGCCTCCGGACGTCCCCATGTTACCGGGACGGCCCTGGGCCGGGCACCGGCACCGCCAGGGGCGGGAAATGGGCCCGACGCACCTAGAATTCCTCGTCATGGCCACGGATCCGGAGGCAACCACGCCAGAGCGCTCCGGCCTGCTGCCGGACGATCCCGAGGCCCAGGTGCGCGACTGCCTGCGGGCGGTCGTCGACCCCGAGCTGGGTGACACCATCGTCGACCTGGGGATGGTCCGTGCCATCGAGGTGGACGGCGGGGACGTCACGGTCGAGGTCGCCCTGACCATCGCCTCGTGTCCGCTCCGCACTCAGATCGAGCAGGACGTCATCGGCCACGTCCGGTCGCTCGAGTGGGTGCGCTCGGCTGGCGTGCGCGTCGTGACGATGGACGCGGCCGAACGGGCCGCCGTGATGGCCCGGGCCCGTTGGAAGGCCCGTGAGGAGGCTCCCGAGACGGCGGTGCCCGCCTCGACCCGTGTCCTCGCCATCGCCTCGGGCAAGGGTGGCGTGGGCAAGTCGTCGGTGACGGTGAACCTGGCCGTTGCCCTGGCCTCCCGGGGCCTCGTCGTGGGCATCCTCGACGCCGACATCTGGGGCTTCTCGGTGCCGCGGCTTCTCGGGATGGACGGGGACGTCGAGGCCCGGCAGGGAAAGATGGTGCCGCTCGAGCGCGCCATCGGGAACGGGACGCTGCGCGTGCTCTCCATGGGGTTCCTGGCCGACGAGGAACAGGCGATCATGTGGCGCGGCCTGGTTCTCAACCGCGCCGTCCAGCAGTTCCTCCAAGACGCCCATTGGGGCGACTTGGACTACCTCCTGATCGACCTGCCTCCGGGCACCGGCGACATCCAGATGGGCCTGGCCCGGTTGCTGCCGCGGACGGAGCTGCTCGTCGTGACGACACCGCCGGTTGCGGCGCAGAAGGTGGCGGCGCGAGCGGCGGACATGGCTCGGCGCGGCTATCTACGGGTGGCGGGTGTGATCGAGAACATGAGCGACTTCACCTGCGAGCACGGCACGACCTATGCGTTGTTCGGCGCAGGCGGGGGCCTGCGGCTGGCCCGGAGCCTCGGGGTCCCGCTCGTCGGGTCCATTCCGCTGCATCCCGCCCTGGCCGCGGCCGGCGACGCGGGCGTGCCGGTGGCGTTGGCCGACGACGGGAGCGAACTCCCGGCGGTGTTCGCCGAAATGGCGCGCGTCGTGGCCGAGGAGGTCGCACCCGTGATCGACGTGCAGGGATGCTCCGCCCGGCTCCTCGAGCACGTCGAAGCCGCGGTGGCCCGAGGCGACGGCGCCTCGGGCTGACGCGGCCCGGGCCGCCGGGCGAGGGTGGCGCCCGGCCCGTCCGAGGAGCACGGTTCAGAGGGTGCTCCACCGGCTCTCGATCGCGTCCGCCCCGACGGTCGCATCGAGCGGCGCCGCCGCACCCTCGGCGCCGAGCGCGCGCAGATGGGCCCAGAGCGAAAAGCGGGCCACCGGGAGCTGACGTTCGGTGGCGTCGCCGTAGACCTCGGGGAGCAGCTCGTCGGCTGTGGCGTCGGTACGGTGGGCGAGGGCCACGGCGACACGGGCATGGCGCGCCAGCCGATGCGCCACCAGCGCGTCGATCTCCTCGTCGACATGGTCCATGAGGCGGCCGTGCCCGGGCGCCAGCGTGCCGATGGGCGGGACGGAATCACGCACGCGGGCCAGGCTCACCAGGTACTGGTGCAGGTCCCCGTCCGGTGGGCGGATCACCACGGTCGAGCCGTGCATGACGTGATCGCCGGTGAACAAGAGTGCCTGTTCCTCGAGCAGCCAACACAGATGGTCCGAAGCATGGCCGGGCGTGTGCAGCGCGCGCAGGGTCAGCCGCGGGGCGCGGTGGGGTGAGGCCGGTGTGCCGGACGGCGCGGGACACGTGACGGACCATCCGTCGCGCACGGCCTCGTCCGGCGTGAAGTCCTCGGCCGGTCCGAAACCCACCACGCGGGCTCCGGTCGCCGCGGCCAGTGCGGCCGCGCCCGGAGCATGATCGACGTGCGTGTGGGTGACGAGGACCGTGCGGATCCGGCCGAGTCGCCCGGCGGCGGCGGTGATGGCCGACGTGTGCGCCTCGTCGGCCGGACCCGGGTCGACCACGACCAGCTCGCCGCGGCCGACGAGGTACGTGTTGGTGCCGGGTCCGGTCATCAGGCCGGGGTTGGGCGCGGTGAGCCGGTGCACGCCCGGAGCCACCTCGTCGAGGCGTCCCGGCCGGGGCGCGGGGCCCACGCCGAAGTCCGGCACCGCCGGGATCACGCCGGCGTCACCCGAGGGTGCGTCCCCTCACGATCCTGCCGGGAGCGGACCGGGAGCGCCGTCTGGGCCCTCCTGGTTCGCCCGCATGGAGACGATGCGCACCGCCTCGTTGAAGTCGCCGAGGGCGGCGCCGTCGCCGGGATCGGGTACGGCCCCGCGCTCGTAGGCCGGGTCCCCCGGGAGCACGATGCGCATGCCGTTGCCGTCGGGCACCACCCGCGGCTCGATGGCCGGGACCGCGCTCGAAGCGGCCTCCGCCGCGTCGAGCAACTCGGTGCTGGTGGCGAAACGGCCGATGGCCTGAAGGTTGCGGATGGTGGGGAAGATGATCTCGATCTCGCCCGCGCGGTGGCGAGCCAGGGCGTCGTGGGGCGAGATCCACACGTCGGCGATGGTCTCGCCGGCGTCGTGCGCCGCCCTCTGCCCCGGAGGGGCGGCGGCCACGAAGAAGCGGGTGTCGTAGCGACGGGGGGCGCCCTGCGGCGTGACCCAGTGCGCGAAGTAGTGAATGTCAGCCACGTTGAGACGCAGTCGCTCGTCGTGGCACAGATCGAGGAATCGGCGCGTGCCGGCGTTCACGGCGACACGCTCGGCGGCCAGGCGCGCCTCCTCCTCGGGATCGCCGTCCAGCAGGTCCGGGCCGCCCTCGCGCCGCGCCAGCAGGAGGCCCGCCTCCTCGAACGTCTCCCGCACGACCGCCACCCAGTAGGCGAGCCCGCCGGAGGCGACGCCGAGGAGCGCGCTGGCCTCGGCGTCGCTCCGCCCCGCGCAACACGCCTCGGCCTCGGAGCCCCCGTCGTGCAGGTCCACCGCGCCACCGGGGAACACGTAGGCACCCCCGACGAAGTCCGAGCTCAGGTTCCGCCGCACCATGAGCACCTCGATGGTCGTCCCGCCCGAGGACACCGGGGCGTCACGCACGAGCATGACCGTCGCCGCCGGGCGGATCCGGACGGCGTCAGGGGAACTGGAAGGTGAGACCGATGGAGGCACGCCGCCCACGGTACCGGCAGGAGGAGGCGGCGCCCCCCGAGGCGGCGTCCCCGGGACGGGCACCCCTGGGTAATCTGACCCACTTCATGAGCCAGTCCGCGCCCGAACTCGCGCCGGCCCTCGCACCGCGAAGGATGCCGCGCCGCTACTTCGCCCTCGGGCTGATCGTCGTGGCCATCGTGTTGCTGGGCACACTGGTGATCGTGCGGGACATCTCGGGTCCGAGCACAACCTCGACCGTCGAGCAGTTCTCGCCGGCGTCCTCTTCACTCCTCTCCACCATGGAGCAGGTGCCGGCGTCCGTCTTCGACACCGTCGGCATCGACTCGCCCGACATTCCGGTGACGGCGCCCCATGCCGTCGGTACCGGAGGTGCGCCGTTGTGGGCGTCCACACAGGGGGGCACACGGGCCAAGCCCGTCGTCTTCTTCTACGGCGCCGAGTTCGCGCCCTACGCCGCCGTCGAGCGCTGGCCGCTCGTCCTCGCGCTCTCGCGATTCGGCACGTTCCACCAACTGGGCCTCACGCAGTCGAGCGGCACCAGCGCCTTCGCCAACCTCTCGACGTTCACGTTCTGGCAGTCGTCGTACTCCAGCAAGTACGTCGACCTCCAAACGATCGAGCGCTACGGCTCGTTGAACCCCACCGGGGCCCGCTACCTCGGGCTCCAGCACCCCGATGCCCGGCAGGCCGCGGCCGTCGCCGGTTACGGGGCGGGGCGAACCACCTTCGGCTTTCTCGACATCGCCAACCGCTGGGCGCTCACCGGTGCCGGGTTCTCGCCCACCGCGCTGGCCGGACTGACACAGGACCAGATCGCGGGGTATCTCGCCACGCCGGCGGTGCCGCTGACCCAAGCGGTCGTGGCGGCGGCCAACGAGATCACGGCGTCCATCTGCTCGGTCACCGGTGACCGACCCGGCGCGGTGTGCGACAGCCGCGGCGTGCTGGCAGCGGACACCCTGTTGCGGATCGCGCCCCCGCACTGACCACCGCCTGCACGCTCACCACCGCCCGCACGCCCCCGTCAGCGGCCCGCTCGGCCTTCTCGGCCGTGTGGGTGACCGGTCAGCTGGCGCGTCGGTCGAGCATGAGCTTGCGCTCGACCTCGTTCATCCCGCCCCAGATGCCGTGCGGCTCGCGAATCCGGATGGCGTAGTCAAGACATTCGCAGCGCACGTGGCACTGCTCGCAGATCGCCTTGGCTCGGACCTCGCGGGAGGCCTTCTCCTCCTTGCGTTCGGCATGGGACGGCGGAAAGAACACGGCGGCCTGCGGCCCCCGACACGCAGCCTTCAACTGCCACATCTCTGATCCCTGGCGCATCGAAACCCCCCGTTTGGGCCCTTCTGAACTCCCCCGGCGGTCAAGCTATCCCCGGCGACGCTCGCCGGACAAGGGTCTTGACCAGGGATTCTGCGCGGTCACCGGCTGGATCGAGGGGGCTGCCAACTACGCTCGGCCCCGCATGGACGTGGAGACCTTCTGCACAGAGAGCCACGTCATCGTCGTCGCCGGCAAGGGCGGCGTGGGCAAGACCACGATGAGCGCGGCGCTGGCCACCATGGCGGCCGAGGCCGGCAAGTCGGTGCTCATCGTGGAGCTCGAGGGCAAGTCGGGCATCACCACCGCCTTCGGCCGGCGTGAGGACCTGGGCTACGAGGAAGTGGTCATGACGCAGCCGGCGGGGTTGGCGGGCTCGGTCCGGGCCCGGAGGCTCACCCCCGACGACGCCCTCATCGAGTACCTCGAGGACCACGGCCTGGGGCGGGTGTCACGGCGGCTCGCCCGCTCGGGGCTGATCGACGTGGTGTCGACAGCGATCCCGGGCATCCGCGACGTGCTCGTCCTGGGCAAGGTGAAGCAGCTCGAACGCGCCGAGGTCGCCGACCTGATCGTGGTGGACGCGCCGGCCACCGGGCACGCCATCACCTTCTTGACCTCGGCCAGCGGCCTGGTGAACGCCGCCCGGGGCGGCCCGCTGCGCGTCCAGGCCCAGGACGTCGTCGACCTGCTGAGCGACCCCGCCCGTTGCCGGGTGGTCCTCGTGACCCTGCCCGAGGAGTTGCCCGTGTCCGAGACGATCGAGTCGGCTTACACCCTCGAGGACAAGGCCGGGGTGCAGCTGGGCCCCGTCATCGTCAACGCCTGCGACCCCGACCCCGTCGGTCTGGACCGGCCGGCGGCCGAGGTGGCCGCGGCGGCGGGCGTGGCCGTCGATCCGGACCACCTCGAGGCCCTGGAACAGGCCCGCCGCTTCCGGCTGGACCGCCATGCCGTCTCGGCCGAGCAGGTCGAGCGGCTCCGTCGCGAACTGCCGCTCCCCCACCTTCTCGTCCCGGCTCTCGACACCGAGTCCATCGGACCGGAGCAGACGCGGGCGCTCGCCGGCGCCCTCGCCGAGTCGGTGCGGGGCCTGGTGGCGGAGGACGCGTCGTGAACGCCGGAACGACCCTGCCCGAGCTGGTGGCCGAGCGCGGCGTCATCGTCTGCTGCGGGTCCGGCGGGGTCGGCAAGACCACCGTGTCCGCCACCTTCGCTCTGGCCGCCGCCCGGGCCGGCCGCCGTTCCTGCGTGGTGACCGTCGACCCGGCGCGCCGCCTGGCCGACGCCCTCGGGGTCGAGTCCCTGCCCAACACGCCGACGGAGGTCCACGGCGATTGGCCGGGCCGCCTGCACGCGCTGATGCTGGACTCGAAGGGAACGTTCGACGACCTGGTGCTGCGCTACGCCCGCACGCCCGAGCAGGCGGAGTCGATCCTGGCCAACCGGCTCTACCAGAATCTCGCCGGAGCGCTGTCGGGCACGCAGGAGTACATGGCGATGGAGAAGCTCTACGAACTGGTGCACTCGCACCAGTTCGACGTCGTGGTGGTCGACACGCCCCCGACCCGCAACGCGCTCGACCTGCTCGACGCGCCGCGGCGTCTCACCCGCTTCCTCGAGAACCGGATCTTCCGCACACTGATGGTCCCGACGCGCGTCGGCCTGCGCGCCGTGAGCGTCGCCACCCAGGCTCTGCTGAAGACGATCTCCAGGGTGGCCGGAGCCGAGATCGTGCAGGACGCTGTCTCCTTCTTCCAGGCCTTCGAGGGAATGGAGGACGGCTTCCGCAGTCGGGCCTCCGCGGTGCACGAGCTGCTGGCGGAACCGTCCACGGCCTACGTGCTCGTGACCTCCGCCCGTCCCGATGCGGTGACCGAGGCCTCCTTCTTCGCCGAGAAGCTGACCGAGCGCGACGTCGCCGTCGCGGCGCTGGTGGTCAACCGGATCGCCCCGGCCTTCGGCGACGGGGGTGCGGGCGCCGGCGGGCGCGCCTCGGAGCTGGAGCCTCTCGAGGCCAACCTGGCGGAGCTCAACGCGGTGGCCGCTCGGGAGGAAGCCGCATTCGCCGGGCTGGCCGAGCAGGTCGCCCCGGCGCCGGTCGGCCGCATCCCGCTCTTCGGCCAGGACGTCCACGAACTGGGCGGGCTGCAGCGGGCGGCCGATCACCTCTTCGACTGAGCGGGTACCGCGGGCCCCGGGGGGATGTGTTCCGGTCGGACCCGGGCGCGGGATGGTCACCGTGCCGGTCGGAGGCGCCAAACGGGGTTTCCGGGCTCAGGCGATGGTCCGATAGTGTCCGCATCCGTGCAGACCATCCTGGTCGCCAGCGACGCGCCGACCCTGCGCCGCGAGGTCGAAGCCGTGATCAGCGGTCCCGACGTCGAGGTGGACACGGTCACCTCCGGACCCGAGGTGGTGACCTTCGTGGCCGAAGAGGCACCGGACCTGGTCATCGTGGACATGCAGATGGGCAACATGGGCGGGATGGCCGTCTGCCTCGAGCTGCGCCTCCAGGAGTCCTACGACGCCATGGACCACGTCCCGGTGCTCATGCTGCTGGACCGACGGCCCGACGTCTTCCTGGCCCGCCGCTCCGGCGCGGAGGGGTGGCTGGTGAAACCGCTCGACCCACTGCGACTCCGGCGCGCCGTGCGCGCCCTGGTCGACGGCGGTACGTTCGCCGACGACTCCTTCACGCCCGTGCCCGTGCTGGTGGGCGGTGCGCCCCCGCTCCAGGCGGGATCCGAGCCCACCACCTGATCCCCTCGGCCGTGGCGCGTCGCCGGGAACCGACCGAGCCCCCACCGTCGAAGCGGTCACGGCGACGCTGGCGCCGGAGCGATCACGGCCACCTCGACGCACAGGACGAGCCGGCGCTGGAGGTCGAGGCCTCCGAGCAGGAACGCTTCATCACCGAGGCGCTGGCCGACCTCCGCGAGATGGACGTGCGCGAGGTGATGACACCGCGTGTGGACGTGACGTACCTCACCATCCCCGTCCACGCCGACGACATCGCGCGAGCGGTGCGGACATCGGGCCACAGCTGCTTCCCTGTCGTCCACGACGACCTCGACGATCTGGTCGGCATCCTCTTCGTCAACGACATCTTCCGCACCGGCGGGCGCGGCGGCCGACAGGCTGCGATCGACCGCACCGCGGGCGCCGCGGGCGCCGCGGGCGCAGCGGGCGCAGCGGGCGCAGCGGGCGCAGAGAACGTTGAAGGCGCGACCGGTCCACGAGACGACCGAAGCCGCGACCGGAACGCCACCGATCCGAGCCCGCTCGAGATCTCGCGCAAGGTACGCCAACCCTTCCTCCTGCCCGAGTCGCTCAAGGTCCTGGAGGCGCTGGCAGACATGCGCAAGCACCGGCGCGCGGTGGCGGTGGTCGTCGACGAGTACGGCGGCGTCGCCGGGCTGCTCACGGTCAAGGACCTCCTGGAGCCGCTGGTCGGCGACCTGCACGACGAGTTCGACGAGGAGGAGGAAGCCCACATCGTGCGGGTCGACACCACGCGTTGGCTCATCGACGGGCAGACGAACGTCGACGACGTGCGGGAGCGGCTCGTGGTCGACATCCCCGACGGCGAGTACGTCACGCTGGGCGGCCTTCTCTTCGAGCGCTTCGGGCACATCCCCACCGAAGGTGAGGAGGTCCGCGTCGGGGACTGGAACATGAAGGTGGCCGAGATGGACAAACGGCGGGTGGCGCAGGTGGTGGCCACCCGCGTCGGTCCGGTCTCGGATCCGTCGGAGCCCGGAACGAGCGACGACACCACAAGCCAGTCGCCCGACGGGAACGGGGAAGCGTCCGACTAGGGCGCGGTAGTGTGGATGTGGCCTCCTGCGGGGGGTGACGGGCTGTGGCGCAGCTTGGTTAGCGCGCTGCGTTCGGGACGCAGAGGTCCCCGGTTCAAATCCGGGCAGCCCGACTCGAAAGGCCCTGGTCAGAGGGGTATCTGACGAATCAACGATTAGCGCACCGGAGAATTGGCGCGCAAATGGCGCGGAACAATTTCGAGTGCCGGCGTCTCGAGCGGTTCAGGACCCGGCCGGCGCGCCCGTGCCGCCGGTCGGGAAGAAGCGCTCGCCGATACGGTCGGCGGCCTCACGGTCCACCGCTGCCGGCGCCGAGGCATAGATGGCGAGGGTCACTCTCGGATCGGCATGGCCGAGACGGGTCTGCGCCGTCTTCACGTCGACACCTTCGACGACGAGAGTCGTGGCGTTCAGCCGCCGGAGGTCGTGGAAGCCCGCACCGGCACACCCGGCGGCCGCCGTGGCCGGTTCCCACACCCGGCGTCGCCAGTTCGAGTAGCGCAGGGCTCCGCCCTCGTCGTCGGTGAACACGAGCGCGTGAGGATCGTCGTCGCCCAGGCCCTCGCGCTCGAGGTGCGCCGCCACCATGGCGCCAACGAAGTCGGGCATGAACATGGTGCGCCCGCTGGCCTTGGACTTGGGTGGGGCAAAGACGTTGCGGCCGCCGATACCCCGTGTCAGTCCCTCGGCGACGGACAGACGACCCTCGTCGAGGTCAATCCGGCCGACGCGCAACGCCGCCACCTCCGACCAGCGCAGCCCGAGAGTGGCGCCGATCCAGACCATGGCCCGGTACCGCTCCGGCAGCTGGGCCGAGATACGCCCGACGTCCTCGGGCGTCAGGTCGTGGCGACGGGTGGCGTCGATCGAGGGAAGCACGATGTTGCGACACGGGGTCCGGGCCAGCCAGTCGTTGCGCACGGCGTAGCCGAACATGGCCCGGAGGACCTCGTAGTTGCGCTTCACCGTGCGCGGAGCCTGGGTGGTTCGCCAGCCGTTGACCAGGCGCTGGACGTCAGCCGGCACGACCCGCTCGATCCGCTGTTCGCCGATGACCGGAAGCACGTGCAGCCGCAGGCTCCCCTCCTCCCGCGCACTGGTGGACTCACGTTTGCCGGGGTTCGAGGCGATCCACTCCTCGGCGAGTTCGCGTACCCGCAAACGCCCGCCGAACGGATCGATCCACACGCCACGGCGGATGTCGGATTCGACAGCGGACAGAAACGCCCCGGCATCGCTCTTCGTCCGAAACGTGGTCGGTGCGACGTGACGACGTCCGTTGTGCCAGTAGCTGGCCTCGTAAACCCGGCCGCGGGCCCGGATGCTGCCGAAGCGACGTGCCGGAGACATGGCCTATGCCGTCCTTCGCTGAGATCGCTGACGATCCCGTGCGGTGGTCGATCGGCCAAACGTCGTCCGTCGGCGCCGGGCGGCTCTTGCCAAAGCGGCCGGATCCACGACAGCGATGCGGTGGTCCTCGATCCAGTGCTCGATCTCGTGGCCGTCGAAGCGGACGAAACGGCCCACCTTGACAATCGGGATACGCCGCTCGTCGGCTAGTCGGCGCACGTGGCGCTGGCTCGTGCCCAATCGGAGCGCGACATCGTCAAGGGTCAGGAGCGCCCCCGACGGCCGATGGTCGCCACAGCGGGGACAACGCAACGTGGCGCTCACCGAACGAGCACTGCCGGTACCGGCTTGTCTTTCCTGGCTCACCGGAAACTCCTTTCCGCTCGGCGTCGCTGGACCCGTTCGGCGAAGGTCATCCGGCGGAGGATCTCGTCGTTCTCCACGCTGGCCGAGAGTGCCTCGAGGGTGTTCGGCAGGTCGGTGGTGCCGGCCCAGACGGCGAAGGCCACGAGATAGCCGACGAGAGCCGGCATGAGCCGGTGAATGGACGACGCCCGCTTGTGCTCGCGGATGAAGCGCAGCGCGGTGCCGCCATGGGCGAGCGTCGCCGACTGGACGACGTCCCAACGAGGGTCGAGCGGCCAGCGGGAGCGGTTGGCGTCCCCGCTCGGCGTACGCAGGGTCAGCCAGTCCGTGGTGCAGTAGCGCCACAGCGACGGAGTCGCCGCCAGCACGGCATCGGGGCGATACAGCTCGAGGGCGCTGAGCGCGGCCCGGCCGATCTCGAACTCGACGCGCCACACCGGAGCTCCGGGTGTGTGCCGCTCCCCCCAGAGCGCCTCCCACCAGTCGGTGCCCTTGATCGTCATCTCGGCTGTCTTGTCGTAGAGGCGGGCGCTGATGCGCTGGGTCCGTCTGGAGCCGAAGGCGAAGCCGGTCACGGTGTTGGCGTTCTCGTAGGTCGTGCAGCCGTCGCCCCGGCACACGAACGCACTGCGGTCCTGCGTACACAGCTGCATCCCTTCCATGTCCACGAAGAGGTCAAGGCGCGCGACGCTCAAGACCAGTCCTTCAATGAACGGTCGCACCAGGTCGGCGAAATGTCGCACCGTTTCCTCTGGCCCGACCGCATGGAGGAACTCGGCCCGGGGCTGAACGCGCACCGAGGGCAGTCGGCGGCTGGAGGTGAAGCCGATCCGCCCCGTCTCGTGGTCGAGGCAGTAGCGGTACTTGCCCCAGCCGTGGGGGGCCAGCCCGAAAGTGAGGGAGCCCAGTTCGAAGGGGACGGGCACCGACACCCGGTCGGCGAACATGCGCTCCTCTTCCAGCTGGGCCAGGAGGCCCTTGGAGAGGTAGCCGTGACCCGAGAGGTAGAGAGCGTCGACCCCCGAGGCCAGCTCGCACAGCCCGTCCCCGGATGCCGACACACGCATATTTGCGACTGTATGAGCAGACGTGTGGGGCGACGGAGGCATCGGGATTCTCAGACGGGTTCTGGGTCAGGGTTGACGGAGGTGATCAGGGCATCCTCGAGCTCCTCGCTCCAGGCCCGCCGGAGATCGAGCTTGATCCACTCGAAGCGGTGCTCGTCGGGATGGGCGCCGAAGCGGGCCCGGAAGCGGCGGATCTTGCGGTAGACGGTGGCCCGGTGCCAACCGCCGGCCTCGAGGCCCCCGAAACCGCCGGCTTTGTGCCAGGCCACCCAGAAGCCGATGAGCTCGGCGTCCTCGACGGCTGTGCTGGTCACCTGCTCGCGGATAAAGGCTGGATAGTCCTCAATTGAGGCGATGGTGGCCTCCCGGGAGGCCTCGGCCCGGACGTTGTCCGGCATGGAGTCCCAGAAGGCGGCCAGGCGGCCGTAGGCGATGCCCCGCCCTTCGGGGCTCTCGCTGGGATCGGATCGGAAGTCGGGGGCGTCGGTCATATGGGGTCGCAAGTATGCGACTGATCTCCAAGGCTGTCAAGACCCTTTTCCAAAAAGTTTTCCTCGGGGGATCTGAGCTGATCACCCGAGAGAAGTGGTACGGTATTTGGTACGAGTAAGGGAGTGATCCGATGGCAATGACGGCAAGCGAGGCCAGGAAGAACCTCTTCCCGCTGATCGAGCAGGTGAACAACGACCGCCAGCCGATCGAGATCACCTCCAAGCGTGGAGATGCCGTGCTGATGTCCCGGGCGGACTACGAGGCCCTCGAGGAGACCGCCTACCTGCTCCGAGCGCCGGCCAACGCCCGGCGCCTGCTCGAGAGCCTCGAGCAGGCTCGCAGCGGTGAGCGACAGTCACACGACCTGCTGTAGTGCGCCTGGTCTTCACGCCACACGGCTGGTCCGACTACCTCCACTGGCAATCGGTCGACAAGAAGATGGTGAAGCGGATCAACCGACTCCTCGAGAACACGCTGCGAGACCCCTTCGCCGGCATCGGCAAGCCAGAGCCGCTGCGCCATGTCCTCCAGGGGAGCTGGTCCAGGCGGATCGACGGCGAGCATCGCTTGGTCTACATGGTCGAAGACGACGACGTCGTGGTGCTGCAGGCCCGGTACCACTACGAACCTTGATCTCAACGACCGTGTTCACGCCGAAACTGCGGAGGAGTACAACGGATTCATGGCGAACTCAGTGTCGATCCGCTTCCGACGCCCCGAGGTACTCGAGCAGCTGAAGACCGAAGCCGGATCTCGCAACGTCTCGACGTCGGCCTTCGCCGAGGAGCTCATCGAGGAAGGACTCCGAACACGGCGCCACCCGATGATCGTCTTCCGTGATGGTCCGTCGGGTCGCCGGGCCGGGCTCATCGGCGGTCCGGATGTCTGGGAGGTCGTCAGCGGGCTGGTCGGCGGGGACGTCCAGCCAGAGGAGCGCATCACCCGTTCGGCCGAGCACCTGGGCCTGTCCCGCCAACAGCTCGACGCCATGTTGAACTACTACGCCGACTTCACCACCGAGATCGACGAGGAGATCGCCGAGAACGTCGCCGTAGCCGACGAGCTCGAGGCGTTGTGGCAGCGGCGCCAGGACCTTCTGGCGGAGTGAAGCTCATCCTCGACGCCGCTACCCGACGAGAGGGACTGCGGCATTGGCCCTGATGACTCATTGACCTTGTATGTATTTTGCGGGTGCTGTGTTACAAGGCACGCACCCGCTCGTGGAGTGGCCCAACTGCGCATCCAGGCCGGGCGCTGGCCGCCCGGCCAACTCCATTGTGGGACGCCGAGTGGACTCACGACGCAGCCCTCAAGGATCCGCTTCGCCGGCCTTCGGCCGTCCTTGACCGCCGCTTCACAGTGGGTTGGCCGTGGCGCCGTGCTGTCGGCCTCGCAGTCATACTGGGCACATGAAGGATCCACGACTCCCGACGCCGTCTGATCAGTCGTGGTTCTGGACGGATCGATGGCAGCGAATGGAGCGAGAAGCCACCGAGGAGATCACTGCCGGCCGGGTGGCCTCATTTGAA